>JBBSQL010000025.1:0-40308 GCA_038257845.1 Chitinophagales bacterium
GGCATACGCGTCAACTTAAGCAA
This sequence comes from Chitinophagales bacterium, assembly GCA_038257845.1. GTDB lineage: Bacteria > Bacteroidota > Bacteroidia > Chitinophagales > Chitinophagaceae > JAFDXJ01. The sequence goes on from JBBSQL010000025.1 coordinate 24, forward strand.
ATTGAGACAGTTTTTGGTTATAATTTTGTCTATTTCTAGTGTCGTAGGTACAATATTTTATGAGTGCTTTTGTGGCAGGATTTTCTTTCTCTAATTTATTTCTGCAAGTTTCTTTTATTAATTCTGCAAGGACATTCATATTATCTTTCAAGTATCGACACAGTTTCAAAAGGCTTAATTCTTTTTTAAAGTTTTTTGTAACTTTTTTGCCGAACCAATTAAATACAAAATGAAAAGTAAGTAGAAATAAAATCATTTTTGCTATTATAATAAATTTCAATTGATTTGTTGATACGTTATGTATTTTATCCAGTTTCAAATGGCTTTTCATTGCCTTAAAAATTATTTCAATGCTCCATCTTAGCTTGTATAATTCAAATATTTTTTTAAAATCTGCCTTTTCTTTTTCTACGGAAGTCAAAAATATTGACCATGATAATAGCGCAAGTACTTCTTTTGAAGGAAAACATTTTGCTTCTTTTTTAAGCTTTGCTCTTCTTTGATTAGCCATTTCTTCTGTAACGGGGGCAGCTAAGAGCCTGATAACAGGACCATGTATGCTATCAACACGCACTTTTATATCAGTTATTTTATGAAGATGTAGAATCTCCATCAAATTTAATCGCACGTTAGTTTCTGCATCATAATAAATAATTCCATGTTTATACCTGTAAATAAAGTCAGCTGTGTTGTTTAATATTCTTTTTATTTCTGTCAGGCTAAAATATCCTCTATCCCTTATTATCAAATCACCTTTTTCAACAGGGAGTGCCGATGCAGCTTTGACATCATTGGTTTTATAAGAATTTAATGCAAAGAATACTGAATAATTTCTAAGCGTGTCAAACGCATATTGCAGGCGTGCATTTACCACTTGCGCTGAACCGTTTTTTACACCTGAATAAATAGATGCAAGACGATTGGGAAGTTTGATAATTGTGGAATCCTGGATGATAATTCTTTGAAAACCAAATTGGGATCTGATACTAGCTATGCCCAGTTTTGTTGTTAGAAGTTGATCAAAGATTTGATTGATAAAGTTCAGGAAAAATAAGTTGTTCATAGCCTGATGCAAAGCCTGTTTGGAAACAGCCTTATCTTTTTGTAATGCTAATGTACTGGCCATCGTATTGTAGCTTACAATTTCCTTACTGGCATTCACCAATAAAACAAAAAGGAAATCAAAAGCATCCAGAATACGATTTCTTTTTTTAAAATTATTGTCTTTGGCTATCGTATTGAGTACATCGGCAGAGAAGCCCATTTTGTGAAACATTGCGGCTATTTTTATTTTCATAAGAACAAAAATATATAATAGTATATATACTATTATTATAAAGTTGTAATTTTATAAAAAAAAGAAATGGGATATCAAGTAAAAATCCAAAAAGTAGAAAGAGGAACTACAAAATCATTTTATATAAATTTTCCGGCTGCGGTTGCTGAAGCCTGTAATATTGAGAAAGGAGAAGCCATGGAATGGATCATAGAAGATAAAAATTCTTTTACCTTACAGAGAGTAAAAAAAAGTAAAGTCAAAGTATCGAAGCAAGCAGACAATGATAAAAATGCTTAAGTTGACGCGTATGCCCTTTGGGGTTATTGAATTAATAGATATTTCTTTGGTTATAATAATATCACACCTCCGGGGTTTTCTTGCATCCTCACAATCTTTATTCTATAACAATAGCACCCAGTTGGGGTTTGTTCAATGCCAGATAAAGCAATCACAATTTTTCTCTTTTGACTAATTGTAACCCTGGAAGGGTGACAGGATTTTAGAATCTTATGAACATCAATTAAATTGAACCCCAGAGGGTGGCATTTGATTTAGAATAATTAAATGATTAAAACTGAATTTACAGATACCAAAATGTAGATATTTCTGATGCTAATTTGTTCAATTCACGATCAAAAAAATTTGAACCATTACATTTGCAACAATTATGAAGGAAATACTTCAACAGGTTTTTTGGGGAAACAGCACCCGCGAATATTTATTTGTATTTGGGGGAATTCTCATCGGCTGGCTGATCCTGCGTTTGCTGAAAAAATTTATTTTAAAGATCTTAAAAAGATTTGCCGCAAAAGCCAAAGTAAAGTTTAGGTTGAATGATATCCTGGTAAATGTGACAAGCCGTTTTATTTTTCCCTATCTCTACATTGCCATTGCTTATAATGGTATCGAACAATTAACGATCACACCACATGCGGATAAATATATCGGTATTGCATTTGCTTTTGTAACCACGTATTATTTTGTACGCATCGTTATTCATGCCATTTACGCGATCATTGTCCAGGTGATGGAACACAAGGGAGAACCACCTGAACGCATCCGCCAACTCTCTGGTTTACTGGTGATCATCAATATCGTAATATGGAGCATTGGCTTACTGATGCTGGTGAGCAACCTGGGATTTAATATTACCACCATCATTACAGGACTTGGTATTGGTGGTATTGCCATTGCACTTGCTGCACAAAATATTTTGGGTGATGTATTCAGTTATTTTGTGATTTTTTTTGATAAACCATTTCAAATTGGCGATACGGTCATCATCAATGGGAAATCGGGAACTGTTGAGCGCATCGGTATTAAAACTTCACATATCCGCAGCATTACCGGTGAATTGCTGATTATGCCCAACGCGGAAATTGTAAAATCCACGATCCAGAATTTTCAGGATATGAAGCGGCGACGGGTTTCATTTACCCTAAATATCCATGATGAAGCCACTGAAGCGCAACTACAGTCTATTCCCGGGATCATCAAAAAAATTATTGATGCCACCCCAAATACAACTTTTGACAGGAGCCACTTGGCCAGTTTTGGAGATGCATCCATCAACTTTGATACGGTTTATTATGTAACCACGCCGGCATATATTGATTATATGAACGCACAGCAGCATATCTATTTTGAAATTTTAAAAGAACTGCGAAAAGAAAAAATCCGCTTCCTGTTTTTTAATTTTCCCCAAATCCAGGTTGCGCCACAGAAAAATTAAATAAAAAAAATTTTCATTTTATATTTCAATCTATATATTTGCAGGAACAGTGCACCGGAAACAAGCTGAAAAGTCCAGATCGAAACCCGCTCAGCTCGCCAGGTAAATTCAAATACAATCTTTAATTAAATTCTTCAATCTCACGAGATTCTTCTGTAAAGAAAATTTTTCATTCAATATCTATCTTACACTATGTATGACATTTTGCAATTAAACGATATGCTGCTGCCTGAGTTACACGACATAGCAGAACAGCAAAAACTCGCAGATGTAAAAAAATTAAACAAACAGGACCTGATCTATAAGATCCTGGATTCGCAAGCCGTAAATATGAAAGAAAACACAACGGGTATTTCGGAAAAGCCCAAAAGAAAACGTATCGTAAAAGCGACCACTTCCAACTCCACCGAAGAGGCTGAAGTGATGACAGATACTGCCGCTGAGGAAAATACTCCGAAAGAAAAACCGACCGCGGTTAAAACATCAAAACCGGCAAAAAAAATCGCGCGCAAAAAAAATGACGCTAACGAAGAGGAAACGCCGAATGATAAAAATGGCAGTTTTGAAGAAACCGATTTACCGGAACTGGGCAGCAAATTATTAAGCCTGCTGGATGATGATGAACCGTTAAACCTGGATGATGATCAGGATGATGATGATGAAGATAATGAAGATGAATCAACAGGAACTTCAGAATCTGTACAACAGGAAAGGCGTGCAAATCCCGTTCACAACAGGCAACCGCAACCGCAGAAAAATCACCCACAGAAAAAAGAACCTGCATTTAATATTGAATTTGATGGTATTATCCAGGGCGAAGGTGTTTTGGAAATGATGCCGGATGGCTATGGTTTCCTGCGTTCTTCAGATTATAATTATTTATCTTCTCCTGATGATATTTATGTATCTCCTTCGCAGATAAAATTATTTGGTTTAAAAACGGGCGACACCGTGTTTGGTTCCGTTCGTCCGCCAAAAGAAGGGGAGAAATATTTTGCCTTATTAAAAGTGGAAAGCATTAATGGTAAAAGCCCGGATGAAGTACGCGACCGTGTACCTTTTGATTACCTCACGCCACTTTTCCCATTCGAAAAATTAAATCTTTTTACAACTGCTTCCAATTTCAGTACCCGCATCATTGACCTTTTTACACCGATCGGTAAAGGCCAGCGCGGACTTATTGTGGCACAGCCAAAGGTGGGTAAAACAATGTTGTTGAAAGAAGTGGCCAATGCTATTGCAAAAAATCATCCTGAGTGTTATCTCATGGTTGTATTGATAGATGAGCGCCCGGAAGAGGTAACAGATATGGAACGCAGCGTAAAAGCAGAAGTGATCGCTTCTACTTTTGATGAGCCTGCAGAGAAACACGTTCGCGTATCACAGATTGCTTTACAAAAGGCCAAGCGCCTCGTGGAATGTGGACAGGATGTAGTGATACTACTGGATTCCATTACACGTCTTGCACGCGCGCATAATACAGTCGCACCCGCAAGCGGAAAAGTTTTAAGTGGTGGTGTGGAAGCGAATGCCATGCAAAAACCAAAACAATTTTTTGGCGCAGCCAGGAAAATAGAATTTGGTGGTTCACTCACTATTCTTGCAACTGCCCTGATTGAAACCGGCAGCAAGATGGATGAAGTGATCTTTGAAGAATTCAAAGGAACAGGTAATATGGAATTGCAACTCGACAGGCGACTGGCCAATAAGCGTATTTATCCTGCGATTGACCTCGTGGCATCTTCAACAAGAAGAGACGATTTATTATTGGATAAAGAAGTATTGCAGCGCATGAATATTCTTCGTTTATATATCAATGATATGAATACGGAAGAATCTATGAATGAATTATTGAAACGTATGCGCGGCACGAAAAGCAACGAAGAATTTTTAGCGAGTATGAATGGTTAGGAATTTATTTTTAACCAGCCTGAATTCAAATTTATTTTTCACATAAAAAATAGTTTTATGAATTATCCTTTGGCCGGTTATCATTTTTTAGTGCAGTGGGGCGGCACACGTATAGGCTTTTTAGAAGTCACCGGATTAACTGCAGCCACACAAGTACTGGAATACAGGGAAGGCTCATCTCCCGAAATGAGTGTTACCAAAATGCCCGGCAAAATTGAATATGCCAATATCATTCTCAAACGCGGCATAATAAAAGGCGATAATGAATTTTATAAATGGTTCAACACCATACAAGGTAATAAAGTAGAGAGACGCGACATCATCATTGAATTACTTGATGAAACGCATTCCCCCGTTGTTATTTGGAAAATCAGGAATGCATTTCCTGTACGCATCCAATATTCCGGATTGCATGCCATGAATCAAAACATTGCTTTGGAAGAAATGGAAATTTGTCATGAAGGGATGAGCGTGGAGAATGGGGGGTGATATTTTTGAATTGATTTCATCTTTCAAATGCTTGTTTTATCTTCTTAGAGTTTTTTAAAAAAATTTATCATCTTTCCAATTCGAAGGATTGTTAGAAATGTATCGTGATATATTTTGAAAGGATTGTTCATCCCTGATAATATGGTCATGAAATTTTGATTGCCATTACCTCTCATTCATTCCACCCCCTCCCTTCCATAATATCCTTCCTGTGTTTTTCAATTCTTGCTTGCCGCGTCTGCGCTTGTTTGGCTGATGAAAAATAAAGCAGGTAACCTCTTTGCCTTCCGGGCGTCAATGCGTAGAAGGCTTTTTTGAATGTGGCATTTTTAGCGAATGCATTTTCTAATTCTTCGGGGACTTTATATTCAGCTGTCTTTTTTAATTCCACTTTCAACCCGGAATTTTCTGCTTCAATAGCTTCTGCAACATATTCTTTGATGATGGATTTCATTGAATTGATTTGGGAAATATCTGTGAAGCGAGCCTGGCGCGCGGCCTGCACATTTTTTGTTTGTTGTATAAGTATTTTATGATCATCTTTTAATAATGCACCTTTGAAAAATAACAACGCGCAATATTCTTTAAATACATGGATCAACACAATATTATGATCTTCCCATGTATAACAAGGCACACCCCATTTCAAATCTTCATGGAGCTTACAGCTCAATAAAATTTTTCTTAATTGCGAAATTTCTTCCGCCCATTTTTCTTCTTTGAGAAAATAAAAATCAACGTTGGAATTCGTTTTACTTTTTGCCATAAAATATTTTTTTAAAAATATAAATATTGCAAAATAAAAAAATTGCGCCACTTTTAAGCAACGCAATTTTTTAAAATAAATTTATAAATATTACCAGATATGAATCCGGTCCTTGTCCGCCAGGTACATTTTATCACCAGGCTGCACATTAAATGCATCATAAAAGTGAGGGTTATTCATCAAAGGCCCATTCACGCGCCACATGGGTGGCGAATGCGGATTATTATTGATCCACAAACGCAGGAATTCATCTTTCATTTTTACCCGCCAAATTCGGGCAACCGAAAAGAAGAATCGCTGATCAGGTGTGTAGCCACCGATCTTCGCTGTATCTTGTCCTTCCTTTGTCAGTTTAAAAGCATCGTAAGCAATGGACACACCACCTACATCTGCCGTGTTTTCTCCTAGTGTCATCGCGCCTTTTACATGCATCGTATCCAGCACGGTGAAAGTATTATAGAGATTCACAACCTGCTGCGTCTTCGCTTTGAATTTATCATAATCATCTTTCGTCCACCAATTTTGCACGTTCCCAAATTTATCAAACTGTGCGCCCTGGTCATCAAATGCATGTGTCATTTCGTGGCCGATGACCATGCCAATGCCTCCATAATTTAATGCATCATCTGCATTGTCATCGAAATACGGCGGTTGCAAAATACCCGCGGGGAAAACAATTTCATTGGCGGAAGGATTATAATATGCAGTGACGGTTGACGGTGTAGTAAACCATTCACTTCTATCAACCGGCTTATTCAATTTCGCCAGTTGATATTGATAATTATTGGCAGCAGTGGAAACCAGGTTTTCAAAATATTTTCCTTTTTCAATATGTACATTACTATAATCTCTCCACTTATCAGGGTAACCGATTTTCTTTGTGATGGCAAAAAGTTTTTCTTTGGCTTTTACTTTCGTGCTATCACTCATCCAATCAAGTTTTTCTATTCTTACTGCAAATGCTTTTTGCAAATTGTTCACCAGGTCAAGCATGCGTTTTTTTGCATCTTCCGTAAAATATTTTTTTACATATATTTCTCCAAGCCCTTCACCCAATGATCCATCAACTGCACTGGCCATTTTTTCACCACGGGTTTTTTGAACGGCTTGTCCCGAGATGACTTTATTAAAGTCAAAAGCCGCATCTGCAAAGGGTTTGCTGAGTGCATCAGAATAATTATTCAAGGTATATGCTTTGAGATAAACTTTCCATTCACTGATCGGAATCGTTTTTAAAACTGCATTTAATTTATCATAATAAGCCAGTTGCGCTACATCCAATGAATCTGTTTTTGCACCCGACTCAATCAACACATTTGCCCATCCAATATTGGGTTGGCGCTTTATAAGTTCGGACACAGCCATCATATTAAAATTTGCATTCACATCCCGCAGTTCAATATTTGTTTTATGTGAAGCGGCAAGTTGTTTGTCAATGTTATAAACGATTGCAGCATTTTTATTTGCATTCAATGAATCAGTTCCTGTAAGTGTAAATAATGTTGCAATAAAATTCCTGTATGCCTCCTGGATACCCACGCTAGAAGGGTCTGTTTTGAAATAATAATCCCTTTCCGGCAATCCAATTCCTGTTTGATAAATATGTGCAATATTCAGGTTGCTATTTTTATTGCTTGGGCCCACGCCGAAAGCCAAAATAGACATGTTCCTATTTTTTGCTTCGCTGGTTACAAATTGTATGAGCGAAGCGATATCACGAATGCTTTCAATGCTGGCCAGTATAGGTTTTACGGGATCGTAACCACGATTGTTTATCGTAGCTGTATCCATTCCTGACGCATAAAAATCGCCGATCTTTTGTGCAATTGATCCATCGACATTATTGGCTTTTGACACGCTATCGAGTATTCCCTGCAAACGCAGTCGCTGCGGGTAATTCATAAACATATACGCGCCGACACCAGCCTGCGAAGGAGGTATCTGTGCAGTATCATTCCATTTTTTATTTACATATAAAAAGAAATTATCACCAGGTTTGATGGATGAATCTATTCCATTGATTTCTATAAAAGAATTCGTTGGCGGATTGCTACACGCAGCCAGGGATAGTATGCCTGCAAAAAGAATGATTGATTTTTTCATAAACAGTTTTTTTTGATTAGAAATGAGCGTTTCAAATGTACATGTATTTTTTTTGAAACTTAATTGAAGTTGTATGTACGGTTTTAGATTGATTTGAAACGTGTTGGCGGGGACGCCAATACAGACTCTAATTATTTTTATCAATTGCCATTGCATTTATGCAGTGGCTAAATAATAAAGCAAATCCGTTTCAGCTCAATGGAAAAAATGAGGCTTATTTTTTTAAGTGTTGGCTGGGATGCCAACACAGGCTCGAATTATTCTCATCAATTGCCACTGCTTTTAAGCAGTGGCTAAATAATAATAGAGTAAATGGACTTTAGTCCAAATGAAAAAATGAGACTTTGTTTTTTATAAGCTTCTATTTTCTATCTATCGTAAAATACAGCATCCCATAATCCCCATACTGCGCCTGTATGATTTTAATCGAATGTTTTCCTTCAAGTGCAAAATGAAAATCATGATGATAATCAGCATCATAAATAATCTTCGACGAATCCCATGCATCCAGCACCATTTTGTTATCAATATATACACGTACCAAATCACCGGCACTCACACCAAAAGTATAGTTCCCTTTAGGAAAAAAAGCTTCGCCTTCTGCAACCAATGCCATGGAAGATTTGGGTTGCATTTTTCCAAAATGATTCTCCAGGTTTTTAAAAATGCTGTCTTTCACCGGTGCAGAATTTTTTATCATTGCATAAAAAGCATTTTCCTTTTTAATTGGATCTTTGGATGAATCGAATGTAAATAATTGCACATGCCAGTCAATCGGGATGCTCATTTTTTTATAAGAAAAAACATATGGTGTACCTGCAGCATACTTTTCGCCAAATGGAGAAGTAACCGCACCGCCAGTGTATTTCAGCTCAATGGAAATTTCATCGCCATCGGTCTTCTTTACATCAAGTGTTCCCGGTACAGTTCCGCTTTTTGCCGAAAAGTTTTCAATACCTGTTGAGGAATTGATAGCCCATTTTCCCGGTGGTCCGTAAATTTCAAAATGCATATTGCCGAAACTATCTTTTTTGGTTAACCATAAAATGGGCGACTGAAAATCGTACGGCCCCCACTCTGCCATCATCATATATTTTTTGCCCTCCAAATGATCCGCCGGCAACATTGCATTCCTGGCATCCGGTAATTTTTGAGGCGCTGTTTTTTCAAGCAATAAAGTATCCGGGATGAAATTTATTTTTTCTCCATTGCCGCGGATAAAAATATTTTTCACTGTTGAATCAAGCCGCGTATTTTCATTGGCATGTAAAATTTTATTCCCTGTGATGCGGATAGATTCACTATGGCTGATATCAAAGACAGTTTGCATAGAATCAAAGAAATTATTTTTGATCCCATACTTCAAACTGCGCACATCACGCAGTTCATCATATTTCCCTTCCATTTTCCTGCCGGGCGTTGCCCACAACCGGATGGCCGTTTTGCCATTTTCAAAGAAGTTATTTTCTATATCATTTTCCTGTCCCTGTTCTATACCAATACCCGTCGTGTTATTCTTAAAATGATTCGCAGCGATCAAACTATTATAACTATAACCACCCCACACACCATAGGTACAATCAAAAATTGTATTGCCAATAATTGTATTCCTGCTGAAAGTAACTTCCACGCCATTTGTGGGTGCATAGGAAAAATCATTTTGAAAAATTAAATTATCATTGCAACCGCCTGTTCCACTGTCCATGGTGGTTTGCCCAGCCCAGAGAAAAAATCCATCACCACTATGCGTGGCAGAATTCCAGGCAAAAATATTTTCATTGCTTTGTTCATATACAAGTATCGCGGCAGCGTCCTGTCCCCGGTAATATACACCATCACTCACGCCACGGATATTCCAGTCGAGTTGATTATTCATCACACGGTTATTTGAACTTTTGTATAAACCAATGCCAATGCCGGAATTAAAAGAAAAATTATTATTATAGATCAATGCTGCATTGCAATTGGTCATCATTAAACCACACTGCCCGTTTTGTACAATATTATTTTTAATGAAAGCCGAATCACAATTTCTCAAATACATTCCCGCACCAAACCGCATCCATTCATCCTGCTCATTGTGGTGATAACTTTGCCAGTCGCTCAGGTCTTCCCGATCACGGTTACTGTTTAAATGCTGCCGGAAATTATAACTGAAATCACAATTTTCAATACGCAGGTTTTGAACATTTTTTGCAAAGAGGGCAATTTTATACCCTTTAATGACCGCGTTTTTTATGGTTATATTTCTACTGTCTGAAATCCTCAAAGCTATACCTGTAAAGACATCCGGGCTATATTTATTTTTACTTCCATCGAGTACAGTTCCATTAAAATCAATCACCAGGTTATTTCCGCTTATCTCAATAATCGCATTTTTCAAAGAATCATTTCCTGGTAAATCATACATTTTTTTTTGAATAATAGCAGATTGACTGATGTGCATATTTTTTTGGAGTGTTACCTGCTTTTGTGCATTTGTTTTTATACCCATAAAAAACATCAGCGATAAAGCGATGAAAAAATATGTCCATTTCATTTCACAAGAAGTTTGATGAATTGATTAAAATTATAAATTTTAAATTTGAAGTTCAATTTATTGTTATGAAAAAGACATTGCTTCTTCTTACCGTGGTATTTTTTCAACAAACTTATGCCCAAACCATTATTCAGCGCGACCCGGAAATTGCAGAAATGGTTGCCGGTGTTTCGGCAGATTCTTTACATGCATACATTCAACAACTCGTAAATTTTGGTACGCGTAATACTTTAAGCACACAAACAGATCCGAAGCGCGGCATTGGCGCTGCAAGAAACTGGGTATTAAAAAAATTCAATGAATTTGGCAAAGCATCGCAAGGCAGGTTGCATGCATACATTGATACGGTTACAATTATGCCTGATGGAAAAAGAGTGAACGTACCGGTACTTTTGGGAAATGTAGTTGCCGTTTTAAAAGGTACTGACACATCGGATAAAAGGATTTTTATAATCAGCGGGCATTTGGATAATATGCGCTCGGATGTAATGGACGGAACGGGCGACGCACCCGGCGCAGATGATGATGCCAGCGGTGTTTCAGCGGTTTTAGAATGTGCCAGAAATATGAGTGTGCATGCATTTCCTGCCACCATTATTTTTGTTGCAGTAAGTGGTGAAGAACAGGGATTACTTGGCTCCACTTTCATGGCGGATAAAGCCAAAAAAGAGAACTGGCAAATTGAAGCTGTATTGAATAATGATATCATGGGCAGCATCAACAGCAATGAAACGAATATTACCAACAACACGCAAGTGCGCGTATTCAGTGAAGGCATTCCGTCTTATGAAACGGAAAAAAATATTCGTTTCATTAAATATATGGGTCTTGAAAATGACAGTAAGTCCAGGCAACTTGCGCGCTATGTAAAAGAAGCCGGGGAACGTTATGTAGATAATTTAAATGTAGTAATGGTCTATCGTGCTGATCGTTTTTTGCGCGGCGGTGATCATTTGCCTTATTTGAAAAATGGTTTTGCTGCAGTGCGCATCACAGAAATGAATGAAAATTTTACGCACCAGCACCAGGATGTTCGCATCGAAAACGGCATTCAATATGGCGACCTGATCAACAATATTGATTTTGAATATTTGCGAAAAAATACAGCCATGAATTTATCAGTCCTCGCCAATCTGGCTAAAGCGCCTTCCGTGCCGCAGGAGGTGACAATGGAAATTAAAAATTTATCAAACAGCACACTACTTTCCTGGAAGGCGCCACAGGACGGTATTACAACGGGTTATTATGTACTGCTACGGGAAACGACCAGCGCTGTGTGGCAAAAGAAATTTTATACAAAAAATACTACCATGACATTGCCCTATTCAAAAGATAATTATTTTTTTGGCGTGCAATCCGTGAGTGAAAGTGGGAATGAATGTTTGCCGGTGATTCCTGTGCCTGGAAAATAAAATAGAAGTAACTATAAAAAATAAAACCTGTTACTTTAAAAGTATTGATCTGCGTTTTTTGATTGAAACTTGCAAAATGCTTCTATATTTTCTCTACCAGCAACCGTTCTGCAACAATGTTGCTAATTGTTTCTGTGTGCGATTTTGGGTAAGATATTGTTATTGATTTATCAAAAGGCTCTATGGATTTAATTTTTATTTTAATGCCCAAATGCATTTGACGGTTGCTCAAAAATTTCAAAAAATCCGAAGAGCTATGAATAACCGCAGACAGCTTTACGGTGTCACCAGACTGGCAATCACTTAGCTTTTTGTATTCTTTAAAAATAATTTTACCATGCTTATCCGGGATGGGTGAACCATGCGGGTCAATCTTGGGATAGTCAAGTAACTCATCCATTTTTTCAAAAAATACAATTGATTGAATGTGTTCAATTTGTTCGGCAATATCGTGCACATCTTCCCAGCCGAGTTTCATTTTATCTACCAGGAACATTTCCGTGAGACGATGTTTGCGAATAATCAGGCCGGCTTCTTTTTTGCCTTTTTCTGTTAAGCGGAGCGGTTTATAACTTTCATAATGCACCAGTTTTTTGTCTGCCAGCTTTTTCATCATGCTGTTGACAGTTGGCATTTTAATGTTCAGTGTTTTACTGAGATCATTTACACTCACTTCTCCCTTCTCATCTGCAATATTGAACATTGCCTTCAGGTAATTTTCTTCTGTGAGGGAAATCATGCGGCAAAAATAACAAAAGTATTTTAGCCAAAAAGCAGGAATATATTTGTTAGATCAATCTAACTTTGTAATTTTGTCTTTCATATATATAAATTAGGCATGCATTTTTTCTACGGGTATTTTGAATTTTCTATGCGGCATTGGATGACAATGAAGCGATCCTGCAAATTCAATATCCCGGCATTATTTATTCCAGCATTATTTTTTTTAAATACCAAACCTGCCCTGGCACAGGATACTGGAGCAATTCCAAAAAGAACTTGCAGATGTATAATTTATTTCACCAGTTTAACATTCAGGTTATAATTTAAAGAATTCAATATAGATGTCAGAAGGATCAGAAATCAAAGAATCAACAAAAAATGGCTGGCGCAGGGAACAGCATACCAAATCCTTACCTGAAGTGCATTCTTCGATTCATGTGCCTGAGAATGCCGGTTTCTGGAGAACTTTATTTGCTTTCATTGGCCCCGGCCTCATGGTTGCCGTAGGTTATATGGATCCTGGCAACTGGGCTACCGACATTGCGGGAGGCGCGCAGTTTGGTTATACCTTGCTTTCTGTCATTCTTATTTCCAATTTCTTTGCGATGATATTGCAACATCTTGCGCTCAAGCTGGGTATTGTTACCGGCAGGGATTTGGCGCAGGCATGCCGCGATCATTACAGTCCTGTCGTAAGTTTTATTTTATGGGTTTTATGTGAAATTGCCATCGCCGCCTGCGACATAGCAGAAGTGATCGGCTCGGCCATTGCATTAAATATTTTATTTCACATTCCACTTACCTGGGGTGTTTTAATCACAGCGGGTGATGTGCTGGTGATCTTATTTTTCCAGTATAAAGGCTTCAGGTACATTGAAAGCATTGTGGCAGGTTTAATATTGATAATTCTGGTTTGTTTTGGATTTGAAATTATCAGTTCCAGGCCCGAAATATTTCCCATGCTAAGCGGTTTAATACCAACTACAGAAGTCGTAACAAACCCTGCTATGCTTTACATAGCGATTGGTATATTAGGTGCTACAGTAATGCCGCATAATTTATATTTACACAGCAGCATCGTTCAAACAAGAAAGTACCCGCGCACAATTGAGGGGAAAAAAATGGCTATAAAATTCGCGACTATTGACAGCAATGCATCGCTCTTAATTGCATTTTTTATAAATGCGGCGATACTCATTCTTGCAGCCTCTACATTTCATACAAGCGGCCACCAGGAAGTCGCAGATATAATGGATGCACATGCTTTATTAACGCCATTATTGGGAACCACTTTAGCAAGTACTGTATTTGCCATTGCGCTTTTGGCTTCCGGCCAGAACTCAACGCTGACGGGGACTTTGGCCGGGCAAATCGTGATGGAAGGGTTTTTAAATATTCGCCTGAAACCCTGGCTGCGCCGATTGATCACACGCTTGATTGCCATCATACCGGCGTATATTGTTACCTTGTTGTATGGCGAACATGGTACAACTTCATTATTGGTACTCAGCCAGGTCATACTTTCCATGCAACTAAGTTTTGCGGTGATACCATTGGTTTTATTTACCAACAGTAAAGCAAAAATGGGGCAGTTTGCCAACAAGCCTTTATTAAAAGTTGTTGTGGCATTTGTAAGCATCATCATCTTAGTGCTGAATCTTTATTTATTGATTGCAACTTTTATTTAAAATTGACTGAGTCATCAACGATTCTCTTCCTTAAAACTAAATTTTCAGTCTTTCAACTTCGTAAGTGCGGAACCTTTATGTGCTGCTATATGATCTGTTTTATCACTTTTAATTTCATATTGAGGTTCATCTTCTGATGCATGATGCGTATAACTTTTATAGATAAAATTTTTCTTATGCACTTTGATGATCTTTCCCGAAACATGGCCTGCCTCAGAATTCCACTTTACATGATCGCCTATTTTAAATTCCTGGCTCATAATTTATTGATTGAATATGTAAATAAAAATAAATCAATATCAATGCCGCGAAAGGTTTTGAAAAATAAATAAATTGAAAATTTTTTGGGGCAGGAAAAAAAACCATATTATGCGATCGTCAAATGATACTTTTCACTTTTAATTTAATTTCTACGAGGTCGCCATCGCGCATCACCACGACATTTAACCTGGCACGCGCAGATTGGAGTATTGTTTTAAAAGCTAAAATATTATTGGAAAAATTACTGCCGATGCCCAGGATCACGTCACCAATTTTAAAACCCGCTTTTTCTGCCGGCGAGCCGTTCATAATATCTGTTACAGTAATTGCACCATTGATCAAATAAATCCCCAGTCCGGTATAAGAATAATCGAATGAGTCCTGGTAATTTTTATTGGGCTTGATAAAGATTTCCTGTTTGGGATAATTTAAAATAATATTAAACCGGCGTAAGATATCATTGCCAATGAGGCCGCCGGTTTGCGGGTATGCAGTCACTTTATACGTATCATCAAAAACATATACAGGCACATCTTTAAAACGGTATGGGCCTACACGCACTTCTTTGATATATGTCAGGGACATTGACTTTTTCCCACCCAGCCCTTCTGCCTGCGTGGGAAATAATTTTCTTCTTTTTTTAAATAATGCACTGTCTTTTACAAGATCTTCACTTAACAACATGCATAAGCCGGCTCCAGTATCAAAATAATATTTTGTAAGGAAACGGTTATTATCACGGATACTCACATCCAGTTTTGCCAACGTGGTGAATTGTGGTTTTAAAACATACCCACCTTTGGGATATTCGATTGCACCGGGCGTGTAAATATCCATTTGATGTTTATCATAATTCACCATCACAATATAGCGGCGCAAAAAACTAAAACCGATTATCCCATCTATGCGAATGCCATAAGATGCAGTGAGGATGTCATAATTATTGATATGAAAATCCAGGTTTTCTACGTCAAGACCAGGGAAATGTAACGTGTGTTTATAGGCAAAATCCACATTGATATTACCCGCGATACCTTTCACGATTTTGTCACTTTTTACGCGCGGAATTTTTAATGAATCACAGGTTGCCGAATCCAGGGAAATACCACCACTGCCTGTATCAAAAACGAAATGCAGTGTATCTTCATTATCATCAAATTTTGCATTTAAAATGATAATGCCACCGGTAAGCATCTTGAACGGAATGGTCGTAATGTATTTTGCTTCAGGTGTTACGAATTCTTCCTGCGCACAAAGAATTTTTGGCTGCAGGATACCGCATAAAAATACAAAGCATATTATTTTAAAACTATTAGATTTCAAACTAAGGCGGTTCATTTTACGGGTTTACATTGCGCAATAATTTTTGAAAATTACAGGTTTGTCGTTGAAGTAACAAACCACTTATCCGATTAAATAACTTTTTTCATAGCAATCATACTCAAGCAAATTGTAATTTTGCAGGGGAAAAATTATTTTTTTGAATATGGACATTTCATCTTTATATAAAAAAGCACTTGACTTTGAATTTTTGAGCGTTGCTGAAGGCGTTTATCTTTTTGAACATGCACCGCTTTCCGAACTCATGAACATTGCAGACCAGCTTCGCCAAAAGCAAGTGCCGCATGGAAAAGTGACCTGGCAAATTGATCGGAATGTAAATACAACAAATGTGTGTATTGCCAATTGTAAGTTTTGTAACTTTTATCGCATTCCCGGCCACGCCGATGCATATATTACCGAGATGCCCGTTTACCGGGAAAAAATTGAAGAAACATTTAGATATGGAGGCGACCAGTTATTGTTGCAGGGTGGCCACCATCCAAAACTTGGTTTAGATTTTTATACAAAAACTTTCAGGCAAATAAAACAGGAATATCCTGCTCTGAAATTGCATGCGCTCGGGCCACCAGAAGTGGCGCATGTGTGCAAGCTGGAAAAAATGAGCCATCATGATGTATTGGTTGCACTGAAAGTTGCAGGCCTCGATTCATTGCCCGGTGCTGGTGCGGAAATATTAATTGACCGCGTGCGCAGGTTGATCAGTAAAGGAAAATGTGGCGCGGATGAATGGCTCGACATTATGCATGAAGCGCATCTACTAAATATTACAACAAGCGCTACCATGATGTTTGGCCATGTGGAAACCATTGAAGAACGATTTATTCATCTTGAACGCATTCGTGAAGTGCAATCGCGGAAGCCGGAAAACACCAACGGTTTTCTCGCATTTATTCCCTGGACTTTCCAGGATGTTGATACTTTACTTGCGCGCATTCGTGGCGTTCATAATTTAGTAACAGCGGAAGAATATATCCGCATGATCGCCATGAGCCGCATCATGCTGCCGAATATTAAAAATATCCAGGCGAGCTGGCTAACTGTAGGAAAAGACACGGCGCAAATTTGTTTGCATGCCGGAGCAAATGATTTTGGAAGTATCATGATTGAAGAAAATGTTGTGAGCGCCGCGGGTGCGCCGCATCGTTTTACCTATAAGACCATCCAGGAATCCATACGCGACGCGGGTTTTGAGCCACAACTAAGGAATCAGCAATATGGCTGGCGCGAGATTCCGGAAGAAATTGAAGAGCAGGTAGTGAATTATTAATGTTCGATTATTTGTACTAATAGCGTTGCGATTTTATTTTTATTCCCGCTTCACTGTCATTGATCAAATTATCTAAACGCTTCATACGCGTGGTTTCCTGCTTTGCACTCATTACCCAGTTCGTAGCAATCTTTTGATAAGTGGCTGGCATGGATTTAAAAAATGCAAAGGCTTTTTTATTGGCTTTTAATTTTTTTTCAAAATCATTAGAAAGAGAAACCGCTTCTTTTTCATAAGAATAAATTGCCGAGCGTTCTTTCTTTCTTTTCTCAAAAATTTCAATACCTTTTGGATACATGAGATCCTGTTTTATCAGTGATTCCATTTTTTTTATATTCACTGAACTCCATATACTGCCCGGCTTTCGCGGTGTGAAACGAATGCAATAACTTTCATTGTCAACAGATCTTCTTATTCCATCTATCCAGCCAAAACACAAAGCCTCGTCAACCGACTCGCTCCATGTGATGCTTTTTTTACCACTGTTTACTTTATAAAAACCCACGATCAATTCCGTTTTTGTTGTATGATTTTTTTGCAGCCATTTCCTGAAATCCCGTGGCATAGCAAAAAATGTTGGTTTAGGAATCAAATTCATTTTGAAATTATTTAAAAATTTAAATTAATAATTTTACCTCAATTTCAATTTAAAAGTTTTTCAAATCGGAGTAGTATGAAATTTTTAAGAAACCATTGGTATGATGCAGGCGCCATTTTATTGGTTGCTGTTTTGATCTATATATTTATAGAACATAGCCGCCTTAGCAATTATCAATTATTGATGTGGTGTAGCTTGTCCTCACTTTTTTTACATCAACTGGAAGAGTATAGAATTGCAGGTACATTTCCCGGCATGATCAACAGCGTGGTATTTAAAAGTCCGCAGCCCGACAGGTATCCGCTAAATGCAAATACATCATTTCTAATAAATGTATTTGAAGGCTGGTTACTTTATTTTCTTGCTGCCTGCTTTGCCGAAAACGCTGTATGGCTAGGCATTACAGCCCTGATGATTTCTTTGGGAAATATTATTGCGCATAGTTTTTTGTTCAATATTAAAGGGAAAACTTTTTATAATGCAGGGCTTATTACCTGCTGGTTATTTTTTGCGCCGTGTATTTTTTTCTTTACTATGATTGTGCATTCAACAAATTTAATAACACCAAAAGATTATTTAATTGGAATTCCATTAGGAATTATTGTAAATGTTTTTGGGGTATATAAATTAATCGGCTGGCTGGCAAATAAAAATACAATCTATATTTTTCCGCAAAGAAATTTATTGCCTAAAGACAGGAACAAATAAATCATTAACCTATAACAAAAAGGATTCAGTAAATTCGGTGATCATCATTTCACTATATAAATAATATTCCATGCAAAAGCTGATTTCACAAATACAGGAACTACATAAAATAAGCAGTCAATTGGAGATTTCTCTTCCTGAAAGAAATACAATGATTGCAGAAACAGAAACATTTGTCAATCAATTTTATTCTGGCCTGGATACAGAAAAAGCCTTTGTAGAAGAAACAAAAAAAACCAATGCATTAGCAATAGGTAATAAAAATAAATCATTCGCAGAACTGCTTACAGTATATCAAAAAGCTGTTGCGAAAAAAGGTATCAATGCCGCTTCCGGCAAGCATTTGGGCTACATTCCGGGTGGAGGAATTTTCGCCTCAGCTATTGCTGATTTTATGGCAGCAGTGACCAATCCTTATGCAAGTGTTTATTATGCCTCACCTGGTGCGGCAACCATAGAGAATGAAGTGATCAACTGGTTGAAAAAAGTTTTTTCATTTCCCGAATCTGCCACTGGCAACCTGGCTTCCGGCGGTTCAGTTTCTACCATCATTGCATTTACTGCAGCAAGGGACAAACATCAAATTAAAAATGAACAGGTGCGGAAGAGTGTTGTTTATTTAAGTGAACAGGTGCATCATGCCGCACAAAAAGCGTTGCGCATTATTGGCCTGGAAGATGTCATCATTCGCTATATTCCATTAGATGAAAATCATAAAATGAAAACGAAAGATTTAGAAGAAAAAATTGCAGAAGATAAATCACAAGGCCTCAAACCATTTCTTGTTGTGGGTACTGCAGGCACTACTGATACAGGCGCAGTAGACCCGTTAGATGAAATGGCAAAGATTGCTGAAAAAAATAATTTATGGTTTCATGTGGATGCCGCGTATGGTGGTTTCTTTATACTGACTTCCAAAAAGAAACTTTTTAAAGGCATTGAAAAAGCCGATTCCATCATTGCAGATCCACATAAAAGTATGTTTTTACCTTATGGTATCGGCGCTGTTTTGATTAAAGATAAACAAGCCGTTTTGCATTCAAACCAGTATGTCGCGAACTATATGCAGGATGCAGAAGATGAAGATTTGTGCGAGAGTCCTGCAAATGTTTCCCCTGAATTAACCAAGCATTTTCGTGGACTGCGATTATGGCTGCCTCTGCAGCTTCATGGTATAGAACCATTCATTGCCTGCCTGGAAGAAAAATTATTGCTGGTTAAATATTTTCGTGAAAAAATAATTAAATCTGGCTTTAAAACCGGCCCGGAGCCTGATTTATCTGTCAGTTATTTCTGGTACCCGTTTGAAGAAAATAGTGATGCAAAAAATAAATTATTAATGGAAGAAATACATAAAGATGGTGATGTATTTTTAAGTTCATCTGTGATCAATAATCGGTTTGTGATCAGGATTGCAATTTTATCTTTCAGAACAAAAATTGAAACCATTGATAAAACCATAGAGATGATAAAAAGATGTTTGAGAAAAATAAATTAAGTTTTGATTTCCTTTGTTCAATTATTTTATTTCTTCAAAAGGAATTTCTTCCACTTCATTTTGCTGCTCACTTTTATTGGGTACTGCACATTGTCCGGCACCGCAACAACCTGTATTGGTCAAAGCTGTTAATAAAAAAAATGCGCCCGCAAGACCCATAAAAGAATCATGCATTTGTATAAATTGTATGATAAAAAATATGCCGAATACAAGCCGAAACCAGCGCATAAAATGCCAGCCGGTAAATAATTTTTGTTTGATCGTTTCCATAATATATTTTTTAAGACCTTATAGGTTTTGAAAACCTTTAAGGTCTTTTACTAAATTTTATTTTGTAATGCTGCCCAGCTTCCACCATTAAAGACAGCTTTATAACCATGCGCTTCTAAAATTCCTTTTGCTGAGCCACTGCGCATTCCGGAGGCACAACAGCATATAATACATTTATTTTTATCTTTCAGTTTAGATAAATTATTGCTCAACTGGTCCACCGGGATATTGATTGAATTTTTTATATGACCGCCAGCAAATTCGCCTTTGCTGCGTACATCCAAAATAATGGCTCCTTGTTGAATCAATTCACTATAATCAGTTTTAGGACCCATGCCCAATAAATTCTTTATTGTTTGTATCATTTGTAATTTTTTTATTTTCTTTTTTAAATAAGTTGAAAAATAATCCGCCCATCATTGCGCCGTACAATGTACTGTTGATGGGTTTGGAAGTAATGAGGCAGGTACCTGAATTGCATCCCACAAAATAATAATAAAGATAGCCGGCCACAGCGCCGGTGACAATACCTGCAATGGTAAGCCGATGTTTATACAAAAAGTTTTTTATTTTCATTTCCGCATTTAATGCTAATTAATTAATACTGTTTCCAATTCTATTTTGTTGGTAAAAATTTCCCGGCCATTATAATTTACTTCCCAGGTTACAGGCAAAGCTTTTTTCAGCATACTGCTTACACCGCAATATTTTTCCTGGGAATCATTCACTGCATTCAGTGCGGCATCTTTATTAATTTCAGTTCCTTTGAAATCATAGATCACATGAATTGCAATATATTGAATAGGTGCAGTTTTGCTGATCTCACCAATAACTTTCATATCAAATCCATCCGGATTTTTATTGGCTTTTCTTAAAATTGCTGCAACATCCATTCCGGTGCATCCTGCGAGCGCCGTTAAAATAAAGGGTTTGGGTATTGGGCCACTATCTTCGCCACCTGCTTTTTCGGGCGCGTCCATAACAATTGTATGCCCGTTTACCAATGCATTGAATTGCATTTTTCCCATCCATTGAACATCAATTTCGTGTGCCATATTTAATTTGTTTTTTTATGATTGATTTGTTTTTTTCTTTGTAGAAATGCCAAACGGGTAATACAACGGGCAAAAACTGATAAAGCTGGTGACTATAAAAATAGCGGCAATAATTAAGAGAATAATTGCCACTGTACCCGAAATCACATGAGTAAAAAATAATATTGCAATAATTACTGCTGCTGCGATTCTTACAGATTTGTCTATAACTCCCATATTTGCTTTCATTGTTTATTTTTTTAAAAAGAATAAGAATTATAAATTATCAATTACGCGGCTCAGTTTTTCTCTTACCTGCATTGCCACGTTGTCAAGTGCATCATTGTTTATTGCGATCATAGAAGCAACCGGGTCCACAGCCGAAACTTCTACTTTACCATATTCACTTTCTTGTACAATTACATTACAGGGAAGCATGGTGCCAATCATATCTTCTGCTAACAACGCCTCGTGTGCGAACTTCGGATTGCATGCTCCAAGGATTTTATATTTTCTGAAATCAACATCCAGTTTCTTCTTTAATGTATCCTGCACATCAATTTGCGTAAGTACACCAAACCCTTCTTTCTTTAATTCATCAGTAACTTTTTCAATGGCTGTGTCAAAATCCTCATTCAATATTTTCGAAAAATGGTAGTTCATAATATTATTATTTAAGGCCTATTGAAAATAATAAAGCAAAGTTGCAATAATTAAATTTCCTGCTCGGTTACATTTGTTACATTAAGAAGGATTTTAATGATCTTTTATATTTCAATTAATTATTAAAATTCGCACCAAACATATTCAACATCCAGGTTGATTTTGATGATAACAAACATATTTTGGAATGATACTCATCAGGTAATCAAAGCCAGGACAGGCGCGTATTAATAATACATTATCTGCGTACCTTTTGTCTATATAATATTTATAAACGAAGTGCCACTAATCTCTTACTTCCTTTTATCCACTTATATATTTCAAACCAAATCACAGAAAAGAATGCAGTTAGAAAAGAGAACACAACCTGCATTCCATTTAATGCATAAATTTTAAAGAAAGAAGCAAAGGCAGGAATATATAAGATCATAGCCAGTAAAATAAGTGTGGCAATGATCACTATTCTCAACAGTATATTTTTATAACCCAATGTTGTAAAAATGGAAAAAGAAAAAGAGCGGTTAACGAGCGTTAAAAAAATATTTGCAAAAATCAATGTAGTGAAAACCATTGAACGTGTCATATTTTCCGTGTAGCCATTGCGCACTGAAAACTGGTATATGAATAATGTACCAGCAGTGATTGCCAAACCCTGGAAAATACTGTTGGTAAGTTCTCTAAAATTGAAAAATGTACTTGTCATTTTTCGTGGGGGATGCTCCATGGCATTGGTTTCCAGGGGTTCATTTTCATACACAATAGAACAGGTAGGGCCCATAATTAACTCTAAAAATATAACGTGCACCGGCGTAAAAATAGCAGGATAAACCCAGCCCAAAATCAATGGAATTGCCACTGTCAATATAATCGGGATATGAATAGAAATAATATATTGTATAGCTTTTTTCAGGTTGGTATAAATTTTTCTTCCCATGGTAACGGCATCCACCATTTTCCCAAAATCATCATCCGTCAGAATAAGGGAGGCAGCTTCTTTCGCAATTGCTGATCCTCTTTTACCCATAGCAATTCCGATATGTGCCGCTTTGATCGCGGGTCCATCATTCACACCATCACCACACATACCCACAATTTCTCCCTGGCTTTTCAGGCTTTGAATAATCCTTAGTTTTACTTCAGGAAACATGCGGGTAAAAATATTATGACGCATCACTGCTTTATCAAATGCACCTGTCTCAAGTGCTATTAAAGCCGAACCGTCAAGCGCATTTTCCCAACCCCTGAAACCAGCCTGCCGCGCAATGGCAGTAGTGGTAATGAGGTTATCGCCGGTGATTATTTTTATCTGTATGCCTGCTTTATATAAATGTTCAAATACATCTTTTATATTTTTTTTCGGCGGATCATAAAAACCGATTAATCCTAAAAAAGTATTTTTAAATTCCTGCTGTGATGTTGGAAATTCATTTTCTTCAAACTCTATTTTACCAACACCCAATACGCGCAAACCTGCTTTAGCAAAGGTTTCTAACTGGTCATTCACTTTTGCTTTTTGATCTTCATTTAAGTTGGATGTTTGCAGTATCGCTTCCGGTGCACCTTTTACTGCGATAATACGTTCTCCATTTTTATTTGAAAAAATATGTGTCATCATAGGCGGCTTACCGTCTAAGGGATACTCATGAATCATCCTGAATTCAGCACGGCGATCCACTGAAATATTTTCTTCATACGTTTTATGAATAGCAATTTCCATGGTGTTGAAAGGCACAATTTCGCTGGCCCACATCGCAATGCTTAAAAGATTTTGAGTACTTGCATTTTTCCAATCTTCTTTCGAAAAAATTGTATCAGCAACAAAATCATATAACTGGAAAATTTCCATTTTGTTTTCTGTAATTGTACCAGTCTTATCGGTACACAAAACTGTTGCTGCGCCTAATGCTTCAACAATGGAAGTATTTTTTACAATCACACCAGACTTCATTAATCGCCAGGCACCAAGCGCCATAAAAGTTGCGAGGGCTACGGGAATTTCTTCCGGCAAAACAGACATAGCGATCGTGAGACCTTTCAGCAGGCTGTCCAAAATTTTTCCAGATTGAAAATAATTGATTCCCCAAATAATAAGGAAGATCACTGCACCAGATAATGTCATCCATTTTACAAATGTGCCGACCTGTTTTTGTAAAGGAGATTTTTCAATCTTCATATCCCTTACCAATTTTCCCAATTCACCCAATTTGCTTCGCTCACCGATAGCACTTACTTTGAAAACACATTGACCCGATTCAGCAAGTGTGCCGCTATATACACTGTTATTTTTTTCATCGCGAATATCTTTTGTTACACTGAAAGATTCACCTGTGAGAATGGATTCATTCACAGAAAAATCATTGAGTTGTTGTACGATGCCATCAGCAGGAATTAATTCACCTTCTGAAACCACAACGAAATCACCAACCACAATTTCACCTGCTAATAAAAGCCCAAGTTCATTATTCCTGATTACTGTGGCGTGAGATTGAGTAAATTCTTTCAGGGCATCCAAAGCATGGCTACTACGATTATCCTGGTAAACAGAAATAGCCGATACCAGTATGATGGCGCCACTCATGAACCAGGCATCAGAAAATTCACCCAATATGAAATAAATGGATGCAGCAGCTACAAGCAGTATAAACATTGGCTCTGTGACTGCCGCTTTCAATGCATGCCAAAAAGGCCCGACAGATTTTTCGGCCATAATATTCCTTCCATATTTTTTACGGGAAGCAATTACTTCACTATCTGTAAGGCCGGGGAATGGAAATGGATTATTGGAAGACATGGAATTAAAATTAGATAATAGTAGGCAAAATAAAATTGTAATTAAATTATTTCAAAGCAATATTATTGTTTTATGCTAAACTGATTCTGCATGCTTCCGGCACGCATCACTAGTTTTAAAATTATCCTTCCGCCATATTTTTTAAACTCATCAGTAATGTAGATGGGCCTTTTATAACAAAAATTCTCCTGATAATAATACGGAGATATAGTAGATTTGTTTCCATGAAACTTGATACAACATATTTTGAACGATGTATCAGAACATTAGAAAAAGCTCATAGTCTTTTATTAAGAGCTGAACAGGATACTATTGAACACGATATGTACAGATCTGCCTGTATCAAAGAGTTTGAAATAATCCTGGAGCAAAGTGGAAAATTATTAAAGAAAATGCTCCAGCCATATTTTCATTCATCAAAAGAAACAGATAAGCTTTATTTTAAAGATGTTTTCAGGCAGGCTGTTTTAAGAGGTATTATGAATATTGAAACATGTGAAAGATGGCTGAAATACCGGGATTACCGCAACAATACTGCTCATGATTATGAGTAAACTTTGCGGAAGAAACTTTAAATTTGTTACCACAATTTATTATTGATGCTGCCGAATTGGCAATGATCATTAAAATAAAAAATAATGTTGATAAGGGATAAAGACAAACAATTGCTTTGCGGGATATTTTCATCCTTTGATTTTCCGATGGAAGTCTGGGCTTACGGGAGTCGTGTAAGTGGAAATGCCCACGAGGGTAGTGATTTAGATTTGGTTATCCGCAGCAAGGCAGGTGAAAAATTACCCTTAGATTTGTTTTTGAAGTTTAAAGAAAAAATACAACACAGTAATATTCCAATTATTGTTGAATTATTTGATTGGCAAAGAATACCTGAGAATTTTCAAGACAATATAAAAAAGCAACATGAAGTATTGTTTAGCAATATCAGCGCAAGCGTAAATGAACCCGCACCTGGATATATTAAATCTATTGAAAATAGGGGAAATAAATAATCACTAACAAAAATACTTCCAGGGATACATACCGCTGTATTGATTCAAAAACCAACACAAAACAACTTTATCTTTTCTAAATTTAAGTGAAATATGATTTTCACGCTCACTCTTCCTCCATATTTTTCAAACTCATTAGCAAAGTATAAGCACCTTTTATAACAATACTTTTCCCGGAGAAATCTTTACCTGAAATAATTTCAGTATAGCCATTTTCACTATTGCCCATTTCAACTTCCACCATCTCGTATGTATTTTTCCCGGTGCTTTCAAAAATGTAAGACTTCCCTTCAAAACGAACCACAGCTTCATCCGGGAGCACATTCCGCAGTTGTTTTATGAGCTCGATTTCTGCATTCATATACATACCCGGTATCAGGTACTTATCATAATTATCAAAGTGACAATGTACTTCTGTAATGCCATCCGGCGATACATCCTTACTAATTAAAATAATATCACCCGGGTATTTTTTTTCGGGTTTGTTATTGGTGTAGGAAATTATTGATTGTCCAATAAATATTTTATCCAGGTCCTTTTCAAAAACTTTTAAATTCAAATGAATGTCCGAAGGATTTACCAATTCAAAAAGTATATCCGCTGGTGTTACATATTTTCCAATATTTACATTCACTTTTGTTACAAATCCATCAATCGGTGAATACACGTTAATGCTCTTTGAAATATTATTGACAGAGAGATTATTGGGATTTATCCTGGCAAGTTTTAATTTCTCTTCCAGGGATTTGATCAGTATTTTTTGCATTTGCAATGTTGTTTCTGCCTGCTGAAAAACCTTATCGCTACTGGCTTTGCTGGCATTCAAATCTTTCTGCCGAATGTATTCATTTTCATATAAAACAAGTTGCGCTTTTGCCGTGAGGTAATCCTCCTGCAATTGAATATACTGGTTATCTTCAACCACGGCGATCACTTCATTTTTATTTACATGCATGCCTGGTAAAAGTTTGGTTGATTTAAGATAGCCGCCCAGAGGCACACTGATGGAGATCATGTTTTGTGGTGGTACATCTATTCGTCCATTCACTTTCAATGTGGATGCAATTTGCTTTTGTTCTATGTTGCCCGTTTCTATTTGCACATTTTTCATTTGTGCTTCAGAGAGTGTAATAATGTTTCCACCCGGCGACTTTTCATTTTCTTCAACTGCAGTTGTATGGTTACAAGAAGCGAAGAGTATGATCAGTGAAAATAATTTTATAATAGTTTGCATATTTTTTATTTTGAATTCAGGTAATTAATTTGATTTATACTTTCATTCAGATTTTTAATAACATCTATATACTGGCTTTGAATGGAAACTGACTGGTTGATTAATATCACCCAATCCAGGTAATTAATTTCTCCGGAGATAAATTGTTGAGTGGCTGCCGTTGAAATCGTTGCTGCACTTTTCAAAGCAGTATGCTCATACCAGGTTGCGGATTGAAAGTATTTTTGATATTCGCTCAGTGCCGTTTTCTTTTCTGCATTCAAAGCCTGTAATTCCATTTCATAGCGGCTTTCGGCAATTGCTTCTTTAACTTTCGCAGCATTGATAATTGCCTTTTGTGCGCCATTAAAAATTGGAATACCCACACCAATTTGTACAGAATGAAATCTTTGCGATGACGTATAAAATTTATCATCAGCACCTGTACCGCGAATGCTTGTATTATTATAACCAAAAACAAGATCGGGTGATAATTTTGATTGTTCAAATTGAGTATTTGCCAATGCAATTTGTTTTTGTTGTTGCAACAATTGCATGCGTGGATTTTGAGTGGATTCTAAAATGTCATTATTGCTATTTTGCATTTTAAAATTCTCCGTTGAAGGAATATAGAATTCATTTGTTTTAAGCGCCAATTGAAATTGAAATTGCGCAATTTCAATATCCTGTTCTAATTCTTTTAATTGAATGGTAATTTGACCTTGCTGATTTTCTGCAGTTGCTTTTTCCAAAATATTAGTCTCCCCTTTTTCAAAACGAAGATTTGCTTTACCTAAAAATCCTGTATAAAGACTGTCTGTGCGCAACAACAGTTTTTTCTTTTCATACAAATAAGAAAGTGTGTTGAAAATATGGGAAACAGTTTTCTTTAATTCTACTTCCTTTAAGGCAACTGCGATTTTGCTTCCTGAATATTCTTCCTTCAAAAGTGCTTTCTTTTTGCTGTAAACTGTAGGAAAACTAATTGACTGGCTGATACCAAATTTAGTATCTGTATAAGCGCTGTTTATTTGCCCAACCTCCCCAAACACAATGGTAGCAGGTATTACAACAGCAGACTTCATTAATTTTTCCTGGTAAACTGCATTTAGTTTTTCATTTTTCAAAGACAAATTATTTGCAAGCGCCGTATCAATTGCAGCCTCTAATTTGATCGGCGTTTGTGCATGCACATTATTTAAATTGAATGCACTTACAACAATTAAACAAACCAACACTGTCTTTATTTTTATCTTTTTTGGTTGCATATTTTCAAACAAAATATATAACACCGGCAAAACAAAGAGTGTGAGAAAAGTTGCAATCATCAATCCACCAATAACCACGGTTGCAAGCGGGCGTTGCACTTCAGCACCAGCACCAGTGCTTAAAGCCATTGGTAAAAAACCAAATGAAGCAACAAAAGCGGTCATCAACACAGGTCGCAATCTCACTTTTGTGCCCATTAAAACAATGCGTTTTTTATTTTTCATACCTTCTTTTTTTAATCGGTTAAATTCTGCGATCAATACAATTCCATTCAATACGGCAATACCAAACAACGCGATGAAACCCACGCCGGCACTGATGCTAAATGGTAATCCCCTCAAAGCCAAAAAGAAAATACCACCGATAGCAGAAAGTGGAATGGCAGAGTAAATCAGTAATCCCTGTTTTACAGAATGGAATGCGAAATAAAGTAAAATAAATATGAGAAAGAGGGCAATTGGAACAGCGATCGCCAGGCGCTGCGTTGCGGCTTTCAGATTTTCAAAAGCACCTCCATACGTTGTATAATAACCGGGAGAAAAATGCATTTGAGTATCTGCTTTTTGTTGCAATTCCTGCACAATACTCTGTACATCCCTGCCCCGCACATTAAATCCCACAACGATTCTTCGTTTAGCATCTTCGCGCTGTATTTGGTTTGGTCCATCTTGTATAGAGACATTAGCCAGTTGTGATAATGGAATTTGCAAACCGCCGGGTGCAGGTATCAATAAATTTTGAACATCTTTTATATCTTTTCTTTTTTCACCTGCTAAACGAACTACTAAATCAAAATGCTTTTCTCCTTCATATACTTGTCCCGCAGTCTGACCTGCAAATGCAGTATTAACAACACGATTGATCGCTGCAATGTCCAAATGATACCTGGCAATTTCATTCCTGTTATAATCAATAATAATTTGTGGTAAACCGGTCACAGGTTCAACATACAGATCCTGTGCGCCTTTCACTGAATTAATAATAGCGCCCATTTTATCCGCATAAGCCGCCAATGTATCCAGGTCTTCTCCAAATATTTTTACAACAACATCCTGTCTTGCGCCGGTCATCAATTCATTAAAACGCATTTGCACAGGGTATTGAAAACCTGCAGTTATTCCAGGAATATCCTGCAACGCTTTTCCCATCTTTACTGCCAATTCATCAAAAGTTTTTGCAGAAGTCCAGTCTTTTTTATCTTTTAAAATCACTATCATATCACTGGCTTCCATGGGCATGGGATCTGTAGGCACTTCACCGCTGCCTATTTTTGTAACTACTTTTTCTACTTCCGGAAATTGTGTTTTTAAAATATGTGCAGCTTTTGTAGTGTATTCAATAGTTGTATTTAAATTACTTCCGGTTAACACGCGTGTATCCACTGCAAAATCACCTTCTTCTAAAGCTGGAATAAATTCACCACCTAACGTTGTGAAAATAAAAACAGCAATTGCAAATAAAGAGATTGCGGTTGCCAATACCATTCGCGGAAATCTTAAAACCCTGCTTAATGCAAATTGATAAACCCGTTCCACACGTTGCATTATACGGTCAGAAAGATTTTTTTTATGCTTAATATTTTTACTTAAAAATATGCTGCTCATCATCGGTATATAAGTAACCGAAAGAAGAAATGCACCCAGTAATGCAAAGGCGACAGTTTGTGCCATCGGCTTAAACATTTTTCCTTCGATGCCTTGCAAAGTCAGTATGGGCAAGTAAACTACAAGTATAATGATCTGCCCGAAGACCGCGCTGTTCATCATTTTTCCTGCACTTTTTTGAACCTCTTCATCCATTTGTTTTTGTTGCAGCCGGTTGACCACTTCGAACTTTTTACTATGTGAAAGCTGGTGCATCACTGCTTCCACAATGATGACCGCGCCATCTACAATTAATCCAAAATCAAGTGCGCCGAGACTCATTAAATTTCCACTCACACCAAATGCATTCATCATAATAACTGCAAAAAGCATTGCAAGCGGAATTACGGATGCGACCAATAATCCGGCCCTGAAATTTCCTAGAAATAGTACCAGTATAAAAACCACGATCAATGCACCTTCCATTAAATTTTTTTGCACAGTACTGATCGCGTGGCTCACCATTTTTGTGCGGTCAAGAAAAGGTTCTATCACTACACCTTCCGGTAAAGTTTTACGTATTTGATCAATGCGTTCTTTTACATTTTGAATCACTTCATTACTATTCGCACCTTTTAGCATCATCACTACAGCACCTGCAACTTCGCCTTCATCATTATAGGTCATCGCACCATAACGCACTGCATTACCAATTTTCACATCCGCTACATCCCTTATAAACAGTGGTGTTTCACTATTCTCTTTTTTTATAGTGATGTTTTCAATATCATCAATACTTCCTATTAAGCCTTCACTTCGGATATATAAAACTGTTGGGCCTTTTTCTATATAAGCGCCACCTGTATTCTGGTTATTATTTTCCAGTGCATCAAAAAGATCATTGATCGTTATACCATACGATTGTAATTTATTCGCATCTACTTCAATAGAATATTGTTTAAGGTTTCCACCAAAGCTGCTCACTTCTGCAACGCCTTTTACACCCAGCAATTGACGCCGAATAATCCAATCCTGAATGTTGCGTAATTCGGTAGCATCGTATTTTTGTTCGTAGCCTTTTTTAGGGCGCACTACATATTGATAAATTTCGCCAAGCCCGGTTGTAACTGGCCCCAGTTCAGGATTTCCAATACCTTTTGGAATTTGTGATTGCACTTGTTGAAGCCGTTCTGCCACCTGTTGCCGCGCCCAGTAAACATCTGTTTTATCATCAAAAACAATTGTCACCAAGGACAATCCAAATCTTGAAAAACTTCGAATTTGTTTGATGCCCGGGATATTATTATTTGCTTGTTCCACCGGAAAAGTCACAAGCCTTTCAATGTCTGTCGCACCAAACGAAGGTGCCATAGTAATTACCTGCACCTGGTTGTCTGTGATGTCAGGAACCGCATCAATAGGGAGTTTGGTGAATTGATAACTACCGTAACCAATTAAGCCCAAAATAAAAAGGCCGATGATGAGTTTATTTTTTATAGAAAATTCTATGATTTTATTTAGCATGAATTTGTAATCATTTTAATGAAAAATAAAAACTGTTTCAACAAATTGTATTCGTTGAAAAAAATAATAATTAAAAAATGATCAGCAAATTCTTGGCGGTTGCCAGATATTGGAGAGAAAGGTGGAAAATAAAAATTGTTCCGGTGTTTTAAAATGCTTTTTTTCTAAAATCTGGACAGGTTTAATAATAGAAATTTTTTGGGTTGGAAGATAGACATTTGTAATAGATGCCACGCAGTTATCATGTGCTTTAAAAGGTAATTCCATATCCTTCTCATGATCTGCATACTTCACATCACCACTGGCATAATGCATATTTAAAAACTGCCAAAGCGTAATGTCACTATTCACTTCGCGGTGTTCTATAAAGTGTTGTATAAGTATAGGCATCTTCAACAATTGAGATAATTCTGTTGTTGAAAACAGATAGATGAAAAGAAATGATATGGCAAATATTTTTTTCAAAGGCCTCAAAGATAGCCTAAAAGTTTTAGGTAATAAATGATCTGTGTCATGTTGTAAAATCATTTACCAAACTGAATAAATATTTCATTGTTTCAAGTAAATATTTCTCCTTTTTGAGTCAACAAATTTACCCGCGCGGATAATTCCTGATCAGCTCAAACCTGTATCCCTTCGCCTTTAAACCATTTACCAGCTCCACCAGTTTATCCTTATTTTCTTTTTTTGCAAACATCTGGTCGTGGCTTAATAAAACTAGTTTGTGTGGTGTAAAACATTGCGTGGAATCTTCTACGGCATTCGTGATCATGCGCAGGAGTTGCGCTACAGATTGAATAGGTTCACCATTATTAGCATGCTGCCATTCTATGTCCCAGCCAAAAAGTGTATAACCATTTTCCTTTAATAAATCCGCTGCTTGCTGAGAACTTGCTGCCGGGTCATTTTTTTTGCGATCGCCAACACGCCATGTATTTCTGCCGGGTAAACGCGCATCTTTATTTTGAAAATGTAACAACGTGGCACTTTTATTAAAATCTTCAAGCACACCTTCCGGGTTTTGATAAAATAAACGGTAGCGGTTATTGGCGTGCGAATAACTATGGCTGGATACCTGCAACAAATTATCATTATAGGCCATTAAAAAACTATTCTGCATTTCCTTATCTGCCTGTGTATGTTTGCCTACCATAAACATGGTTGCCGGCACAGCGAGTTGATTCATTACATCCACTACATTTTCAGTACCGATCAAGGGGCCGTCATCAAATGTGAGGAAAATAACTTTCGCGGAATCTGGCAACTGTGGTTTTGATACAATCGTATCCACTTTTTGTAAAATGGTATCAGTTTTCGCGGCTGCAATTGTATCTGTATTCGTAACAACAGGCACATCATTGCTACAGGAAAGCAGGCAGGCATTTAGCAAAAACAGGAGCAGGTTTTTCATGATAAAAAAATGAACCGCAAACTTAGAATAAATAATGTTTGCAATTCCTTAATTCATTGTACAAAAAATAGGAAATTATTCCAGCGTTCTTTTTCCCGAAATATCCGCGGCTTCTGTAGCGAATAAATCAAAAACAATCACTTCATTTTTTCCTTTTTTTAACCAGGGCGCAGGACAATATAAACGTTGCTGCGGGCCTATATTCCAGTACCTGCCAAGGTTGTGGCCATTTACCCAAACAACACCTTTTTTAAAATGTTGCATATCAAGATAAGTATCACCCAAACTTTCCAATTCAAAACTGGCATTGAAAAAAATTCCATTTCGGTATCCCTCCGGATAAGTAGGTTTCAATGAAGTCACAAATTTATCATCCAATGGAATGGGAAAAATCTCCCAGTCCATTAAAGTCATGCCATTGAGCCTAACCCGGTCTGTTATACCTTTCCGGTCCGTCATATCAGAACCGAAATTGATACGGCCCATTGCTTCCACCAAAATTTCCAAAACAGGATTCTTGACATCAGATTTCGGAATATTTATTTTCCATCTACCGCCATCACGATTGACAGTATCAATTAATTTTCCATTTAAATAAACAAATGCCAGGTCGTGTGGTTCAGTAATATCCAACCAACCGCTTTTATGGCCGATGAATGTTGTTCTGTATAAAATCAACCCGCTTTGCTGGTTAAAATATTCCATCGGTTTTGGTTGCGGAGAATGGATCGCTTCCGGTAATGCTTTCCAAATAGTGGTATATGGCTTTAGTGTAAAAGCGGGAATTTCAATGGTCGGAATTGGCGCCGGAATTTCCGGTAATTTTTTTTCTGAATATTCACCGATCAGGTTGCGCAGCATAAAATATTTTGCCGTAGCACCTCCCTGTTCATTGATCGGCGCATCATAATCATAACTTGTTATATCTGGCTGGTATGTTTTTCCGCCGCCATTTGCACCCGCCCAAAAACCAAAATTGGTACCACCATGAATCACATAAAAGTTGAATGATTTTTTATTTTGCAACAAAAAAGTAATTTCTTTTTTAAGCTGAATCGTATCCGGCCTCGCCCATTCTTCTCCCCAATGCGTAAGCCAGCCGGGATAAGTTTCACTGCTGAATGATGGCACATTGGGATTAAATTTTTTCGCTTCATTAAAATCATTTTCATCACCGCCACTATCAAGCCCAATGGCAGCGCCTTCAACACTTCCGGCTTCCAGCATATAGGGCGTAGCGCCGTCGGCCGTGTAAAAAGGGACATCAATTCCATTGGCAATCCAGGATTTTTTCAGCGTGTTCAAATAGGTTTTATCATTGCCATAACTTCCATATTCATTCTCAATTTGCACCATTAAAATTGGGCCGCCATTCGTGACGAGGTATGGTTTTATTTCTTTGGAAATATGCTGAATATATGTTTCAACTTCACCCATATACCGCGGATCCATACAACGAATTTTTATATCGGGAATTTTTAAAAGCCAGGATGGCAAGCCGCCAAAATCCCATTCCGCACATACATAAGGCCCTGGTCTGAATAAGACCCACATGTTTTCTTCCCGGCATATTTTTATAAACTCTGTGATATTGTGATTGCCTGTTTTAAAATCCCAAACACCCGGCGCAGTTTCCTGGTAATTCCAGAAAACATACATGGCGATTGTATTACAGCCCATGGCTTTAGCCATTTGAATTCTTTGCCGCCAATATTCATACGGAATACGCGCCGGATGCATTTCGCCACTGATAATTTGAAATGGTTTTCCATCCAGTAAAAAATTATTCGTTGAAAAACTAAAAATATGTTTCTGTTGTGCATGAATGGCAGAATCAGAAAAAACAAGGAAAATTAAAACAGGTAAAAATTTTATTGCGCGCATACAAATTAATTTCATTAAAGATAATGATTCATTTATTTAAACCACCTTTCCGATAGTTTTTGCAAGTGCATACATACAGAAATCAGCAATAATGAAAAACTAAAGTATAGAAAAAGACCTTTTTACAAGCCTGGATAATATTTCAATTTGAAAATTATCTAATTTACTTATGGTTTTACGAATGATGCTTTTATCGCAAGTGAAAAGTTTATGACATCTTACTTCACTGGGTTTAAATAAAGGATTACTTAAATGGATATTCTCAATTTTGTAAGAAAATTCATCATCCCGAATAATTGAAGTAATTGCAGCTAATATTACATCTTCAGTTTTATTAATATTAGAATTGGAAATAATAATAGCTGGCCTGACTTTTGAACTTGAAAGATTACTAAGTGGAAAGGGAACCAATACAATATTTCCTTGTTTATATGTCATTTTTTAAATCAATCTTTTAAATAAGAAGCCCAATATTCATCATCCTCTTCGTCCCAATCTTTTGACAAGGATTTTTCCGAAACTTCCATACATAAGTTTGTAAGATCATCTTTTTGAAAATATTCACGAATGGGTTTTATAATTTCGCTTGTCGCAGAATAGCTATAAAATGAAAAAGAATTTTCAAATGGTCTGAACGTTTCAGAGTTACTATAATTTAAAATCATTTTAAGGTTTTTAAGTTTCTTTATTTTTTTCCAAATTTGAAATTTGTTCACCTAACCACTCATAAATTTCCTTCGCGGTCTCAACTGTCATATAAATGCCTGTTTCAAATTCTCGAATTATACCATTCTTGCTATCTTCACTATCTGATATTTTAATGAAATTATTTTCTTTAATATTATAGATTGTGGATTTGGGTATGGATAATCTTTCAGCATAAAAATTAATATTAAATTGCCCTTTAGGTGTTATCCCACCATAAGCACCATCTATATGTAATTCTCTGAAATTGTTTGATATTTTATTATAAATAGTAACGGAAGTATGCTCGTTTTTATCTGTCTTTGCCATAGGAAGATTTTCACTTAAAATGTAGATCAAAGTTATAAAGATAAAATAAATTTCGATTTTTATGCATTCTTTTCCAATCAATTTTTCTTCCTGGTTAAAAATTGAAGGAATACTTTTACCGATTACGATTCAGTACTTTTGCATTTTATTATTTCTAAAAATTATACAATGAATTACCGCATAGAAAAAGATACCATGGGTGAAGTAAAAGTGCCTGCTGATGCATATTTTGGCGCGCAAACTCAACGTAGCATTGACAATTTCAAAATAGCCCGCCAAACCAATACCATGCCGCTTGAGATCATCCACGCATTTGCTTACCTCAAAAAAGCCGCGGCGATTACCAACTATGAAGCGGGCGTTTTAGCCAAAGAAAAAGCAGATATTATCGGTAAAGTTTGTGATGAAATTTTAGACGGAAAACTGGATAATGAATTTCCGCTCGTGGTTTGGCAAACCGGTTCCGGCACGCAAAGCAATATGAATGTAAATGAAGTGATCGCTTACCGCGCGCACACTTTGCTCGGCGGTGATCTTGGTGATAAAGAAAAAAAACTGCATCCCAATGATGATGTAAATAAATCACAGTCTTCCAATGATACTTTTCCCACGGCCATGCATATTGCCGCATATAAATTGCTGGTGGAAAAAACAATCCCGGGTATTGAAAAACTGCGTGATACACTGGCGGAAAAAAGTAAAAAATTCATGCATGTGGTTAAGATTGGCCGCACGCATTTTATGGATGCCACACCGCTTACGCTCGGCCAGGAATTCAGTGGCTATGTATCTCAACTCGACCATGGAGTACGTGCTATCCGCAATTCGCTGCAACATTTAAGTGAACTTGCACTCGGTGGCACTGCCGTTGGCACAGGTATCAATACGCCCAAAAATTATGCGGTGAATGTGGCAAAAAATATTGCGATGCTTACCGGTCTGCCTTTCATTACCGCGGAAAATAAATTTGAATCACTGGCTGCACATGATGCAATTGTTGAATCTCATGGCGCATTAAAAATGGTTGCAGTGAGCCTGATGAAAATTGCCAATGATATTCGCATGTTATCTTCCGGGCCGCGCAGTGGAATTGGTGAAATTTTTATCCCGGATAATGAACCAGGTTCTTCCATTATGCCAGGGAAAGTAAACCCCACACAATGTGAAGCGGTCACCATGATCTCTGCACAGGTGATGGGAAATGATGTGGCCATTAGTATTGGCGGATCCAATGGTCATTTTGAACTGAATGTTTTTAAGCCAATGATGATCTATAATTTTTTACATAGCGCTACACTCATTGGCGAAGGCTGCGTTTCATTCAATGATAAATGTGCTACAGGTAT
Source organism: Chitinophagales bacterium (assembly GCA_038257845.1). Classification (GTDB taxonomy): domain Bacteria; phylum Bacteroidota; class Bacteroidia; order Chitinophagales; family Chitinophagaceae; genus JAFDXJ01. Next base: position 37,351 of record JBBSQL010000025.1, read on the forward strand.
TAAACCCATTGAAAAAAATATTCGAAAAAATTTAGAAAATAGCCTGATGCTGGTGACAGCCCTAAACACGAAGATCGGCTATTACAAAGCTGCAGAAATTGCCCAAAAGGCCCATAAAGAAGGAACGACATTAAAAGAAATGGCTGTAAAATTGGGCTATGTAACCCCCGAAGAATTCGATGAATGGGTGGTTCCGGCAAATATGGTCGGAGATATTGATAAGAAATAACGATTATATTGCAGGCCAAATCAGGCTTTAAAAACAATTTAATTTTTAATTGTCCGTTATGGTAAAATGCAAATCCTTTTTAATGAATCAATTATCTTTTATCAATAATATGAAACGCAAATTCCTTTATTTTTCTATTCTCATTATGGCATTATTCATTGGTATGGTTGGTTGCCAGAAAGAATATAGCCTGGAAAATGGCATATTGAATTCTCCTGCAACCGGCAGCCTGACTGATTCACTTGGTTTTTGTCTTGGTGATTCCGTTTATGGCACTTACTATAATGGCATAACCCCCGGTAGTGATACCTGTTTTGTAGATATCAAGGTAAATGTAGTTACGCCGGGTACTTATAGTATCAAATCAAATTTGCAAAATGGTTTTCTTTTTGCTGATTCAGGTTTCTTTAATTCCGCCGGTATTATTACAGTTAGGTTGCGTCCATTAGGAACGCCCATTATACAGGTTCCAACAGATTTTTTGGTAACATTTGATAGTACTACATGTGGATTTACCGTTTTTGTTGATGACAGCACCGGGCATAGCATTTCTACAGGCGGCGATTTGGATTTAGCATTATCCGATTCCGCCTGGACATTTATGCAGGGCGCATCTACGTTTGTCGGGCCAGTTGACACCGCATTTTTACTCGATACACTAACGCTGAAAGTTTTATCCATAAATGGTTCTACGGCTGCAACAGGAGATTCAACATTTAGTATCGGTATGTTCCTGCCGGTTGGGGCAATCGCACCTGGTTCTTATCCCACAAGTACTTCGGGGTATTTTTATTTAGTGGACAATTTAAATCCTACTATACCAATTTATTCAGCAGATCCAAGTACAATCGGGTTTGTTGTAAATATAAATATTACTTCTTATGACGATGTATTGCATGTCGTCGCGGGGAATTTCTCCGGTACGGCAAGAGATGCAACAGGCAACCCGGCTACCATATCGGGCGGCAAGTTTACAGCCCTGGTTCAATAACACGAATATAAAAATTATTAAACGATGTCATCCGGCATCGTTTTTTTTGTTTTTAATATGTACTTTCAACCATGATCATTTTTTCTGAATATACTTCTCCCCGGCTCAGGTACATCTTAGAAACCCTTTTTCCTGCACAAACAATTTGTACAAATAACAAGAAGGATTTTATACAATACGAAGGAGAAAAATTGAATTATTCACATGAAAAAATTGCTGATAATGAAATCCTGTTAGAACCTCATTCACTTTTATTTGAAAAAAATATTTTGTCACAGCAAATCGAAATCTTTCAATGGCATAACCTTTCGGTATTTTTTAAAACAGGTGGCATTATTCCCTTTGATTTCCTGGCTGCTTCATTTTATTTAATATCCCGCTATGAAGAATTTGGTTCTTATTCCGCGGATGAATATGGGCGCTATCCGCATGCAGCAAGCATGGCATTTAAAAATAATTTCCTGAAGCTTCCGCTGATTGATCTTTGGTACAATGAAATCTTTACCCCACAAAAACCTAAGCCATTTTCATTTATACCAACTTTTGATATTGATATCGCTTTTAAATATTTGTATAAACCGGCATTTAAAAATTTTGCTATAGCAATTAAAGAATTAATCTCGGGTAATGGGCGGTTACTTTCACATCGTTTCAAAGTGCGAAGTGGAAAAGAAAAAGATCCTTTTGACCAATTTGATTTTATCGAAAAACTGACTCGAAATTTTTCACTGCAACCAATTTATTTTTTCCTGCTTGCTGATAAAAATAGCCGCTATGATAAAAATATTTCTCCCCAAAAAGATAGAATGAAAAATTTGATTTCGCAGGTTGCTCAAAAAAATAAAACAGGTATTCATCCTTCATGGCAATCAGGCGACAATAAAAATTTATTGAAAGAAGAAATTGAAAATTTAGAAAAATTCATTGGGAAAAAAGTTGAAAGATCAAGGCAACATTATATCCGCATGACGTTGCCTGTCACATACCGCAGGTTAATGGGCAATGGCATCACAGAAGATTATTCCATGGGATATGGCAGTATCAATGGTTTCCGCGCTTCCACATCCAGATCTTTTTTTTGGTATGATTTGGAAAAAGAAGAAAAAACCAAATTAAAAATTTTTCCATTTTGTTATATGGATGCCAACTCTATTTTTGAACAAAAACTAAATCCCGAAGAAACTGAAACAGAACTGGCATACTATAAAAATATAATCACAAAATCCCATGGACAAATGATTGGTATTTGGCATAATCATTTTCTCACTGAAGAAAAGGAATGGCTGTCCTGGAGAAAAGTTTTTGAAAATTTTTTAGAAAGTTGCAGTCCACTTTAAAATTAATTGCAATTGCATCAAATAATATTTGGCTTTCATTATTACCAAATCTTAATTCAAAACCATATTATCTCCTTTGGGCTAAAGCCAGTTTATTTTTTATTATATTCCTCCAGCTAAAGCTGGAGGCAATTCAAGAGATCAAAGCCAGCAAACAACTTAATAAATTTAAAAAAATATTTTGAAGAGAAAATTTTCAATTCAAATTCACAATTCAAATTTTAGAAATCTTACATGAATTGGAGGCTGTCTCAAAAGTAGCAGCCTCTTTTTTTATTTTCAAAAAGACAAGTCACTTTATTCACAGTTTTACTGTATAAATTAAATTGAAAAAACTGCAACAAAAAAGGGTAGATTTTTGTTTTATAAGTATGTCAAAAAAATCTGCTGTAGTCTTTAAA
>JBBSQL010000026.1:0-39757 GCA_038257845.1 Chitinophagales bacterium
CCCACATCATCATGTAAGTCAGATGCAATCTTATTTCGTATTTCTTCAAATTTTAATTTTTGTTTCAGCTTGTAGCGGTTGCGCAAAACCAAACCGGTAAAAATAAGTAAGCCGATTACTGCAGCCATAATTAAAGTAATGATGCTGTTTTGTTTTAGCCTTTGCTCCTGCAGCAATTTTTCATTATTTAGGTCAGCAATCTTTTTTTCGTTTTCTACTGTTTCATATTCTGTTTGCAGTTGTAATAATTTATCCCGCTGCTCCTGGTTTTCGAGGGTATCTTTAATCGTAATATATTTTTTGTACTCATCAAATGCCTTGCCTGTATTACCCAATAAGTCATAGGTAGCAGACATCAGCTTATGTGTTTCCATGAGGTAGTTGTCTGTTTTATTTTCAATAAAAATATTTGCTGCTCTTCCAAGGTGTACCAGTGCATTTTCATATTCTTTTAATTCATTTTCACAAGCTGCAATATTATTAAGCTCATATCCTTCATCAACTGGGCTTTCTAATTTAATAAAGACTTGCATAGCCTCACCGTAATAATTTAAAGCCGTTTTAATTTGTTTGGTATCAAAATATGTTTCTGCCAGGTTTTCAATACAAAGAGCTGCGTTATACTCATCACCTTGTTCCCTGAAAAGCTGAATAGATTTTTTGGTAATCGCTATTGATTTATCATATTGCTTCATCAAACGGAGCAATATGCCATAACTGCTATAAGCAGATGCCAAAGTACTTTTTCCTTTTGCCTGGCCATCATTTGCATCGGCATAGTCAAATGATTTTAATATATGTTCTTCGGCTTTTTTATAATTCTTCATACTACGGTAAATAATAGACACGGAGCGGTGAATAGATGAAATTAAAATGCTGTCATTATCTTTTTCTGCCTGCTGCAATCCCATTAAACTATATTGAAGCGCATCTTTATAATCGTCTTTATTGAGATATACATCAGAGATATTCATACTTATGCGGGCCGCATTTTTTTTATTGCCGGATTCTTTATACAAAGCAAGGCTTTGCGAATAATAATCTAATGATTGTTTATAAAGGCGTTTTCTAAAATAGCTAAGACCAAGTATATTGTAATTGCAGGCGAGCTCTTCCTCATTGTTTAATGCAGTGGCTGATTCCAGGCCTTTGTTGGCATAAAAAATAGCCGAATCAGCATTCATAGAGTACCACTCCCATCCGAGTTTGCAGTAGTATGCTAATTTATCTTTTTCATTTTTTGTTTCATAGAGTTTTGTGCGAATTGAGTCTGTGATTTTATTTTGGCCAATGCCATCAGCAGAAATAAATTGAAAGAAACTAAATAATAATACGCATACGGGGAATTTTTTAAATCCCCTGAAGATGCTGCTTATATAAATCATTCTCTCTTTCATGCGACTGAATTAAAGCAATCTGTTATCAATTATATTTTAAATGAAACTAACAATTTTGTCCCTTCTCCCGCAGAAGATTTCATTTTAAAAATCCCTTTATTGTCTTCGGTTCTTTTTTGCATGTTACTCAAACCATTTCCTTTTTTTGCAACGTCAAAATCAAAACCATTTCCATCATCTTCAATGCGTAACTGCAATTGATCCTGCATGAAAGAAATATCTGCAAGTATATTTTTACAACCGGAATATTTCACCGCATTATTCACTGCTTCTTTAAAAATGAGATAAATATCCCTTCTCATTTCCATGGGTATTTTAATCTCTTCAGCAGAGGTATTTTTAGTAAATTCAAAATTGATCTCTGTGGGAGCACAAATTTCATTGGCAAAATTCAGCATACGATTTTCAATATTTTTAAATGCATCATTGCCCGGTTTTATCATCCAGACAATATCACTCATATTCTCAATCATCTCTTTGCTGTTGCTGCTGATCTTGTCTAACAGTTGTGCTGATGTTCCTGTTTGATTTGGCTGATTTTTTACGATATCACTGTACATACGAATGCTGCTGAGCGTACTTCCAACTTCATCATGCAAGTCGCTGGCAATTTTATTCCGGATCTCAATTTCGTTCATGCGTTGCTTTAATTTATTCCTGTTGAAAAGCAGCCATAAACTTACTAATGCAATCAACACAATAATTACAGCGCCAAATAAAAGCTGTTTTTGTTGTTGTAGTTTTTGTTGTTGTATTTCTTTGTCTTTATTGAGCAATAAAATTGCTCTATCCTTTTCTTTCAATTCAAATGAAGCCTGCAGCCCGGCCACTTGTCCATTAAATGTTTGTTGTGTGAGGCTATCTTTTAATGCACTGCTGATGGTTAAAAAATAGTTGGCATTTTTATAATCGCCTATAGCTATATATGCTTCCGCCAATAATGCTGCAGCTTCCTCCTGTCCACTTATCTGCGCTTCACTGATGGCAAACTGGAAAGCTGTGTTACCAGCCTTTATAGCTTCCTCAAACTTTTTTTTCTTTATATATATTTTTGAAAGCAGGCTATACGTAGTTGCCAGTTGAATATTGTTTTCCTGTTGCTGTGCATAGGCTAATGATTTGGCTGCATAGATTTCTGCATCTTTATAATTTTCCAGGTCGGTATAGATACTTGAAACTCCGTAATAATACGTGGAAAGATTTTTATAATCCTTTACACTATCTGCAATATGTATGGCCATTTTACGGAAAATCAGCGCCGAATCTAATTTGCCTTTTTGCTGGTAAATAATTCCAAAATCATCATACACTTGTCCTTCCATTAAAGCGTTATTATCTTTCTTATATAATTCCAAAGCTTTGTTGAGAAAAATAAAAGCGTTTGTAAAAAGCCGCTGATTCATATACAAGCCACTCATGATGTCATAGATACGTGCACGCCTGTCTGTATTGCCTGTTTGCGCAGCATACATACTGGCTGTGTCGCAGTACAGTATTGCGGATTTAAAATCTCCGAGGTTACGGTATGCGTCACCCTTATTCAAATACACAAGTGCAAGACGATCCGGGTCCTTTGTTATTTTTGTATAAATGATTGCTGAATCATCATAAATAATGGTTGAATCAAACTTGCCGAGATAAGAATACCCGGTGCCTATATTAATAAAATTTCTTGCAAGACCAACAGTATAATTCAGTTCCCTGCTGAGTGAAACGCCTTGCTTCCAGTATTCAATTGCTTTGGCAGGATCTTCATTGGCATAAGCTACGCCAATGGTTTTTAAAAGATTTACTTTATTAATGTCTTCTTTTGATGTTTTTAAAACGGCCAATAAAGAATCAATATTCTCGCTTTGTGCAAAACATACAGTTGATAAAAGCAAAAAAAATATAGGGATGATTTTTATCATTGAGCAGTTAATGTAAGTTATAAGAAAGCAATGTAAGCTTTACTTCATACAATTTTTTCCTGCAATGCTTTAGATACCGCTTCGGTATTACTATTCACATGCAGTTTGCTATAAATATTTTTCATGTGTGTTCTTACCGTTTCATAAGATGTACCGATAATATCTGCAATCATTTTAAAACTTTTTCCTTTTACCAGTTGATGTAAAATTTCTTTTTCTTTTGGCGTGAGCTGGTAATCATTATCGCCGGCGGGAATTATATTTTTTTGAAATAGGTCCAGCACTCTTCTTGCAATGGAACCCGTCATTGGGCTGCCACCATTATAAACATCTTTGATCGCGTCCATATACCCGGCGGGGGAAGTGGTTTTTAAAATATACCCGGATGCGCCCGCGCAAATCGCTTTAAAAATATTATCATCATCATGAAAAATCGTTTGCATTAAAACCTGTATCGCAGGAAATTGTTTTTTGGTTATTTTAACCGCGTCAATACCATTCATTCCCGGCATCTCAATATCCATCAGGATCACATCGGGCTGTGATCTTTTTATTTGAAAAAGCAGGTCGTTACTATCAGCATAAGCGCCTGTGCAGGTAAAACCTTCTGTGCCATTTACGAGATAGAATAAACTTTCGCGTAAATGCTTATTGTCTTCAAATATGGCGACTTTAATGATATTCATAAAAAACTTTATGCAAATATCGAATGAATAATAAATTTTACTCTACCACAATCGGGTGAAAACACTTGTAAGTTACAATAAGTTTTATTGATGCAATCAAAACGGTCAATGCATTGAATTTCTGTTCACCAGGATTCCTGTGCCGATATTCCTGTACCAGAAATTTTATATGTATCAGTTGTTTGAGCAAATGTCCCTGAAGAAAAAAGTGCCAGGCAATATGTCGGTAAAAATTTAAGCATGGTCGGATTATAATACCGCATGTGAACCGCTGATATTATTTATTTAATGTCAGGCATTCTCGTAATATCTTCAATGTGTATAAGGGTTAATTTCCATTCACCGTTTTCCTGTTTTGTCCATACCAAACTATAATTTCCTTTTTCTTTTAGAAGCGGCCCTCCTGGTGGAGTTAGATCAAGTGTATAAGTGCCCCCGTCATAAGCTAAATGCTGGTCATCGTTTTTAATAACCGATGATGTATTAATATTACTTATAACTTTAATGCCGCCACTAATCCAATTATCGGCAATTGCTTTATGTCCATTATGAATTAAAGAATCATTCATGACAATTGCGTTTTCTGCAATGGTATTCATAATTGCAGCGGAATCTTTATTATTCCAGCCTGTAATGAAAAGCGCAGTCAAAGAGTCCACATTTACAGGTTCTGTTCCCGGATTTTTTTCTGGCGCCTGGTTACAACTAATGATTGCTAATGATAAAAAAATAAAAGTGATCTGTTTCATTTTGTTTGATTTGGTTTTAAAGATTGTAAGGTGCGTAAGCTTAGCAGTTTTGGATTTAGCCTGGCAGAGAAATTTATCGCTTTATCCCAAACTTCAGCCTCATAAAATTATCAAAGATGAAATTATGAAAAAAAAGTTGAACAAAAAAATTTACAAGCGAACTGTAGCATTTCGAATGATAGTTGTTGGCGTCCCACAAACCACAGTTTGGGAGGAAAATTCCGATTGGTGGGGACACCAACCGGTAGGAAAGTTGAACAAAGAAATTTAAGCCCGGAACTGTAAATAATAGCATTACAAAAAATGAGGACATGCAGTTTTGCCAACATAAAATCAAGGCCAATGTTTCTAGCTGTATTTTAGTTTGATGAAATTAAAAGATAAAAGGAATAATTCTTTTAGTTTTTTTTGAATAGTCCATGTAATCCTGTTTATAACTATCAATTAAAGATTTCTCTTCTAAAAATATTCTTATTAAAAGCCCAATTGTAATCAGAAGTACAGCAAAGACTGTTTCTTTAAATGGAAATGCAATTACGCAGCTCCTAAAGAAGTAGATAAGAGATGCATAAATTGGATGCCTAAACCAATGGTATGGCCCATTCGTAACAAGTCCTCCCTTTGTAGTATTGGCTGTGGCGTGAAAACTACGAAAGCCGAATGTCAATCTTGCCCAAATCATAAGACCGACCGCTAATATTTGAATTATAATTACGACGATATTATTTGAAAAAAGCAAATTCTTGTCGTACAAATAAAACACCCCAAACAATGCAAGCCCTAAACCTAAAAGAGAAGCGATTTTTATATTCATAGTTATAAATTTCTAAAAATGATTTGATCTTTTCGAAAATTTGCCAATATAGCAATCAACACTCAAATGCATGTTATAAGAAACTACCTTACAAAAAATATTGTATTTAAAAATCCAGTATTAATCGTTATACTTTTTATATTGTATTTTGTACAATGGGTTTTTTAGCAAATAAAATATTCAGTTAAACGTGTTTTAATTCCTGGCGGTAGCAGCTCCGGTTGACTTTTTGTATAGAATATTTTTTACAAAGAAAAAACTAAATAAAAAAACGTTGTTAGAATAATTGCAAAAATTACGTTGATCATCAGGCCAGCTTTTATCATATCGCTTTGTGGTACAAACCCGGATGAGAAAACCATCGCATTCGGCGGTGTTCCCGCGGGCATCATAAATCCAAAGGACGCTGCAATGGTCGCTGGTAGTACTAAAATCACGGGATTAATTTGCATTTGATGGGACAAGGAAAAAAGAAGTGGTAAGATCATGGCTGCACTTGCCGTATTACTCATAAATTCTGTAAGGATTATAGAAAAAATTACAATAGCCAGCAGAAACACGAACATGGGCACAATCGTTATCAGGCTGGAGACTTTTGAAATCAGCATTGCTCCCAGCCCGCTTTGATCAATGAGCATTCCCAAAGTAAGCCCTCCGCCGAATAGTAATAATATCTCCCAGTTAATGCTCTTTATGATTTCTTCCCAGGTCAAAACCTTTGTAATAAACAGCAGAAAAATTGCAAAGATGGCCACCAATGAATTGAAGCTGCTATCAATATGCAGAAGAGGGGAAAGTACGCCCTCCAGCATCCACAATATTATTGTAAATAGAAAAATAGACAGGAGCGTTTTTATAGGGGCAGCAGTTTCCTTTTTAAAAACCATAACACCAATACTCATTTTTTTATCCGGCTTAAAATATAGCGTCAATATCGTAACCATAACCGGAAAAGTGAGTAGAAAAACAGGGATACTATATTTCATCCATTCTAAAAAAGAAATGTTTAATATCTCTGCGCCAATCGCATTAGGTGGTGATGATATGATGGTTATTATACCACCAATATTTGCAGAATATGCAATCCCAAGCATTAGGAATTTGGATTCTGCGGAAACTGTATTCTTGTTTACCAGAACGAGCATACCTAAGCCTAAAGGGATCATCATTGCAGTGGAAGATGTATTGCTTACCCAACTGGCTATTAAAGCGGTTGCAAGCATCAGGAGTATAGCAGACCGGTAAAAGTTTCCACCGGCAAGCCTGATCAATTTTTGCGCGAGCATTTTGTCGAGTGAATGACGCGATAGCGCACCAGCAAGTACGAATCCACCCATGAATAAAAAGAGGATGGGATTTGCGAACTCCTTAAAGGCTTCCCCGGGAGATAATAATTGCATAGAAATGGCCATTACGGGTATTAATAAGCCTGTCAGAGGTAGAGGAATCGCTTCTGTGATCCATAATATTGCCACCATCATCAGCAATGCAAGGGCTTGCTGTGCTTGTTGATTATTAAAAATGGGCAAATATAATATGACACAAAAAACGACTATTGCAACAAAAAAACCAGTAAGGTTTATGCCTTTCTTCACCTTTGTAAGTTAGATAAATAAAATGTATTCAATATAGATTTGATGTGGCAAAAGGATTGACATAAAAAATAGACTTCTATTTTTTTTGTATGATAGCGTTTCGCTAAGGTAATTGGCAACGAGTTTGTAAGAAATTAATTCAATATCCGTCGAACCTTTTTTAAATTTTTAATTTAATTTTTAAACATATTTTCAATCAATTTATTACGCCGGATTACTTTCAAAAAAGATGAAATTTAATTTGTCTTTTTGAATAGTTTGTGTTTGCAGAAAAGCGATTTATTTAAATTTAAATTGGAAAATTATATTGGCGGATAAAACATTATTAATTCTGTTGAAACTATAATTTGTGCTTAAACCAATAGCAAAATTTTCTTTTACATAAAATTTGGCATTGAATTTTAAAGGGAATGAAATTGCATTTACTTTTGCAATTTTTGACAATACACGATTTTGATGAAAGTAACCTACGCCTGCAAACCCTTCTAATTTAATCCAATTATTTAGACTTAATTCTCTTCCATATTGTATTCTAAATTCATTGAAATTATAGTTTGAACTAATAATTAAATCATTTTTCGGTGCTGCTAAAAAGGATGTTGAAATGAGATTTTTTCCGATGGAAGTTGTTAAATCAACCACAACAGAAAAGCCACCAGCTTCGAAATTATTTTTCTTTACATAAGCTCCACCAAATCCAAATTCTGCGGAATGGATTTTCAAATTATTTTTTTGGGCACAGATGTTTAAAGAAATTATTAAACATAAAATGCCAATAATTAATTTTTTCATTTTGCGTGTTTTAGTTTTATGTTAGCTAATGTGACCTTACATTGTGAGAGGAGTCGAAACTGGTGGCAATCAAATTCAAATATATCTCATAAGACGTAAGCTGGCAAAAAATATTGTATCTAAAAATCCAGCTTTTATTGTTTAACTTTTAAAATTGTTACAGTACAATTGAATTTTTCTGTAGATTATCTTGTCTTTTCATTTAGAAATAAATCTTTCGTAAAATTCACCTGTTCCTTTAGCATCAAGTCTTCCAACAATTACTTCGACGGAACTTTTAGACAATTCAATTCCAGGGTTTAAATGATAATGCTCCCTTGCTCCGATTGGTAAATATTTATCATCAACTTTCTCTTGGTTTAATTCCGCAATTTTCAAAAGTAATTTTGCAAATGATTTTAGTCCTTCCGGATTTCCATGAATTAATATTTCTTCCCACTTTATTATTTCACCATCCATGTCGTCTTCATTATTTGAAACAAATATGTCCAATTGCCCTTCAATTTCATTTCCCTTTATCTGTTTATATCTCATTGTTATTCTATTGCAAGTTTGGTTTTGCGAAATCACATATATCATTCAAATTAATGGCATAACAAATTCTGTCATAAAACCTTTTTTGCTGCATTTATTTTTTTGCTATAATTACCCTGTTTTTATTTTTATACACCACACGTCCATCACTTTGAATATATGGCTGAATGGCTTACGATATTGCATCATATACTTTATCAAAATTATTATTTTCAATGGCTCTTGCTAGGGAAAATGATGCATTAAGAACACGTATATACTAAACCGAATTGTTAGATAAAAAAAGAAGAAATGTTTTGGTCAAATTCCATTACAATAATGAACCAGGATGAATTGGTTTTTTGATCCTGTCTGCTAATTTTTTTTGTCAAGATCCCATAAGGCAATGGCAAATCCAATACCAAACAATAAGCTAATTATTCCCGCGAAATATGGTATAAACTCAATCATTATTATTTCTTTTTATGATGTGTAAATAAATTCCAAAACACAGTATTGTTGGCACCCAAAGCCCGATAAATATTGCTTGATTTTCATGCCCGTTAAAAAATAAAATTTCAGAAAAAATAAGCGAAAGTATTGCAGCTAGAAATAGCAATTTATCACTTAAGTTAAATTTTTTAAACATATTAATAGATATTTTGTCCTACTCTTATGGCTTTTCGGTTATGCCCCGTTTTTTTGTGTGGGTACTGGTCTCCACTTATATCAATACAATAATACAAAAGATTATCCAAGTGGAATTTTATTTATTTTTTGGACGTTTTCTTATTTATCTACAAAACGAAACCAGCCCGTCGCATAATTTTTTGATAGTTAATTATAATCTTAGTGAATCTCCAACGGTAAAATTCCAATTGATTTCTCTCGACGGAATGCAGGCATACCAGTTGGCACAGCAAACTTCATTGGCTGGAGCGCAACAGGTTAAATTGTTATTACCGTCAAATATTGCCAAAGGAATTTATACATTTAAGATGATCACGAAAGATGGTGTGAATTCTAAAATTGTTATTGTGAATTAATGCCTGTAGAAAGTATCAAAAGAAAAATCGAGTGAATAAAATATTGGGGTATAGGAGAGGATGTGTGCAATAGGCTTACTTTTTATTAAGTGGTGTGCGTTTCATCAATCACAGATTTGCGGGGAAAATTCCGGCTGGTTGGGACACCAGCCGGTAGGAAAAGCTTCAATTACTTTTCCCCAAATTGCCATACGCTCTATTTGTGTTAAGTCCAATGTCATAATATTTACAAATTTCAATAAAAAAATACAATGTTTTTTTAATAAATTATTTGAAATTAAATGTAATGGTAAATAATCCTGCCGACCTGGAAAGATTTATTAATACCCAGTATGAGTATGACGCGTCAATTACAAAGTTCCATCAACCATTACAATTTTTCTGTCTGATTTGCCGGCAAAATCTTCATCGTGAGTAATTGTAATAATGGTATTACCTGCATTTGAAAGGCTTCTAAAAATATCTAAAATGATTGTAGAATTTGCAGAATCCAAATTGCCGGTTGGTTCATCTGCCATGATTATATCAGGATCATTGATCATTGCTCGTGCAATAGATACTCTTTGTTGCTGACCTCCTGAAAGTTTTGATGCAAGGTGTTTTGCAAAGGTTTCCATCTCCATTTGTCCGAGTTTTGCTCTTGCATCCTTTTCAATCTCATGTATAGTTTTTTTATTAAGTTTCAGTGCCGGTATCATTACGTTTTCCAGCACTGTAAATTCAGGAAGCAGGTAATGCGATTGAAAAATAAACCCGATATGTTTATTTCTAAAAGAGGCAAGTTCATTTTGATTTAAGCCCGTCACATTTTTATTATTAATAATAATACTTCCCGTATAATCTGTGTCTAGTGTTGCCAAAACATACATCAGTGTTGATTTTCCGCTTCCTGACTTTCCTACTATAGAAACAAATTCACCTTTATGTATTGATAACGAAATATTTCTCAAAACCTGGAAATCGGAAGGCTCATGAAAAAATTTATTTATGCTATCAGCTTTTAGAATTTCAGGCATAATAGTGTATAATTTCAGTTTCTGAGTATCGCCAGCGGATCAGATTTTGATGCTCTCCGCGAAGGCAGAAAACCGGCAATAAAGGTTGTTGTAACCCCAAATACCACGGCAAATACATAATATTTAAATTCAAAAATTATTGGAAAATATTTTAAGCTTACAATATCACTTTTTGGAAAGGGTACACGGGATATAGTGTATGAGAATATAAATCCAAGTATAATCCCGGCAACTGCACCCATTAAACCAATCACAATCGACTGAGATAAAAAAATGATATTTATATCCCGCCCATTAAACCCCTGCGCTTTAAGAATGGCAATATCTTTTAGTTTATTCATGATGGTCATGTTCATGATATTATAGATTCCAAAGCCTGCCACTACAAGCAGGGCAATACTTACCACATACGTCATCACATTGCGGGCCACAACTGTAGCAAGGATAGATGCGTTTGCTGTTGCCCAGTCATCAGCCGAATAATTGTATTTATTTGCAAACAAAACTGCAAGTTGTTTTGAATTTGCAATGTCTGTTACTTTTATATGAATATCTGTAACGTAATCAATTCCTTTGCCCAACAATCGTTGTACACTTGCAATATTTACTATCGCTTTTGTATTATCAACAGCACCTAATCCAAATTGAAAAATTCCAACTACATGAAAACGCATCAAAAATCCTGCACTGGTAATAATAGTTACCATATCTCCCATGTGTATATTTAAATTTTCTGCCAGTCCTTCGCCCAATAAAATACCATCCTGAGATTTGGTTAAATTACCTGCATTTCCTTCAACCATTTTTCCTGCAATATTTAATACCTGTATTTCTTCTTTTATATCAACTCCATCAATAATCCCATTTAGCTGCACGGGACCATAATTAAAAAAGACCTGTGCCGATAGCACGGGCGAAACTGCTGCAACATTTTTATTTTGTTTAATATCGTTAATAACCGCATTACTATTTTTTAAATCTTTGCGCAGATTAGCAGGTTTGGGATGATGAACAATCACCAGGCGGTCATTATCAGCGTTGAAATATTCATTCGCAATGGATGCAGAGTAATCTTTTTTTATCTCACTGTAAATATGTATGTCGGGTGTTGAGGATAACATTGCATCCTGCAAAAACTCGTTAGTGCCTTGCATAAAACTAACCATAAGAATAAACATGGAAACCCCAAACGTAACACCAAGGATGGCAATAATGGATTGCTTTTTTCTGGACAGCAAATGCACTCTTGCTATACTTAAATTGACATTTGCGTTCATAAAGGCTTCTTTGTTTTCGGAATAATAATTTGTGTAGATTCGTCAATGCCCTTAAGAATTTCTATATAATCTGATGATACAATTCCTGTTTCAACTTTGATCCTTTCTTGCTTTCCATTTTGCTGAATGAACAAACTGTCAGTACCTGTTAAAGCACTTCGCGGGATAACCAACGCATTCTTTTTTTCATTAATGATAATATTTGCCTCCACACCGTTATGTATAAACGGATGCGGGAAATTTTCATTGAAAACTGCATCCACCCTGAATGACTGGCCTGCTTCATCCATCAGTGAATAAATTTTTGTAACGGTGGCTATATAAATTGTATCGCCTGTAATATCAGTCTTCAGTAAAACCTGCTGACCGTTTTTTATTTTATTAATATCCTGCTGATCAACTGATAATTTTATTATACGATTTTTTGCATCGCCAATTAAAATGAGGGGTTCATTAAAACGAATGGCTTCTCCCTGTTCTTTCATCGTTTTATATATAATGCCTTTGCAATCACTGTGTATGATATTACTTTCACTTAAATTTTCAGAAGATGAAAAATTTTGTAACAGATTTATTTTATCTGGAGAAACTTTTAAAGTACTTGTTGCAGTAATATTTTCTATTTGAAAAAGCGGCTGCTTTTCCTTTACGGTATCTCCTTCATTTACTAATTTTTTTGTTACAATACCATTACTTGTGGAAAATATATTGTGCTCATTTTCTGCCATAATTTTGCCTGAAGCATATACTGTTTCAATTATGTTTTTTCTTATTGCTTGCACTGTTTTTGACTGATTGCAACTATACAAAAGACTACATAAAATAAAAATAATGCTGGCAGTACAAAATTTTGATATTTGAATATTTAAGAAGCTTTCATTAAATGTCAATTTATATTTATTTTCCATGAACTGAGTATTACTGATTTATTATTTTAATATTCAAAACATATCCGATAATGATGAATAACATTGCAAGAGATAAAATAAAAACAGGTGGCTTTATTTTGGTGTTGCTTTTTACCAATAACATGGCATTTAATGAAGGCAAATAAAACAGCAAATTAGCAATAACTATAGCTAATGGCTCCCATGGCTCAGCGTGTTTTGAATATTGAAGCTGAAGCCAACATGTAAGAACTGCGATTCCAATTGCTCCGCCGCCTGCACCACGCATCAAAGCAAACAATAAAATTCTGCTTTCTATATTTGCATCCTCTAATTTATTTTGTATCGTGTTGCAATGATTTTTAAGTGATTTTGATTTATAGAAATATATAATGCCAAATGCAAAAAAAATTAATGCCGCGATTAAAGTGGAAATATTTGCAAGTATTAAAATCATATTTCAAAGTAGGGTTTGAATTTTTTACTATAGTTAAATACCAAACTGCCTGAGATGATGATCTACATGTTTATATGAAATAGAGGCTGATTGTTCAGGCGTAATTTTCCCTAAAATATTATGTGGGTTTTTAGAAATAATTTCAGGTCCGGATGTCACATATTTTTTTATCATTTCAATCACTTTTTGTTGTTCTGCAAAAAAATCTAGAGGCTCTTTTGGAATAAGCTTCTTATCAGTAGGCATATTTTTCCAAAAAGGTTTTTCTCCCAATAAGATCCTTTTGGAAAGTGGCTTTAAAACTGTGCTTAAAAGTAAATCTCTATTCAACACAATTTCTCCAAAGTTTGCCTGGAATGACAAGTCAAGATGAGCTAACATTTTTGCAGCATTCATTTTGCCCCATTGAGCTTTTGAAGCAGGCTTTAGCTTCTCTATACGACTAATAATATTATCATTGGTCATTTTATCAAATAATGTTTTCATGTATTAAATTGTTTTTAATTCTAATTTTAAAAAAAGAAAATTTACATTATCAGGTTCCTTTACTTTCATGTGCTTATATTTTTTTAATTATTAATTGAATACCCTCTTTAGCCCGCAATGTAATGTTGGGTTCAACCACCGGAGCATAATTTTCAGGAACAGAAAATTCAAACAATGGAGTAATGCGACAGAGTACAATTTGCATGACGAGCATTGCAAAGTTGTATCCTAAACATAATCTTGGGCCTCCGCCAAATGGAACATACACATAGGCAGGACGCACTTTTTCATTTATTTCGTTGAAATGTTCCGGATCAAAATCTTCTGGTCGTTCCCAATAATCCGGGTGATGATGAAGCCCATAGATATTCAACAAAACATTTGATTGTGCTGGCAACTGCAAAGCAAGTATTATATCTTTTTTAAGTGGCTTTCGCACTACAGCCCAAATCGGGGGATACAAACGGAGTGTTTCCTGTATCACCTGTTTTGCATAGCAAAGTTTTGGAATATCTTCATATAATACAGAGTTATTACTGCATACATTTTTGCTTTCTACTTTTACTTTTTCATTGATTTGTTGCTCTTTCGCAAGATGATAAAACATCCAGCTAAGCGTTTGGGCAGTCGTTTCATGACCTGCCATAAAAATGGTCGTTACTTCATCACGAAGTAACTTTTCAGTTAAAGGAGATTTTGTTTCGTCATCACAAAAATTTAAAAGCATATCCAGCAAATCGTTATTTTCAGGGGCTTGTCCATTTGAAATTTCATTTATTCTTCTTTCAATAATTGCATAAATGATCTTATCAAAAATTGCCCAGTTCTTTTTAAAATTTTTATTAGCAGTTGTTGGTAAGCCCGTTGGAATTTTTACTAAACTTTTCATCCATGCTGCTGCAAATGATGCGAGTTCTTCCAATGCTTTCACCATCGTATTTATTTCGTCATTAAAATGCATGCTAAACATGGAGCGGCTGATAATGCGGATAGTTAATTCAAGTAACTTATGATTTATATCAATTGTAGAATGATCCGGAACTTTGCTAAGCTTATTGATAAAAATTGTCACTTCTTCATTTATTATTTCAGTATAGTATTTAAGCTTTTGGCTATGGAATGCGGGCTGCATGAGCCTGCGTTGCCTGAGCCATAATTCGCCATTACTGGTTGAAAGGCCTTCTCCCAAAAACATACCCAATATTTTTGTGGCACCTGGTTTATTATACTGTTTATAATTATCAAGTAATACATGCTTTATATAATCCGGATGCTGCAGCACATAAAATTTTTTCCCGGCAAAACGTATAATGACAACTGCGCCATAGTTCATTGATAGATTAGACAAAAACTTAACCGGGTTCTTTAAAATTGCAAAAGTGCTTCCAAACAAAAAACTGCCTTTAAGTGTATCTGCCAGGTGTATCGTATCATTGTGTAAAGTCTTCACAAATAAAAGTTTTTATATAAAAAATTATAAGTTAAAAAGACACTGTATTGTTGTTTTATTTATCAATCAAGCACCATTAAAAATTCTAATACACTATATTATTTATTTATATTATACGCAGCCACTTTTCCATAAACAAACGAGCGGTCTTCGAATTGTATTTGCTTACTAACTTGTTCATCTTTTATTATTGCTGATCGCAGGTCGTCCGGCACTTCCCTCGCTATCATCAGGTTTCTGAATATCATTCTTGCTCCCGGCTTTGCAGTGCGGATTACTTCGCTGAAAAGTTTATGTGTATCCGTGTCGTCCATCAATTCACAAATGTTAGACAAAGCAAATGCATCGAACATTTCAGCCGGTTGTTGCAGCAACCAGTATTTGCTATCTGCTGATACAGGATGAATTTTATCAATATTATTTTTAATGATTAAAAAATTTTCAGGCTTTAAATATTCAGGAATATGTACATCATCTAAATAGTGACCAAGAAAATATAAAGCGATAAAATAATTGGTGTTAACAGGAATATCTTTCATTACATGGGACGCACGTTTATAAAAACTTTCTGAGAAAGAAGAGGAGCCATCGTCAAAATGAAAATAATCACTTACTAATCCTTTTTTTGCCAATCTTTTTTTGTTGAACATGGTGTTGAAAATCCATCGCCATTTTTTATTATCCCAATGCTTTTCATAAAATTCTTTTTGCTCATTAACCGAGGACAATGAAAAAAAAGTTTGTACTTTTTTACTGCCTTGCAACAACCGCAACAATCTGCCTGCAATTTTTACAAATTTTTCATACCTTCCATTCATGATGACCCCTTTTGCTATAACAGAGGTATTCTGATTCCAAAACCTTAATGCTTCATCTGAAAGATGTTTTTGTAATGTAGAAAATATTTTCATCCTGTAATTGCATTTTGTCAATCCCATAAAAGCTATGCAGGTTTCATAATCCAGTTCTTTAAACGCAGCTTTTTTTAACGCCATCAAATAGTTTTGTGCCGGATTGATATCAACGCAATAAATGGCTGAAGGGTTAAACCGCAGGAAACCTAAACAGTTGCATCCGCCGGAAGTAATAGCAAAAACTGTATCACCGGTTTTTACCGATAAAACTTTTTCATCAATGGCAGGATCTTCCCAATTATGTGTAAAGATCAGCTTTGAAAGCTGTACCTGGCCCTGGTTTGACGGATTATTAAATGTGGCTGGTGGTTCTTTCATCAATCAAATTTTTATTAAAGAGTGGCGCAAGTTGTACGCCGTGTTTATTAGCAATTTCCAATATGTCTTTTATTGCTTTCAATGTTATATTGCCTTTTCCATTTGAAAAGGAACAAAATTTATTATCCATAGCAAGTACTACTGCTTCTAAAAGGCAACCATGACCAATGGTTTGCAATGGAAATTTGTAGAATACAGTTTCTAAATTATTTTCAAAACTATAACCGCCCGTTACATTCCCCATACCACCATAGAATAATCTTTCATGGTTTTTTATATGAGTAGTCTGAAGATTTTTTGGATAACCTGCATCGCAAACAATCACCTTGTCATTCATATTTTCAAAATCATTTTCATTGATAATAGTACTGGCTACACAAATAATAATATCCGCTTCAGCAACAAGTTCTTTTAAATGTATTGAACACGAATTGACCACACCATTTGCAGTTAACGTATTGGATTGCTTTTGTAAAGCAACAGCCTGTCTTGCACAAAGAAGCAGCTTCCTGACTTTACCCGAAAAATATAAAGTACAGGCACTTCCTATATCACCCGTAGAACCAATGATCAGCAATTTAGATGCGGATAAAGGCTGCTGCCAATACGCACTGGCTTTTTCAACTCCTTTCGTAATGAATGCTGCAGTTAAACTGTTGCCGGTTGTAAAAAATGTATCCTCAATCTTTGTAAATGATTCATTCCCGGCTTCCAGCACAATTGAGCTAAATCCTCCGAGTGATACAATAGGTATTTTAAGCTTTGCGCAAAGCGCACATGCCTGTTTTACCTTATTCATATTTTTTCTGAGGTGGGATATGTCTAATTCATTGGGCGCGATAAATGTTTCTATATACACACCGCGCATTTTTCCATGGATTGCGGAACTTACTTCAATATCAAAAATTTTTCTTGGCGGTATGTAGCTAAAAATATCTTTTACTTTCTCTAATGTCAGGTCATAAGAATTACCGGGCAAACGCATCGTTTGTATATACTGCATGATATTTTCCCAGGATTCCCCGTGACCAATAAGTGCAAATTTTATGCTGGCAGATTCATTACCCATAGCAAAGTTTTTTCTTGTGGCAAGCCTATGCGGTCGAGTGTGCTCATGTAAAGATTAAGTGCATTTCCTCTTATGGCTATTAAATCAAGATTGGCACAATGCAAGGATCCTTTCATGCAATCGCCATGACAAACGCCGCAATGTCCGCGCAAATCCACCTCTGCTGTCCATTCGCCCATGATCGTCATGCAGTCATTGTGTATTTTTTCTACTTTGTTTACAAATCCTTCATAATCTTTATGCAGCTCGTTTTGAAGCAAATCAATAGAGTGTTCTATATGCTCTTTTTCTTCTAATGAAATTGCAGAAAACAATTTGCCGATTTCATTATCCAATGCCTTGCCCACATCATGATACATACTTACCGCAAAACACTCAAGTATTACTTCCTGTATAATCAGGCAGCCGATAAAGTCTTTTGCTTTTGCATATTTTAAAAAGCATTCGCGTACCGCGTTCCAATAATAACCTTTCATGTTTATTACCGGCTTAAGCTTGAATTTTTTTGCAATATCCATAAAGCCTTCTGCATGCCCGCGTTCACAATTGGCGTGCTCTACACATTCGAGCTTTTCATGAATGTCATCAATGGATTCTGCCAGTGATGCAAAATTTGACATACCGATAAGTTCACCGGTTATTGCCTGGCCTAAGAGGTCTGTAATTACGGATTCCTGCTCTGCAGGAATTATTTCCGTTAAAGTTTCCTGGATCATAATTGTATTTTAGAT
Organism: Chitinophagales bacterium; assembly: GCA_038257845.1. Classification (GTDB taxonomy): domain Bacteria; phylum Bacteroidota; class Bacteroidia; order Chitinophagales; family Chitinophagaceae; genus JAFDXJ01. The sequence goes on from JBBSQL010000026.1 coordinate 18,108, forward strand.
GTGATTAAATAAAACAATAATCTTCAAAGCCGATACCTTTTTTCATACTGTATAATACTTCCTCATTATTACGCAGGCTTGTTGCCAGCAATGAGGACTTAAATACAAACCGGCTTATTGGTTTCAGCAGTTTATTAATAATCCGGTCTTTCTCGTCCGTTGCTATAGATAATAAATTATAATTCTCTTTGTACGCATAGTGGCGTAACTGGAAAATTAAATTTTTGAATGCAATCTCATTGCCAGATATAAATGCATAATATCTTGCATAAATAATTTTAAGGGGCTTGTTTTTTTCCGGCAATGAAGGCAGTTTGAAAAAAAGTTTTAAAAACCTGAGTCCTGAAAGCATGACAGCTATGGAGAATGAATAATGTGTCACAATATTTTGCCTGTATGCAAATGGATCAAAAGCAGCAATTGCTGCATCAATATTTTTTCCGTTTGCAGATAAAAAATTAATACAATCATTTAATTCATCGGGCAGAATTTCATAGGGACTTATACTGAAATTTTTAAAACAGGTATTAAAAAAATCAGCAAGAATTATCGGATCTACTTGCTTTTCCTGCTTTATAAACTTTGAATTATAGGAAGGCAGTATATTATAAATATTATATTTCGCAATTTCTATAAATGGCGGGATACCACCACGACCTTCGAAAAAAGGAACAACTGCATCATTACCAGAAGCCATTGTGCAACACAAAATATCTGCACCTTCGTTCAATAACCGGTTATACATCTTTTTTACCAGGTAATAAGCAAGCCTTGAGCTTTTGTAATCCGGATGTACTTTTAAATCGCGCAGGTAATATACAACTGATATTTTACTATCAATATACATTTTATTTTTAGTCGCGGCGAAACAGCCAGTTATTTGTTGTTTATTATTTTCCGCAACAAGCATTATGAAAGAATCGCTTAAATGCAACAATCGAAAAAAATCAGGCTTCCTGTCAATTTTCAAACCAATTTTTCCTTCCATTGGAGTTAAGGAAGTCAGGGCGATAAGCCCTTCCGAATCGCTCGGTAGCGCATCACGTATAGTAAATTGCATTGCAGTGTTAGTTTGGTATCAAATCTTTCCAGCGAACATATAAAACTAAGCTATAATTTGATACAAACAAAAAATTTATTTGATAATAATCAATATCTGATTGTTCTTCATTTAACTTTACAGGACCCTGTGTCGTAGTCAGAACCAGGAAATGTGCGCCCGCCAGGCTCAAAACCCTGTTATGCAATCATTTTTTTTATTCGTTACATAACTTCCTCTTCAATTTCCTTTAAAAGCCCATCCAAATCAAGTGCAAGCGTCGCCATTTCTATAGAACCATCTTCTTTGTAAGTCCAAAGTTCTTTGGGTTTATCCCAATATAATTCAACGCCGTTTTCATCGGGATCATTTAAGTAGAGCGCTTCCGAAACAAGGTGATCACTTGCGCCGGTTAACGGATAATATGCCTTGCGTAAACGGTCATAAATTATTGCCAGGTCTTTCCTCGTGGGATATACAATTGCGGTGTGATACAACCCCACACTATTCACAGGAGCAGGCGGCAAACCCTTGCTGTGCCAGGTGTTTAAGCCAATATGATGATGATAACCTCCTGCGGAAATAAACGCCGCCTGGTTGCCATACATGGCCATAACTTCAAAGCCAAGCAGGTCACAATAAAACTCCAGCGAACGGTTAAGATCTGAAACTTTTAAATGCACATGGCCTATGCGTGTTTGCGCAGGAATGATATATTTTTTATCCATGTAAGTATTGCAATATTTATTTTTAAATAAAAAAATTCAGAAATAATAAACCAAAAATTAAAAGCAGCATTTTATTTATGAAAATGTTAGGCTATTTTTATCTTATAAGTTTCTCTTCTGATTTTTTAATATTTTCTTCGGTTCTTGTCAATATTTTTATGAGCCCCAGATCAATATTTTCTTTTGTGTTTTTAATTTTATCAACGGTGATTTGCAATACATAGTTTTCATCAACATGGTACTTGTCATAATCCGCATTAATAATATTTCCGTCAATCATAAAAACCACCGCTTTGTTATTCAAATTTGTGTATTTGTCTTTGAGTGCATTTAGAGAAATGAGTTGAGGATGGTAACCGGGCTTTGTTGTTATTAATATTTTTCCATAATAATGAATGCTGTCAATTTGAAAGTTGACTTTAAGAATTTGTATGCTGTCAATATTATCAGGATCAATAATTAATTCCCCAAAGTCACCAACAAACTTATTGTTTATAAAAAATGCCGGCCCGATCTCAATCTTATCGCTCACATAAACAACTTTTATCTTATTTTCAACAGGCGGTATTGTAAGCCAGTTCGTCTTATTTTCGGGAACCTGCCCGAAAACAATCATAGAGGTAAGTAGAATACTGAGTGTAAAAATGTATTTCATATAACCAGATTTAGAAGTATGCCTTTGAATGTTTTACATAAAATCAATATGCTAATTTACACTTATAGCTTCAACTTCTAATAATTTAATCTTAGACAAAAAGCATTTTAAAAATTTTTGCCTGGATGCATTCCCAATGCCTGTTGGTCAGGTGACCAACAGCGGCAGTAAAAAATAGTTTATACAAACTATCCATTTATTTTGAAGATACAACTAAATTAATTATTTGTTTTTCCAATCATCGTACGTCATCTCAAATTTTATTTCCCCTTTTCCATGCATGCCCACTTCTGTCCAGCCTGATTTTCTGTAAAACATTTCGGCCCTGGTTTTTGGCGCGGTGCCTAACCAAACTTTATTTTTTGTTTGTGTGAAATACCAGTCAAGCATGGTGTCATGCAATTGCCTGCCAATGCCCTGTTTTTCGAATGCCGGCAATAAAAATAACGCCCAAATATTATTGTCTTTTAAATCAACTATAGCAAAGCCGACAATTTTATTATCCATTTCACAAACCCAGCCTTTGCCGCGGTCAAACATATATTCTTCACAGTCTTTATCTGTTACAAGATCAGGATTTGATAATGTATTTTCCGTGACAGCATTCCGGACTATTTGAATTTGCTGTATGTCACCCAACTTTGCTTCCCTGATATGCATATTTTATTGGAGTTTTTAGTTTAATCAATCTTGATAAATTTCACATGCATTACGCGCCCTGAATTTACTTCAAAGCCTGTTATCATTTTATTTTTATCTCTGAGTATTTTTAAATGATCCATCCACCAGTAATCACTCATTAAATCATCCGGACTTGACAATGTCAATTTTGTATCATTGTATTTGTCATTGGTAAGCATTAACGCATGATCTTTTAAAACAATTCCATATTTGCAATCCAGCTCCGGGCAATAATAAGTGCCGGTATATTTTTTTAACTGCTCATCACTATACACTGGCGTTACGGTGAATTTTGTAAGATGATACACCTGGTCATTCGGTACATTTATATTCACTGTAGTATCCTTTGAATTTATTCCAAATACAATTTTTATTTCCGGTGCAGTGGATATAGAAAAAGTGTCTTTTAATTCTTTGATGAGAAAATTACTTTCATCCTGCACATAGTAATAAAGCCTGCTGTCTTTGAGTTCAAACCTGAATACTAAACCTTCATCACTGATATAACTTCCCATAAATTTTTTCAGGGACAATGTATCTTTCAAAACCGCAGCCATACTATCTCTTGGAGCTTCTTTGATTTCTGTTTTCTCTGCCGTTGTATCTATTATAAAGAGATCTGCTATTTGATTTGCCTTTGCAGATGGCCTGAAATCACCCAGGTTACTAAACACGATAAATCCCATTTTAAGATCAGGGAAACTTGACACAAAAGTTCTGTAACCGGCATCACCACCACTATGAGAAAATCGTTTCCAGCCATTGTACGTATCTGAAACAATACCTTCCGCATAACTGATTTTTTCCCCATTGTTGAGAATGCCGTTCCTGGTCAATTCGTCAATGGTTTTTTGATCACCAGCTTTGATGTCATAAAAATTCATTACCCATTTACTCATATCAGGAATGTTTGTAAAAAGACTCGTAGCACCATCATTGGAATAACTTAAAATACTGTTGGCGAAATGCGCACTGTCTATGCGATCATACGAATAAGCGCGGTTCTTTTCAATCTCCGTATAGTCATCATGAAAATGTGTGCTGGTCATGCCCAAAGGTTTAAAAATTGCAGAATCAGAAAATTGCCGCAGCGTTTGTCCACTTGCGGCTTTTACAATTTCTGCAAGCATGGTGAACCCACTGTTTGAATACGTATATTTTTCACCGGGTTTAAAATTAAGCGCCTGTTGTTTGCTCAGCACTTTTATAATTTGTTCCTGCGTAATTACATCATCCAGCCTTGTGCCGCTGATGGCGAGTAATTGCCACTGATCGCGTATGCCGCTGGTATGATTCAACAAGTTTCTTATCGTGATTTTTTCTTTAAGATCAGGAAACCAGGGAAGCCATTTACGTATGTCATCGTCTAAGGAAAGTTTACCCTCTTTTGCCAGCAATACGATTGAATAAGCGGTGAACTGTTTTGACACAGAAGCCATGTGGTAAATGGTTTGCGGCGTATTCGGAATACCATATTCAAGATTTGCCATACCATATCCTTTAGAAAAAACAAGCTGATCGTTCATCACAATTCCAATTGTGCAACCGGGGCTGAATGTATTATTCCATTTTTGGAAAAGGCTGTCAATTTTTTTAATAGTAGAATCCGGTAAAGTTTGTGCGAACGATTTATTGATAGATAAACCGGTAATAAGCAGCAGTGCAAAAATTAATTTTCTTTGAAGTTTCATGATGTTGTAGTTTAATAAATATATAGATACAATTTGTTTTGGTTAAAGGTGGAGGTTATGCGAAGGTATTTTAAAGCAATTTATTTTTGAATACCACTTGTCCTTCTTTTACTTAATTGCAGTTTTTAAAAAATATAAAAAAAGTGAATGTTTCAATATCTATAGAGATAAAAAATGATATTAAGTATGCTCAATAAAGTGTGTCAAATTTAAAATTAATTAAATTGACATTTATGAAAAAGAAAGATTTTGATTTTGAAGCTTTTGTAAAACAGGCTGGTGAGGAACTTCGTTCTGGAAAGCCTCTCGTTGGTGCCGAAGGTGTATTTACCCCACTTTTAAAAAGGGTTATTGAAGCCTCTCTCGAAGGAGAACTAGATGAACATCTCCAGGACAGCAAAAAACATATTGCGAACCGTCGTAACGGCCACACACGAAAAAATATTCAAAGCTCTTTAGGAGGCTTTGATATTTTTTCTCCCCGCGATCGTGCATCCTCATTTGAACCACAAACGATACCCAAAAGACAGCGTGTGATCAGTGATGATATGGACAGGAAGATTATTGGATTGTATGGAATGGGATTATCGTATTCGGACATTCAACAACATCTTAAAGACATCTATGATTTTGACATATCAGACGGCACTCTGACAGCCATCACAGACAGGCTGCTGCCTTCTATTAAAGAATGGCAGAACCGTGTATTGGAAAGTGTTTATCCTGTAATGTGGCTTGATGCTATACACTTTAAAGTACGGCACGAAGGCACGGTAAAGAGCAGGGCTATTTACTCTATTCTCGGCGTCAGTACTGAAGGACAGAAGGAAGTAATTGGTATTTATTTTGGAGAAAATGAAGGAGCTGCTTTCTGGCGGAGTGTACTTACTGATTTGAAATTGCGTGGGGTACAAGATATATGTATCGCATGCATTGATAATCTAAAAGGCTTTGGTGATGCTATTGAAGATATCTTTCCCACAACAGATGTACAGCTGTGCCTGGTGCACCAGATGCGCAACTCAATGAAGTATATGACCTGGAAAGATCTAAAGCCATTTGTGAAAGATCTAAAGCAAATCTACAAAGCAGTAAATGAGCAAATGGGCCTGCATTATCTTGACGAAGCAGAAAAAAAATGGGGAGAAAAATATCCGGTGATCTTTAAAAGCTGGCGCAGTAACTGGGATAGACTAAGCCGTTTCTTTGAATATACCACAGCGATCAGGAGGATTATTTACACCACCAATCCTATCGAAAGCTATCATCGTATGGTAAGGAAAGTTACAAAAACCAAAGGAGCATTTAGTTCTGAAGATGCAATCGTAAAACAAATCTATCTTGCAACTATTAATGCAAATACCAAATGGCACGGACAAATGTTCGGATGGGCAGCAGTAAGAACGGAACTAACAATAAAATTCGGGGATCGATTATCAAACAATGACACACTTAATTAAGCACTCCCACTAAGAGTATGGTCTCATAAAATGCACCCTCCTATTTTTGGGTCTTGTGAGGATAGAAAATCATACATTCTTTCACCGAGCATCAATATCATAGAATGTTGTAGATGAAATTATTAAAAAAAATTAGGGAAAAAGTAAGCCAGGCTTATAAAAGATTATTCTTTCAGTTTTAATCACTTCATCCTGGCTTCATTTATTGACTATTTACTTATTTTCATAAAAGTCATCTTTTGTATCTTCTTTATTTTGAATTTTTTGACTATAATTATATCTTGAACCTTTTTCTTTATCGAACATTTTTTTGATATCAGCTTCATTCGCTTCAAATTTAATTGAATTGGAAATTGAAATTGAAGATGCAAATCTCTCCACATCGTGATTGGCCCCGATATAAGTAAAAGTCCAATTTTGCTCTTTAAGTTCATCTATCAATTTCTTAATTGTTTTCCCTGTATATTCTCTTGACGCATTTTCTTCTCCATCCGTTAAGATCGTTACCAAAACATTATAAGCAGAACATTCAGCTGTAATTTTTTTCAATGCGGCAACGCTTTCTCCTATTGCATCATATAAAGGTGTGTTTGCATTTGGATTGTATTTGCGGTCATCTATCAAATCCAACTTCGTAACATCTTCATTTTTAAGTAATGTTTTTACAGCCATTGAGTTGAATGTAACCAAAGAAATCCGGTGTTCCTGATCAGGGAATTGCGCTGCCACGCCTTTTACAGTTTGCACAACTTCGTTAAATCCACTGATAATTGTATTCTTAATGGATGACATAGAGCCACTTTCGTCAAGAATAATTAAATTAAATACTTTGTGTTTTGTTTCCATTTTTTTTATTTTTTAATTGTGAATGAGCATAAAATTGTATGCAATATTTTGTAAATGCCTGGATAATCATAGGTTAATTATTGCGTTATACGTACTATTAATTACCTCGGTCATTTTATTAAAATCCAGTGTTTCTATGGTGTCTGTAACCTGGTGATAATTTGGATTTCTAAGAAATGATGTGTCATTAATCATTAAGGCATTATAACCAAATTTCCAATAGTTCCTTTGATCTGAGAGCCCTGCTAAATCTTCCATTGTTTCAAAATTAATTATGTGTGTTTCAATTTTTTTATTTTCACACATGAGGTTATAAATTTTATTATTAAAGGTTGCATACTCCTGTACGCCAACAACAAAAATAAAATTTCCAACGCTGGGATAAATTTTTGCAAAAGCCGGTGATGGATAAGGCTGCGAGTTAGGCTCGTCAGAAAAATATCCAATCATTTCATAACAAATCATTCCAATAACATCTACATTATTTTCGTGTAAAGATTTTGCATGTATATAACTTCCCATTTCATTAGATGCAAAAAAAGGAGGTTCCTCCAAACAATATGCAACAAAATCAATCCGGTAGTCTAATGAGGGAGCATTCCGGACGATCAATCTCGCGGTTTCGAGAAGTCCCGCAACAGCACTGGCATTATCATCAGCGCCTGGTTGATTTCCACATACATCGTAATGCGCCCCGATGATTAATCTTTTGGATTTGTGGATATTATAGGAAGCTATAATGTTCGTATATTCCTTTCCATTGGCAATCCACTTTTGTTCTTCATATGCCAGTTTCAAATTTTCAAATTCTTTGATTATGTATATACAAACTTTTTCTAATGAACTACGATTTTCAAAATTTCTATAGGGTCGTAATTTTGTAAGAAACTCAACGTCTTTATATATTCTTTCTTTGTTAGCGTTCATCTATTATAAAATTGATTGCTGTTTGATGAGGAGCTATTCGTAGATTGGAAATTCAGAATGCATTTATCTTGAGCAGAGATCAAATTTAAGCTGAATATTTCAATCTTAATAAGATTTTAAAATTCTTTTTTAAAAGCTTCTCATACAAAAAAGTATAAGTGAAGTTGCAGTGTGCTAACTCATTGTTATCCAGGAAGAATTGCCCCGGATTTAAAATAAATAATCTTAATTTTTTATGAGCTGCGTAGGTCGCATTGATGGACGATGTTATCGGATTATTTCCTGGTTGCTTTCTTTGAAAGCCACTCCTCTTTCGTCAGACTATAAACACAATTCAACTTTGAATCTTCTCCAAAATAGGTCACTTCCTCCTCCCCTGTTTTTGGAATGCCTAAGCGGCCAATAGAAATTTGTGAACGAATATTATCTGCGCCAATATGAAAAATAACTTTGGATACAAATTGAAAAATATAATCCAGCATCAATGTCTTCACTAAATGATTCATGCCTTTTCCCCAATATTTTGTGGCAAAAAAAGTGTACCCGATAAGTATACTATTTTCCGCTTCGTCATAGTCATAAAATCGCGTACTTCCAATTGTTTTACCGGACGATTTATCCACGATCTTAAATGCTCCTTTACTTTTCATAGCTCCTTCAAAAAAGTTTTTGAAAACTTCTCTTTGCCAACGCGCTTTATTCGGATGTTGTTCCCATATTTTAGGATCAGAAGCAGACTGATATAATGTTTCAAAATCCTGTTCCTGTAAAGGATAAAGAATTACTATTTCATTTTCTATTATGGGTTGAATATTGATACGCATGTTGAAATGTTTTGTATTTTATTTGTTTGCGAATGCTGGATGTTGTGTTAACTGCATTTGAAAAAAGGATTAATAAATAAAAATCAAATGGTTATTTTTTCCTACCGGTTGGTGTCTTCATCAAACGTAATAAAATTCAAGTAGGATAGTAATTTTGTGGGAAGCAACTTCACCGAGAACAGGATGTTATGTTCTGAATTATCTAAGTTGATTGCGCCTACATAATTCTTTTTAAAACAACCTCTATCTGGCTTGTTGTAAAAGGTACACTGCTTGTCGTTTCTTTAGCAGCTTCTATTCCGAGATCAATATACTTTCTGGCATCTTGCAGGTGCCCTGACATTAATGACCAGTAAGATAAATTTTTATAACCAAATTCTTTGGCAGTATAAAAACTTCCTGCTTCTACTTCCTTTTTTGCTGTTTCATATTCTTTATTTGTATCTGCAATTTGTCGCAAAGCATAAACGGACCAATGATTTTTTGTTTTGTCGTAGTACATAACCACCAACATTTTTTTGTCGTAAATGCTGCCATCTGTTTTTTTTATTTTACAATCCCCGGTTGCCTTGTAACCTTTTATAGCAGGTATATCTGTATCAAAACTTTCTCCGGTAAATTTTGAATAATCAGCAATGGTGTAGTCTGCTTTTTTATCAAAAGAATAGTCAGCAATCACCGTTTGAGCCCTTTCCGCTCCGGCAGCTTTGAGTACATTCAAATATTTTACAAGGTCTTGCTCTTGCGCTAAAGCAGTTAAGCTGAATAAAGAAAAAAGGATAAGTATGTATTTTGTCATTTGTCAAATGTAAGATTAAAAGTGTATAGAAAATATGCTTTTTGAATTGATGTTTTCCAGCCGGTTGGTGTCATTACCTACCGGAAATAATCAGAGTAGGATGATAATCTTGTTGAAGACTAGTCCAACAATGGCAAGGAAAGGAAGGTGATGCAGGGTTTAAAAAAATAAAATTTATGGCGGTTGAAACCCAATAACCTAAATTAGCATATTACAAATTATTTTCGTCAAACAAAACTTTCTATTATGCTTTCCTATTTAATGCTGATCATTCTTTTTGGAATAGTTATTTTAACTTCTCTTCCATCTTTAATTTTTGGTTTGGTTAAACAAGCTGAGGAAAGTCACGGCCAACGCAAGCTTTACGAAAAACAATCTTTAACTTTAAAGCCATGATGAGAAGATTAAAATTAATTTATATCCTGTACAATATTTTTCATAGAAAAAAATTATTGCACAATGCAGGATTGTATAAAAAAGCCGGCCTGGATAAATTTTATTTTTCACCGGTTTCCAGTAAAGATTTTAAAAACATTGATCCATCCCTGCTTTCAGGAAATGAGTTGATTACAAAAGTCAATGATACAGCGCTTTTCCGGGTTTTAGATCCGCTTACACAAAAAAGCATTTTAGATTTTGACACAAATGGATATGCTATTCTGCATCAATTTTTTGATGAAAAAATTATTGATGCAATCAATATAGAAATTGATACACGCTTACAAGAAAAGTCAATAGGTTTTGAAAATGGCAATAAGATTATGTTTGCCATAAACAAATCAGCCTTCCTGAAAAGTATTGGCGAAGAAATGGATTTCCGTGAATTGCTCAATGCTATTGCGGGTGAAAATGTACAATTATTTCAAAGTATCAATTTTTTGACAGGCAGTGAACAACACACCCATTCCGACAGTATTCACATGACCACTTTCCCCCTGGGAGGCTTGTTGGGTGTGTGGATTGCATTGGAAGATATTGACATGGACAACGGGCCTTTGCATTATTACCCTGGCAGTCATCTATTGCCCTATTACCTGAATGAAGACTATGATAATGAAGGCAACTTTTTTTTACTGGGTAAAAAAAGTTATACGGAATATGAAAAAATGATTGAAGAAAAAATTGCAGAAAATTCAATGCAGAAAAAAGTTTTCACCGCCAAAAAAGGGGATGTTTTCATTTGGCATGCAAATCTTTTTCATGGTGGAGAACCACACTTGAATAAAAACAAAACCAGGAAAAGTATGGTTTTGCATTATTATGCCGTCAATAAAATTTGTTACCACGAGATTTCGCAGCGGCCGGCACTGATCCGGTAAGCATTCTGTTAGGAATAATAGAATTTCGAAAACCTGGCTTCTTATTACTGATTTTAGTACTCCGCAACCACCAAATAGCATTCAAGAAAAGCTAACTAATTTTTACATAAGTTCATGACGAACGATTAATGTTGTTTTTTCACTAAACCATTCATAAGTAATATTATTAATTATGTCCCGGTTTTTTTTCATACTACCATTTTTACTATACCTCAATTATATTAACAACGTTACCATTTCATCTCTAAGTCATATTTTCCCCTGGTGGACAATTTAAAATCATTAAAAGGTAAATTTTAAATTCTGTTGACAGAATTATTAAAGATTGACAATATTTTCCAGGCCGCTTATCCGTAGAGTCCAGCAAAAGCTCTACGGATTTTTTAATAAATTTATACTCCACCAAACTAATGATATATTTAAAAAGAAAACGCTGAACTACCAGGACTCCGGCAATCAAGGTTAAATTAAGTTCATTATAAACCGGCTGTCATCAAAAATAGCTGCATTATACAGTCTTTATTCATTTAAATTTAAATATTTTCTCAACACTTATTTGGCAATTTTTAATCATATAATTTAGCCTGCTTTAACTTAAAATTATTATTGAAATGAATATTGATTTTATGACTGAAAGCATTACCAAGTTATTCGTTCAGATATTAAACTATATTGCATTCAAATCAAAACATACATTATGAAAAAAGTTGGCATTATTGGCGGATCAGGATTTATTGGAAGTTATATCACGAAAAAATTTCTCAGCGAAAATTTTAAAGTAAAAGTTTCTTCAACAGATATCAGCTACAAAAGTAAATATGCGCATTTGCAGGATTTGGAAAATGCACAAAACCTGGAGATCACTTCCATAGACCTCACACAGGAATCTTCCATCGAAGCATTTGTAAAAGATTGCCAGGTAATCGTGCACGCCGGCACGCCTTTTCAACTGGATGTAAAAGATCCAAAAACAGAATTGTTAGATCCAACAATAAAAGGCACTGAAAATTTTTTACACATCATCAAAAAAACACCGGGCCTGGAGAAAGTTATTTTTATTGCATCGGTAGCGGCATGGAATACTTCATTCCCATTAGCGCCGTCAACCTATGAAGACGGGCATATTTTCTCTGAAAATGATACACCTTATTTTTCTGAAAATGATCATCCTTATGCACAGGCAAAATTTATGGCCGACCAAACAGTTAGAAAATTTATGGAGGAAAATAAAGAGTTGAGTTTTGAAATTATCAGTATGTCGCCATGCTGGGTTACAGGCAAACCATTATCCAACAGGCAGGATTCAACTTCTATGGGAATGCAATTTTTAATTAAAAATAAAATTGCCTCAAATCCATTTGTGGAAATGCTGATTAACACGGACGCAAGTTTTTCCATGGTAGATGTGCGCAATATTGCAGATGCAGTTTTTGCCGCTGCTACCAAACCTGGACTACATGGAAAAAATTATTTATTGGGAAATGAGAGTTACCCGGTTTCTGATATTTCTTTAATGCTGAATGGACATGATCCGTTATCAAATGCAGCACATACGTATAGTAATGACCTGGCAAAAAAAGATTTGGGTATTGAGTTTATACGAGCAAAAGAAACGTTGAATAATTGCGGGTAGAAATTGTATTTTAGATAAAAAATAAAATTACTTGTCCCTGAGCATTATCTCCCGCATAGGATGATGCGTTAATAGACTTTAATATTTTATTTAGTGCATCAACACGCCCTGGTGTTTATAGGTCACACATAAAATAAACTGCAACAACAAAAAATATTCAATCAATTCAAATTCAACTTGCTAAAATATTATTTCATCATACTAACCCTGTTTGCTTCATTACCTTTATTACTGAATGCACAAACTACAGACAGCAGCAGTAATATTTCAGTGGAAAATTTATACATAAAAAAAATGGACCAGTTCCTGGCTGTTAAGCTGAGCAACTCCAATGATTTCAAAAATTTTACCGTCAGGAACACGACAAAATACCAGGTTGACCCAAATGATAAAAGCATCGTAAAATTATTTGTCAACTACCGTTGGTTATCTGTTTCCATAAGCAGGGCGCCAAATTTTTTGAATGCAAATAATAATGATTTAATCAAAGGGAAAACCACAACAACCGCATTTGCATTGAATTTAAATTTCACGCACTGGTCACAAACATTTTCATATTCCCGCATTAAAGGTTTTTATTTAGATAATACTGCAGACTATATCCCCAACTGGAGAAAGGGTATTGATCCATATATACAATTCCCTGATCTTGTATATACCGGATATGCAGGGCAAACAGCATATACATTTAATAAAAATTTTTCCTTCAATGCCTTGTCTTCGCAAACAGAAAAGCAACAGAAATCTGCCGGCACTTTGAGGCCTGCTGTATCTTATAATTATGACCTCGTGGATAATAAAATTTTGCGCACCGGGCAGGACAGTTCACAAAAATCAAGGAATCTCCAGTTACTTTTATCGGCAGGCTATTATCATACATTTGTGATCAATAAAAATTTTTATTTTTCTGCCGGCCTGATCCCTGGGATAGGCGTTATTTCCACAAAATTTTATAACAGGCAACCAACAGAAACGATCATTACACGTTATGTAAATATTATTTATCATTCAGAAGCTACCTGTGCATTGGGGTATAATTCGGAAAGGTTATTTATTGGTGGCCAGCTTACAGGCGCCACTTCGGGTTATAACCAGCACAATATTTCCACTTATATTACCACAAAAGGATTAACGTACCAGGTATTTGCTGGTTATCGTTTTGGCGCGCCAAAGTTTTTGAAAAAAATATTGAAAAAAGTGGAAGAAAAAAGTGCAGCGTTGGGTAAGTTGTGAATTGAGCCGCGAAAGATTTCCAGTCAGGCATCAAAACTCAAAAAAGACGATGCATCATTTAAGTTGTTGTTTAAAATAGGGGGATCACGGAAAATAAATGCAACCAAAACGATTCATTTGCATTATTGTTTAAAGTGTATTTCAAAACATTGTGACAGAATCAGAACTTTTAGATAAAATCAAGGATAACCCTGCTCATTTTTCCATGATTTTCAAGCTATACTACAAACCTATTTTCGGTTATGTACTCCGCAGGACAGGTAACTTTGATGATACAGCCGACATTACTGCAGACACTTTTTTAAAAGCATTTTTGAACATCAGGAATTTTTCTTACAAAGGTGTTTCCATAAAAGTTTGGTTGTACAGAATTGCGACAAATGAAGTAAACCAATTTTTCCGATATAGTCAAAAACATCATTCACATTTTGACAAGGTTGACTTTGACAACAAAGAACTTTTCAGAAATTATCTGCAACAGGATAAAGAAGAATTAGAGGCAGAACTTAAAAAGCATGACCAATTCCTATCTGTTCTAAAAGTTTTAAAAACATTATCAAACAAATACCAGGAAGTAATATCATTGAGATATTTTGAAGGTAAGAGCAATAAAGAAATTGTGGAAATTTTAAATATCAATGAAGGAACATTGAAATCTCTTTTATCAAGGGGTTTAGAAAAACTTCGCGAAAAATGCAACCAAATTGAATTATAAGCATTATTGATTATGGAAATGAAATATTTTGAAGACGAATTATTAAAGATGACCAAACCGGATGTGGCTCAATTAAAACACCAGGATATGTTAGCGAATGCAATTATGAAAGCAAAAGACAAATCAGTTGTAAGCTGGTGGTGGTTAAGCATCCCGCTTTATTTGATTGCAACACTTCTCATGAAAAGTTTTTTTATGCCTTCTACCACTTTACTGTCAAACCTCCAGGAACTTTCAGGTCAGCAAAAATATTTTTCTACTTTTTTCTTTATTGTGCTTCCCGTGATATGTATTATCATCAATTTAATAAGTATTAGAAAAATACATTTTATGTCAGGCAGCCCGAATTCAATAAATTTTTTGCAGGTAGTGTGGTTGAATGTTTTGGTAATAATCGTTTCAATTATAATTCTGATAATTTACTTCCTCTAAAAAAGAAGACATGCATTTACCCTGGTTCAAACGTATCGGTATATTTTTTCTCCCGGTTACTTTTGCCGGTTGGATAATTTTGTTAGCAGCACTTGCTTATGCCGTGTATGTTTTCATAGATATTGATAGCAGGTCTCATTCTGTAAGCGACACACTGATCAATTTTGTTTTAAACCTTTTGATAATTGGTGCAGTGTATTCGTTGATTGCCTTTGCGACAAGTAGAAATTCAAAGCCATAAGAAAGAATTTTTTATGTGTAGCATCGTCTCGCCTAAGCAGGCGATACGATAAAAATCATGATCATTTTTACATATAAAAGTACACGCATGAGTTTGAAAGTTTCTTATGAATGAAATTTGATTTCGACTCTTTCTTTTTATTCTTCTCCTATGTGCGCTGCACTAAACAATATGGAGCGTGGAAATTTGGTTCATGAAAACTATACGTAATTTTTTGTAAATTTGTGGTACATTAAATCACTATATATGGATTATTCAATACGGAAGGCTGTAAGAAATGACATGCCACAAGTACTCGAATTAATTAAAGAACTCGCAGCTTATGAAAAAGCTACAGACCAGGTTGAAATAACAGTCGCCGACCTGGAATCAGAGGGTTTTGATAAAAATAGTTTTACCTGCTTTGTGGCAGAAGTTGCCTGCAAACTGGAAGGCATGGCGTTGGTGTATTTCCGTTTTTCTACATGGAAAGGCCGCACCGTGCACCTCGAAGATCTGATCGTTCGGGAATCCATGCGTGGCACGGGTTTGGGTGGCGCTTTATATAAAACGGTTGTTCAGTTTGGCGCAGATAATGGCGTGCGGAGAATAGAGTGGGTAGTATCGCAGGGCAATAAAAATGCAATAGAGTTTTATGAAAATACGGGCGCGGATATCAAGAGGAACTGGTACACGGTGCACATGGATGAAACCGTTATCGAAAATATCCTGGAGAATAAATAAGATATAGGTATTTTGTCCTGCACTCAAACATTAACTTGTCTTCGCTTGCTATGAAAATTTTTTATTGTTTATATACTTTAAAATCCTGGTTACTGAAGGTTTGATTTTCAGGAATTTTTACAACAATAAATTCAAACTGACTTTCCCGGTGGCAAGTATTACATGTATTTGTGAGTAAAACATAGCTACTTTTAAACAGTGTAGGATCTTTCTGTTTTATTGCATAATTGATGCGATCTATTGCCGGCGTTAGCATACTTATCATTTGTGATTCTTTCCTTTCGGTTTCAAACTTTTGAATATAATCCAACGATTCCATTATTTCATGAATTTCAAAATCACAAAGCTTCCAATTCTGGTTTTGACCAGCAAACCAAAGTTTGGCATGATGAGCCTGGATATTACTCATAAATTCACCAAAGCCAGGTTTATAAGTTTCTGTAACTTTTTTCTCTACACTATCAACCCTGGATTCTAATGCCGCTTGCTTCTGTGATGATTGGTTGCAACTCAGAAGCAGGATTGCAAGGCCGGAAAGAATAACTTGTTTCATCCTGCAAATTTAAAAATTCGTTCGGTTAAAAGGAATACAATTTTTTTGACCTGCACCGTCTCGATTAAGACGATGTATTTAAGACTTAAATTTTGATCTTTTCCCTCAGATAAAATGTCTAATCCGAATCTCATTGAATATTCCTGTTTTAATTTTTGGAAATAAATTGTAAAAATAAAATCCTGACCAAAGTATTTATGTTCGCACCCATGTTGGTCGCCTGACAGGCGCCCTTGTTGGAGTTGTCTCCCACAAGGTTCTTTATAAAATAATTTTCTTGTACTTATCCAAGTGCACAAACCCAATCTCAATTAAAATTCCTATTTTCAATTTATAAAAGACAAGTATACCTGGGTGATCATCATTAAAATAAAAATCACATACAACAAAACAGGAGAAAATGGCTCATGAAAATGAGTTTAGCCATCGCCGGTTTAGGGCTCTCGGGAACCAGGTCTTTTGCATCACCCAAACGAAATTTTTTACAAAATAATTCAACCGGTTTTTCAAATTTTTTAACCCAAAAATATAATCACATGAAATTAGGCGTATTTTCTATTAGTCTCAACGTCAAAGACCTCGCGGCTTCCAGGGATTTTTATGAAGCACTCGGCTTCACAGTTTTTGCCGGTGCTATGGAACAAAAATATCTCATCATGAAAAATGATGACGCCATAATTGGTATTTTCGAGGGGATGATTGATAAAACAATATTAACCTTTAACCCGGGTTGGGATATCAATGCCCAAAAATTAGAACAGTTTGAAGATGTCCGGGATATTCAGCGTACATTAAAAGAAAAAAATATTATACCAAACCCCGAAGCAGATGAAAAAACTACCGGGCCTGCATATATTATGCTGCTGGACCCGGATGGCAATCAAATTCTTTTTGATCAACATGTTTGATTTTATAGCAGTAAGTTTTCAAAATTAATTTTCAAAAATGAATTGGATCCTCCTGATCATCGCCGGGATTTTTGAAGCAGGCTTTGCCGCCTGCCTGGGAAAAGCCAAAGAAACAAGTGGCAACACAGCTACCTGGTGGTTTGCAGGTTTTTTTATATGTTTATCCATCAGCATGTTTTTATTGTACAAAGCCGTGCAAACCTTGCCTGTAGGGACCGCTTATGCAGTGTGGACGGGCATTGGCGCGGTGGGTGCAGTGATTATTGGAATCATCGTATTTAAAGAACCCACAGATTTTTGGCGTATATTTTTTATCTTAACTTTGATCGGCTCGATCATTAGCTTAAAAGCTGTCTCACATTCGTAAGCAAAACTTATTTTTGCAAAATAACCGTTATCAAATATTATTCATCTATATAAAACAGGTTCATGGAAATCAAACAATTTGAAGATAAAAATTTATCCCACTATGCGTATGCAATTCTTAGTAATGGAGAAATTGCATTGATAGATCCTGCAAGAAATCCGCAACCCTATTATGATTTTGCCAAACAACATCATGCAAAAATTACAACCGTGATTGAATCACATCCGCACGCGGATTTTGTAAGTGGACATTTGGAAATTTCCAAAACTACCGGCGCTACTATTTATGTAAGTAAATTATTGGGCGCAGATTATCCGCACAAAACATTTGATGAAGGTGATACGATTACATTAGGAAATATTTCTTTAAAAGCATTGAATACACCGGGCCATTCGCCGGACAGCATCTGTATTGTAGCGATTGATGAACATGGAAAAGAAGAAGCGCTTTTTTCCGGTGACACTTTATTTATCGGCGATTGTGGCAGGCCAGACCTTCGGGAAAGTGCAGGCGCAATTACTGCTGCGCGGGAAGAACTGGCAAAAAATATGTATCATTCATTGCGTGATAAATTAATTGGTTTACCAAATGATGTGAAAGTTTTTCCCGCGCATGGCGCAGGCAGTTTGTGCGGACGTGGCATGAGCGACCAGAATACCAGCACGATGGGTGCAGAAAAAATTTCTAACTGGAGTTTGCAGGATATGAGTGAAACTGAATTTGTAGATGCATTGCTGGAAGGCCAGCCTTTTGTGCCAAAATATTTTGGTTTTGATGTAAGCCTGAATAAAAAAGGTGCGGATAATTTTTTGGAAAGTATTGCTGCTGTAAAAAAACATGAAGCAGTTATTGATGCAAACACGGCAAATTCACTTGATGCAAATATTCCAATTATTGATACACGCGCTGATAAACAATTCAAAAAAGCATTTTTAAAAAATGCCATTAACCTCATGAAAGGCGGGAAGTTTGAAACCTGGCTGGGAAGTATTATTAAACCCGGTGAAGCATTTTATTTGGCTGCAGAAAATGAAAATGACCTGGATGAATTGATCGGGCGGATCGCTAAAATTGGTTATGAAAAACAAATTAAAATGGCATTCGTGCTGGATTATGGCAACAATGAAATGCAGTTATTTGACGATGAATTATTAAAATCGCATGCAAATGATTTTACCATCATTGACGTGCGCAATGAGAAAGAAGTGAAGGAAGGGAAAATTTTTCCCAATGCCATTGACATTCCTTTACCAGAACTGCGTGAAAGAATCAATGAAATTCCACTGGACAAACCGATCGTGGTGCATTGCGCCGCAGGCTATAGAAGCGCCGCGGGAAGCAGTATCATCAAAGCCGCTGTGGACGGAACTTTACAGGTTTATGATTTAGGTGAAGCAGTGAATAAATTTAAATAAGTTTATTTTTAACAACCCTATTTATTTTGTAAAACCAGTAAGGGAATCTCTGTTTGGTAACTCATTGATTTTGTAAAACTCTTACCAAACATGCGTTGAATAAATGATTGTTTGTGTGCAACCATTGCCAGTATATCAGTTGGATGCAGCAAAATGAATTTATTAATTCCTTCTTCCACATTACTTTCAATGATCGTATGAAATTGACGCTCTTGTTTTGAAAATGCCAGGTTGGTTTGCATTTTACCAATTAATTCTTCCCGTTTCATTGAATATTCACTTTGTTGAACATTCAGGATGCTGATCTTCGAATTAAATTGTTCTGCAATTTTAAACATCATCGTATATTTTTCCATTTCAATTGATGTATTAAAATCAGACGCAAAGGTGATTTGACCGATGTGTTTAAATACAGCTTTTGCCGGAATGATAAATATGGGAAATGAAAATTTTTGCAAGAGAGATGTCGTCGTACTTCCAAAAATTGAATTACTATTTCCTTTTCCTTTCATACCCATAACAACGAGGTCTGCATTTTTTTCATAAAACCATTTTGAAATCACTTCCATAGTTCCGCCTTCTTCCACGAAACCGGTAACTCGCGGGTTTTCTTTTGACAACTCACTGATTTCTTTATCCATTAATTTCCAGTTGCCATCCAATATCTCTGCCTGCAACTTCATAACGGTTGGAAGAATTGTATCGTCAATCGTTACGGGCGGTATTACCACGTTGATCAAATGTACTGTTGCATCAAATGCTTTTGCCAGAGAAACCGCATATTTTGCAGCATTCTTAGATGCCTCCGAAAAATCTGTGGGAACAATTATATTTTTCATAATAAAACTTTTAAAGCCATTTAAAGTTTGTCTAAGTTATGTGATTATGTACTAACAAAATCTTTTATGGATCATTTGGAAAACTGATCTGAGTCATAAATTTAGGAGAATAAAAAAAGTTTATACATTTAATCCTGTTTTAAAATTACTTTTCCGGGAATGAGTATCTATTTTTGATAACATAGTTATAAAAACGATGACAAACATACTAAGGGAAAATATTGAAAAAACAATTGATCAATCATTAACGGATAAAGAATTTGAAACTTTTACACAATTTTTTTTCCAAAAATCATTTGATAAAAAATCAATATTAGCAGAAGAAAGTAAAACCTGCAAATATGTATATTTTATTTTAAAAGGTTCCGCTTATTCCTATTACATCAATGATAATGGTGAAAAAACCGTCATCCAATTTGCTATTGAAAATTATTGGATCACCGACCAGTATAGTTTCTTTTCTGGAAAGCCCGGCATTTATTTTATTGAAACCCTGGAACCTATTGATGTATTGGTTTTAAACAGGGAAAATTATGATCAACTCTGTTGTTCTAATCAACTTTTTGAACGATTTTTCAGGCTATTATTACAAAATGCATTTATTGCATTACAGTATCGGCTGGCAAAAACACACAGCGAAGAAGCCGAAAGCCGCTACTTGGAATTTTCTATACTTTATCCGCATTTTGTACAGCGCATTCCTCAATATTTAATTGCTTCCTTTCTTGGAATCAAACCTCAATCGCTTAGCCGCATTCGAAAAAAAATTGCTGATGCAAAATAATATTGCTGTTTTCATTTCTTAACCTATGTGAACGGTAAGATTAAAAGATTAGTGGAATTTTGCAGTATAAAAATAAAGAAAATATGGAAACAATTACAACAGCAACAACTTCAGAAAAAATAACAACTGCAACCTGGGCAATAGATCCAATGCATAGTGAAATCCTTTTCAAAGTAAGGCACCTCATGATCACAAATGTGAAAGGTGAATTCAGGAACTTTACAGCGGAAATTATTTCCGAAGGAACAGATTTCAGTAAAGCAAAAGTGCGTGCAAACATTGATGCAGCATCAATCTTCACAAATAATACAGACAGGGATACCCATTTAAAAAGTGCAGACTTTTTTGACGCAGCCAATCATAAGGAATTACTTTTTGAAGGTACATCATTTACCAAACTGGATGAAGAAAATTACTTGTTAAAAGGGTTACTTACCATGAAAGGTATTGCCAAAGAAGTGGCACTGGATGTTGAATTCGGCGGTTTCATTACGGATACGTATGGCCAGGAAAAAGCAGGTTTTTCAGTATCCGGTAAATTTAACCGCAAAGACTGGGGATTGAATTGGAACGCTGCTTTGGAAACCGGTGGTGTAATGGTGAGTGACGAAGTAAGAATGAATGCCGAGTTGCAATTTGTAAAACAATAAATAATGAATTCAGTTAAATAATTTTGACTGATTATAATATGATACCTTGAGGTGGCTCGAATTTCACGGACAGTAAATTCCGTTAGGTTAAAAAATAAGAACTTGATTCTTTGGGTAATGCAGAGCCGCTTTGTTTGTGTTTAACTGAAAGGGGTTCGATACCCCTTTCAGTTAAGGATTCTTCGGTA
>JBBSQL010000027.1:0-39415 GCA_038257845.1 Chitinophagales bacterium
AGGAATTTTCATAAATATATAAAACCATCAATCATATAATACAAAATTTGTTCGTTGATCATTTGCAAAACATTAATTGAGCGAAGCCGAAACGATTGTTCGTTAAGCGAAGCCGAAATGGAGCGTAGTGTAAACGGTCGGTCGTTGAGCGAAGCCGAAACGAAGTGAAATCGAAACGGTCGGTCATTGAGCGAAGCCGAAATCAGGGCACTATCATCTCCACATGTATCGGCTTTAATATATATTGAAATGTAAATTCTCCACCTTCCGCCAAGGGATTTTTTAAAGGACGTCCTTGTTTTTTCTGAAATTTAAAATCCAGTGTTCCCGGTGAGAGTTTTGCAAAAGCTGTAGCAGGAATAATGAGTTTATTATTCTTTATTAATAAGATTGAATCCATATTTGGAGAAACAGTAGAAGTGTCAGAAATTTCAAATAAAATAGTATCATTATTTTTCACTCCTGCAAAAGTAAAAACGAGGCTGTCTGATTTTTTGAAAACTGTAGGAGCAACACTACAGCTAAAAGGTTCAAAATTAAAAGACTCTTCATGCATTACGTTTTTACTATCTGTAAACTGTATCGTATTTTCACCTTCGAAACCAACGCGTAAAAATCTTTTCCTGTAAAACGCTCCCAGGAGCGGACTACTGTCAACAGTTATGTTTTCACCATTGAAATTCACATGACTCGGTGGTGTTAAAACCAGCGTGGTGCCCAGCTTTCCGCCAAAACGATATTGTAAAAAACAATTAATGCTATCAAGATTTTCGTTATACAAAACCTGGTAATCAATATAAATGGATTCCGGGTTTACATCCTTACTATCGCCGATTTCATTACTGTTACAGGCAA
The DNA here is from genome assembly GCA_038257845.1 of Chitinophagales bacterium. GTDB lineage: Bacteria > Bacteroidota > Bacteroidia > Chitinophagales > Chitinophagaceae > JAFDXJ01. The sequence continues at coordinate 856 of JBBSQL010000027.1, forward strand.
ATAATAAGGATGTAAAAACTATAACCGGAATAATATTCTTTCGTAGGTTTAGCATATTTATTTTTATATATAATACGGTGTTGCACCTGAATCTGAATCCTCTTCTCCTACCACGATAATGATTGAGTAAGTATTGGAACTTGTATCTTTTTTCATAATTAGCCAAACTTTCATATCATCATACTTTGTATTGCTATTTTTTTCAAGTTCAAACACACTGGTTGTTTCATCTTCACCAGATTTATGACTTATTGTAGTACCTGTCAATTTTAATTTATTAGTTGTTATTCCGGTGATAGAAGAACCCAGTATTTGTTTGGCAAAATCATTATACATCCTTTCTGCAGTTTTTTCATCTTTATTTTTTGCTAATGTAGATTGGTATAGATTCGTTGTAAGGAAATCAGTAGTGGAAAACGGATCAGTATCACCCGGGAAATGCAGGAGGCCGTCATACATATCAGCATCATCATCCGTTACGTCCCGGTATTCCCCAACTACGTCATCGAAATAATTTGAATAACTACTGAGTACATTATTTAGAGCTTCAGAAAGAGAAGTTGGATTTGGATTAAGGAATTTTCCATCAGATAGCGTGATGCCCGTTAATTTAACTGTTATACCATCTTTAAAAGTACCCGTCAATGTTTTTCCGGAAGACTTAATAATCCTTCCTGAGCCGGTAAACTTTCCCTCCAAATAATCTCCATCATAAATATTATTACTTTTGTTTACAAAAGTGGCTTTACCAGTATATTTACCATTTTGCATAGAACCCTGGTAAATACTGGAATCCACAAAATCAATGAAAAGACAATTATTTCCATTCATATAATCCTTTGTATAATTTCCTTCTGCATATAAATCTTTAAATTTAAAATTGTAACAATATCCTTCAGCTCCATCATTATCAAAATTGCCAATGAGCCTGGATTTATCCTCAACCCATTGCATTCCTGATTTAAGATATCCTGCATCAAAAACACCAAAAAATCTTTTATTCTTTTCTTTTAAATAAAAGAATGATGTATCAAAAGCATATTTATTGGCATCCAGGGCAGCAATCAAAATTTGTTTGGCAGAAGTATCGCTTTTAAACCCTGCGGCCTGCATAAAACTTTTGAAAGGAACAGTTGTAGAAGCACTTTCCCATTCATTATCTTTCCATATTCCCTGGAATAATTGACTGGATTTTGCTTCATACTGATATCCGGGACCCTCTCTTTTTCCATTTATATAGATGTTTTGAGCCAGGGTTCTTCCATCACCCCAACCATAAATTCCCATCCCATCGTACGTATCATTTTTAAATTCACCCAGATAAAAAGCATTTGAACTTAAAACAAGCCAGCCTTTTCCATTGCGTACACCATCTTTCATGCCGCCAACATAAAAGGTTCCTTCCTTGTTTACATTTGCACCCTTGCCATTCATTTTACCATCCTTCCAATCGCCTGTCAGGAATGCACCATTGGAGTAAATCATGGTTCCTTTTCCACTCATTACACCATTTACAAACTGGCCTACATATTTCACTGTATAACCATTACTATAAACTCCTACGCCAAAACCATCTGGTTTGCCGTTTTTGATTTCACCGGTATAGGTAAAAGCTGTTCCCCATACATCTTTCTGGTCTTTTAATTTTCCAGTGGTTCTTTGTGCTTCTGCACCAAGCATCATAAAAAGAGCAACTAGAACAATGAGCATTTTTTTCATAATATACATTTTGGTTTTAAAATTTGTTTAAATTTTCCGGGTAAAACACAATCGTTAATTTCTTTAAATTATAAAAATTCAGCATTACAAATTGATTATCTTTGACGGCTAAAAAATCAGCCTGACAATATGACTAACCAAATCAGCTTGCATGGTTTTTGATTTTTGTAAAAGTCAATTATTTAAATACACTATTCAATACCCAATTACACGGATATGTTGAAATTAATCTCTAAAATTCTGGGCGGCAATAAGAGTGCGAAAGATGTGAAGCAATTATCTCCCCTCGTAGAAAAAATAAATCAATTCTTTACTGAGTATGCTTCATTCACCAATGATGAACTGCGCGGGAAAACGAATGAGTTTAAAAGCCGGATTGCCAAACACCTGGAACCCATTCAAACTCAAATCACGGAAAAACAAGCTTCAGCCGATGTGTTGGATACCGGGGATATACAGGCCAAGGACCTGATATACCAGGAAGTGGATGAATTGAAAAAGGACAAGGATAAAAAAATTGAAGAGATACTAGACGAAATTCTTCCCGAGGCATTTGCCGTAATGAAAGAAACAGCGAGGCGTTTCGTAGAAAATGAAACACTCGTGTCAAAAGCAACAGAACTGGACCGGGAACTCAGTGTAAAAAAAGAGTATATCAGTATTGAAGGTGAAGAAAGTATTTTTAAAAATTCCTGGCAGGCCGGTGGCGGAAAGATCAACTGGAACATGGTTCACTATGATGTGCAATTGATCGGTGGTGTAGTTTTACACCAGGGAAAAATTGCTGAAATGGCAACTGGTGAAGGTAAAACCCTTGTGTCCACGTTACCCGTTTATCTCAATGCACTTGCAGGAGAAGGCGTTCATTTAGTAACTGTAAATGACTATTTGGCGAAAAGGGACAGCGAATGGAACGGGCCTTTATTTGAGTGGCTTGGACTCACAGTGGATTGTATTGATAAACACCAACCCAATACTGCACAAAGACGCAATGCATATTTAGCTGATATTACCTATGGCACCAATAACGAATTTGGTTTTGATTATTTACGTGATAATATGGTGCATAGTCCCAATGAAATGGTGCAACGCAAACATCATTATGCGATGGTGGATGAAGTGGATTCTGTATTGATTGATGACGCACGGACACCATTGATTATTTCCGGACCCATCGGCCATAGTGATAATACCGACCAGTTTTTTGAATTAAAACCACGTATTGAAAAATTAGTGGAAACGCAGAAAAAAGTGATCAATCAATTTTTAAATGAAGCAAAGAAAAAAATTGCCGAAGGCAATGATGATCCCAAAGATGGCGGCCTCGCACTATTTCGTGCTTTTCGCGGTTTACCAAAAAATAGTGCCGTTATTAAATTCCTGAGTGAGCCCGGTATTCGTGTGCGTTTACAAAAATCAGAAAATTATTACCTCGCAGATCAGTCCAAAGAAATGCCAAAGGCCGATGAGGAATTGTATTTTTATATTGATGAAAAAAATAATTCTGTAGAATTGACTGATATGGGAATTCAATTGATAACGAGAGGTGGAGAAGATCCCAACTTTTTTATCATTCCAGATATTGCTATTGACCTGGCAGAAATTGATAATGATGCAAATTTACCCACTGAAGAAAAATTAAAAAAGAAAGAAGCTTTTTTAAATGAATATGCCACGAAGGCGGACCGCATTCATACAGTTCGACAATTACTAAAAGCCTATACACTTTTTGATAAAGATGTAGAATATGTAGTGATGGATGAAGCTGTAAAAATTGTGGATGAACAAACTGGCCGTATCCTGGATGGCCGCCGTTATTCTGATGGCTTACACCAGGCTTTGGAAGCAAAGGAAAATGTAAAAATTGAAGCGACTACGCAAACATACGCCACGGTGACCTTACAGAATTATTTCCGGATGTACCACAAACTCTGTGGTATGACAGGAACCGCGGAAACAGAAGCTGCTGAGCTTTGGGATATTTATAAACTGGATGTGGTTTCCATCCCTACAAATGTTCCTGTGATACGTAAAGATGAACATGACCTGATCTATAAAACGAAAAGAGAAAAATACCGTTCTGTTATTGAAAAAATTGAAGCACTCAGGAATGCTGGCCGCCCGGTTTTGGTCGGCACGACATCCGTAGAAGTGAGTGAATTGCTGAGTCGTATGTTGCGTCAAAAACAAATTCCGCACAATGTATTAAATGCAAAACAACATGCGCGTGAAGCGGAAGTAGTTGCTGAAGCAGGTTTTGCAGGAGCAATAACGATTGCTACAAATATGGCTGGTCGTGGTACAGATATTAAACTCGGGCCGGGAGTGAAAGAAGCCGGTGGACTTGCAATCGTTGGTACTGAACGCCACGAATCCCGTCGCGTGGACAGGCAGTTACGTGGTCGTGCAGGCAGGCAGGGAGATCCGGGTTCATCTGAATTTTTTGTTTCTCTCGAAGATGACCTGATGCGGATGTTTGGTAGCGAACGTATTGCCAAAGTGATGGACTTCGCCGGTTATAAAGAAGGTGAAGTGATCCAGCATTCCATGATCAATAAAAGTATTGAACGTGCGCAGCGAAAAGTGGAAGAAAATAACTTTGGCATTCGTAAAAGATTGCTTGAATATGATGATGTAATGAATAAGCAACGTACTGTTGTTTATGCGAAAAGAAGCCATGCTTTGTTTGGAGAAAGATTGGCGCTTGATCTGGATAATGCTCTTTATGATGTAACCGACGGCCTTGTGAATACTTTCAAAGAAAACAATGATTTTGAAGGTTTCCGCCTGGAAGTTATTGTAAATCTTGGCCTCGATACAACGATCACACAGGATCAGTTTACTAAATCAAATGAGCAGGAATTAGTATCTGCATTATACCTGGAATCATTTGATAATTTCCAGAAAAAAAGAAAAGACATGGCTGCACAGGTTTCACCTGTCTTCAAAAATATACGCCAGGCACAGGGCGCGCATATTGAAAATGTAGTCGTACCATTTTCTGATGGCAGAAAAACCATGCAAGTACTTGGTCCGCTGGAAAAAACTTTACAATCTGAAGGAATGGAACTGGTGAATGCGTTGGAAAAAAATGTTACACTTTCCATTATTGACGATGCATGGAAAGAACATCTGCGTGCCATGGATGATTTGAAACAAAGTGTTCAAACAGCGCATTATGAACAAAAAGATCCACTGGTCATTTATAAAGGTGAAGCGTATGGTTTGTTTAGTCAAATGAATGGAACCATCAATAAAGATATTGTAAACTTTCTAACGCATGCCGAAATTCCAGTGCAGCAAAACGAGCCTACTCAATTAAAAGAAGGCCGCGAGCGCAAAACGGATATGAGTTCAATGCGTGCCAATAAAGCGCAGGTGGATGCTGCGGGAAGCGATTATGCAGCAAATGAAAATGATTATTTTGATCCAACACCCGTAAAACAGGAACCCATTAAAGTAGCTCCAAAGATTGGCCGCAATGATCCTTGTCCCTGTGGTAGTGGAAAGAAATATAAGAATTGTCATGGGAAGGATGCGTAGATAAAAGTGCTGTTCGCTATTAGTTTTGAAAGATTGTAATTTTTTATAAATACATAATGCGAATTACATTAACTACTTTAATAATTGCCTTTCTTTTTGCTCTTGTTGCAACAATTATTTCGCCTACGCCCTGGACATTCGGCGACTTAATAATGACATTTGGTTTTATTATTATTCCTTTATTCATATGTGTTTGTGTTTTTCATTTTGTGCTTAACATTTACAAATGGACAAAGCAACTACCAAGTTTAATAATTCAAATTCTGATTTTATGGTTAATCTATAATTTGTTTTTGCTTTCCATAAATATTCCAGACTTTTTAAGACATCAAAATAATCAAGGTTATGCGCGATATAAATCATACGCAGAATATTTTGCGACAAACATTTTTGAAAGTATTATTATTGCAACAATATTTTCAATTACAATTCCTTTGTTGGACAAACTTCTAAAAAACAAAATAGACAAGTTGAAAACACGAGATTCAAGTGATAAAAAGAGGGAACAACAAGTGTCATTAAACAAAAAACTGTTGTGAAATTTATTTATGCAATTTTCTTTATTCTTTTCTGCACAACAGCTTCTGCCCAGCAAGAACTGAACAATTATCTCCGCACACATAGTTATAGCTTTTCTCTTGATAAAGGTTTTGATCAGGCAATTACGGATACGCTCAAATTAAAGCTCAAAAATTATAAATTAATTTTACAGGCGGAAGGTGGTTCTCATGATTTGGCTATTTATGAAAAATTACCCGTGATGTGGGTAAATTTTCTGCATACAAACTTTGGATTAAAACATTTGTTTTTAGAATTTAGCCATGCTTCGGCAGTATGTGTAAATAAATTTTTAGCATCTGGTGATTCAACATTTTTATATAGTAGCAATAAAGAATATTGGCAACAGTACCGAAATTTAAATACCAATTCAGAACCAAATAACCAGGTTCATTTTTTCGGTATTGATTTCAACAAGCCTTCCAGTTATTTAAAAGCATTGAGATTATTATTGCCCTTATCTCAGCCTCCTGAAAACATTAAAAATGATATTTTATTGATTTCAAATTCTGATAATTCAGTAATTGACTGTGACAATCTTTTAAATATTAATGCTTCATTAAAAAAAGGAATTTCCAATTATAAATCTGAATACGAAAAATATTTAGGGACCAACTATAATGATTTTGGAAGAATTATTGAAAGCCAAGGAACTTGTAAAGACGCATTTAAAAACCGAAACAATAATATAGCAGAAAATTTTCTATCATTTGACTATGACTATAACGATCCTATTTATTATGGTGAGCTTGGAATGGCGCATACGATTTTAAAAAATAAAGTTGCTGCATCTATCATCAATAATTCACCTAAGTTTAAAGATAAAGTATGCGTTATTAATTTATATTGCTACAACTGCACGACAGAAAAAGAAGAAGTTTCCAATTGGCCCTTGAAAAAAATTGAGGAAGATATTCAAAAATATTTTTTACAATTCTGTACCTCTGACTTCACATTATTTGATTTGTCAGAAAACAATGAATTAATAAATAAGTATAAGGAGTATGGACAGTTTTTGATTATTGCAAAAGATCAAAATTAAATGCTGGCTAAAGCAATTATTATTTTTTTAAAACATATTGCTGTTGAAGTTGCACAATCTAACTGCATATGGTTTTGAATAAATTGATTACTGCATCAATCTTTCAACTTTTCCGCGAGGTATAAATAAGGCTGATGAAAATGATGCACAAAAATAGTTTCAGGATTATCAGGGAATTTTTTGAAATACGCTGAATCAGCCTGTAATACAATCGTAGTGCCTGTTCGCACATAATCACTGCTACAATAAAATTCCGGTGGCTCATAACCTGGTAAATATTTCTGCACCATTTTCGAAGAAAAATTTCCTAAATATTTTTGATAATTTTTTTGTACACGAATAGAAGGATTGCTCAATTTATTATAAATATATGAAAGCACCCAGCTTTTGGGAAAGCCTTGTTTTTTAATAATATCACCCGCATTTATAAATGGGTTGGTCGTATTTAAATCACATAAAGTTTGCACAGTAAATGGCACTTCAGGTACCCAGTCAGCAGAATTAACCACATTGTATGACCAGCCATTTTGTGTCATTGCTTCGTAATGATAGGCAAAGTAAACATTCCCCGGTTTCGGTGCTGCACTGCAATATGTTTTGAAACGAATATCAGCCGGAATTTTTCCCTGTTGCTGCAAATTATAAAAATAAGCTGTAAGCAAATAGGAAATTGCGCCGCCCTGGCTATGGCCGGAAATTAAAAAGTTTTTAATCCCTGCATGATAACAGGAATCTAATTTTGGCAAAATATCTTTGGCTAAAAATGCAGTACTCAATAGCCAGCCTACATGCACTGCCGCCTTGGGATCCGGTGCAAGATCGTAGTTGAAAATAAAACTATCCGAAATATGCAGACTTCCTTTTGCAGGCACCATGGCTGCATAAAAATTGGCCAGCCAGCTCTCACTTTTTTCTGTTGTTCCGCGCAGGCAAATAACTGCTGTATGTTTGTCAGCCAGCCATAAACTCCAGCGGTTATCAAGACCCATTTCAGGTGATTGATAAATAAATTCATAACCTTCCGGAAAAGGAATATCCTTATAATAAGTGCTGTCTGCAAAGCGGCTGGAAGCTTCCAATAATTTTATATATTCTTCTTTTTCAAAGCCGGGTTTTAGTTCCTGCGCATAAACAAAATTGCAAATCAATAAAATGCATGTCAATGCGATTAGTGTAGTTTTAAATTGCATAAAATATTTATTAAAATAAAAATTAATTCAACAAATATAGTTTGCTTTAAATCTAAAACAACGCCGGCGAACTTTGATTTTAATTAAAACAATTCAAAAGCATCCGATTTTTAAAATAGGATTAATTATTATTGTTTTTTACTTTTTGTAAAGATCATTAAGGGAATATCATTTTGAAAAAGGGTCAATTTATCATTGGACACTTCATATTTATTCACCCCTTTCAATGTTTCCAAAAAGGTTTTTTCCCCTTCGCCGGGGCAGGCCATCATGGTCATGGCAAGTGGTTGAGCTATGCTTATGCCATGATCATTCAGTAATAAAATTTTACTTTGAAATGAATTACAGCCCGCATTTCCATTCACTTCATCATTTTTTCCTTCTGTGAAAATCATCAGGGGAATTTTATCCGGAAACAAACCTTTGAATGCAATTTTTTTTCCGGAAATATAACTGAGATCCCAGTTTCCGATTATTTCTTCAGGCAGTTTTAAACTGCTTCCTTCCGTAGATTGGCCTTCAAATTTTGCGACAATATTTTTTCCATTCCATAAAATAAGAGAAGCATTTTCAATACTCCAATTCGTAACGCCCGATAACATAGCAATAAATTTTGTCTCATACTGATCATTCGGGCAGGCCATTTTTGTAGAACCAACCGGGGAAAATTTAATCCCATTCCCATTTAATAATTCTATGGATCCAAAAATATTATTACATCCGCCTGTTCCTGAAAAACGAATTGTTTCACCTTTTGTAAAAACGATAAATGGCGTTTTTATAATTCCACGGGTGACGGGTTCATTGTTCAATTCCGTCAAATACCATTGATGAGAAAATAATTGATCTGAAGAAAAACTTTGACCGGTTGAAGTTGCAGCCATTTTCGTGGATTGGCAACTCATCATTGAAAGCATGAATGTGGACGAAATAAAAAATAAAAAGATTTTTTGCATAGTGTTTTTTTTAAGGATGAATTAAAAGCAAGAATTACATAATTCATTTTACGGCAAACAATTAACAAGTTTCAAAGGATTCTTTGTTTCAAATATTAAGCTTGACGGATTTTTAAATTCCATCTTATTGCCATTTTCCATCATGTCACCATAACCTGCAAAAGCCATGCTATCATTTATTATAAATGAAACCTGCCTGATAGATTGCATTCCTTCTGATGAGAATAAATAATCCGCTAAAAGTGTGTCGCCATGCATTTTTCCCGTGAATGTCCCGGTATTGCTATCTTTTTGAGCCATTAAATAATTCAAATTTCCATGGACGGAATCACCCTTTATTTCTATATGAAGTTTAATGGAATCTTTACCCGAAACACCCAGGTAACATGTATTTTTTGAGACGGGCTTTTCTGCATTTTCGACTGCAGTAGTATCTGTTGTATTCCGGGTATTCTCCTGGTTATTGCATGCAGTGATCAGCAACAAACTGCAAAAATAAACGAGTAAATATTTTGTATAAATTGAATGTTTCATATCAGTCAAATATAAAAAAATGTTTTCATTAAAATACAATTTCCCAAAGCTTCATTTACAGGTAATTAAATAATATTCTAAACGAAAACATTTGCTTTGCTGAAAATTTAAAAACACGAAGCTTCTACTTTTTAAATAGTAGTATCCAAAAATATTTTAATTCTATAAATTGAATATCTTTCGTCTTTCCTTTTAATAATGCGCGCAGGCTCTCTTCAGCAGGAAAATTTTTCAAAACTTTATATAATTGCCCGCTTTGCAATTGCCTTGCCTGGTATGTATTTCCGGCTGCATCAATTTCAGAAACAGACGTATTGCTTTGGGCTACAAAATTATTATCTATGAAAACAAAAGTTGCATTTGCCCCGGCATGTTCAATGAGTGTGTCCAAAAAAGCAGGCAATTTTTCCAGGTGAATATGGCTCCATATAAATCCGCCGAAAAGGTTTTTGAATGTAAGATCAGGAGACAAATTGAAAATATCTGCGTGTTGAAAAACAACATTATGGTTTTGATAATGCTTGTTCCGGGCAATTGCCAAAACTTCGTCACTCATATCAGTGGCTAATATTTGATTGGCGGTCTTTGCCAGCCTTTCCGTCCAGAAGCCGGTACCACAGGCAATTTCAAAAATATCCTTACCGGAAAATATTTCCTGTAAATGAATTGTGGCTTTTAATATATCTTCCTGCCTTTCAGGTTTTTTATAAATATTTTCATATTCTTTCGCCCGCTCGGAATAATATTTTATCATATCCGCTTCCATGTCCTTTTTTTAAAAATAATCAAAAATGTTTAATTTATTTCCCACAATAAATATCGTTGTGTGAAAGAATATTTTAAACAATTGAATCAAATGCATTTCCTGGTTAACAATGAAAATGCTTTGCGAAAAACTTTTCAATTGCAAAAAAATTAGTGGACAATATCTCTCGCTGTTGTTTTTTTAATCGGCAAAATGTATGACAAGCAATGTCGTGCTTAATAATGGGCGACATATTTTTATTGGCAGGCTACGGCCTTTGTTCCCATTTCGCTTTTAATGTTCAGTAAAAAAGCTAAATTAAAACGCAGAAAAATAATTCTTTTTAAACGTATATTAATATGCCCATTTCACCCAGGCAGCGCCCCAGGTAAAACCTCCACCAAATGCGGCTAATATTAAATTATCTCCTTTCTTCAAACGCTTTTCCCATTCCCATAAACACAATGGAATTGTAGCGTCCGTGGTGTTTCCATATTTATGGATATTGATCATTACTTTTTCTTTTGTCACGCCCATACGATTTGCAGTCGCATCAATGATGCGCATATTTGCCTGGTGTGGTACAAGCCATGCAATATCATCTCCTTTTAAATCATTTTTCTCCATAATTTCTCCACTTATATCAGCCATACCTTTCACAGCAAATTTGAAAACTGTTCTTCCTTCCTGGTAGGTAAAATGTTCTTTAGCAGTTACCGTTTCAATACTTGGCGGCTTTAAAGAACCACCTGCTTTCATGTGCAAATAATCACGCCCGCTGCCATCTGATTTTAAAATAGAATCCCGAACGCCGAAGCCTTCAAGATTTGGTTCCAATAAAACAGCCGCGGCAGCATCACCAAATAATACGCAGGTATTGCGGTCGGTATAATCTACAATTGAACTCATTTTATCCGCACCGACTACCAATACTTTTTTATACCGGCCACTTTCAATAAAAGCGGTTCCCGTAACCAATGCATTTAAAAAGCCGCTACATGCAGCATTCAGATCATATCCAAAAGCTTTTGTAGCACCTACCTTATAAGCAATGATGCTTGAAGTAGAAGGAAAGATCATGTCTGGCGTAACAGTTGCACAAATGATACATTCAATTTCATTGGGGTCAAGATTTCTTTTTTGCAATAATTCCATCACAGCGGGAACTGCCAAATCACTGGTCGCCGTGCCCGCCCCTTTTAAAATTCGTCTTTCAGAAATACCAGTCCGTGTACGTATCCATTCATCATTGGTATCCACCATTTTTTCCAGTTCAGCATTGGTCAGCACGTAATCCGGAACATATCCGCCAACGGCAGTAATTGCAGCAGTGATTTTATTCATACTATAAAAGTTTGGGTTCAAAAGTATTAAATAAAAACAATACGGATAGTCGGTAAGTGCGTTAAGCTCTTTTTAAAAATCCATCGGGCTAAATATTTCGTTGCTTACAAGAAAAATATAGGTATTGCGTTTAAGGAAATGAAACACTATTTTTGAAGCCATATTATGATAGCATCTATACGCGGAAAATTTATACGAAAAACCCCGGCTTCAGTCATTGTAGAAGCAAATGGCGTGGGTTATGAGTTGCAAGTGAGCCTGAATACCTATGATTATATTACAGATAAAGAGGAAGGCTTTTTATGGGTTTACATGCATTTATTTGAAAATGGCCAGACATTATATGGCTTTGCAACGCCGGAAGAAAAAGAATTATTTGTACAACTGATCACGGTATCCGGTGTGGGCGCTTCTACTGCAAGGGTAATGTTGAGTGGCATGAAACCTTATGACATTATTAAAGCCATCATACAAAATGATTCAAAAAGGCTGGAAATGATCAAAGGCATCGGCAAAAAAACAGCAGAACGTATCGTGGTGGATTTGAAAGATAAATTGAAACAACAAACACAGGTTTACCCCGATTTGGCCGGTTCATTTACGCCTACTTTGCAGGATGATGCCTGTGTTGCCCTGGTTGCGCTCGGCCTTTCAAAATCAGTTGCGGATATTGCTGTAAAAAAAGTTTTTCAATCTGGTGCGGAAATGCTTTCTTTGGAAGATATTATCAAATCCGCTCTTAAAAATATATAACATATAGAAAACACATTTACTTTACTATCGCTGCCTGAAATTGACTTATAGAAAATTTATTATTAACCTGCTTTTTGCCGGGCTAACAAGCCTGTGCTTTCTGCAAAATGCAAATGCACAGAAGCCCGATACGTTGCATTATCCCCTGAAAGACAGGAGAGGCGACCCTTTTAGCTGGCAAAACCGGAACCCTTTTTACCTCAGCGATTCTTCCTTTATCAATAAAACCATTGAATATGATCCGGTAACGAATCAATATTATATTGTAGAAAAAATTGGCGATCTCTATTACCGCAAACCAACTTATCTTACTTTCCAGGAGTTTTATGATATACAGGCAAAGCAAAGTGAACAGGATTATTTCAATTATCGTTCCCGCACATTATTAGATCTCAACAGGAAAACGTACCGGCCTCCTCCGCGTGTTTCCCCGGAATTATTTGACCGCATATTTGGTGTGGGTCCGAAAGGTTTGAAAGTAGATATTCAACCACAGGGAAATGTGGATATCAGTATTGGTTACCAGGGCCAGAATATAAAAAATCCGACACTCCCGGAAAATGCCCGAAAAAATGGAGGACTTGATTTTAATATGGATGCCAATGTAAGTGTCATCGGGAATATTGGAGATAAATTAAAACTACCTATTAGTTATAATACACAGGCGAATTTCGATTATGAAAATCAATTGAAACTGGATTATAAAGGAAAAGATGATGAGATCATTAAATCCGTAGAGGCCGGAAATATTTCTTTCCAAACCAAAGGTTCGCTCATGTCCAGTGTTCAAAGCCTTTTTGGGGTAAAGACACAGTTGCAGTTTGGCAAATTATTTTTTACAGCGGCAATTGCCAGTGAACGTTCTCAAAAGCAATCCCTGACTTTACAAGGTGGTGGGCTGAACCAGACGATCAAAAAAACGATGGATGATTATGATGAAAACCGCCATTTTTTATTAGCCCAATATTTCCGCAATAATTATAATACTGCGATGAAAAATTTGCCGGTGGTGAATAGCCAGGTGCAAATTTTAAAAATGGAAGTTTGGGTAACGAACCGTACCGGAAGTACAATTAATACACGTTCAATTGTCGGATTAATGGACCTGGCAGAATATCAACCGTATAATCCAAATGTTCATAGCCTTACCACAAACTCATTACCGGATAATGGCTCCAATGACCTCTACCCTTTTCTCGCCGGGAATCCTGCAAACCGTGACCCTGCATTAATCAATACAATTTTGGTAGGACGTGGCCTTACACCTGTAAATGATTTTGAAAAAACGTTCGCACGTAAATTAGATCCATCTGAATATTTTTTCAATCCCCAGGTTGGTTTCCTTTCCCTCAGCCAGCAATTACAGTCTGATGATGTACTTGCTGTCGCATACCAATATTCTTATAATGGAAAAATTTACCAGGTCGGAGAATTTTCCCAGGATGTTACATCCGATTCTACACAAGGTGTTCAAAAAACTTTATTCCTAAAATTATTGAAAGCTACTTCTGCAAGAACACAATTACCCATCTGGAAACTGATGATGAAAAATGTGTATTCGCTCGATGTGACAGGGTTACAGGCTGATGGCTTCAATCTTGCGTTAATGTATGCAGAACCAAGTGGCGGTTTAAAAAGATATTTACCTGTAAGTGCTCCTTCCGTTTCAGGCCAGTCTTTATTGACAATTTTAGGTGCTGACCGGCTCAATAGCCACAATGATCCTTTCCCGGATGGCTACTTTGATTTTGTAGATAGTTTTACGGTATTGGCACAACAGGGAAAAATCATATACCCGGAACTGGAACCTTTTGGAAACGATTTGGCAGACCGCGCTTTTGCAGGAGAACCACAATCCACGAAAGATTCATTTGTGTATTACCAATTATATGATTCAATAAAAGCAATTGCACAAACCTATGCAAACCTGAACAGGTATGTACTCCAGGGAACAATAAAAGGAAGTTCTACAACGGATATTTCGCTCGGAGCTTTTAATATACCACAGGGTTCAGTCAGCGTAACTGCCGGGGGACAGGTGTTGCAGGAAAATGTAGATTATACTATTGATTATAATTTAGGTACATTAAAAATTATCAACCAGGCGATCATCAATTCCGGCGTGCCGGTGAATGTGCAATTTGAAAACAATGCCACTTATGGAATTCAGCAAAAAGGCTTTGTAGGCCTGCGCCTTGACTACCTGGCCAGTAAAAAATTATCGTTGGGCGCCACCATGGAAAAATTGACAGAAAGGCCATATTTTAATAAAGTAAGTTATGGTGATGACCCTGTTCAGAATAGCATGTACGGCGTAGATTTTAATTATAATTCGGAATGGGGAGGCTTAACACGCTTATTAAATAAGCTACCATTTTACAATTCCAAAACAGTCAGCCAGATCAATGCGTATGGAGAAGCAGCGGTGTTAAAACCCGGGCATCCAAAACAAATTGGCACTGGTAGTGAGGGCTTGATTTATATAGATGATTTTGAAGGAAGCACCAGTAATTTAGACCTGCGTTTTCCATTTGTTTCCTGGGCTTTGGCTTCTACGCCTGCCGGGAATGGCTTATTCCCTGAAGCAAATTTACAGGACTCACTTCCCTATGGAATGAACCGGGCAAAATTAGCATGGTATAATATTGAACCTGTATTGCAGGATAAATCAAATCCCAGCAATCCATTAAAAGGAGATTTAGTAGCGTTGAGTGATCCGCGAGTGCGGGCAATTTATACCAATGAATTATTTCCACAGCGTACAACGAATATCACTGACGTACTCACAACAACTTTTGACCTGGCATATTATCCCACAGATATTGGCCCGTATAATTTCACTTCAGATATTGCCAATATTGGTGCTGATGGAAAACTCAGGAACCCCAAACAAAGATGGGGCGGTATTATGCGGGCAATTGACCAGACAGACTTTGAAACGGCCAATATTGAATACATGGAATTCTGGGTGCAGGATCCATTTATCAAAGATCCGGCAAGTTCAGGTGGAAAATTGTATATCAACCTGGGAAATGTAAGTGAAGATATTTTGAAAGATGGCAAACGTTTTTATGAAAATGGCTTGAACTCTCCATCCCAGCCTGCAGCAGTTGATACCACTTCAGTTTGGGGAACAACGCCTGTTAATCCAATACAAGTTACCCAGGCATTCAGTAACGACCCGAATGACCGGCCTTACCAGGATGTTGGCTTTGATGGAATTGATGATGTAAATGAACGTATTAAACGAGCTGATTATTTAAACAAACTCGCTGCTTCATTTGGTAGTGGCTCAGCCATTTATCAGAAAGCATTGAATGACCCATCGCATGACGATTATATCTGGTATAGGGATGATCGTTTCAATTCTACCGGAACGGGAATTTTGGGAAGGTATAAAGATTATAATAATACTGAAGGCAATTCTCCAATAGCGACGAACGCAACCCAGTTTGCTCCTGCTGCTACGGTTTACCCGGATAATGAAGACTTAAATCATGATAATACTTTAAATGAAACGGAAGAGTATTATGAATATCAATTAGACCTTAAACCCGGAATGGACGTTGGTACTACGCCATATATTGTTGATAAAAGAGTGGTAACACCCAAACTAGCAGATGGTAGCGCCACAACTGAAAATTGGTTTTTATTCCGTATTCCTATAAAAAATTATACAGGAAAAATTGGCCAGATCCCGGATTTTAAATCTATTCGTTTTGTAAGAATGTATCTCACTGGTTTTGAAGATTCTACTGTGATGCGTTTTGCAAGCCTCGATCTGGTTCGCAATCAATGGCGCACATTTACATATTTATTAGATACCACAGGTTCTTATACGCCGATCCCTGCCAACTCTCCTACAACCATTAATGTATCTGCAGTGAACGTGGAGGAAAACAGCAGCCGGCTTCCTATTCCATATAAAATTCCTCCGGGTATTGAACGTGTTCAATCCATCAGTAATAATGGTGTGAACCTTTTGCAGAATGAACAATCCATGAGTTTGAAAATAAGTAACCTGAATAATGGTGATGCCCGTGCTGTTTTCAAAACATTGAATTTGGACATTCGCTCTTATGGGCAAATGGCCATGTTTATCCATGCTGAATCTGTGATCGGTCAGCGGACAATTAATAATGGTGAACTGGAAGCGGTGATCCGCATTGGCCAGGATTTTTTGAATAATTATTATGAGATCAGGATCCCGCTAACAATCACTCCTTTCAACAGTTCAGCGACAACAGATGAGATATGGCCTGCTGTCAACAACCTTGATTTTGCATTGAATGATTTGGTTCAATTGAAATTAACCCGAAACAACAGTGGTGCTCCTGTGAATAAAATTTACCGCCAGGTGCTGGGAAATAAAACTATTTCCGTCATGGGAAATCCCAATCTGGGTGAAGTGCAGGGTTATTTAATTGGTGTTCAAAATGCCATCACAGGCGCGAATACGCCCTTAAGCACAGAAGTTTGGGTGGATGAATTACGGCTTTCCCAGATAGACGAGCATGGTGGCTGGGCTGCTCTTGGCAGGGTGGATATGCAACTCGCGGATCTTGGAACTTTATCCGTTTCCGCGAATACTTATACCAGTGGTTTTGGTGGTATTGAACAAAAAATAAATGAACGTGCAAAAAATAGCTTGGTACAATATGATGCTGCTTTAAATATTGATCTTGCAAAATTGTTACCAAAAGGTTTACATGCATCCATTCCCGTTTATGCCGGTTATAATAAAACAATTCTTACACCGGAATATGATCCATACGATCTTGATGTAAAATACAATTATAAAATTGCAAACGCAACGGGCCCTCAAAAGGATTCCATTAAAAATGTAGCGTTGGATGTAACGACTATTAAAACAGTGAATTTTACAAACATGCGTTTTGGAGTTAATGGAAAACGACCGAAAATCTGGAGCCTGAGCAATTTTGATTTTAGTTTTTCCTACACTGGATTTTCACAAACAAACCCGATCATCCAGGATAATGCACTCCGAAAATACAGGGGTGGTATAGGTTATACTTATTCAGGCAATGGCAAATTTATTTCTCCATTTAAAAAACTCATTAAAAATAAATCGGCCTGGCTTAACCCGATCAAAGATTTCAATTTTAATTATACACCTTCATTGATCAGTTTCCGCACAGATATAAACCGCCAGTACGGCGAGTACGTTCCGCGTATTGTAAACATTACGGATAAAACGGTGGAACAGGTGGACACTTCTTACGATAAATTTTTCACGTTTGACCGCTATTACAATTTACGCTGGGATCTCACTCGCACACTTAATATTGATTTCAGTGCCGTGAATTTCGCACGCGTGGATGAACCTTATGGAAAATTAAATACAAGGGAAAAGAAAGATACGGTGATGAAAAATTTCTTTGCTGGTGGCCGAAATACTTTATATCAGCAAAGAGCAACAATCAGTTATAGTATCCCTTTTAATAAATTGCCGCTCACAGACTGGATCACGGCGCGTTATAGTTATTCCACTACGTATAACTGGATTGCGGCAAGCCTCATTGCTATCAGCCTGGGAAATACGCTTGAAAACAGCCAGCAAAACAGCCTGAACGGGGAATTTGATTTTAACCGCCTCTATAATAAATCCAAATTTTTGCGCAGCATTAATACGCAAAGCCAGAAAGATAATTCGGGAGAAGTCACGGTAAAAGATAAAGCAGGAAATGATTCCACTTATACAATTCCAACACGTGCGGAAGTTGTAAAAGATTTAAAAGGCAGGGAAAAAAGATTGGCACTTTCCAAATGGCGCAACCTGAAAAGGCAGGCCAGGATCGCAGCACGAAAAAATAAAGGAGCAGGAAGTGTAAATGGCTTAGTGAAAACTGCTGTTCAGCTAGGGACGATGGTAAAACGGGTTTCTGTGAATTACAGCGAAAATTACAACAGTCGTATTCCTGGTTATAATGATAGTACACAATTGCTTGGGCAAAATTTTAAAAGCATGCAACCCGGACTTGGATATGTATTTGGAAAACAACCAGACACATCATGGCTGAATTTAAAATCCAGGCAGGGTGTGATCACCAGGGACTCTACATTCAATTTATTATTTACTCAAAACTTTGATCAGCGCCTGAGTTTAACGGCTCAACTTGAACCGATAAAAGAATTTGTAATTGATCTTAATTTAGATAAAAGTTTTTCAAAAAATTATTCTGAACTGTTCAAGGATACCACAGGCACAGGTAATAAATTTCAACATTTAAGTCCGTTGGCCGGTGGAGGTTTTAATGTTTCGTATGTGAGTTTTGGAACATTGTTTACGAAGACAAACCCGAATGAAATTTCAACAACATTTAATACTTTCCAGGATAACAGGCTGATCATTTCAAAAAGACTTGCATCGTTAAACCCTTACTGGCAGGCACTTCCGGACAATGAAAAATATACGGAAGATGGATACGCTACCGGTTATGGAAGATATGCCCAGGACGTTTTGATTCCCGCATTTTTATCCGCATATACTGGTAAAGACCCCAACAGTGTTTCATTGATTGATGAATCAAACCCAAGTATTAAATCTAATCCTTTCAGTGGTATTAAAGCCATTCCAAACTGGCGTGTAACTTATACCGGGCTTACTAATATTCCGGCATTGTCTGATGTGTTTAGCAACATTACTATTACGCATGGATATAATGCCAACCTGAGTATGAATAGTTTTGCCAGCGCGTTATTATTTTATGACCCTTTCCATTATGGAGCGCCTGCATTTATTGATACCATTTCAGGAAACTATGTGCCATTTTTCCTGATACCAAACCTGACAATTCAGGAAGCATTTGCGCCTTTAATTGGAATTGATGTAACGACCACAAATCAAACAAATATTCATTTTGAATATAAGAAAAGCCGGCAGCTAAGCCTTAGCCTGATTGACTTCCAGCTAAGTGAAGTAAGAAGTACGGAATGGAGTTTTGGTGGAAGTTTCCGTAAGCGCGGAATTGTTTTACCATTCAAATTGCCATTTACAAAAGGCAAAGAATTACAAAATGATTTAGGCATCAGCCTTGACCTGAGTATGCGCGATGATACGCAAAGTAACAGTCGTCTTGACCAGGCAAATGCATACAGTACAGGTGGACAAAAAGTGATTAGTATTCAACCTTCCATTGATTATATTTTAAATAACCGCGTGAGTTTGAAATTCTATTTTGACCAGCAAAGGATCATTCCGTATATTTCTACTTCTGCACCGGTTACCAATACCAGGGCCGGACTGGAAATACGGATTTCTTTAACGCAGTAATTTTGTAATAAAATTATTTCTGCATATTCATTTAATTATAATGAATCAAAAAAGCATTTTGCAATATTATTTACTGATTTTTTGCTGCACTTTTTGTTGCCAGAATTTATGGAGCCAGGAGAATTTTAAAAGAGATATAAAAATTCAATTCATCAATACTATTGGCCTTACACCCCTTCAACTGAATGAAACTTATACCAATGATTTTGGAGAAAAATTTACAGTTTCTTCATTTCGTTATTATATTTCCAATATCACTTTAGTGGATGAAAAAAATAATTCAACTGATTATTTTAAAGATCAATATTTTTTAATTGACCAATCCGATTCAAGTTCTCAAAATATTTTCCTGCAAACATCTTTAAAAGAAATTACCGGTATCAACTTTATGATTGGTATAGATAGTTTGAAAAATGTACAAGGTGTACAGGCTGGGATTTTAGACCCGGCAAAAGGCATGTTCTGGGTTTGGAATACTGGCTATGTGATGGCAAAATTAGAAGGAAATTCAAATATGGTGAATGCGCCAAGGCACGCATTCAGCTTGCATATCGGTGGGTTTAAAGCAGGACAAAATACAGCCAGGATTATTCAATTGAATGTTTCAAAACATCCGGGTATTATTAAAATAAACGCGGATATTAATCAATGGTTTAAAAATCTGCACGATCTTCCTTTAAAAGAAAATTTCTTTTGTCATGAACCGGGTATTTTGGCCATGAAATATGCAGATAATTATGCAACAATGTTTTTCATTCAAGAAAATAATTGATGAAAAAAGCTGCTATCATACTGGTCCTTTTTTCTGCATTAATAGTAGCGATTAGTTGGGTGAATAAAGAAAATACTTTTCCTAAAACACATCCAATTAAATTTATAATTCCAAAAGGCTGGCCAGAACCATTATATGATTTCAAACAAAACCCATTAACAGAAGAAGGTTTTGAATTGGGAAGAAAATTATTTTATGACGGTAATTTAAGTAAGGATGGAAATTTTTCCTGTGCCAGTTGCCACCAACAATTCGCCGCATTCGCAACGTACGATCACGCGCTGAGCCATGGCTTTAATAATTCATTTTCTTTCCGAAATGCGCCGGGCTTATTCAATCTTGCCTGGCAAAAAGATTTCATGTGGGATGGCGGTATCAATCATTTAGATCTGCAACCGCTCGCTCCTATTACTGACCCGCATGAGATGGCGGAAAACCTGGATTCAATTTTATTCAAATTAAAAAATGATATTGTCTATCAAAGAATGTTTGCCGCAGCATTTGGAAAAAAGGAGATTAATACGCAGCTTGTCACCAAAGCGATTAGCCAGTTTGTATTGATGCTTGTGAGCGCTGATAGTAAGTATGACCGCGTGATGCAGGGGAAAGACAGTTTTAATTTACCACAAAGATTAGGCTATGAAATTTTTCAAAAAAAATGTATCTCCTGTCATGTACCTCCATTTTTTACAGACTTTAGTTTTCGAAGTACTGGCCTTGCATTAGATGATTATTTAAAAGATTATGGACGTATGCGCATCACCGGAAATCCAGATGATTCGTTGAAATTTCGTGTACCTTCTTTACGCAATGTGCAACAAACTTTTCCTTATTCACACGATGGAAGATTTGGATATCTCGATGCGGTTTTTGAACATTATCGCAGTGGTGTTATTCAATCCAACACGACAGATTCATTATTGAAAAATGGTATTCCATTATCCAATTTTGAGTTCGGACAATTAAAAGCATTTTTATATACACTTACTGATTCTTCTTTTTTAAACAACCCGTTATTTGCGCCGCCCGGTGTAAATAGAAATGCACCATTACCGGATGCATTGCAGCATGCAGATAAATAATTTCTAATAAAAAGATTTCTGTGAAACTACGTAACCATTTGGCCGGACTATGGTAATAATGCCTTTTCCATTATACAGATCGTCCACTTCAAAATTTATTTTTTCTCCGGGTCGAATAACAGGAAGTTGATATGCTTTGGTGTTTTTATAGTCATCCCCTTTTGCAGAAATATATAATTTATAGCCACGCACTGTATATTGTGGTAAACCCATGCTTCCGAAAATCATGATATTCACTTTGCCTTTGTTCCAGCTATTTATTTGTTGCACTTCTACGGGTGAAGATAATTCGCGCAGTACTTTCATTGATGGTTTTGGATTTCCATACATATCATATACACCATGAATTCTTCGCCTGAATTTATTATCTTCCAATGTGCCGGGATAATGCGTGCGATAATCTGTCAGATCAAAATAAATAGCACCTTCCACATACGGTTTGCTTTCATAAATACTCATGTGATAAATAAGGTCTTCGATCCTTCTTTCATCACCACCTTTGAAATTGGGTTCGCATAAACCAAATTCTGAAATGAAGAAAGGTTTATCCGGGTAACTCTTATGAATGCTATCCATATAATTTCCAATTTCTGCAACAGGAAGATCCCACCAGCTTCCGCCATATTCATTCATCATCAGGTAATCTCCATCGGCTGCAGCATCAGGTACAAAGTTGGGATCGTTATAAAATCCCTGCGTGAGCGTATTACTCACATAGGCTGTAAAGCGTGTTGGGTCTAACTCACGCGATGTTTTTAGTAAAACTGCAATCATGTTCTTCATGTCCTTATCCCTTGCACGCAATTCATTTCCTACGCCCCAGGAAAAAATACTGGGATGATTATAATTGCTTTGAATCATCTCTTTCAATTGTTTCAAAGCAATATTTTGTATCGTATCATTGGCCGGTGTTTCACCACCCCACAAAGGCAATTCCTGTTGCACCAGTATGCCATTGCGATCGCAAAAATCATAGAAAACATCGCCCTGCTGAAAATGCTGCCGGCTGAAAATACAATTCACATCTTTCATTAATTTTCCCATAGCAATAATAAGAGAATCTGGTTCTGCAAAACCATAATCGGGGTTGGATCCGGCCGTCCATTCCACGCCCATTAATTTAATGGGTTCCCCATTTAAAAATGTTTTTCCATCAACAAATTTCAATTCCCTGAAACCTGTATTGCAGGAAATTTTATCGGTTATCTTTTTGCGGTTAATCACAACAACATCAACCCTGTATAAATTTGGAAAATCAAAATGCCAGGGATGAATTTTTGGTAAATTGATCTCCACAAAAGCTTCTCCATTTTTCCATACAGGTTGCTGCGTTGATTGAAAAATAATATTTTTAGTCGGTTGATTTTCTTCTGTAATGGTGATACCCAATTCAATATTTTTGTCTGCCATCTCATCAAAGCCAAGTTTAATATTTAATTTTCCTGAACTATCTTTTAAATTTATTTGGGGCGTTACATGCAGCCAGGAAGCTGCCGGTTTATCAGAAATTATTATTGCAACAGGACGAATAATTCCACCATCATTGGGCCAGTCAAATGAACTGCTATATGGCACTTTATTTTTTCCATAATCATTATTACACGCTACCGTGATTGTATTTTCCTCTCCATAATTTATTTGATCATTTAAAATAATAGATATCTTATCAAAGCCATCGCCAATATTTTCAGTGATCTTTTTTCCATTGATATAAATAAATGAAGTGTGGTTGATTGCGCCAAACTGCAACACCACATTTTTATTTTTCCATGATTTCGGAATCGAAATACTTTTTTGATACCAGCCCCAGCCATAATGATTTTGATTGGCTTCTTCAATATTCCAGGTATGCGGCAAATGCACTGTTTCTGCACCCGGTAATGTTTTTTCAAACCATTTTTCAGAAATGCCATTTGCATTTTTATCTATACTAAAAAGCCAGTCATTATTAATGTTCAAAGTATCTCTTTGCGCATTTACGCAAAAACAAAAAAGAGTTGCAATGATATTAAACAGGATTTTAGTTTTCAAAATAAAATAGTTTTATTAAAAAAATATGGTTAATGTGAAATTAAACTATTTGTATTTAGAATAAGTTGTATGATGAATAATCTGCAATTGCCGAATATTAATCTTTATTATCGGGCCTTTAAAATAGCCGCTTGTCTGGAGACAACGCGGCGGCGTAAAACTTCAAATTTTTAAACGTACATGATGTTCAATAAAAAATTTTATACCTGTACAAAAATAAAATGTCTAAATAATTTGAGTTTTTCGTTTTTTTTTAAATTTTTAATCTTAGAGTTATTGCAAATTTACGCACGAAGTACGTCTCCGCCTGGTCTCCCGACCAGCGGACACTTTTCGAATTCAAAAAAACGATTGTTTCTTCTAAAGTTTCTTACCAGCTAGCATTGATGTCCCATTTTTCAAATTCCTTTGCAACCGCTGTCAGGAATGAAGCGCCCAGGCTGCCATTCACGATGCGGTGGTCATAGCTCATTGAAAGATACATCATGTGGCGGATACCAATTGTGTCGCCCAATTCCGTTTCAATAACAACCGGCCTTTTCTTAATTGCGCCCACCGCCAATATCGCCACCTGTGGCTGATTGATAATCGGTGTTCCCATCAAACTACCAAAAGTTCCCACATTCGTTAAAGTGAATGTGCCGTTTTGTGTATCATCCGGGCGGAGTTTATTATTGCGCGCATTATCTGCGAGTGAATTTACTTTTTTACTTAAACCTACTAAGTTTAAATAATCTGCATTTTGAATAACTGGCACGATCAAATTGCCACTTGGTAAAGCTGTAGCCATACCGATATTTATGTCTTTTTTAATGATGATCTGATCATCCACCAATGAACTGTTGATCATGGGATATTTCTTGATCACGCGTGCAATACAATCAATAAACATCGGCGTATAAGTGATCTTTGTGCCTTCTCTTTTTTCAAAATCTTTCTTCACTTTTTCGCGCCACATTACCATATTTGTTACATCAGCTTCTGCAAAACTCGTTACATGCGGACTTATATGTTTGCTATCCACCATGTGTTTGGCAATCAATTTACGCATGCGGTCCATTTCAATGATCTCCACATTTCCTGGAATACTCTTCTGTAATTGCAGGCTTTCTTCTTTTTCTTCAGAAGCAGTGGCAGTCTGCGTTTCAGGCTGTGGTGTTGCCTGTGTTTGCACGGGCACATTTTTTCCTTCGGCTACATACGCCAAAATATCTTTTTTCGTCACACGGCCTTCATTGCCTGTGCCGGGAATTTTTTCCAGATCACTCAGTGGCACGCCTTCACTTTGTGCAATATTTAAAACCAATGGCGAATAAAAACGGTTCGTGCCTGCATTATTTGTTGATTGACTTTGTACTTCTGCAGGAGTGGTATTCGGAATATAAGGCGGTGTTACTTTAATTTCTTCCTGTTGTGGTGGCGGAGCCTGCTGCGGAGCGGGTGCAGGAGCAGAAACGTTTTCACCGGCTGTTTCCACTTTTGCGATAACTTTTCCCACAGGAACTACATCATTTTCATTAAACAAGATTTCTGTAATTTTTCCTGCAACGGAGCTGGGCACTTCACTATCCACTTTATCAGTGGCAATATCCAGCAAGGTTTCGTCCATTGCAATAGAATCGCCCACTTTTTTATGCCACTTTAAAATGGTTGCTTCCATGATGCTCTCTCCCATTTTCGGCATTACCAGGTCAATGATCGCCATATATGTTGTTTTGTAGTAAAAGTATTTTAATTGTGTTTATTTAAAAAATAAACCGCGTCAAAGATAATACATGCGGATTAAAATTTTTCAAGTATAAACATACGCAAAAAATTAAGCGCCTGCATGGCCGTCAAATGTATATTTCTTTCCCGGTCAAAGCGAACATGTATGCGTATTGCAGCAATATTTTCCCGGTTCCCGGCTGCAATCCAAACTGTACCCACCGGCTTATCTTCTGTGCCGCCACCCGGTCCCATAATCCCGGAAACAGCTAAAGCAAAATCTGTCTTCATTGTGGACAATGTGCCTTTCACCATTTCACGTACCGTTTCTTCACTGACCGCGCCAAATTCCTCCAGGGTTTTTTCTTTTACACCTAAAACATTTTTCTTAATTGTATATGAATACGCAACAATACTTCCCTGGAAAAATTCCGAGGCACCGGGAATAGCTGTGATCAAATGCGCTATATAGCCCCCTGTGCAACTTTCAGCAATTGCAAGTGTTTTGTGTTTGGATAAAAGTAAATTGGCCACTATTTCCTGCATTGTATTATCTGTTGGCGTAACCAGCCATTCTTTAGTTCGCTCTGTCAAATCTTCAAATGCTGCGTCCAAAATTTTTGTAGAAATACCATTGGCAGTCAGTCTTAAACGCACCATTCCAAAATTGGGCAAATAGGCCAGTTTTAAATTTTCGGGTAAAGCAAATTCAAAATCTTTTATTTTTTCTGCCAGGAAAGATTCACCAATGCCATACGTCAATAAAGTTCGGTGCTGAATAGGTGGCAGGTCAAAAAGATTTTTTAAAAAAGGCAACACCTGGTTTTGCAGTAGTCCATGCATTTCATAAGGTACACCGGGTAAACTAAAAAAATATTTTCCATTTTTTTCAAAAAGCAGTCCCGGCGCGGTACCAATTTCATTTTTCAAAACGGTACACACATCCGGCACTTCAGCCTGTTTTCTATTGCTTTCCAGCAAAGGCATTTTTCTTTTAAAAATATGTTCAAATAAATACGTCACGTGTTGCAAAGTAGCTGCATCTTCCACCATTTTACCACCAAAATAATCACACAATAATGGCTTGGTAATATCATCCGCAGTTGGCCCCAAACCCCCGGTAATAATGATGATCCGGGATACCCGGGCTGCTTCATCCAATGCATTCCAAATGTCATCATAGGTATCTCCCACTGAAAATTTATGGGATAACCAAATGCCATTTTCAATCAGCCTTTTACCAATCCAGGCGCTGTTGGTATCTATGACCTGCCCGATCAATAGTTCATCGCCAATAGTGATCACAGAAGCATTTATTTTTTCCATAAATTTTATAAAATAAGTTGCAAGATAAACACGCGGCTGAAAATTTTTATGCATTTTATACAATCATTTGAATTAAATGAAATGTAATATTGCCGGGAACATCATTCATCAAAGGCTATGAAGAAATTTTTGCTCCTGCTTTTTTTTATAAATGCAACATCATTTGTTTTTGCACAGGAAACCTCTGAGAAATTAAATAAAGCCATGGAAAAATTCCTGGCTGAACCTGCGTTAAAGCACGCCATCACCGGTTTTTACGTGATGAATGAAAGTACAGGTAAAATAATTTATAACCTGAATGGAGAAGCCGGGCTTGCGCCGGGAAGTACACAGAAAATTTACACAAGTATTGCTGCTTTTGAATTGCTGGGAAATGATTTTAAATTCGAAACGGATTTTGGTTATGCAGGGAATATTGATACCAATACTTTAAACGGAAATATTATTATTCGTGGTAGTGGCGACCCTTCTTTTGGAAGTAGCCGTTTTCCAAAATCAATTCCCACACAAATATTTTCGCGATTTTTAAGTACATTGAATCAATCCGGTATTAAAGAAATAAATGGAAATATTCTTGTACAAGCCACTTCACTAGAAATTCCCGGAGCCTGGATTTTGGAAGACCTCGGCAATTATTATGGCGCTGCTTCTTCGGGATTAAACTGGCGGGAAAATGAATATATGCTGCACCTTCATTCAGGGAAGAATATTGGTGAGCCTGTTTCAATCATTTCTGTAAATAATGACACTGCTTTCCCGATGAAATTTGATAATGAAGTGACCAGTGCGGAAAAAGGCAGTGGTGATCAATCCTATATTTATCTGCCCTTTAATTCTTCAAAATATTTAATACGCGGAACCATTCCCGTGGATGAAAATAATTTTATTGTGCATGGTGCAGTAAAAGATCCGGCGGCTTATTTTGTGTATGACCTCCAAAAATATATGCGTGGAAAAATAAATTTTATACAACAAAATTCAGATAATTCTATCAACGATAATCGTGATACGAATTTTCAAATTTTATATAAATATTTTTCTCCATTCCTGGACAGTCTCACTTATTATTTCCTGCAAAAAAGTATCAATTTATATGGCGAAGCATTTTTACAAAAAATTGCTGGAGTAAATAACAAACCTTCCACAAATGAAGAAGGTGTGGCCGCATTACAAAAATTTTGGTTAAGCAAAGGCATAGAAAAATCTGCATTAAATATTTTTGATGGAAGTGGCTTATCGCCGCAAAACCGTGTCACGCCGGCTTCTATGGTCTATGCTTTACAATATGCAAAATCTCAAAATTGGTTTTCTTCTTTTTATAAAGCGCTGCCTGAATACAATAATATTAAAATGAAAAGTGGCACCATTGCTAATGTAAAAGCATTTGCTGGTTATATTGCTTCAAAAGATGGCAACAATTATACCTTTGCTTTTATCGTGAATAATTATGATAATAGCGGAGGAAGTATCACTGGAAAAATGTATGAAGTTTTAAATACTTTGAAATAAAATAAAATATTTTTTACCCGGGAAAATCGTCATCCAAATATTCCCTTTCTATTTCTTCCATTTGCACCATATCCCAGGCTTCACTTTCTGAAGGTGTAATATTTAATGGTTCCAGTAAATCATTTTTTTCTAAAATTTGCTGAATATCTTTTTTCATTTCGCAAATTACGAAAGAAGCATTTTTTTCAAAAAAAAGCATTCTTAATTCAACAAGTTTTTCGCCAGTTTTAGCATCCATTTCTGCAATATTTTTAAAATTCAGAATTACATTTTTAATTTCGCTTTGCAACATTTCAAGGCATAAAACTTCTAATGCTCCTGTTATATTGGCAGAAATACTTTCTTGTAAAGGCGTGATTGTCGTGAATTTTTCTCTGGTATCAATTTTGAACTCCATGATTTGGTATTTTTTATTTAACATTTGTGCAAAACTGTATAAGTCTATGCATCAAATTTATTCGTTATTATTGTATAAACTTATTAAACATATTTAAATGGACAATAATTTTTCGCCCCAGGTAAAAGAAATCATTTCGTTTTCCCGGGAAGAAGCCTTACGACTTGGAAATGATTTTATCGGCACAGAGCATTTATTACTCGGTCTTATCCGGGAAGGTGATAATACTGCTATAAAAATTCTGAAGCAATTGAATGTGGATTTATATGAATTGCGCAAAGAAATTGAAATTGCCGTCAAAGATAAAACCGATAAAAATATTGCCAACATCAATAGCCTTCCACTCACAAAGCAAGCGGAAAAAGTAATTCGCGTTTCTGTGCTCGAACAAAAAGCATTGAAGAGTCAGCTCGTGGAAACAGAACATCTCATGCTTTCTATTTTAAAAAATAAAGATAATATCGCTACACAAATACTTAACCAGTTTGATATTGATTACGACATTTTCCGCAATGATTTGGGCATGGTAAAAAACAACGAGGTACAAAGTGAATTCTCAGAGGAAAATGAAGATGAATTTGATGAAGAGAAAAAAAGTTTTGTATCACCAACGAGAAATAAACCGGGCGCAACTGCAAAAAGTAAAACACCTGTACTGGATAATTTTGGCCGTGATATTACGCGCCTCGCAGAAACTGGTGCACTCGACCCGATCATTGGCCGTGATATAGAAATAGAACGCGTGTCACAAATTCTTTCCCGCCGCAAAAAAAATAATCCCATACTCATCGGTGAACCGGGTGTTGGTAAAACGGCAATCGTGGAAGGCCTTGCCCTGCGCATCGTTCAAAGAAAAGTGAGCCGCGTACTTTTTGATAAACGCGTGATCAGCCTCGACCTTGCAGCACTTGTTGCCGGTACAAAATACCGTGGCCAGTTTGAAGAAAGAATGAAAGCCATCATGAATGAACTGGAAAAAAATCGCGATGTGATTTTATTCATTGATGAAATTCATACCATCGTTGGAGCAGGTGGCGCAAGTGGTTCACTCGATGCGAGTAATATTTTCAAACCCGCATTATCCCGTGGCGAATTGCAATGTATCGGCGCATCCACGCTCGATGAATACCGCATGCATATTGAAAAAGATGGCGCACTCGACAGGCGTTTTCAAAAAGTAATGATTGATCCGCCTTCCGTGGATGAAACGATTCAAATACTTGAAAATATCAAATCGAAATACGAGGATTACCACAATGTGACGTATAACCAGGAAGCCATTGAAGCTTGTGTAAAACTCAGCGACCGGTATATGACAGATCGTTTATTGCCGGACAAAGCCATTGATGTTTTGGATGAAGTGGGTGCGAGGGTGCATTTAAAAAATATTAATGTACCGCTGAATATTGTAGAGCTCGAAAAAAAGATTGAAGAAATAAAACTCGAAAAAAATAAAGTAGTGAAAAGCCAGCGCTTTGAAGAAGCTGCTTCACTGCGGGATAAAGAAAAAAGATTGGGTGAAGAATTAGAAAAAGCAAAGAACGATTGGGAAGAAGAAAGTAAACATAAAAGATACCCGATTGATGAAGACGCGATTGCAGAAGTAGTAAGCATGATGACGGGTATTCCTGTAAAAAGAATGGTGCAGGCAGAGAGTGAAAAACTGCGCAACATGCAGAAAGATATGCAAGCCGTAGTGATTGGCCAGGAACAAGCAATTGATAAAGTGGTTAAAGCGATCCAGCGAAATCGCGTGGGATTAAAAGACCCGAAAAAGCCTGTTGGCTCTTTCATTTTTCTCGGTCCGACTGGTGTTGGTAAAACAGAATTAGCACGCGCACTTTCGCGTTATATGTTTGATAGTCTCGACACATTGGTGCGTATTGACATGAGTGAATACATGGAAAAATTTTCCCTCAGCCGTTTAATTGGCGCGCCTCCGGGATATGTTGGTTATGAAGAAGGCGGACAGCTTACAGAAAAGATTCGGCGCAAACCATACAGTGTAATTTTATTGGATGAAATAGAAAAAGCGCACCCGGATATTTATAATATTTTATTGCAGGTATTGGATGACGGGCAACTCACTGATGGCCTCGGCCGCAAAGTGGATTTTAAAAATACCGTTATCATCATGACCTCGAATATTGGTGTGCGGCAGTTGAAAGAATTTGGTGATGGTGTGGGTTTCGCTACGGCCAGCCGCATGCAAAACCAGGATGATAATAATAAAGCGGTTATTGAAAAAGCCTTGAAAAGAACAT
Organism: Chitinophagales bacterium; assembly: GCA_038257845.1. GTDB lineage: Bacteria > Bacteroidota > Bacteroidia > Chitinophagales > Chitinophagaceae > JAFDXJ01. The sequence continues at coordinate 31,622 of JBBSQL010000027.1, forward strand.
TCTCTCCCGAGTTCTTAAACCGCGTAGATGATGTGGTCGTTTTCAATTCTTTGAGCAAGGAAAATATTTTAGAAATTGTTGACCTGTTATTGAAGGATGTGATGAAACGTTTGGTAGCATTGGGTTTCACCATGCAACTCACCCAGGAAGCCAAAGAATTTTTAGCAGAAAAAGGGTATGATGTACAGTTTGGCGCGCGGCCATTACACCGCGCGATTCAGAAATATTTGGAAGATCCGCTGGCTGAAGAAATCATTAATATGAATGTAAAAAATGGTGACTCATTGATTGCCAATTATGATAAAGAAAGCGGGCAGATAAAATTTGAATTTGAGAGTCGGGCGGAGGAAAGTGTGAAATAGTTTTTTAAAAAAAAAAGATAGATCTTTTGTAAAAAGCCGGGAGTAAATCCTGGCTTTTTTTATAAAGTTGAATGTGCTTCGTCACCAAATAGGTTGACACTTTGCTCAGTTTTTTATTTTTATGTAAATGCAGGTACGCACATATTTTATAAGTTTTTTATACAAAACAAAAAAAACCGCTCTCCTACTGTTTGCACAGCGCACAGAGAAGTAAAATAAAAGCCCAACTCAGCCTGGAATTAAAGAATAATTTTTAGGCTTAAGCAAAAAGCCTAAATTGTATTCTGATGAACGATCTTAAATAAGAAATCCGGATTGTGTTTACTTTGTAACTTAGAGTCCATTCAGAACTCAGCGCATAAAGCAGAAATAAAAATAAGATATGAATAAATTTTTCATCACATTTATATTGCTAATTTCAAATAGCATAATTGCTCAGAAAGTCGAACCGTTTTCCGAAAGTTTCGATAGTTTCCAAAACCTAAGAGATTTTTGTATTTCTCAAAACAATGATGAAGCATTCTTCACCATTCAAAGTCCCAACCAGGACCTATCTCAAATTGCTTTTATTTTAAAAATAAATGGTAAATGGTCTCAACCAACATTACTTCCTTTTTGTGATGAATATATGTATTTAGAACCCTTTCTATCATTAGATGGAAGGAGACTTTATTTTGTTTCAGACAGGCCACTAACCGATTCAATGAAGGAAAGAAAAGATTTTGATATTTGGTATGTACAAAGAAATGGGGTACAGGACAAATGGTCTGAACCTATTAATATTGGGAGTAATGTCAATTCAAAATCAGATGAATTTTATCCAACACTTTCTGAAAATAACAACCTTTATTTTACCATGGAATCTTCTTTAGGACTTGGAAAAGATGACATCTATTATTGCCAGTGGAATGGAAAAGAATATTCAAAACCTCAGTTATTAAATGAGCACGTTAATAGTTCCGGGTATGAGTTTAATGCTTTCATTTCGAAGGATGAATCATTTTTAATTTTTACAAAGTACAATACACCAGATGGATTTGGCAGTGGAGATTTGTTCATTTCAAGGAAAGATGAAAAAGGGGAATGGCAACCCGCAGAAAATCTCGGTAATACTATAAACACGAAGTATATGGAATATTGCCCGTTTTATGATGATAAAAATGAAACACTCTATTTCACGAGCAGGCGGAGTAACCTGGTATCCAAAAAATTCAATGATTTATTAGCGTTCCAGGCATATATTTTTAGTGGAGAAAACGGGCTTAGTAAAATTTATAAATATAAGATAAAACTAAAATAAAATAAGCTAAAAAAGATAGGTTGAATATTTATGTTTCAAAACTGTCACGTCGCCAAATACCCGAAACGTTAGTCAGAATTGTAAATTGAAATTATGATGACATTGAAAGAATTTATTAACCACTATGATTATGTAAGCGCAATTATTCTCCTAGAAGGGAAACGGTTAGTTTTGGATGGCGACACGGCCTTATTAATTCAGCTCGGTAAAATTTTAGTAACAAAAACTAAACATGTAAAGTTTAGAAGTGGCAATGCTGATGGTTCAGATTATTATTTTTCACTTGGTGTTTCTTCAGTTGACAAATCCCGGTTACAAGTGATAACTCCATATACTGGGCATAGACAAAAAACAAACCAGGCATATAACACCATTTCTTTAGACGAAATAAATGTTGCTGCTGAACCAGATGTTGTTTACCAATCAAAAAGCAATAAGAAAACTGAAAAATTAGTTGACCAATATATCTCAGGAGCAAGAGACCGATATTCAATTAAAGCAGCTTATATCATAAGAGACACAATAAAAGCAATTGGAACAGGCAAAATCAAACCAGCAACTTTTGGAATATTCTATGATGACTTAGATAATCCTAAAACAGGTGGAACCGGGCACACAATGAAAATATGTGAACAAAACAACATTCCCATTATTGATCAAAAAACATGGTTAAAATGGCTGAAAGAATAGAACAACATACAGCTAACAAGATTTAATACTTTGCTCCATTTTTAACCCTATGGCAATTAAGGTATAAACCTATTTTTAAAAAAATTTTACATAAAATAAAAAACCCCTTGTCTCAAATCTTAATTTCTACTTAATTCACCTCTAAAATTTATTACTTTTTTTTAAAAAATAATTAAGGAATGATTTTTGTCATATTTAGAAATATTTGTACCTTTGCCGCCCTATGCATTTTGAAATTTTCAACCCTTCCATTTCACATAACAAAAAAATACGGTCTTTTTACCTGAACAGCCCTCAAGGCTGAGTATTATTTTATGGACAAAAAACAAGGGAAATCTTGTTTGAGAAGCTTGAAATGCAATTAGGAGATCACTTTTAAAACCTGAATCAGAAATATGGCCATGAACAGAGAAAACCGCGCGAGACCAGCATTTTCCAAAATTACCATCGGGCTGGCATCTCCGGATAGTATTCTTGAAAGAAGTTTCGGTGAAGTACTGAAACCTGAAACCATTAATTACCGCACCTATAAACCCGAACGCGACGGCTTGTTCTGCGAACGGATTTTCGGCCCGGTAAAAGATTATGAATGTGCCTGCGGAAAATATAAAAGAATCCGCTATAAAGGTATCGTATGTGACCGCTGCGGTGTGGAAGTGACTGAAAAGAAAGTCCGCCGCGAACGTATGGGCCATATCAAACTGGTAGTACCTATCGTGCATATCTGGTATTTTAAAAGTTTACCTAATAAGATCGGTTACCTATTGGGAATGAGTTCCAAAAAACTCGAAACTATTGTTTATTACGAACGCTACGCGGTAATACAGGCGGGCATTCGCGAGGACAAAGGTTTGCAAATGGGCGATTTATTAAGTGAAGAAGAATACCTCGAGATACTGGATAATTTACCACGCGAAAATCAACTTTTACCGGATGATGATCCGCAAAAATTCATCGCTAAAATGGGCGCTGAAGCAGTGCAGGATTTATTATCAAAAATAGATCTGGACTCTTTAAGTTATACCCTGCGCAACTCTGCTGCGCATGAAACATCCCAGCAAAGAAAAGCGGATGCCTTAAAAAGACTGAGCGTTGTGGAAGGTTTCCGCGATGCAGGTACACGTATTACCAATCGTCCTGAATGGATGGTGATGCAATATATTCCTGTTATTCCACCGGAACTGAGACCACTTGTGCCACTGGACGGTGGACGTTTTGCGTCTTCAGACCTGAACGATTTGTATCGTCGCGTGATCATCCGTAATAACCGTCTAAAGCGTTTATTGGAAATCAAAGCACCTGAAGTGATCCTGCGGAATGAAAAAAGGATGTTGCAGGAAGCCATTGATTCTTTATTTGATAATAGCCGGAAATCAAATGCCGTGAAAGCCGAAGGTGGACGCGCATTGAAATCTTTGTCTGATGTATTGAAAGGTAAACAAGGCCGTTTTCGCCAGAACCTGTTGGGAAAACGTGTGGACTATTCCGGACGTTCTGTGATCGTGGTTGGACCAGATCTGAAAATGCATGAGTGTGGTTTACCAAAAGACATGGCTGCAGAATTGTTCAAACCATTTATCATTCGCAAATTAATTGAACGCGGTATTGTAAAAACGGTTAAATCTGCCAAGAAATTAGTAGATCGCAAAGACAATATTGTTTGGGATATTTTAGAAAATATTTTGAAAGGGCATCCTGTAATGCTGAATCGTGCTCCTACCCTGCACCGTTTATCTATTCAATCTTTCCAGCCAAAACTGGTAGAAGGAAAAGCGATACAATTGCATCCTTTGGTTACGACGGCCTTCAACGCCGACTTTGACGGTGACCAAATGGCGGTGCACGTACCATTGAGCAATGCAGCGATCCTGGAAGCACAGTTACTGATGCTTTCTTCACATAATATATTGAACCCGCAAAACGGTACGCCGATTACCCTGCCTTCACAGGACATGGTATTGGGTCTTTATTATATTACCAAAGGCAAAAAATCAATTGGTAAAGATAAGATCAAGGGCGAAGGCATGACTTTCTACAATATGGAAGAAGCCATGATCGCTTATAATGAAGGCGCTGCTGATTTACATGCTCACGTAAAAGTGCGCATCCAGGTTCGGGAAAAAGGTGTTTTGGTAAAAAAGATCATAGAAACTACTATCGGGCGCATCATGTTTAACCAAATGGTGCCCAAAGCGGTTGGTTTCATTAATACTGTTCTCACCAAGAAAAATTTACGGGAGATCATTGGAGATATTATAAAGATCACAGATATACCAACAACCGCAAGGTTCCTGGATGATATCAAAACCCTCGGTTTCCGTATGGCATTCAGAGGTGGTTTATCATTTAGTGTAAATGATTTGATCATTCCTGAAATCCGCGATTCATTGCTGGAAGGCGCAAAGGCTGAAGTGGATGAGGTTTGGGAAAATTATAATATGGGGTTCATTACGAATAATGAACGGTATAACCAGGTAATTGATATCTGGAGCCGCGTGGATACGCGACTTACAGAAACACTGATACGTGAAATGGCCACCGATCAAAACGGTTTCAATTCAGTATTTATGATGCTGGATTCCGGTGCGCGGGGTTCTAAAACACAGGTGAAACAGTTGGCTGGAATTCGTGGCTTGATGGCAAAACCCAGGAAAAGTGGTTCAAGCGGTTCTGAAGTAATTGAAAACCCGATTCTGTCCAACTTTAAAGGCGGATTGAATGTATTGGATTATTTCATTTCCACACACGGTGCCCGAAAAGGTCTGGCGGATACAGCATTGAAAACTGCTGATGCCGGTTACCTTACCCGTCGCCTGGTGGACGTTGCGCAGGACGTGGTGATCACGGAGGAAGATTGCGGCACACTGCGTGGTATTGCAATTTCAGCATTAAAAGATAATGAAGATATTATTGAGCCACTATCCGACAGGATTGTGGGCCGTATGTCTTTGCACGATGTATATCATCCACAAACCGAGGAATTATTAACTACTGCAGGTGAAGAAATCACCCATGATGCAGCACATAATATAGAAGAGGCCGGTATAGAAAATGTGGATATCCGCTCCGTACTCACCTGCGAAACTAAGCGTGGTGTATGTGTAAAATGTTATGGTAAAAACCTGGCAACCGGTTACCTCGCTCAATTGGGTGATGCAGTGGGAATCATTGCTGCGCAATCAATTGGTGAACCTGGAACGCAGTTGACACTCCGTACTTTCCACGTGGGTGGTGTGGCTGGGTCTTCTTCTGTAGAATCCAAACTGATTGCAAAATTTGATGCTACGGTTCACTTCGACGGATTACGCACAGTCGTTTCACAAAATGCTGAAGATAAAAAATCCATCATTGTGATTGGCCGTACCGGTGAAGTGAGGTTAATGGATGATAAAAATGACCGGATTCTGATCACGAATAATGTGCCTTATGGTTCAACATTAATGGTGAAAGCTGGCCAGAAAGTGAAAAAAGGAGATGTGATATGTACCTGGGATCCATTTAATAACATCATTATATCTGAAATAGCAGGTGAAGTGAAATTTGAAAATGTTTTGGAAGGTATCACTTACCGTGAAGAGTCTGATGAACAAACCGGCCACCGTGATAAAGTTGTTATTGATACGAAAGATAAAACCAAGATCCCGGGAATGGAAGTTGTCGGTAAAGAAACAAAGATCTATAACTTACCAGTTGGAAGCCGTCTTGTAATTGAAGAAAATGAGCAGGTAAAAGCTGGTCAGATTTTGGTAAAAATACCGCGTACTTTAAGAAAGTCCAGTGATATTACCGGAGGTTTACCGCGTGTAACTGAATTATTTGAAGCACGTAATCCAAGCAATCCAGCCGTGGTTTGTGAGATTGATGGTGTTGTAGAATTCGGAAATATTAAAAGAGGAAACCGCGAGATCGTAGTGGAGGCAAAAGATGGTATCATTAAAAAATACCTCGTGCCATTAACGCGCCAAATCCTCGTACAGGAAGGAGATTTTGTAAAAGCCGGAACTCCATTGAGTGACGGACAGATCGCTCCTGCCGATATTTTATCTATACGCGGACCATTTGCAGTACAGGAATACGTGGTAAATGAGATCCAGGAAGTATATCGTTTACAAGGTGTAAAGATCAATGATAAACATATTGAAGTGATCGTTCGCCAGATGATGAAGAAAGTGGAAATCGTGGATGCGGGTGATACCAAATTCCTCGAAGAAGATTTGGAAGACAGGTTTGAGTTCAATATGGAAAATGACCGCATTTTTGACAAAAAAGTTGTGGTAGATGCCGGTGAAAGTGCCACTTTAAAACCAGGCCAGATATTATCCATGCGTGCTTTGAGGGAAGAAAATTCCATCCTGCGCCGTGCGGATAAAAAATTGCCTGAAACCAGGGATGCACATCCTGCAACAGCACAACCTGTTTTACTTGGTATAACCAAAGCCTCACTCGGTGTTCAAAGCTGGATCAGCGCCGCTTCATTCCAGGAAACAACAAAGGTTTTGAGCACTGCAGCGATCCAGGGTAAAACAGACGATATGATGGGATTGAAAGAAAATGTAATCACAGGTCACCCAATCCCTGCCGGAACTGGAATGCGTGAATTTGGAAACATGATCGTCGGAAATAAAGAGGAATATGAATTGCTCAATACGACACGTGAAGCCATGACTTTTGACGAAGAAGAATAATTCGTTTTGACCCAATAATTTAAACCGCCCTAACCGGCGGTTTTTTTATATGTAGTCTAAAAATAAAAAATCAGGAATGTCTTTTATTTTTATTCCTGTAATTTCTCCCTGCAAGTTTTCGGGTTCCCGGATTGTATTGCGGAACTGGGCCCAGTGATTCCGGCACTTTCATTTTTTCCACAGCATGGCCAAGTAAATTTTCTATGGCAGAAAATTTATGTTGTTCCGCAGGTGTAATGAGGGTGTAGGCAGCGCCTTCACTGGCAGCACGGGCTGTGCGGCCAATACGATGCACGTAATCCTCACCGTCATGCGGCACATCATAATTGATTACAAGATCAATATCTTCAATATCAATGCCGCGCGATAAAATATCCGTGGCGACAAGTATTTTTAATTTTTTATTTTTAAAATCAAGTAATACCTGTTCACGTGCAGATTGTTCCAAACCGGAATGAATTTCATTCGCAGAAAAACCAGAGCGTCTTAATTCACCGGAGAGTTTTTTGACATTATTTATTTTAGAACAAAAAACCAGGATACGGCCAAATGATTTTTCACGCAATAATCCTTTGATCAAAGCAATTTTTTGTGTTTCATAAATGACGAAAGCATATTGCTTTATTTTTTCCGGTGGTTTGGAAATAGCAATATTTATTTCTTCAGGATTCTGCAGAATCTTTTTTGCCAGCATTCTTATCCGGGAAGGCATTGTTGCGGAAAATAATAAGTTCTGTCTTTGGGGTGGCAGATAAGA
>JBBSQL010000028.1:0-39142 GCA_038257845.1 Chitinophagales bacterium
AAAAGAAGAAAAATAAATATATTTAAAATCGCAATAAAAGCTGTCCTGTTTAATCGGGATGGCTTTTTATATTTTAGCCTACTGAAAATTAACCCACTCTTTTGAAGGTCAGCGTTTGGCTAATCCACTTAAAAATCCAGTAGCCTTTTACTTTTAATAATCCCGCATCGTTTATCCAGACAACTGAATCCCATTCCTTTCCATGTTTTGCATCATAAATAATTCCATCCTGCCATTCATTTGCATGGGCATTATATTTTAAGTTACTTAAAACTTCCATGCCCAGCCATTTGCGGGAGCGAAGCGCTGGGTTAGGATTTTTTTCGTCAGTCCGCGTATTCATTGGCCTGGTGGTGTCTTCAATCGCAAACCAAATTATTTTTGCCCTGAAACTATTATCCTGTTTATACACTTCTACTTCGAGATTGTTTTCAACAGTCATCCATTTCCCGATTATTGCATCCGCATTTTGGTTTGATTGCGTACTTATAGCTGCGGAATAATTTAATTGATTTGCAGCAGCACGATTTGACGAAAAAGAATTAGTGGTTAGAAGAAAAACAAAAAGAAAGAAACTATTATGAAACATCTGAAGATAAAAATTTGTGTGAATAGGAGGTAAGTTTTAAAAAAAACCTACAAAAATAAAAAGCTTTAATTTCTATTATCATAAGCCTTATAAAGGCGTTACGTAATAGAATAAAAAAACAATCTTTATTTAACACGTATAACCGTGCCAGTAATTTTTGGAATTACATACTTTATAACTGCGTTTCAGTCAATCCGATGTTTTAACATTATATGATAAATAGGAAGGTTTTGGATATTAAAATATTATTATCCGGCATCGTCACACTACTATGAGCGGTTGATAAAAACTCAATTATTATTATTTAAAATATTTAAAAATGCATCGCCCCTTTCGGAACGATGCATTACTGAAACCCCTAATTAATTATTGAAATCTTTGCCGTAAGTTTTTCTGATTGTAATTGAAAGGTTAAGAAATAAACGCCCGCGGGAAGTCCGCTTAAATTTAAAGTTGCACTTTGTTTGCCCTTCACCAAATTACCTAATTTAATCTCCTTTACCTGCTGCATTTGTACATTAAACACTTGTATTACCACATTGTTTTCATCTTTATCTGTTGTGAAATCAAAATGAACAATTGATGTGGTTGGGTTTGGATAAACATTAAACTTTGTTGATTGTATAGCTGACTGAATAACTTTAGTTATTTGATCCAGCTGAGGTATTTTTTTATTTTTAGCATAGGAATTATAAAATTTGTTACCACCGCAACCATCAATATATGCATCAAAAAAAGTTCCACTATACGCGTGAAATCCAGGCAGCAAATGTACTGTTGTAGCTGCATCAAAAATTACCGCAGAACCGGAAGATATTGTATTTGAAGATGTAATAGAACCGGATGATTCTGTTTTGGGAACTGCGTAATTTCCGGTTCCTAAATTAATAGTTGACACACATTGCAAAGCGCTTTCAACAGCTTTGTATGCATTAATTCTTCCGCCTCCTAACAAGCCAACATATAGTGGGTTTTGCGCATTTATATTATCGCAAGAGCTTACAATAATATTTATAACCTGGTCTACCGATAAAGAAGTATTAACAGATCTTATTAATCCGCATAAACCTGCGACCAGCGGTGTAGCCATAGACGTGCCCTGTAAATAGCCATACGCATTTCCAGGATAAGTACTAAGAATACTTATGCCTGGAGCTGATGCATCAATCCAACTACCATAATTAGAAAAAGTTGCTTTTTTATCATTATTGTCAGTGGCAGCAACAGATAAAACATGGTTATAAGCTGCGGGATAATGTAAAGAATCTTTAAAGTTCTCATTACCTGCAGCGGCTACAACAAGCACATTATTATTATACGCATCATTAATTACATTTTGTTCCGTGGTACTGTATGAATAACCGCCCCACGAGCAGCTTATAATACTTGCACCATTTGCAACGGCCCATGAAATTCCTGCAAATCCATCATATATATAATTTCCCGAATCATTACCTGTAACATCAGGCGTTGATTTAATAGCCATTAAACCGCAGTTAAAACCTATAGATGCCACACCACCACCATTATTTGTTACAGCACAGGCAGTACCTGATGTATGTGTGCCATGTTCCCAATCATTATCATTTCTTGGAGGCCTGGGATTATTATCGTTATCAGAAACATCACGGGCAGATACAACATTGGGTTTAATATCAGCATGGCTTGTATCTACAGCATCATCTACAACGGCGATAACAATTGACCTGCTTCCCCGTGTAACATCCCATGCTTTTTTTGCATTAATTTTATATAATCCCCATTGGCCACTCAATGAGCTATCTGAGAAATAATAATCGTTGGGTGTGTAATCTAATTTATTAAGCGGAACCTTTTCAGCATATTCTATTACATTCAATGCCTGTAATTCGTGAATTAATTTATCAACCAATTTAATATTACCAAACTTCAACTTAAATGTTCTTTTAAGCGTATCAGATTTTGAAAAATAAAAGGATGCTTCTGCTTTTGTAATGTTGTACCTGGCAAGTAAAGGGTAAAGAAAATTTAGTTTTCCATTGATGTCAACATCCCTGTGCAGTGTATCAAAAATAAAAGGTACTTCTTTTTTTAGCTTGAAATAAATTTCGCCATCAACATAGTTCTTATAAGCAGTTTGACTAAACGAATAAGAACTGATAATGATCAAAAAAGATAAAATTAAAATAATTTTCTTTTTCATAAAAAATGTTTTACAGTTAAGAAATAATTATTAATTTTTTTTGTCAGCATCACTTTTTTCTAACTGTATTACTTTCTGCTGCAGTTGTTGTATTTGTTTATTCTGATCAATCACATATAAAGTAAGCTCTTCTACTTTTTTTATTAAGATGGAATCCATCTGCGCAACCTTCACACCTTTTTCTTCCACTTCATTTGCAGAAGGCACATCGGGTAAATGTTTATTGATGCTGATATAATTTTCCACTTCATACAAAGAAGGCAGTTTATAATTTTTATCAAAAACATAATCACACCAGCCAGTTTGCACCAATACTTCTTTAGCTCTTATTGTTCCGCAGACATCCAGTTTGTATGCCGGGGTTGTAGTGCCCAGTCCCATTTGCCCATTCGCATCAATTGTAAGCATATAACCACCGTATGTATATCTGTATAATCCTGCTTTACCCCCTTCCGCATACCAGTTCCATCCGCCGTAAGTGTTATCTGTGCGATCTGCAAAGACAAAACCGGCGGCAGGGCCTTGAACTACAAGTGAGCCATCCCCAGATAAAGTCATTCGTGATGTAAAAGATGTTGAACTTCCGTAACCAAATTGAAATGTGCTGGTATGATCTCCTGTATAAAACTGCATAACACCTGTTGCTAGTCCGATGCCAAAACGATTGTTTACAGAATTATAATATAAGTCAATTTTATTACCATTTCCATTTGCAAATGACATAGGTGCCTGTGGAGCAGTATTCGAGATACCCACATTTCCTGCTGCTGTTATCACCATGTCTGCGGGTGTTGTTGCTGAAGCACCCGCAGCACCTGAAGTTGCAGAATTATAGAAGCCAAGTAAACCACTTGCAGGGTCAAATCCTATCACAGAACCATAACCGGATGCTATAAATTTTCTTCCATTATTATAATATGTATTTAACCCAATTCCCGGGTTAGAAGTTTCAATGGCAACGCCTGTTGTATTGCTGCCGAACATTGCATTTACAGCACCTGCTTTTTTATCAACTACTAAACCGCCTAAAGTTGGAATTGTAGTTCCAATACCCACTGTACCTGTAGCTGTTATCACCATGTCTGCAGGCGTTGTTGCAGCAGCATCAGCAACACCTGTAGATGCTGAATTATAAAAGCCAAGTAAACCACTTGCTGCATCTAATCCTATTACTGCACCATATCCGGATCCAATAAATTTTCTGCCATTATTATAATAGGTATTTAACCCAATACCCGGGTTAAAGCTTTCGATGGCAACACCTGTTGTATTGCTGCCGAACATTGCATTTACAGCACCTGCTTTTGTATTAACCACTAAGCCACCTAATGTTGGATAGGTAATTCCAATACCTACATTTCCATTATTGTAATAAATATCACTTCCCCTTGTTGTCCACTGTGAGCCTCCGCCACTTATGGTTGACCAATTTACAGTTCCTGAACCATTCGTTGTGAGTGTTTGTCCGCTGGTGCCATCGGTTGACGGCAATGTATAAGCGCCTATTTTTAAATTACCTTTAAATACACCATTCCCGTTATTTGCACCTACATAAAAAGTAGGTGCTCCGGTATTATTCCTGAACTCATATTGAATGTTTGTTGCATTAAAGAACAAGCCATAATTGGGATTACCCGAATATTGAAATGCATATTTATTACCGCCCACCTGGTAAGCGGAGGTGCCGGAAAAACTGAGATTACCGGTCGCACTGTCAATGTTAGCATAGTTGGACAATGTGCCAAAGCGTGCGCCACCATTTACCTGCAAAGAAGTAACGGGGGATGTGGTATAAATACCCGCCCTGCCTGTTGATGGAAAAGTGTTTTGGGCATTGACGTGGCTGAACCAGGTTAAACCTGTTATCAGCAGGAAAGTTAATTTTGCTTTCATAATAATAATTGTTTAATTAAAATTTTATCAAGTTAAAATCATCCCGAAAAAAATCGGGATGATTTAGTGATTAATTGTTTTTATTTTGCCAAAATCATTTGCTTGGAATCAATCATTTTTCCATCAACAAATAAAGTATACCGGTAAGCACCTGATGGCAATTCACTTGCTTTTAAATTGATATTGCCTTTACCATTTCCAGCAAGTTTTATCGATTTTAAAATTGTTCCGTTCAAGCCATAAAAATTAATATAAGCATTACCATTGTTTAAGGGCAGGTAATAATTAATAGTTGTTGAGTTACTGAATGGATTTGGAATGTTTTGCGCTAATGTTGTTGCGCCGTTTAATTCAACATTTTGTGAAGAATTTTTTGGTGACGTTATTACAGAACTGTTAGAAGAAGATGATAAAACAATGGCTTCGAGCTTATCCATTCTTGTCTTCAAATCATCATTTTGTTTTTGTAATGAATCATTTTGCTTTGATAATTCCTGTACGGCTTTTACAAGCGGTACTACAAATTCGCTATAACGTAATCCATATAAATCTTTGTCATTTTTTGCTGCATCAACTCCATCAAAATCATAATTCATTTTCTTTGCTGTGGTTTCAACATCCTGCGCAACAAAACCTGTATGAATTGTTTTTTCTTCTAAAGCATTATCAGTTTTTTGATTATTTGCTGCTTCTTTTTTATCTTCTCCTTTGAACTGTTTTATGCCTGTTATATCAAGTGTATAAGTAATGGGTTTTAATTGATTAATAAATTCTAAACCCGGAACATTTTCTTTTATATTTTTTTTGAAACGACCGTCGCTAAAGGTGGTCCATCCAACTTTGCCGCCAATAGAAGTAATATTATCATTCCCAACACGCACCTGGTTTGAAGCTGTGGGAATAGCGATATTTCCTAATGCTGTGCAGTTGGAAAGGCCAGCCGTTACAGGCCCTGAATAATACCCTACAAACGTATTGGCGCTACCATTTGCTACACCATAACCTGCCCACGTGCCAATTTCTGTATTGACCACTGCGTTTACATCGTCAAAGGCAGCAGAGTCGCCTATAGCTGTGTTACTGAAACCGGTAACATTACTGGCTAATGACTGTACACCTACTGCTGTATTTGAATAACCTGTTGTGTTTAAAAAAAGCGAAGCTTCTCCAATCGCAACATTATTGTTTGCTGTTGTATTATGGTCTAAAGCAGCATCTCCTAAAGCAGTATTTGCATTTCCTGATGTGTTATAATATAAGGTAGTTTGTCCAATTGCCGTATTAAGTTCGCCATAGTTATTACTAAATAAAGCGCTACTACCCATTGCCGTATTATCTGCACCTGTGAAATTAGAATATAAGGCCTCATAACCTACAGCTGTGTTTGAATAACCCTGTGTATTAAAAAATAAAGCTTTTGAGCCAACAGCAGTATTAGGAAAATAAATATTAGAAAAGTCGGAAGAATATAATGCTGAATCGCCAATAGCTACCTGATCATTGCCTGTTGTGTTATTGTATAGCGAGTACCTGCCAATTGCAATATTATTAAAGCCTGTAGTATTATTATATAAAGCGTAGCTTCCGTTTGCAACATTATTATATCCTGTAGTATTTGCATGGAGTGCATTATTACCAATTGCTGTATTTGAAATTATATTGCCACTGCCCCTGCCCACTATCACACCATTAAACTTTGCATCTCCTTTTACTTCCAATGCCTGAGTGGGAGTAGATGTACCAATACCTACATTGCCGGTATTGTAATAAATATTGCTGCCGCTTGTTGTCCACTGCGAACCTCCGCCACTTATGGTTGACCAACTTACATTTCCTGAACCATTCGTTGTGAGTGTTTGTCCGCTGGTGCCATCGGTTGATGGCAATGTATAAGCGCCTATTTTTAAATTACCTTTAAATACACCATTCCCGTTATTTGCACCCACATAAAAAGTGGGCGCTCCGGTATTATTCCTGAACTCATATTGAATGTTTGTTGCATTAAAGAACAAGCCGTAATTTGGATTACCCGAATACTGAAATGCATATTTGTTACCGCCCACCTGGTAAGCGGAAGTGCCGGCAAAACTGAGGTTACCGGTGGCACTGTCAATGTTAGCATAGTTGGATAATGTGCCAAAGCGTGCGCCACCATTTACCTGCAAAGAAGTAACGGGGGAAGTGGTGTAAATACCCGCCCTGCCTGTTGATGGAAAAGTGTTTTGGGCATTAACTTGGCTGAAACAGCTTAAAATTGTAATTAGCAGTAGAGTTAATTTTGCTTTCATAATAAAGTTTTGGTAAAACTATCCTGCTTATGAAAGCTGGACAATCGCTAATTATAGTGAAAGAAAATAATGAAAGGATTATACTATTTTTTCTTTGATGGCTTTTGAAACTGCTTCGGATACGGAGTTAACGTGCAGCTTTTCATAAATTTTTTTCACATGGCTGTTTACAGTATGATAACTCACATTATTTTCATGTGCGATCATTTTATAACTAAGGCCATTTACAAGGCCTGATAAAATAACTTTTTCTTTTTCAGTAAGATTAAAATTGGCGGGAGTCTGAAAAAATTTTTGCTCGCGAAAGGCTTGTAATACCTGCTTTGCAATAGTTCCGGTCATTGCCGCGTCGCCATTAAAAACATCCTGGATGGCCTGTATGATCTGCGCCGGTGTTGACTTTTTTAAAATATATCCTTCCGCTCCGGCACATATTGAAGCAAACACTTTTTCGTTATCATCAAACACAGTTTGCATTAAAACATGCACCAATGGAAAATTTGTTTTGATAATTTTTGTACCTTCAATACCATTTATTTCCGGCATGTCAATATCCATTAAAACTACATCGGGAGCTGCATTTTTAATTGCTTCAACAATATTTGTACAATCAGGAAACGTTCCGGTGCATTGCATATTATCGGTCATTCCCAGGAGCATCTCAAGGCTTTCCCGGCGATAATTGTTATCATCAAAAACGACAACTTTAATCATAATTAAAAAATATAATGTTGCTTAAAATTAAGAAACATCTTTTAGTACCTTATCACTAATTATAGTGACACCGGAAAATTTATTTCTATTAAAGTGCCTTTGTCAACCTCACTTTTAATAATACAATTCCCTTTTAAAAATTTTGTACGCTGACTGATATTATTTAAACCATTACCTTGTTTGTGATTATTTAAATCAAAACCTTTTCCATCATCCTTTATTTGTAAATGTACATTGCCTCCAACTACTTTAATAATTACTTCTGCATGTTTTGCACAAGCATATTTTGCAATATTATTGATCGCTTCTTTAAAGAGTAAATAAAAATTTTGTCGTTGAAGCATATTCAATTTTATATTTTTTACCTGCTCATCCACACTAAAGATTAAATTAGTTTGCTTTGCTTCCAGAACTGGGGCCGCAAATTCACGCATTTTGATGATTGTATTTTCCGCGCTGTCATTTTTAGGATTTATGTACCACACAATATCACTCATGCCTTCCAT
The DNA here is from genome assembly GCA_038257845.1 of Chitinophagales bacterium. Taxonomy (GTDB): domain Bacteria; phylum Bacteroidota; class Bacteroidia; order Chitinophagales; family Chitinophagaceae; genus JAFDXJ01. The sequence goes on from JBBSQL010000028.1 coordinate 8,173, forward strand.
TACCTGCGCAGACGCATCATAAATACGCTCTAAAAGTTTTTTTACATCATCGTTCGCTTGCGATTTGTTTTTCGCAAGTTCACTGTAAATATTAATGCTACTTAAGGTTGCACCAATTTCATCATGCAGATTTTTTGAAATATCATCTCTTATTTTATATAGTGTTAACACACGGTTAAGCCTGTAGTGGTACAACTTATAAATGAGTAAACAAATTAAAACTACTGCGGCAAAATAAAACCACCAGGTTCGCCAGAATGGCGTTGCAATTTCGAATGAAAATGAAGCACTTTGATTATTCCATAAACCACTGCTGTTACATGCTTTAACCCTAAAAACATACTTGCCATTTGGCAGGTTTGTATAGGTTGCAGTTCTCTTTGCGCCTGCCATTATCCAATTATTATTATATGACTCAAGCTGGTAAGCGAATGTTATTTTATCGCTGTTAGTAAAATCGGGGCTGGTATAATTTATAGTAATATTATTTTGTTTGTAGGACAATTGAAACGCATTTAATGCGAATGAATCAGTACTGTTATTTATAGATTTATTATTGATTAAAACATCCGTAATAACAGGAATTGATTTAATGGGATTAATATTTACCTGCAAAGGATCGAAACTTGTGTAAGCCATTCTGTAACCCAGGTAAAACAAATTATTGTATTCGAAAAAACCAATAGCATCATTACTGAGGTCGTATATTCCATCGCCTGTTGTAAATTTCTGAAAAGTGTGAAGTGTGCTACTGTATTTAAATAATCCGCCGGCAGAATATATCCAGAGATTATCTCTTGAATCTTTTTTTAGTGAGCGCTGAATTATATGACTTATTCCTTCCTCATGTCCTAATCCTGTTGCTTTACCGGAATTCAAATCATAACTTAAAAGCCCGGCATCTGTTCCAATAAATAAATAATTTTTGATCTTTTCGAGTGAAGTACATGCATGCTGGGCGCTACTATCCCAACCTGCAATATGCCATTCAAGCGCTGTGAATTTTTTTGCTGATATATTAAACAGGAAAGTGCCGCCATCACCGGCAATAGCAAGCTCATTGTCATTTATTTTTTTATGTCCCAAAATTTATTTGTGTTTGTATTTTTACCTGTTTCAGAAACCCTGAATATTTTGTAGGTGTTGTGCAGCACGTCAAAATAAACAAGCCCCTTCCTGGCTGCAAGCCATAAACTATCTTTTCCCATTTCAATAATACTTATGGTAGTAACAAAATCATTATTGAAATTTATAGGTATTTTATAAATATTATTTTTGCTTATTTCAATAAGGCCGCCATATCCGGGCGACCATATATTTTTTTTGCTATCTGTAAATATGCACTGGGGCCAGCGCCACAAATTATTGAAATCAGAATCCGGCTTTTGAGCATTATTTCCTAGCGTATAAAAATATTTTTCAAGAACTTTACCTGTTATTTTATTCATTTTAAATATACCACTTCCATCTGCACTTAACCATGCTACGTTTTTATTATAAGGATCGTCTGCAATGCCTGAAAGCCTGTTATAAAAATTAGCCATATTGAGGTAGGGTAGTTCCTGGCTGTTAAACTGTTGCTCCTGTTTATTGATTTTTGTAATGCCATGCCAGGTGCAAATCCATACAACCCCATTTTTATCACTATATATACTGCTGTTAAAGTCAGTTGTAATGCCATATTTTATGCTGGGATCATAATTAAAAACACGAACAAATTTCTTGCTGTTTTTATTAAATAATTGAATGCCGGAAGCCTGATCTGCAATCCATAAAATACTGTCGCCACTCAATACGCTGCTTTGTGTTATTCCTTCTTCTATTTGCTCAAATGCATTTAGTTTATTATTTTTAAGTGGATTTAAATATACCGTTTGATTATGCTCCAATCCATCAAGTGAAATTGTATATAATCCATTAGACCAGGTGGTCATCCATATTTGTTTTTTAGTATCTTCAAAGAACTGGATTGGCCAAATATCTTTATCGTAATAATATTGCTCATTTGTTTTTAAATCAATCGTAAAATATCCATAGCGGGGGCAAGGTATCCACAGTCTTTGTTTACTATCTATTATGCTAAAGCCCACACTTGTAAAATGCGGAGGTAAAGAATGTTTTAAATTATATTTGTTGATAGCTAAATTTTTACAATTTATTTTTGTGTAATCCTGGTAATTAATACTGTACATGCAGTCGTTCACCCGGTCATACACAAGTGAAGTGCTCTTTAGTGATTCATTATTTTGTTTGATGATGTGAAACACATGATCTGACTGATCATAATAACACAATCCAGTGTTGTAACTCAGCCATATTCTATCATTTTGATCAATTGCTATATCATATAAATCATTTGCCGGAAGGCTTGTAGAATCATTGTGAATATTTTCAAAGTTTTTGAAAACTAATCCGTCAAACCTGCTTAAACCATGTTGCGTAATTATCCATAAAAAGCCTTTACTGTCTTCGACACATTTTTTAGTGTAATTATGAACAAGGCCATCCTGTGTTGTATAGGTTTTAAATTTAAAATCATACTCATTACTGAATTGAGCTGCAAGCCTGCAGCCGCATAAAAGAAGAAAAAAAGAAAGTAAAACACGCATATATAAAGTTCGGTATTTTTATTTTTTCCTTTTGCGATTTTTTAATAGTTGTCTATAAGAAGTTATTTAAAAACGATTCAGTATAATTCGTAAAGCGGATAAAAGCACCATTGCTATTTTGAAATGCTACAGTAAAATTAAATCTTTTCTAAATCTATTCATATTTATTTATCAGTCGCAAATAGAGCTGCATTGATGCTTTTTGAGTTTAAAGTGATTTTGAATTTTGGGAATAAAATTTCAAGGAGTAAAACGGGCGAATCAATAGTAGACTGACATCGGGGAAACTAAAAGGAATAAAATAAAAAGAGGCTGTCTAAAATTCAAGACAACCTCTTTTTTTAAAAATAAACGTTTTTATTTTTATTGTAATAAAACTTTTTCTTTAAAACGTTTTTCGCCTGTTCATATTACTTGCAAAAAATATAATTTTTATCGCGCATCGACCACTGTGTGACGATGCTACACAAAAATGTTTGCAAATAAATAGCCTATAACATTCAGGGCTTGCCGAAATGGGGGAATAGAATTCCGTCCCATGTCAGGCTTTAAAGCGGTTTATAATAAATTATAGATCCACTTTGCTGTTTGTCGCCATAACGAACTATCATATGCAACGACTTCAAAAGTTTGTTCCAAAATAATAAATAGTCCGGCATACTTTAGTACAGGATGAACCTTTCCGTTCTTACACTTATCCCATATCCATGAAATTATTATAAGACTATCTGCAAGTACCAAAGCAAACCAAATTTCAGGCCTGGGAACGGTAGGAAAATAATGCCGGAATCTAAACCAGGCTGGCCATAACACAACAATAGTTGCTAATAGCATAAGCCTTTTATGTGCATCAGGTACATTTCTTTTTAATATACCGGCCAGCACCAAACAAAAAAACATTACACCAGAAATTATCACACCTATGAGGCTAGAATATGCACTTTCCCCAAATCCCTGATTAAGATCCCGCTGAACAACAAAAAAACCGACAGGTATCATTGTCAACGTTACACCGGCAGCAATCAAAACTCCAAAAACACCTAATACCTGGTGTATTTTATATTTATAAAAATGTATTAAAAGTGTTTGGGTAAGAAATAAAAGAATCCATGCAAAAGCAAAAGCACCATGAACATGAATCAATAAGGGAGCTGTAAAACTATTTGTCGCTAGCGGTATAATAAACGTTTTGGCAAAACCTATTAGCACCGCAAGAACTCCTATAATAGCCATCACAAGAAAGAAGGAAGGTTTTCTTTTATTCAGAACATTATTCATTTTTATAATTGAAGGTTTAATTTAAAATTCTGATTAAAGGAAGAAGCTTGTTTTGAAGAAGTAGTATTCATTCCATTTAGCCTAGAAATTTATTTTACCCTTCCGAAAAAAAATGAGAAAATTGTTTACACCAAAGTCAAGCAACCTATTTATTAATTATTCAAATATGCTTTAGTTACCTGCCAGTTGTGCCACTACTATTTTGGATAGGGTAAAATATTCTTCGTGATTATTTTTCCATCAACTGTTTTTGAAGCAACTACCTGGTCGGGCGCCTTTGACTTTTCTACCCAGTCAAAAATCAGCGTTACCCAGTCCACGTTGTCACAGCCCGGACCGTCGCCGCAATGCAAAACTCCCGGAAGTAGAAACAATCTTGCATACGAGGTTGCGTCTTTGTCGCCCTTCAATATTCCTTCATAATGTTCGATCGTTGCATATGCGGAGATAGCTGGATCGTTCCACCCATGGTAGAAGATAATCTTCCCATTGTGTTTTTTGAACTCACTATAATCTGTACGGGTGGCATCCAAATACGATGACGCGTATAAAGTCTGCGCATCAAAATTTTTGAAGTCATACTTTGAATAATCCCAGGTGGAATCATTAAAGACGAGATATTTAAAAATATTGGTAGAAAACATATAATGTAAGCTTGGAGCATTTGGCATGTACGGACTTGTGCCGGATACCCACATATCCCAGGAGCCTATTTCAGCTTCTGCGCCAAACGGGAAGCCCGGATAAATTTCTTTACCGTCTACTTTTAGGGGAGAGTAAACCTCCTTAATTGCGGTGAGTTGTTGTTTCGTAAAGCATCCGCTTCCTGCTTGGCCATCAGGGCACACAGGTAATTTGGAAAAATCCAATTTGCATTTGCGGGGGTCGTTAATTATACCATCTGCAGAACCGTCGAGTAGATCACATTGCTTCAGCACCTCGTTCTGCAAAAGTTTAAGATTATCATTTGTAATTAAGGGCTTTAGGTCATTTGGATTTGGATAATTGTTTTTACTGTCCTGGACAAATTTTGCGGCCAAAGCAGGCCAATTGTATGCTGGTGCCCCGGCCACGATCCCATCAAAATCTTCAGGGTAATATTGCGCCTCAACCATTGCCTGCCCGCCGCCGCGGGAACAACCAACAAAGTACGATTTAGCTGGTGCAGCGCAATAATAATTTTGCATGATTAATTTCGAAACGACAGCAGTACGATGTATGGCGAGCCTTCCGAAATTTAACTGGCGTTCCATATTGTTGTAAGCCCATTTTGCATCGTCGCCTCCTTCGTGTCCCGCATCAGTACCTGCAGTTGCAAAGCCATCGTTCACCTTGTCACGGAATGAGTTTTGAATGCTACCTACAAATCCACCTCCCCCAGACATCAGGAAACGACCGTTACTTGCCTCCGGTAATAAGAGTTCAAAATTTATTTCCTTGCTTATCCTCCCCACCACACGACAGAAAGGTTTGTTTATAATTACTGTTGACATCCATGGTTCATTCGGATTTTTGATTGTGTCCGAAGTTTTCAATTCCGCAACCAAAATCGTAACATCCGGAAGTTGAAGTTTCATTAGCTCCTCGCAAGGCTTACAAGATTTCTCACTTTGTGCTGAAGCAGTGCTGATAAAAAAGATGAGCGCAAGAAGAATAATGATATTTCTCATATAATAATTTTTTTTGAAAGCTACCATAAATAGATGTCTGAAAGCGTTTTTCATGTTGGTGATGTTTTGTTTATAAATTGGAAGTGTATATTAAAGCTAACATATTTTACCCACTTTGATAGGTAATTTTTATAATAATTTATATGCAACACATTTTGAATAAATGGAATGTGTTACGGGATTTTGTTGTTGCATTACCGGAATGTTATTTTGATAAGATCATTGACTTTGAATCCATAATTTTCCCATCAATCAGTAACGCATATTTGTAAGCGCCGGAAGGAAGTTCATTTGCTTTCACAGAAATATTTCCTTTGCCATTGCCGGATAATTTTACTGATTTCAACAGTGCACCATTGATTGCATAAAAATTAATGCAGGCATTGTTAGTATTCACAGGCAGGTAATAATTGATCTGCGTTGAATTGGTAAATGGATTAGGTATATTTTGTGATAAAGAAAAAGCGCCGTTCAATTCAACATTTTGCTGGTTGATTTTTTCCGTTGATCCGGTATTATTATTTCCCTGGAACTGCATTGATTTTAATTCTTCTATTTGTTTTTGCAGATCATCATTTTGCTTGCTCAATTCCTGCACAGCTTTTACGAGCGGTACTACAAACTCGGCGTAGCGCAAGCCGTACAAACCATTTTCATCCTGTGGTTTATCAACGCCACTGAAATCATAATTGATTTTTTTTGCCACGGCTTCCACATCCTGTGCGACAAAACCCGTATAAATTATTTTCTCTTTTTCCTTAATGCCCTGTTCAATCAATGCATTGCTTTTTTCATTTACATCTTTATTTGCCTTATCTGTTTTATCATCGTTGTTATCTTCTTTTAAAAAACTTTTTATGCCGGTAACATTTAAGTTATACGTAACCGGTTTTAGTTTATTAATAAATTCAAGTCCAGGTACATTTTCTTTAATATTTTTCTTTACTCTTTCGTCGGAAATATTGGTCCAGTTTGCATAACCGCCAATGCTGGTAACTGCGCTATTGCCTATACGTGCCTGGTTGCTTCCTGTAATGCGTGCTGTATTTCCTAAAGCTGTGGAATTGGTATAATTAGTTGTTACTAACTGGTCTGCATCATTTCCAATAAAAGTGCAGTTATTATCAATGTCATTAAAACTTCCGGCTGAGTATCCAATGGCTACATTGTTACTGCCACTTGTATTTGCATTAAGAGAATATTTTCCGGCAGCCACATTATAACTACCAGTTGTATTGTTATTCAACGCATAAGAGCCACTGGCCGTATTATAATTTCCTAAGGTATTATCCCAAAGAGAAAATGCACCTAACGCGGTATTTTCATACGAAGTAACAGTAGAAGTTAGAGCACCATAACCTAAGGCGGTATTGGCAGAATAGACATCCGTACCTCCATTCACATTATTGGCTAATGCACTATCACCGATAGCTGTATTAAAATCCGAGTTATATTTATATAACGCTTTATTACCTATTGCTACATTGTGGAAACCAGTTTGATTAGAGTACAATGCCAGCTTTCCGGTAGCAGTATTAAAGGCTCCCCTGGTATTCGAAAATAATGTTTTGGAACCGACTGCAGTGTTAGCAGTTGCGTCAGTAGAATACGTTGCATTTGTTCCGTTATTAAAAAGTGCCGAATCGCCTATAGCTACAAGGTAGCTACGGTCAGTATTATAAAAAAGCGCTCTTGTTCCAAAGGCCGTGTTAGAATTTCCTGTACTGTTGTACCGAAGGGCTTGATAGCCATTAGCTGTATTAAAAGAACCAGTCGTATTTTGATAACTGGCATTTTGCCCGGTTGCTGTATTATAATTTCCGGAGATATTTGCGTAAAGGGCAACATAACCTAAAGCAACATTCCCTATGCCAATTGTATTCTCATGTAGTGAAGCATCACCCTGAGCAGTATTAAAACTTCCTGTAGTATTATATTGTAATGCAGTGGAACCGCTTGCCGAATTTGCTAAACCCGTCGTATTTGTGAATAATGCAAAATCTCCATTTGCAACATTACTATAACCAGTTGTGTTAGAAAACAAAGCATTGTAACCAACTGCCGTGTTTGAATGGCCAGTCGTGTTTGCATTTAAAGCAGAAATACCAACGGCAGTATTGGATGTACCGGTTCCTGATTGCGAAGCGAGAAATCTTGCACTTCCTAAATAAACAGCACCGTCAAGGTATAGATCCTTCCACGCATTAACGTTACTTCCCAGGTCAAGCGTATTGGTTGCATAAGGAACCAGGCGTTGATTAATAGAAGTGCCATTAAGATTTGATAAAGAAAGGTTGGCATCATCTGCTCCGTTTAAATCTCCAGTGTTTGATATCGTTGTTCCCGAAATGCTTATGCCCGTACCTGCAATATAAGCTGTACCATTATCATTGCTCCAGCTAAGTGTACCACTGCCATTCGTCTTAAGCACCTGGTTATTTGTTCCGTCACTTGAAGGCAATGTATAAGAACCAACCTTTAGCGTGCCATTAAATACCCCGTTGCCGCTGTTGGCATTTACATAAAATATTGGGTTGGCACTCCCGTTCCTGAACTCATACTGCATTGCTGTAGAATTAAAGAATAATCCATAGTTGGGAGCATGATCATACTGAAATGCATATTTGTTGCCCGAAACATAATATCCGCCGCTACTGCCAAAGGAAAGCTTACCGGAAGCATTTATATCCCCAGTGTTGGCATTGATATGAAATATAGGTGCAGCACTGCCATTCCTGAATTCATATCGCACATCTGTTGAATTAAAAAATAACCCGTAATTGGGAGCAAGGTCATACTGAAATGCATACTTATTACCGCCCACAGAGTAAGCGCCTGAACCTGTAAACGAAAGCTTTCCCGCCGCATCTATCTCTGCATAGTTCGCGGTAGTTCCAAAGCGCCACTGTCCACTGCTTAAAATCCTTCCCCTTTCAATATTGTTTGTTTTAAAGATGAAATTTTTTGCATCTGTTGTTCCAAGGAAATTTGTACCGGGTGTGGTTCCTGCATTGCCGGTTAATAACCAGCTTTGTGCTGCAACAAACTGAAAAGCAAATCCGGTGATAAGGAGTGTGAGTAAAAATTTTGTTTTCATGATTTTAATTTTTTTGATGAATAATTGCTGTGATAAACCTGACTGGTTTGGAAATTATTTCACGGGCAGCATTTGCTTTGTATGAATTAATTTTTCATTTATATATATTGAATAATGGTATGCGCCTGGAGCAGGCATGGAGGTTTGATAAACTTTTATATACGCCTTTTGAGGAAACATCAGGCGTAGTTGTTCCAAGACCTGCACTAACCGATGAAGGATAGGTATTTTGTGCAAAGGCAAAAATAAAAATTGCGCATGCGCTAAGTGTAATTTTATTCATTATAATAATTTAAACACAAAATTGCAATGTTATGAGAAGGTGTGCAATACCGCAATTGGGGGAGAAAATTTTTTAATCCTGTGCATTTGTTGGTTGAATTTTCAGGATGCTGAACTTTAATCCTATCCTTAAGTGAACCAATTTCCAAGTGTAAATGACTTGATAAAAATCCTCCATTTAATTTCACTACCTTTTTTTTCATATAGAAACTGCATATAAATATATTGTTCTAAATTGTTAGCATTTTAAATAATCCTAATTTCGGCATATTGCCGACAGGCATACATAAATGGTTGTTATTTTTGAAAAAATCAGTTTAGATAAAATGGAATATATTCCTTTCATACCCTTATACAGATTTATAAGAATAATCATTAAAATGAAAGGCCTTTCATCAAAAGGTATATTTAATGTGATACTTCCCTGGTCTATAAAATTGATCGTATTCGAGCCTTTAAGATTAGTTGAAGTATTCATATTTAAAAAGAAAATAAATAACTATTCAATTAAACAATCTCCAATATTTATATTAGGACATTACAGGAGTGGAACAACATTCCTGCAATGTCTTTTTGCATGTGATTCCCGTTTTGGTTATATGGATGTATTTCAGCACATAGCACCGGAATTAATGCTATTATATAAAAGTACTTTGAAAAAAATATTACAGGTGATAAGTAATATATTAAAAGCAAAGAATCATTTCCATCGTGTTCGGCTCGATTGGTCATTTCCGGGCGAGGAAGATATTGGGTTAATGAATTTATTGTGTGAATATTCTCCTACCTGGGGTTTTCTCTTTCCCCAAAAATTTATAAAACACTTTACACAATGCTCAAAGTTGGAGAACCCGGTTGTAAGGGAGAAATGGAAGCACCGTTATATGTATCTAGTCAAAAAAATTTCGTTACAAAATAATCACAAGCCACTTGTATTAAAATCCCCTCCAAATACAGCCCGTATCGTTATTCTAAAGGAGCTTTTTCCGGATGCGAAATTTGTATATATATCCAGGGAGCCGTATGAGGTATTTGTTTCAACTGAGAGATTATGGCATGTTTCTAAGAAATATATGTTAGGTTCGATAAAAGGTGTTGATAAAAATGAACTTATTTTTATGGGCTTCGAAACACTTATGAATGCTTATTTGGAACAAAAATTATTTCTTAAGCCAGATGAACTTATAGAAATTAACTATGACGATTTAATATCAGACACTGTTTCTACAATGAACAAAATTTATGTTCATCTTAAATTGAATGAATTTGAGTATGCCAGGCCGGATATTGAGAAATTTGTTAATGACAAAAAAGATTATATAAGGTTAACTCATTCCTTACCTGAAAAATTAAATGCCTATGTAAAAATAAGATGGGAAAAATATTTTCAAGCACACGAAAGAATCAAAAATAAAATGTGATATTTATAATGAAAATACTAAAGCTCTTTTATGAAACCAAAGTTAACAACAATTCAAATAATTTCTAAAGCGCAACAGGAAAAATTTCTTCACTTCCCCTGGAAAATTTATGCAAATGATGCAAATTGGGTGCCTCCGCTTTTAATGGAACAACGTCGTTTATTAAACAGGGAAAAAAATCCAGGGTTTAAACATTGCTTATATAATTCATGGATCATTTATAAAGAGAAAGAAATAGCTGGGCGAATTCTCGCTTTCATTGATGATTCATATAATGAACTTTATAAAGAAGCAACAGGCTTTCTTGGCTTTTTTGAAAGTATAAACGATCAGGATGTTGCCAATGAGCTTTTTAATGTTGGAATAAACTGGTTAAAGAATAAGGGAATAACCAAAGTATATGGCCCAATGAATTTTTCCATTGCAAATGAATGTGGAATTCAACTAACTGGATTTGAAACACCTCCCATGCTCCAAATGAACTATACGCCTCCATATTTTAAATCATTATTCGAAATCGCGGGCTTTACAAAAGCACACGATTTATATGCTTATATAATGACTGAAAACATTGTAAATGAACAGCCTGACTTATTACCTCGCCTGCAAAAGATTTGTGAGAAAATCAGTAAAAGATCAGATATAACTTTACGATCACTAAATATGAAAACTTATAAAAGTGAAATGAATCATATCAATTCTCTTTATAATAGTTTCATGAACAATAATTGGGGCTTTGTTCCTTCCTCCATTGAAGAAATGTTATTTACAGCCGAATCAATGAAATTGATTGTTGATCCCGAATTAGTTTTTTTTGCTGAAGTAAAAGGTAAGGTTGTAGGATGTTCATTATCTATACCTGATTTTAACCAGGTACAGATTCGTTTAAATGGAAAATTATTTCCCTTCGGCATATTTAAAATGTTTTATTATAAAAGAAAGATTAATCAATTACGGGTAATGCTTTTGGGAATAAATGAAGAGTTCCGCACAAAAGGGCTCGACATTCTTTTTTATTATTATACAATTAAAAAAGGGTTGGAACGTGGTTATAAACAGGCTGAATTATCATGGATATCTGAAGATAATAAAGTGCTGTTAAGCATTATGGAGAAGATAGGAGCACAGCGCTATAAAGTTTACAGGATGTATGAAAAAGTTTTAGCATAAAACAATGATCATTAATTAATGATTTAATTTTCTTTTTTTATAGAAGATTTATTTTTTAACTGCATAAAAGTACTTTCATAATCTGCATGATTTGTATGCATAATCCGATCCCAGAAACTGAAGTAAATTCCATAGTTGCAATTCACTTTTGAGTGATGCATATCATGATGTGTAACGGTCAATCCATATTTTAGTATTGGATGATTAAAAAAAGAGCGTGGCATTAATTCATAACCTATGTGTCCTGCAGTATTTATGGTAACATTATAAATTAAAAATATGCCTATGGTAATAGGATGCAGCGGCACAAAAAAAATCATTAAAGGGTAAATCCCAAACTCAATAATTGTTTCCCAAACCCCAAAATTTAAAGTAGCAAAAGGTGTTGGTGGATTCGAAAGATGATGTGACCTGTGTACGTAAGGGAAAATTTTTTTAAGATGCATAAACCGATGTGTCCAATAGAAATAAGTGTCTTGTACAACAATAAATATCAGGAGACTTAATACGAGATAACCAATACTGTGATCACTTACAGAAAGGTAAAGCCGGGTTTTCCCGATTGAAATAAAATAACACAGGATGGTTGTATAAAGAGAAAATAATGAAATAGCTATGAGCGATGTTTTAATTTCTCTTAAAACCGAGTTCTTCTTGGGGGGCCTGTTTTGTATTCGCCTTGATTCCCATTTATTTTTATTCACTACATGAAAAAGAAGATAACAAGAACCTGCAGGTATTAAATAGTAACAAAAAAATATTAGCGCATAAATAATAAAATATTGTTTTATAAAGTATGTAAATTCCATAAATTTGTATTGCTGCTAATTCAGGTCTAAGGCTAAAATTAACTTATTTGCTTATCAAAACATCCCACCAGATAATTTAATGGGAAAAATTAATCTCTAATTATGAATGATATAAGAAAAAAAGTCGCCCATTCTTCAGATGTGAGGGCTTTTTTTTGTGATAATCCCAATTTTACACCAAAGACTCCATTGTTATCTCATTTGCTTGTACATCGCTGGTTTAGATTATTAAATTCTAGTATTATAGAGGATGTTTATACTTTCCAGGAAGTTTTGCAGGGAAAATCAGGTCCGGAAGTAGTTATTAATAATTCTTCTTTTTACATGATGTCGTCCTATGATTATTTGGGATTAATCGGTCATCCTCAAATTGAATTTTCAGCAATAGAAGCAATAAAAAAATATGGAACAGGTACGGGAGGAGTAAGGCTTCTAACGGGCACAAATGAACTGCATGAAGTTTTAGAAAAGGACATCAGCGATTTCAAAGGTACAGAAGCAGCGATGCTTTTTAGTTCCGGTTATATGGCAAACATTGCGGTTATAAGTGCGTTGTTCAGTAATAAGGATATAGTTATAGCAGATGAACTGGTGCATAAAAGTATTTCAGATGCACTAAAATTAGCCGGTATTACACATCTATCCTTTCGCCATAATGATCCAGATTCTTTAAAGAAAATATTGTTGAACACAAATTCAACCCAACGTATTTTAATCATTATTGAAGGCATATATTCAATGGATGGAGACATTTGCAGGTTGCCAGAAATTATTGCTCTGAAAGAAACATATGGCGCACTGTTAATGATTGATGAAGCACATTCTCTTGGCGTGTTGGGAAAAAATGGTTGTGGCATAAATGATCATTTCAAAATAGATTCTTCGAGGATTGATATTTTTACTGGCTCTTTGTCAAAAGCAATTCCTTCTAATGGAGGATATGTTGCAGGTAAAAAAGAATTGATACTTTATCTTAAACATGGAAGTTCACCCTTTATATTTTCTGCGGCTTTAACACCTGCAAATACTGCAGCAGCAATAGCCTCAATACAATTGATGCAAAAGGAAACATGGAGGCTTAAGGCTTTGTGGAAAAATACAAATCAGTTGATGAATGGGATAAAAGAAAAAAATATTAACGTAGGAAAAACCACAAGCCCTATTATTCCAATATTAATAAAAAGTGATAAACAAGCGCTTTTAGTAGCGAAAAAATTATTCGACGAAGGATTTATTGCGAATGCGATTGTTTTTCCTGCTGTGCCTGTAAAAAAAGCGCGGTTAAGAATTTGCTGTACTGCTGCACATTCACCTGAGATAATTGATAAGTTTATTAATACGTTAGCTGAAAATTTAAATTGCTAAATGCGAAAAGCATTTGAATTATACCTGAATTCTATTTTTAAGAGCTTTTAATATTGTAAAGATATTTTTTACTGGCAACTTCAATCGTTCTTTCTAAAGGCGTGAAAGAAAATCCTGGCAAAGCAGAAAGTATCTTATCGTTTTTAAAATAGGTTTTGCTTTTGGCTGCTATTGCAATCTCTTTCGTAAGTGATGGATCTTTACCTGTAAAAAAAGATTTTAGTTTTTCAAGTCGCCAAATTATTGCTAAGAGGTAATTAGTTGCTATATATTTCGGCCGTTTTTTCCTAAAATTATCAGCAATAGAGTTCAAGAGTTCTCTGAAGCACTGGTTTTCATTAGTAATTATAAATCTCTCCGATCTTATATTTGAATTCATTAAAAGAAGCACAGCAAGCGCTACATCTTCAACATCCACGAAACCACCTACGCCGTTGGTGTACCATTTAAATTCATTAAAACTACTTTTGAAAAATTCACAACTGCCATTATTCCAATTACCAAAACCTAAAATAGTGCTTGGGTTAATTATTACCGCATTCAAACCTTTTTCTATACATTGCCATACTTCATATTCTCCCCTGAGTTTTGTTATAGCATAATGTGAATTAAGTTTACTTTCCTTCCATTCCGATTTTTCATCTAACCAGCATCCATCTGAACTTATTCCTATTGCAGAAACAGAACTGATATGTATAAATCGTTGTATATTTTTTTCAAGCGCTATACGAACAATATTTCTTGTACCATCAATATTTACATCATACATTTTCTTCCTGTCTTTTTTTGAATAGGAAACAATACCTGCTGCATGAATAATTATATCAACATCTGTCATAGCATTCCGCAATGAAACAATATCAAGCACATCTCCCTTTACCCATATAATACTTTTGGATATTTCAGGCGGAATATAAAAAGGAAGTTTATCAGTTCGATAGATTGCTCTTACTGCATACCCCTTTTCTACCAGTTGCCTGGTAATATAGGAACCGAGAAAACCAGATGCACCAGTAATAAGTATCATTAGATAATTTTGTTATTCGGTTTTGTAAATAATTTTTTGCTTAAATACCAGTCTTCAAAACTAACAAATTTATTCGTGTAAAATTTTTGCGGATCTATCTTGTATTTCTTCTCCACATGCCTCCTTAAAAAGCAATTGTTCGAAAGTCATGGAATTTTTCTTTGACTCATTTGCGAAGGCATGCGATTCATTGCCTAATCAGCCCGGTATAAATGTCTATTTGAAAATATATTAATGAAGTTATGAGCTAATGATTAAAATTGAATTTCGGGGCGGAAACGCTGCCGATGTTTTACTTAGCTGAAGTTACATTGTACAGCCATGCTTTTGCAACTTTTGTTGGTTCAGTTTTTGTATTTTACTAAATGTATAGATTATATAAGCTTCCAACTTCAATAAATGGGTCACCTATAGAAAGACCCAATAAAAAATAAGCTGATGAATTATAAAACAAAAAATTGCAACGATATACGGCTGAAATTTTCTTTTATTTTTCAAGTCATATAATACCAGGCTGATTAAAATAAAATAAAGAATTACATATTCAACATTTTGAGTAAAAAGGGTTGACCAACCTAATAAGATTGGACCAATGCGGCCCAAAGTTGGATCCATCAAAACCAAAGCGGATGCAATCATGTACCGCATGTGTTTGGCAGTTTTTCTTTTATTATAAATTGCCAGCGCATAAAATAGTATAAGTAAAGTGCCATCTGCCAGGGGAAAAAATAAAAAAGCGAAATCCCCCGCATTGTACGTTTTTATTATCCTTGGAATAAAAGAGATAATGAGAAATGGAAAAACGATATAAGAGAGCTTGCCAACTTTTCGGTGGAGTGATACTTTTTTATTAAGTATTAAAAAGGGTTGTACAATGAGGATTGAAACCCAAAGTATGGCAATGAATACATGGACGTGAATATACACGTCAATATTTTTTCCAAAATCCGGGAACGGTTGAAAATAAGTTTTATAAAACCCTGCAAATATAAAGGGAATTAATAAAAGTAAAAAGTAGCCTAAATATTTATATGTTTTATCCATGTTTTACTATTTGATCCCTTGCGTCAAATTATTCATTACAATCAATCTTTTAAAATTACCACCAACTTATAAATTTCAGAAATCTGTTCTTTGTTTATCATCAATAATAAACCGCCTGAGATAAAAGGTAAATAAACTGTCTTTTAACTCAGCATCAATCCAGTTTTTTACATCCTGTTCAGTTAACTAGCTCTTATAGCAACTTAAAGATTCAAATAATTTCTTCCTGTCTTCTTCATTATATTTTATGCTAACATTTAAATATTTCTTATCTACTTCATCATTTGACGATTGAGTTGCTTATTACTACGCTTTCTTTCATCTTATTCAATTCGTCTGAGGTGAATAATTTGCCATTGATCATTACAGAATAAATGTTTTTTGTATTCCTTATATCTGTCAATGGATTGCCATTTAATATAACAAAGTCGGCTCTTTTGCCAGCCTCAATGGTTCCTAATGAGTCCGTCATTTTTAGATATTTAACAGGATTAAGAGTTGCTGTGCGTAAAGCATCAATAGGTGTCATACCGAATTCAACAAATAAAGCCATTTCATCATGGAGGCTAAATCCTGGGAAAGCGTATGGGTTATAAGAATCTGTTCCTGCTAATATCGGAACCTTTTCCTGCCATAATATTTTAATAATTATTTTTTCAATGTCATATCTTTTTCTTTTATTCTGCCAGTCTTGTGAAGTATTTTTTTTAATATCATTTTCTGTTTCTTCTTTCCATTCATCCCTGGCTTCGGGGGATAAATACTTAAGTCTTATATCATTTGTAAATGAAGTGTCATTTGAAAAATACCCACCTCTATTGGTCACAACTGTAGGAACTATGTAGGTGTTATTTCTTTTTAACACCTTTGCAATAGCGCTCATTCTGTTCTCCGAAAAATTATCTAACATAAACTTTTCGCTGCTTCTGGCTTTTTCTATTCTAAGTTTAGGTTCCATTCCTGCTTCAAAATTATCTGCATTTATTTTTTTCATTTTCATGGCTGAATCAGGAAAAGAACATGCTTCAATCAGGAAACCGTATAAATGCTCCATACTTGCCATTCCTGCTTCTGAAGCTCTTGTCAACCAGACCCTATGTGGTACGTGGCCAACAAACTGAATCTCCCTTTCCTTGCACTTTTTAGAAATGGCTTCAAATACCTCAGGCTCTAAAAAACTATAGATTTTAATGAAATCAACTTTGGCATTTGCCAGGGAATCTACAAGATGAAAAGCAGTTGTTGTATCTGTCGCAGAAAGTGAGCCTTCCCAAAAAACTTTCTTTCCATCAATAATATGTCCGGATGCTGTGAAATGAAAAAATGGCATTGTCCCTTTTTGCATTTCGATTCTTATACTGTCGATTACTTTCCTGTCTCCCCACATTTCTCTAAATCCAATAATACCATTTGCAAGGAACAAAGGTAATTGCCATTTATATCCTTCATCTTCTTCTAATACATGAACATGCATGTCCCAAAAACCAGGAATTATATATTTTCCCTTTGAATTTATTACTCTAACTTCTTTCGATAACTTAGTCTTTGAGATAGGTCTAACTGAAATAATTTTATTCCCCTCAACAATTACTGCATAGTGTTTAAGAAGTTTGTCATTCTGAACATCCACTACAGTTGCATTGTAAAAAATAGTTGTAATTGTTTGTGTCCGGGCAATCATGCTAAAAACTGTTAGAAAAACGACAGTGATTATTTTTTTCATATGTTTAACTTGATAATTTTTGAAACAACATCCCTATATGATCCAATGTGTTTTTTTTCAATGTCGCTAATTAACAGTTGTTCGCTCCAAGTAATTTACTTTACCAATAAATCAGTTCTTTGTTTTTCATCTATCAGAAACCGCCTGAAATAAAAAGTGAAAGAACTGTCTTTTAATTCTGCATCTATCCAGTTTTTTACATCCTGTTCAGTTAACTGGCTTTTAAAGCAGCTTAAAGATTCAAATAATTTCTTCCTGTCTTCTTCATTATATTTTATCCGGACGTTTAAATATTTTTTATCTACATAGTTCAGGGATGCCAAGTTACCCTGTGGAATGCTGACCAGCTTTTCTTTTAACCAGCCAATATAATACAATGGATATTTTTCATACCATCCTTCACGCAGGATTACTTCAGTTGTCATATCAGATATTCCCCTGTGGTCGGGGTGGCCTGTATCTCCGTCAGGTCCAAAAGTGATGATTAGATCCGGGTTGATTTCCTGGATGACTTTTTTTAATTTTTCTTTTAATGCAACAGTCTGATCAAAATATTCGCCGATTCCATCTACCATTCCAAAACCATCATGAAACCCTAAAAAAATGGGCGGTTCTATGCCTAATATTTTACAACTGCAAATGGATTCTTTTTTACGCACTTGCACAAGGGTATCTCCTGCCGGAATGCCCGCAAATTCCTCCACGCCATACCGGCCATCGGCTGCAATCACTAAATATACTTTGTTTTGTTCACTGGCATATTTTGCCAGGACTTGTCCTACTGCAGCCTCATCATCCGGATGTGCAAGGACTGCCATAATTATTTTCGATTTTTTTTGTTGGTTGCATGAAAGCAGGATTAAAAGGCAAAGAAATAGAATTTTAAATTTTGTTGTTGCCATGGTTTGATGTTGAAAGTTTTGATTGAAAGATTGTTGAATTATTATTTTAATTTTATTTTTTAAATAAGTTTTGCTGTGAAATTTATTTTAATAGTTAATGCTTGAATTCAGATAAGGCCAGATATAAATTGCTATACTTAATTTTTATTTTAGAAAGCTCGCTCACGCATTTTGTATCAGGTGTTTGAGCAGGATGTGAAAAAAAGTTATTAGCTACGTTTCGAATGCAATCATCCGCATTGATGGCCGCATGCGATGCTGCAGGAACAATAATAAAAGTAGAGTTTAATAAAGTTTTGGCCGTGATTGCTCCAAAATAAGGTGGGCAAACCGGGTCAAATTCTCCTGACAAAATTAAAGCCGGGATATTACTTGTCACAGGCTGAAACATTTCAGGAGCGGCACTTCCCGGTTGCCATACATCACAAAGGGCTCCCTCAAAATCTATATAGTACGATGAGAAATCAGGATAATTAGCAAGTAAAGACGCTTTGCTATCGCCAAAGGTTTTTGGTCTTGATTCATAACATGATATTGCATTACTCTGTGGTTCAGAAAATTTACCAAAAGAATTTGGATCATTAAATGCCTCCACCCATTTAGATAGTATAGAATCATTGCCATTTCCAACTTCATGAATGGCCAGTGGAACGAAAGGAATAGATTTCGGATTGAGCATTGCTGTCCAGATACTCCAGGCAAAATCATAGCCGTAATAATCATACTCCGATGTATCCTTCCCTGTTTTTATTTTGACAGGATTTTTATTCAATCTTTCTACAGCATTTACAAAATCGGTTCTGAACGAAGGGAAGTGTGAAAAAGCAACAGGATCATGTGCTATATAATTCTCAAGTACTTTAAAACAAGTATCAAATGGCCGGACAAAATCAAGCCAGGGTGCATTTGGTGGAAATGGAGAATCAAGAATAATGCTATTGATTTGCTTACCATGATTACGCATAAGATTTAACCCAACTGTGGTTCCATAAGAAACGCTATAAATATTCCAATTGGCAATTTGCAACGATTCACGTATTGATTCCACATCATTCGCAAGTTGAACAGAATTAAAAGTTGCAATGTCTATACCGTTTAATAAAAGCTCGCTCCGGCATTTTCTATACAAAGAAATTTTATACGATTCCTGCTCAGCTTCTGAGGAATTATTTTTTGCAAATTGATAAATAGAATCATTGATATCTGGGCAAAGCGCGGGTTCTGAAAAGCCGGTTCCCCTGTAATCAAAAAAAATAATTGCCCTTTTTTCTCTGATGAGTTTCCAGGTTTTCGATTTTAAATAACGAGGTACATTTTCCAGTGTGGCAATACCCGGCCCACCGTGCAGATATAATAATGGTGGTTCATTGGATTCTTTTAAAGAAGGTGTAATCGCTGTTGCTAAATAGAACTTTCCTTTTGAAGGATCAGCAGTTTTTTTTAATACGGGTATTAAGTAACAAGAAATCTGGTTGCTGTCTGCCCACAAAGAATCCAGCCCTATTTTTGAACATGGGCATTTAAAACTGTCTTGCTGGCAGAAACAACATGTTGAAATAAAAAGAAAACAAAGGGATAAAAATGAATTTCTCATAATGGAAATATTTTTTATAAATGTTTTTGAAAAATAATGTATAACAATTTCTTATTGATTTTGTTGAAAAATATAACTAATCCTGAAATATATTTTTTTTAATCGGCATATATTTTCTATAACTCAGCATTCTCCAAATCCACTCTGCAGGCCCGAATCGAAAGCGTTTCATCCAGAACCTGCTAAATAATATTTGAACAATAAATAGGATGATGGACAATGGTAATACCCATTGCATGTGCATTTTACCCATCATATTTAGTCCGAAACCATAAAAGAAAAAACAATAAAACAAAGTTTGTAATAGATAGTTGGTGAGTGACATCATGCCAACAGAAGCAAATCCTTTGAATATTTTAAGGCCTTGTTTTTTATGAAAAATAAAAATAAGCGTTGTGCAATAGACCAATGAAAGGCTTAATATGCCTATGTTTGAAAGTTCGTAATCAATCAATGTAAAAATTTTGCTGTCAAAGCTGCTACCAATTATTTCTACAATAATTTTTTTGGCAAAATACAGTACCGCTATAATAAGGGCAACCCGGAAAACTTTTTTAAATAATCCAATATATAAAGAAAGCTGCTGCAAAAAACCTGATTTAAAAATATAATACCCGATCAAAAATTTACCAAGGGCTTCTGCTATATCGCGCAATTGAGACCAGCGTTCTATAAAAAAATAAGAGGTTACTGCATAATTTGATTTTATAATATTTAATAAGTTGCCGGAACGAATATTTGTTACATAGTTAGTCAATATTAAATCTACTTTTTCACCTGGCGGCGGCAGTAAAAATATCTTTAAACCCTGAATGACAGGCGTTATAATAAAAAATAAGAACAAACCCCACCAGAGCAAATTTTTTGTTTTTGTATTTTTAAAGAACAACATACACATTCCGGCCATGGCATATACATTCAGTATTTCACCCCACCAGAAAGCGATGTGTAAAAAAGCAAAAAGCAATAAAATAATCATGCGGCGCACAAAAAATAAATTCGGATGTTTTACCCTCATAGAAACTCTTTCAATCAGCACACCAAAACCATAACCAAAAAGCATGGAAAATATGGTGATGAATTTTCCATCAATAAAAAAGCTTACGAAATGATCTGTTATTTTATCAGCAGGGGTACTGGTTAATAAGGCAATTTGTTTTTCAGGCAAAGCAAAATTTATAAAACCGGCCAGGTTGGCTATCAATACGCCGAACAAAGCAAAGCCCCTGATAATATCAATGATAACAATCCTGTTTTTCTGGTCAATGGGTAGTGCAGTGTTCATGTTGGTTGTGTTTGTATAAGAAATATTTTATTCTGTTATAGGAATTCCCTGCGATGAAACAGCTTTCCATTCGCCGTTTCGTTTTATCCATACATCATAAAATCTTGTTTTACGATCGCGGATGACGCTTTTGTTTTTTCCATAAGTATGCACGGTTAAAATTATTACAGCACAATTTTCATAGATGTTTACAACTGTGTTTTCAAAATTGAAAGAATCAATAATGATAGAATCTTTCAGCCTTTGGCTGATATTGCTGTACATGCTTTGCAGGCATTGCTGTTTGTTGTGTACGCCTTCATCCGAGATACTTATAAATGTCGGATCCATTAGGGAGGAAAGATAAGCTGTATCTAATGCGAATTCTGCTATTAGCCATTTTTTTTCCAGGGAAAGCAAGTGAGTGGCTGATTGGTTTACTGATGCCTGTATTTGACTTTGTGATAAAGAAATATTGCAAATACATATTAGCAATAATGGCAAAAAATATTTCATACTTATGTTTAATTGTGATTATTTATTTCGGTACCTGCATACTCCAGCAATGAAGTCCTCCGCCATTGTGATTGGTTTCAGTTGTATTTATTTGATATATTTTTTTACCAGGAAAATATTGCTGCAATATTTGTTTTGCTTTTTCATCTTTTGCTTTCGAAGCCATTGTTTGCCCTTCAGACCAGTATTTGGCTTCAAACACAGTTTTATTGGTAATAAAAAAATTCAGGTAGCTGCTTGAGGGTACAAAGTGTACCGTGTCTCCAATTGAAAAGTTTTTTTGTTCAGCAAGTATTCTGCGTGAAAGAAATTTTATTTCGTGAATGATGCTTGTTGTATCCAGCGCAAAAGTCATATAATTGTTATCAGGTACCGGCATTTTAATAATCGTAAATGGTTTGCCATCCTGGTCGGTAGCATTTTTGAGAATTTCATAATTTACTTTCATTCTTTCCAGGTTAATCTTTTTAACTGGATCACTTGCTGCTTCGGCTGAATCGGGATAAGAAATTAAGATGGTGCTGTCATTTACGAAACGGCAAAACTCATCAATATGTCCTCGTACACCCATACCAAAATAATTTTCTGCTATCAACGTTCCCCAACCGAAGGGATCTTCTGCTGCGCCTTCTTTTAGCCAGATTATTTTTTTTGCATTTAAAACTTTTTTCAACTCCATTTCCTGTTGTTCTTTGGTCATGCCCGGATTGCGTTGCATGTTCACTGATTCGACCTGTAAAATTGTTCCTTTTCCATTTGTTTCAATAGCACCACCTTCATTAACCATTGCCGAAGAAACCATTGTATATGGAAATGCTGCCATATGAGCTACCCTATAAGCTTCCCTATTTTTTTCCTCTTTTTCTATTTGTTTTTTAAATTCATTTGTAAAATACCAGCCGTAAGCATTCCAGGCAAAATTCACCATTTGCTTTTCTCCTTTTTCATTTTTCATAAACAACAGCCCGTCACGTTCTGCAAAAGAACTAACATTATCTGAGGTTATTAAGAATTGAATGCTATCTAAAGTAGCACCGGCGTCTGAACATTTCTTTTTATACACTTCTACTAAGGTATCAACCGCAATGCAATACACTTTTGTTTCTTTACTTAGCTGCGTTACCATTTCAATGGTAGCAGAATCATCAAACCCATTTACAATAACTCCTGATTGAGTTTCCCATTCTGCAGGAAGATAAAAATCTGTATTGGTTTTTTGGTTGCACGAATTTAATAGTACAATTATAAATAGGGCAAGTACACTTTTTAGTATTTTCATCTTTGTTTGTTTTTGTTTTACTGAATATTATTTATATGCAGGCGGCTTCATTTCATTTACACAACCTGTTTTAAAATTTTGTTTATTACCATTTGTTATAAAATCAACTACCATATTATCAAAACAATCTTCATTGCTCAAGCCGTCAAACAAATGCGACATGTACGGTATTACCACGAATGTACTGTTGGGTAAAGTTTTTGCAATTTCTTTTGCCCATGATGTGGGCGTAACAGGATCGAATGAACCGGAAATAATCAATGTGGGTACAGTCGATTTTACGGGTTGTAAAAAATCTGGTGGTAATATTCCTTTAGTCCAGTTTGCGCAAGCCTTCAATTGCTGCTGTACACGATAGTCGCTCATAAATGTTTGTTGCGTCTCCAAAGAAATTTCAGATGGTTTTATAAATGGTACATCCTCTGTACAGGTAACGCATAAATAAAAACCTTCTGCAATAAAATCATCAAAGGTTTTTGCTGCAGGGAATAAATCAATAAAAGGCTGCAGGTTGCCACTGTATGACTGGTGCACGATGTATGGAATGGCGTGTATGCCTGCGGGTGTGTACATTAGCGAACGGATTTTGGTTTGAAATGCGTTCCACGAAATGATTACATGCTCTTCAGTTCCTGCACTGTCTTTAAAAACATATTCAGCAGGTTTTAATTTTAACCGTTCCATTAAACTGATAAACTCACTGCTGATGCCAGGATAATTTTCATTGCAACTGCTGTCTTCTTTACAATCCTCCCAAATTTTTTCCAATGCCTGCTGTGCAAATTTTGCATGGTACAAAGGCATGCGTGCATACGTGGGAACTGGCGACCATAATACAGCAGAAACCAATACTTGCGGATACATTCGCATATATTGCAAAGCCACCCTTGTTCCATAAGAGATTCCGTACACAGTTATTTTTTTATAGCCAAGCCATTCCCTTATTTCTTCGAGGTCCTGCACAACGTTCGTGGTGTTATACTGTTTCAAATCATTTTCTTTTGAAAGTAATTCGTAACATGCTTTTACTTTTTCTACCGGGTACATATCATCTAATTCCTCCTGGATGCTTTCTTTTTGTTGTAGCGAAGGACAATGCAAAGGATTAGATTTTCCTGTGCCTCTTACATCAACCAGCACCACGTCATTATTTTGGCGGTATGGATTTTTTTTATCAGCATAAAAAGGAGCACCGCTGGAAACGGCCAGGCCCGGGCCGCCTTCAATCATGAATATTGGTGGCCTGTTTGTTTTGTTTATTGATGGAATAACGATGATATACAGGCTAATTTTTTTACCGCTATTGGTAATGTGATTTTCAAATACTTGGTGATAACCTTCATATACACTGTCACGCATACCGGGCAATAGTTTGCAGGAAAGCAATGATGATAATTTAATTTGTTGCGCAAAACAGTTGGCGGATATAAATATGAAAAGCGCTGATAAAATATATTTCATAAATAAATTTTGTTATAGCCTTATCATCCTATTTGCTTTTTACCGCAACAACTTTTTGTTGCTGCTGCCATGAAAATATGCAGCACAAGTGAGTGACACAACGAAGATGCCATGAAAACCTACAGCCGGTTACAAAAAATCTTCTCATTTCATTTCTGTTGCAACATTTTTGCTTTCTACTCCACTTCATCAAACACACTTAAAAAGTTTTCACTGGTGATTTTTTTTAATTTTGATTCAGTCCAACCTCAATTGCAATCCAAAAGTTAATGTGAGGTGTATTGAAATTGTTAGTTATTTGCTTACAGTTTTATTTTTTATTAAAGCCAGGTTGAAAATCCGGGTTCCCGGTTTGCCACAATGCAAACTTGTACATATACAGCATTTCCTCATCACTACCCAGATGGCCGGATTCCCAATTTACCAGTAATAAAATCGGGCGATCGCCTTTTTGCATCTGTTGTAATTTTGCCGTGTACCTTGCTGCAGGATGCATACTCAGAATATAATCTGTAGCTCCATGTGAAATTAACATGGCTGGCAGTTTTTTATTTTCGGGTATTTGATAATAAGAACTGATATCGTAACTGGCAAAGAATCCTTCTTTTGTTCCAATAGGGCCAGTAGTTTTTGATTCCCTTGCAAAAGCACCATCACGATAAGTAACAATATCGGGCAGACCAGATAAAAATAAACCACCTGCAAAAAGATCGGGTCGCTGGTTAATACTCATGCCCACTAAAAAACTGCCTGCACTGCCACCCATCACCATTTGCTTTTGAGCAGATGTGTAATTGTTTTTTACAAAAAAAGCTGCAACATCCACCACATCATTTATCGAATTCATTTTGTTCGGGAACTGTCCGTCCGTTATCCAGTCTTCGCCCAATTCTCCGCCGCCCCGTACGTGTGCATAAGCATAGATGCCGTCTCGTTTTAACCAGGAGAATAATGATGGATTACAAAATAAGTCATTAGATGCCCCGCTGTTTCCATAAGCATCAATCAACAATGCATTATTGTTTTGGAGGTTCAAACCTTTTTTATAAACTAGTGAAACGGGGATCTGTTTCCCGTCACGGGAAGGCACCTGTATAACTTTGGTACTGTACATATCTGATACATCAAAGACTTTTTCTGCAAAAGATAAAGGAGCCAGTTTTTTATTTTGAAAATCGTACCGTAAATATTGAACACTTTTTATTGCGGAACCTGATGCAAAAATAAGATCATCATCGCCCAGCAAAGACATTTCAGCAATGGCACCTTTATTTACAATCGGTAAAAAGGAATCATCCTTCGTTTTATAATCTACTTTTAAAATTTGCATATCGCCAACCCGCCGCAGTAAAACATACAATACATTTTTTCCGGCAATGATTCCGCAGCCGTATGCTGCATCTGTACCGGCAATTACATCCGGTTGCTGTGGTATAAAAGTTTCTGGTGATTCGCCGGTTTCCATATTTATTTTTACAACTTCATAGCGGGGTTTGCCCTTGGTTGCTGCATACAGAAATTTATCATTGGCATCAAATCCATCACCAAGGTTGATGTAATTTTTTAAGCGCTTCCAGGGCGTTTGTTTGCCTTTTATTTTTGAATAATGAACCGCAAAAGCATAGTTATCTCCTTCACTTGCTCTTATCCGTGCAATGATGTAGGGCGAATTATTGAAGCTATACACATAGGGTGTTTCATATTCACTCAACGTAATTAATGGGTTGACATCTGATCCAAAAATCTCCTCGTCTTTTTGTGGATCGGTTCCCATTATGTGCAGTTTAATTTTTCCGTTATAATAAATTTCGTCGCTGATGGTTGTTGGCGGCGCCTGTGTGTATAACAATCCTTTATCATCCGGCATCCAGGTCATAGAAACGCCACGTGAATCATTGAACATTACCCGGCCGATGCTATCCGGTAAAAATTCTTTTTTATCCATGTCGAATATCCTTATCTGGGGATTGGCTTCACCACTTTGTGTAAGCATTAGTGCCAGCAATGGTTTGTTGTGAGCAAATACACTTTTGCGTATAGAATATTTCTGCCCGTTGATGATGACTTTTCTTTTCATTATTTTTTCTTCGGGTGCATTCGGCGAAATTCTTTTACATAACCAGGTTCCTTCACTGCCTAAATCACGATTATAATAAACAGACTTGTCCACAGCTTTCAGGCTCCACAATTCATCCTGCATACTGGCGTAAGCCTCCCCCCATTCATTCATAAGCGTTTCCGTTCCGGGAATACTGTCTAAAATACTGTGTGTAAGTTCACCCTGTGCCCGGCTGAAGTCGAGCATTTCTTTTTCGTTTTCTTTCCGGCTCATCCAGAAATAAGGGTCGCTGATTTTTTTGCCGTAGATGATGGTATCAAATGGTTCAGTTCGGGCGGTTGGATAATTTATTTGTGCAAAAATTCCATTAATGCAGAAAATAAAAGTTAACAATAAATGCAGAGCTTTATTATTCAGTATTTGATTTAGCATATATTAATTTTTATCAGTTTAAAATAAGCCAGCCTTCATTTCCATTTAATTTTAAAGTTAATGATGGACTGAAAATAATTTCTATTTGTTCCACTGCCCTTGTAAGCCTGAATTTAACCTGTGAATATTTAGGTTTTCCTTTTTCTTCAGAAACTTTTATGTAAACAGATGGATTAATTGAATGAGTAAATACCTTATCATCTTCTGTATATCCTGTAGCGAGTAAAGCCGATCTCATTTCAGTAAATTCTTTCTCATTAATGGTCATGTGCAGTTCTGTAATGGCATCAAACAATCTTGATTCCAGCTCTTTTCCACCCCAACTCGCCATAAATTGTTTCATTGCCAAACCTGCATTTACCATTGAATCAGTAATTCCCCAGTTCTTATAGGCATCAGCAGAATAACTGGTGAGGTTTGGGAATATGGTTGGTTCCTTCGGCTTTGTTGAATCAGATTTATACCAGGGCATTACTTCTTCCAGTGTAAAATCGGGGCCTTTATAACTATGTACAAATAATGAATCTTTATAGAACTTTTTCCAGCCCGCCAGTATGGAATCTTTCATACCCGGCTTTTGAGTTTGAAAAGTCAATACGCCGCTTCCTTTTTGATCAGCCCAATAACCCTTTGCCTGGCTGATGTGTAAAAAATTAAGCTGACCCAGTGCATAGAGATCAAAACTGGGTTTACCACCATAGTAAGTCGTATCGGTTTCCAGTACTGCAAATTCCTTTTGAAAAAAAGAATCGTTTTTAATAGCAAACCAGGTTGTGGTATCAACGATGAGATCTATATGACAAAGGTCGGATACGGGGGATGTTGATTGTGTTTCTTTTTTTGTGTCTTTACATGCACAAAGTATAATAATCATCATCAGAATGGAGAAGGAATATTTCATGAGTTGATTTTTTTAAACATTTTAAATTTTCTGAAACGTTTTTTGGTTTTGCAATATTTTTGCTCTCTTCTCTATCTTTTCAAACACATGCAAATAATTTTCACCGGTTACTTTACTCAATTCCTTTTCTGTCCATCCTCTTCTTGCCAATTCAATTAATACTTTTGGGAAACAGGAAACATCTTCCAGACCGGGAATTGGATAATCCATCCCATCATAATCGCCACTGATACCGATATAATCAATGCCAATTAGTTTTTTTACATAATCAAAATGATTGGCAACATCAGCAATCGTGACAACAGGCATGGGGTAATCTTTCTCCCACTGTTGCATCACTTCATTTAGTTTTGTTTTATCACCGGGAAATTTTTCTTTAATAGAATAATAAACTGAATCACCTGCTTCCGCCCATTTACCAAATGCATCGCTGCTGTGTTCCGCAACCATATCAATCATTATTAAACCACCATTTTTTTTAAGGCGCAATAATATTTCGTCCGGCACATTTCGGTTTACATCGCATAACGCTCTCGCATTGGAATGACTGAAAATGACAGGCGCTTTTGTGATGTCTAAAATATCACTCATTGATTTGGCGGAGATATGGCTCATGTCTATAATCATACCCAATCGGTTCATCTTTCTCACCATCTCTTCTCCTAATACAGAAATACCATTATGAATTGGCGTATCATCACTTGCATCAGCAAACTCATTGGTAAAATACGTGAATGTCATACAACGCAAACCATATTGATACAACGTATCAAGTAATGAAATATTTCCATTCAATTGCTCAGAGCCTTCCTTCATGGGCAGCAGGGCAATTTTTCCTTCCTGCATGGCTTTACGCATTTGCGTTGAAGTGCTTACAATTTGCAAATCCTTTTGATACGCTTTTTCTAACTTATGCAGGAAATCATACTGGCTTTTAAGATTGAATGAATCCGCATCTAAATTTATTTGCACACCACCCACGCCTCCTTTTCTCCAGCGTGGAATATCGGTTTGCCCTTTGCTGATCGTATCTAATGGATAGTCAGAAATATCCTGCGGGCACTTTTTTAATTTTTTGTAAACACATCCAAAATACCAGGCAAACAAATCGCTGTGCCCGTCAATGATGGGTGAAGTCTTTAAAACTTCAGCAACAATTTGTGTTGCTTTGGCTTCGCTTACCGGGTAACTTATTGCCATGTTTTGAGCAAAGCATGGTGAACTAAAAATTACAATTAATAAAAAGATGTATCGCATAATTTATTTTTGGTTTTTTAAGCCGCTAATTTTAAAAGTCTTTTTTTAAACCCTTCAACACCACAAATCTTCTGAAATAAATAGAATTGTTTGGGTCATTTATTTTTCTATCATTTTCCTCTTTCATTTCATCAGGAGTGTATTGCGTTACAAAACATTTTAATACTTCATCTGCTTTGTTTTCATCCTCCTGTGTATAATCAACCTGTACATTAAAATACTGATCATCCACATAACCAAGATCGTCAATGGATGTGGTGTTGCCTTTTTTCCACGCCAGGTAGTATAAAGGATACTTATCCACCCAACCTTCTCTCAGTAATAATTCTGTAACTGCTGCACCCACCACAATGTGTTCTGCATGATGTGTATCTCCATCCGGTCCAAGTGTAATTATAACATCGGGGTTAATGGCCGGTATTTTTATTCTGAGTGAATCTAATAATTGCTGATGGCATTTAAAATATTCACCAACACCAATTTTTGTATCCAACCGTTCAATAGATAAAAATATCGGAGGCTCAATGCCCATTTTTTTGCACCCACAGGTGCTTTCTGCTTTGCGTAAATTTCCCAATGAATCACCTGCTGGAATATTAGTAACTCTTGTTCCATTTTTTCCATCAGTTGCAACTATTATAAAAACTTTATTCCCAAGGCGTGCATATTTAGCCAGGACTTCAGGGATGGCAGTTTCATCATCCGGGTGTGCACCAATAAAAAGAATGGTTTTTTGCGCTTGCGCATACGCAACTGAAAAATAAAATGTAAAAAGGAATACAATAATCTTATTAAGCATGACAGTTGTTTTAGTTTAATTATTGCAAAAATGAAAAATATCTTATGTATGCGCAATACCTCAATTGAGTGAGCGGGCTTTGATCCTGTTTTATAAAAACTAAATAGGAATAACAACAACGATCTCTGTACCTTCTTCATCCAATGAGGTGATTTTGAGTTTACCATTATGCGCTTCTGCACGCTTTTTCATGTTGGATAACCCATTCCCATTTTTCGCAACATCCATATCAAAGCCATTTCCATCGTCTTCAATTACTAAAATCATTTGCTCTGTCATTAAAGAAATATTTGCATGAATGTTTTTACAACCGGAATATTTCACCGCATTATTCACCGCTTCTTTAAAGATGAGATAAATATCGCGTCGAAGTTCCATGGATATTTGAAGCGCATCTGTCGTTGTATTTTTATTGAATTCAAAATTAATTCCGGCGGGTACACACAATTCATTGGCAAAATTCAACATGCGGTTTTGGATATTACTAAAATCATCATTACCCGGTTTTATCATCCAAACTATATCGCTCATATTTTCAATCATCTCTTTACTGTTGCTGCTAATTTTATCCAGGAGTTGCGCAGATGTTGCTGTTTGATTCGGCTGATTTTTTACAATATCACTGTACATTCTTATACTGCTCAATGTGGAGCCCACATCATCATGTAAGTCAGATGCAATCTTATTTCGTATTTCTTCAAATTTTAATTTTTGTTTCAGCTTGTAGCGGTTGCGCAAAACCAAACCGGTAAAAATAAGTAAGCCGATTACGACAGCCATAATTATAGTAATGATGCTGTTTTGTTTTAGCTTTTGCACCTGTAGCAACTTTTCATTTTTTAGGTCATCAATCTTTTTTTCGTTTTCTACAGTTTCATATTCTGTTTGCAGTTGTAACAATTTATCCCGCTGCTCCTGGTTTTCGAGGGTATCTTTAATCGTAATATATTTTTTGTACTCATCAAATGCCTTGCCTGTATTACCCAATAAGTCATAGGTAGCAGACATCAG
>JBBSQL010000029.1:0-36896 GCA_038257845.1 Chitinophagales bacterium
ATATGCTTCGAAAGGATTATCTGAAAAATAAATTGTTTTCCCTTCCGGCATCTGTTCGTCTTTTGAATTAATAATAATATGCGTGGCTGCACTGTTCAGGCAGGTTGCATAATATTTTGGATGATCCACAAAACAAATATCACCGGGCAATACGGTATGAATTTCATTGATCCCTGTTGCTTCTGTACCAGGTGAGCCAATTAATTTAGCGCCTATTAATTCAGCGATCCATGCGGCTTTAACCGGTTTTGAAAATTTCATAATTCAAATTTTTTCAAAGGTAAGGATGTACAATATGCAATTCATCTTTTACATTTATGAGAGCAACTTTTTTTGGTTTCAGAAAATAAAATGAGCCGGATAATTTTCATTTAGTATGAATTTGCATTATTGGTCAATCGAATCTTTCATCAAACCAATTATGGGTTTTCATAATAAAAATCAACTTAAAGCGATGATCGCGGCTTTTTAACAGAAAATATTTTTGGCCATAAAAAGATGAAATTTCCCTTCACACCCATAAGAATTTCAAGCCTCCATTTTCATTTTTAAAAAATTTCGATACTTTACAATTTTTAATGAAGCCTGCTGTAACGCTTTATTCATCATTCTTTCAGCGAACCATATAAATTTATAAAACCAAAGAACTACATCAATCCATTCAATATTTTCTGTAATATACAAGCGCCTGCATACGCGAAAATGCACATACTCCAAAAAAATGTGAATAAAATTAATTGAACTTTTTTTTGTAGTAGCGAAAAGTATTTTTAATATTGTGGTGGGAATTTAATTCCCGGTACTTACTAACCCATCTATATATTAGTCCCGCTGTTGCGGGACTTTTTTATGAAGCATCAATATTATATAATTTATAAACCTTTTAAAACGCTTTCACAGTTCAGTGCAGTGCCCGAAAAAAAAACATTAAGTGATTTTTTTAAACTGCAAAAAGATATTTACCCGGTTGGAAGATTGGATGAAGACAGTGAAGGTTTATTGCTGCTTACGAATGATACAAGTGTGAATAAAAAATTGCTGGATCCTACATTTGCACACACACGCGAATACCTGGTGCAGGTAGATGGAAATATTTCACCTGATGCAATTGCGAGCATGTCGCAAGGAATTGCCATAAATGTAAATGGTAAAATATATACGACGAAACCCTGCGTTGTTACTGTGCCGGAAGAAGAACCGCCTGTTCCCGAAAGAAATCCGCCCATTCGTTTTAGAAAAAATATTCCCGCAAGCTGGATTAAAATTATTTTACAGGAAGGAAAAAACAGGCAGGTCAGGAAAATGACCGCGGCCGCAGGATTTCCCACTTTGCGATTGCTTCGCACGCGGATATCCGGCATTGAACTCGGCAACTTACAACCGGGTGAAATAAAAATGCTGGACAAAAAAACCGTCTATAAAAAATTGTGGAATGAGTCTGTATAGTTTTTTATTTTTATAAAATTAACACAGCTATATGTTCACCAGGAAAATGCAGAATTTTATGATCAGCACGGATAAAAAATTGCTGGATATACATATCATTCATGCATACCTTTCCGAAAGATCTTATTGGGCACAGGACATTCCTATAAAAATCGTATAAAGATCAATCAGTCATTCGCTTTGTTTTGGCGTATATGAAAAAGAAAAGCAAATTGGTTTTGCGAGGCTTGTCACAGACCAGGCAACTTTTGCTTATCTCGCCGATGTATTTATTTTGGAAACGCACCGCGGCCTCGGCTTATCTAAATGGCTCATGCAAAGTATCCATGAATATCCCGGCACAAAAAATCTTCGCCGGTGGATGCTGACCACGAAAGATGCGCATGGCTTATATGCACAATTTGGCTGGAAGCCATTGAATGAAGATGCAGCAAGCCGCATCATGCTGATCAATTTTCCGGGGATGTATTTGAAAGATAAAAGCTAAGATAAATAGTGTTTATTTTACCTGGCTTTTTATACTATACTAAATGAATAATCTATCTCTTTTGCCTTAACAAGCAATTTATTTATCCCAATAAAAATAACAGAACAACAATATAAGTTGGCGCAAACTTTGTTTTTTAAATAAAAAATATTGTTATGAAAGCATTTAAAATAGCCGCCACTTTCAGCATTCTATTCTTCCTTACCACCACATGTAAAGCACAGGTAGAAATAAATGCGCAGGAAGCGGCTCAGCATATAGGTGACAGTGTTCAGGTGTGCGATATTGTTCTGGAAGGCAAATATTTGTACGAGGCAAAAGATGAGCCGGCACAGTTGTTCATGGGTTCCAGGCTACCTGATCCATTATTAACGATCGTTATTCCAAAAAATGTGCGGATGGGTTTTAATTATGACCCTGAAAAGAAATTGGTGAATAAGCATGTTTGTGTCACCGGCCGCGTTTCAACTTTTGAAGGCAGGCCTGCGATTATTGTAAGAGATGAAAACAGTATTAGGGATTTGGATGATTGAAAAATTGAATTATTGAACAAAAAGTTTTGTTTGAATCACTTCAGTTTTATCTTTTAATTTATATATTTTTTTCTTTTTTTCATTTACCATTTCAATGAAGTCTAATTTCTTTAAATAGGCGTTAAGTTTTTGTGGTGTCCAGGTCAGGTTAAGTTTTACCAGTAGTTCTTTTGCAGTCAAAGGTCTTCCGTTAAATGCTGAACGAATTTTTGTTTCTAAAGCTTCTAAGTCATTAACTTCCTGATCTACAAAATTTTGTTCTGAACCTGCTATCACAATGTCTTTCGACATTTCATTTCCGTTGAAGTCAACAGGAACAGCACCCTTTTGAATCAGAATATGATTTGCATTTTTTTCATTTGCTTCGGGTCTGCGAACATAAATTTTTCTTTCCTTTCTAAGTCCATCAACAACACCTGACCAGGTTCCACCTTTTTCTGATGATTCTGCAACATAAATCTCATCAGCCAGCCCATAAATTATTGGATTGCGTGCCATTGCTAATTCTGCTTTCCAGGGTGCTTTAGGAAAGAATGTACTTAAAACTAAAACATCGCCATCAATAATTTGTTTATAATAATTTTTAAACCCCGAACCAAAGGTCATTATACCTTGTGGCAGAACAATAACACTTTGTCCTTTGTAATTGATAGCCGAATCTAATGCTTGCTTATCAACTCCTTTAGCAAAACCACTTACTACAACTTTAAATTCCTTGCTCGCAAGTTTTGCAATATTATCAGTGAATTTTAATGCAACATCTGATGCGTCTCTCGAACCAACGATTGCAATTGATTTTTCTTCAAGAATTTTCTTATTCCCTTTTACATATAAAACGGATGGGGCGTGGGCCGCTTTTAAATTACTTTTTAATGTCTTTGAATATTCCGGAGAAGTAATAGGAATAATTTCAAAACCCTGGCTAAAAAGGGATTCTGCTAAAAAAGCATTACTCGCTAATTCAGACCTGGCTTGTTTTAAATCCAAAACTTGCTTTTCATCCAATAAATATTGGGTCATCCAGTCATTATCATCCAATTGAAAAAAATCCTCAATTGAAATTTTGTTCTCGTGGAAAAATTTTATGATGAGATTATTGATTTTCAAATGACCCCATCTTGGTAAGTGTGCCAATGCTATCCAGTATGTTGCATCTTCTTTCTTCATTTTAAATTATGTCTCCACCTACTGTTCTTGCAATTACAATAGGGGCAATTTTTATTGCTCCAAAGTTAGTTAATATTCTCCCTGCTTCCCTAATTGTTGCACCACTATCAAAGATGTCATCAATTAATAAAATACTTTTTCCTTGAATATCATTTGGTGTAGTAAATGTAAAGGCACTCTTCACGTTATCAGTTTTAAGAAATCTGTTTTCAAACACTTTTTGCTGTTCAGTTTGCCTAGTTTTTTGCAAGTTGTGAGAAATCGGGAATTTCAAAACCTGCGAAACTTTGATAGCGAAATTTTTAACTAAATCTCCGGATAATGTTGGTGGAATATACACAACTAAATCAAATTTCTCCTGTCCAAATTTATTACGAAACGCTTTTAAAACTAACTTTAATAGAAGGTCCGGAAAGTCGCCACCATTTTCATATTTTGAACGATGCAAGGCAGCCCCAACATTTGAAAAACCATAGTAAGATGCTGCTGTACCATTTACGATATTTGAGCCTTTTAATTCAACTACTAATTCAGGAAAATAATCTTCCCTGAAGATTTGTAATTTCTCTGTCCATTCAGGAGTAACTGTTACGGTGATTTTCTTTTCGCCTGTATTGTCACAATTGATGTATGAATGATTTGAATTGTCGCCTAAATAATCGCAAAGAAATTTCATTCGTGATTGATTCGTTTCTACATAGGCAATCATATTTTCAAGATCGGCCATTTTAGCATTTCGCAATTCATCAAATGCTTTCGTATTTAAATCTTGTGAGTTTGGAATAAATTCATAATTCTTACTTCTTCCAATCATCACCTCACGAATAATACCTTGTTCTATCAGGTCGGCTTTTATTACCCTGATTTGATTTTGTTTCAAGTTGGTTCGCTTCATTAAATCCTTCTCTCCAAGTAAAGCTGATTTTACAACAGAGATTACTTTCTCATATTTCTTTAGTGATGGTCTGCCTCCTTCTATAAATGCTTCAGGTAATTTCCTGTCTTCCGGATTATAAAACAAAATGATGTAAGCAGGTAGTTCATCTCTACCCGCTCTGCCAATTTCCTGGTAGTAATGAATGGGAGACTGCGGGATTTGGGTGTGAATTATAAATCGAATGTCAGGCTTATCAATTCCCATTCCTAAAGCATTTGTGGAAATGATGCATTTCCATTTATTTTCCATCAAACCATTTTCGATGGCAATTCTCGAATCAGCATCTAATCCTGCGTTGTAGGCGGTTGATGATATTTTTAGATGCTCAAACCACTTTGAGTAAACTTCTGTATCAACTCTTGTACCTGTATACAGGATTCCTGAACCTGGCAGTTTGTTTACGTTTTTGCCTAACCATATAAGCTTTTCATCTTCGGAAGCAACTTTAATAACAAACAATTTAAAATTACCCCGCATTAAATTACCCCGAATCGTCAAAATATTATTGCCAATTTGTTGGGCAATATCTAGTTCAACTCTTTTGGTCGCAGTTGCTGTTGTTGCAAGAACAGGTAGCCCTTTAGGTAATAACTTTACAAGATTAATTATTCTCTTAAATGCAGGTCGAAAGTCGTGACCCCAAACAGAAATGCAATGAGCTTCATCAACCACGACCATTGATAAGTTCATTTGTCGTGTTGCTTCAATCCATTCGCTGTTTTCTTGCCTTTCGGGTGCTATATAAAGGATTTTAATTTTGCCCTGCTTTGCTTCATTAATTATCTGTGTGTTTTCCTCGTGTGTCTGTTCACTGTTAATACATTTTGCAGCAATACCAAGTGCCGTCAACTTTTTGACCTGGTCACGCATTAAGGCAATAAGCGGAGAAAATATTACTGTTATGCCTTTGAAAACTGTTGCTGGAAATTGAAAGCAGAGTGATTTACCATAACCAGTTTTTTCTATCAACAATACTTTTTCTCCTTTTAGGATCCTGTCAATTGTCAGCCATTGTTCGTCATAGAACTTGGGGAGTTTAAATGTGTTTTGTAAAATTATTTCTGCTTCTTGCCTTGTCATTTTCTTTCATTTTTTGCATGCCAGTTTGTTGGTGCACTGTCCTCCTAACTTGACGTCAACACAATAATATACGACTCTCTTCACAAAGAAAAGAGAGAAAATAAATTTCCTTAATTATCATCAATTCTCTGTTGCGCAAATCGTATTACTAATTCGCCGATATAATTCATGGATGTCCTCCAATTTACGATCTCATTTTTTCAAAATCCTATAATCTCTCCAAACACTATATTTGCACCATGGAATTAATCCTCGAAAAAATTGAACAATACAAAAAAGAAATAGTAAATGCTTCCCTGCAAAATGCAGAAGAAGCGGAACTGTTTCGCATCAAATTCCTGGGCACCAAAGGCCTGGTGAAATCGCTGATGGGGGAAATGAAAAATGTGCCACCGGATCAGAAAAAATATTTTGGCCAGGTGATGAATGAATTTAAAGGCCTGGCGGAAAACAAATTTGAAACTGCGAAAAATAATTTTCCCACCGAAGAAAAAGTTATTTCAAAAGAAGACTATACATTACCTGGCAGACAGTTTCCCATTGGCTCACTTCACCCGCTGACCATCGTGCGTAACCAGGTCGTTTCTATTTTTCAACGCCTTGGATTTACCATAGCTACAGGCCCGGAAATAGAAGACGACTGGCATAATTTCGGAAGTATGAATATGCCTGAAAACCACCCGGCACGTGACATGCAGGATACTTTTTATTTAAGCAAGGGCGATGAAAATGAACAAGCGTTTTTGCTCAGAACGCATACCAGCAGCGTGCAGGCGCGTGTGATGGAAAAGCAGAAACCACCCATCCGCATCATTTGCCCGGGCAGGGTTTACAGGAATGAAACGATCAGCGCGAGGGCACATTGTTTTTTTCACCAGGTGGAAGGCTTATATATTGATGAACAGGTGAGTTTTGCTGACCTCAAACAAACGCTTTATTTCTTTGTGAGCGAAATGTTTGGCAAGGATATAAAAGTTCGTTTCAGGCCATCATATTTTCCTTTCACAGAACCAAGCGCGGAAATGGATATCAGTTGTCTCATCTGTGGCGGTGATGGTTGTAATATTTGCAAACATACCGGTTGGGTGGAAATCCTGGGCAGTGGTATGGTGCATCCGCGGGTGCTGGAAAATTTTAAAATTGATCCTAATAAATACTCCGGTTTTGCTTTTGGTATGGGCATTGAACGTATCTGCCAGTTGAAATACAGGGTGAATGACCTGCGCTTGTATTCGCAGAATGACCTCCGTTTTTTACAACAATTCAGTGGTGTTGTTTAAAAAAAAATATTTCCTTTTTTCTTATCGCAGTATTACAACCCATCCACTTTTTTTGGGGAAAAAATCACTTTTAGTATTTACAATATAATAATAAGTACCGAGGGGTAAAGGTTTTCCATTGATCGTACCATCCCAAACTTTTCCTGCATTATCATATCCGTCCGCATGATATACGACCTGGCCATAGCGGTTAAAAACATCCACTGAATTTTCTGTAAAAGTTTCCAGGCCGGGAATGATCCATTTATCATTAATGCCATCCCCGTTTGGTGAAAACGCATTGGGTATTTTAAATTCCTTTAAAACCTGTACAAATATTTGCCTCGATGCAAAACAATTCCCATCCCCATTTACATTCACCGTATATAAAATATCTACCGGCGGTTTTGAAACAGGCTGTGGTAAATTCGCTGCATTTAAATAAACAACCGGCGTCCATAAATAGGTTAGTCCTGTGCCGGTATATGTGAGTGGAAGTCTTACCGTATCACCCAGGAAGACCATTACTTTTTCAGGCCCTTCTATAATTGGTAATGGATAAATGATCACCTGTTGTGCCAGGGAAGTATCATAACAATCACGATCAGAACGTGTAATTAATTTTACAAAAAATGTATCGGCTGTATTATAAACTTTTACTGGGTTTTCGGATGAATCAAAATTGCCATCTCCAAAATCCCACATCCAGCCTGCAATAGTTCCGGGTGGCACGATCGTGGATTTATTTTCAAAATTTGTTTTATTGCTATTCAAACAGAAATATCCAGTATAATTAAATGCGGACAAAGGAACAGGATCCCTGGATACAACCTGCATGGTATCATCAAAGCAACCTATATCTGTAATGGTTCTGAGCGAGACATTATAATCACCATAATTCGCATACTTCTTCCAGCCATTTTGCGTAGTAGTAGAAGTACCATCACCAAAATTCCAATTCCATTGCACCGCTTTATAACCATAAGTCAATGTGGAATCTTTAAAATAAATACTGTCATTGGAGCAGTGATTATAATCCAAAGACCATTGTGCCACGGGTCTTTCCACCACCTGTACATCAAAATCCATATCATGTTCATTGGTACATCCATCCTGGATCGGTGCTAATGATTTGATGTGTACATGAAAAGAATCTACCTGGGAAAAATTGAAAGTTACCGGTATTGAATACCTGTAATAAGTAGCGCCTGAGCTGGCTATGAAAGTGCTATCCGAAACAGGATTTTTTATAAAAATATCTGTATTGGGAGAGAGATTTGCAGCATTGCTGAAACTCCATGTAAATTCTTCCGGCTGGTAAACAATGGATAAGGATAATTTAAATGCCGTGTTCCTGCAGGTAACCATATCATCCGGAGTGGCATAAGGGTTATAAACAGTCAAAAAATTAGATAATCTTTTACTGCTGAAACCGGGATTGTACCCATAACTTTCTTCAGGACCATAGCCATATACAATGGCATTAAAACCGGAATCAGTTTGTATACTATGTCTTCCTGAAACCAGGTCAAAACGTGCATAAGAATAATTAGGATCCTGCGGAATGGGTTTAAACTGGTAGCCAAGTAAATTGCCATCCAGTGTAAAGCTTGCTGTATCAGTTGTTTGCATTACCACATTCAGGAAATGGGCTGAAATATTTGCTGCAGCCGGGCTTTCAAAAACCGCGGAATTGATATCCATAAATATGGGCGTGATATAAATCATTTCCGGGTCGCCATTTCCGCCATTATTATTCCCACATTCACTAGTTGTAGTAATATATTGTGCCATCATGATTGGCAAACTGGAAGTGACCTGTGAAACAGCATCAGAAGTAAATTCGTAATAAGTTCCATTAATAAGATTTGTAAGCCTGGTACCATTCAACTGTACATTTGTTGTTGTATCCGAAACAAGCACACGGAAATAATTATTACCCATCTGTTTTGTAGGTATGAGGAAAAATTTACTTCCCCAGGTGCCATTCGGCAAAACCTGCTGAAAGATAAGGTCAGATGTTGCGTTCCCGCCCGCACAATTCACAGTAATATTTGAAGACCCGCTAAAAACTGAAATTTTCCGGCAGGGAATATTGTTGTCAATATTCACCGTCCTGATTGTTGTACCGGTCAGATCTTCGCCAGTGTAAAGCCCATTGCTTTGACCGGTTTGTGCACCAAATACATTATAAACATCACCTTTATTTAAGTTCACCAAAAATGGAACTCCTGCTGCATGCGTTTCTGTATTTACAGATGGCATAATCTCCACCTGTGTATTATCTTCCGTGGCTACAACAAAACAATAACTGGCTGCATTTTTTTCTGTGGATTGTTGTGTAAAATTGAGTGATGTATAAAATTGCCCCAAAGAATTTACGGGCGTTAATAAAGTAGTAGCCGAACTTTTATCATCATATATATGACAAAATGCGGCAATAGATGCCGTGCTGGTGATATGAATTCCATTATGCAGCAGTCCTTCGGTAAGAATACGTGCATCAGTACTGCCTGATTTGGGCATTACATCCGTAGTAAGCAAGGAATTTTTTGAATAATTATATGTTCTTGACCATCCTAAAGAAGGAATTTCCACGGTAATCGTCGCATCTGAATACCCGTGAAAATAAAAAACCATTTCCTGTGAACCACCGGATGGGTTCACGGAGCCATCCGCATTATACATGGAAAGATGCGCACCATAGCCTGCCCAGAATTCCAATCCTTTATTATTGAAATCCTGTGCATGCAAAAAACTGCAATAGAGTAAAGCGGAAAAAAATAGTACCTTTTTCAATGTTGGCTTTTTAAATAAATACTTTTTGGTATAAAACAAAAATGGTAGCAATTCATACTACTTTTTTCATTCAAACGACTGAAGCGGCAAAATTAATATTATTAAGCTATTCTTATTTTAAAAAAGCCGAAAGTCTTTGGTTTCAAAAGCAGTGGGCAAATTTATTACTCATTTCATATATCAAAAATTTATTTCCCGTTAAAAATGAGTAAACATTGATTATATTTGCCCTTTCAAAAAAATTTATGGAATACAATACAGGCCGCAATTACCTGGTAATGCGGGAATATGGCAGGCATATTCAGCGAATGGTTGAATATCTTCTGACCGTTGAAGACAGACAAAAAAGACAGGATCAGGCACATATAGTCATCGAATTGATGGGTGCACTGAACCCGCATCTCAAAAATGTAGAAGACTTCAGGCACATGTTATGGGATCATTTATTTTTTATCAGTGATTTCAAACTTGAGGTGGACAGTCCTTACCCGATCCCGCAAAAAGCAACCTATAAAGCAAAATCAGACCCGATTCCCTATCCGCACAGGCACCCAAAATATATACACCTCGGAAAAAACCTGGAAGTACTGGTCAATAAAGCATTGCAGGAACAAGACCCGGAAAAAAAATCCGGTTTTGCAAATGCCATTGCTTATTATATGAAATTAACTTACAGTACCTGGCATAAAGAACTCGTACATGATGATGCTATTCGTGCAGAACTGAGTACGATTTCTGATGGGCAATTAGAATTCAGCAACACACCATTTATCAAACATCAGCCACCCAGTTTTGAGCGGGATGATTTCAGGATAGGAAATGTGCGCAGGCAAAATTTCGGCAATAGGAACCAACGGACAAACAACAATAGAAACGGTCAGCGGGATAACCGTGGCGGAAGTAACCGGAATAGCCCCGGCAGAAATAATAATTACAAAAAAAGATATTCATAAAAAAAAACCGGCATTGCCGGTTTTTTTGTGCGCTTTTAAAAAGCTATTACTGGTCGCCTGACCAGGAATTCCCTGGCCATCTTTCATTTAAGCTTCATACTATAATTCAAAAATCCCTACGCTGTCATCATTGCTGATCTTCAGAATCTTTTTCTTTCCGTCTTTTACCAAGGAGCAATAAAATGAATTGCCTGCATCTTTACTGGTAAATGAAATAGTTTCAGCCGGCACATAGCCTTCATATTTTTTACTGATATATTCCCTTGCTTGTTCCGGTAAATTGTCATACGCAATTTCCCTGGTCAAACAGATGTAATCACCTTCTGAATTGTAAAAAACATGGGTAACTTTTCCCTGTAAGAAACAACTTGCCTGCAAAAAATCTCCACTTTGATTCCAACTGACATCTGTGGCATTTTTAAATACCTTTTCAAAATTACTTTCAGCACGTTCCTTTGCGCCATTGATCCCGGCAAAAGAATACAGGCCGAAAACAAGTAATACACCCATTAAAGCAAATGATTTTTTTGCAGCATTTGCAAAACTGCGACGTTGTTGATTTTTCAATAACTGTTTCATGATAATTTTTTTTAAGTGTGAAAAATTTGAAATAAAAATCAAAACTACACGGGTGCTATATCCAAAAAAAGACAAAAAGGATGAGTAGGAAGACTTTCGTACACTTCCTCCATAAACGGTATTAACGTATTTTTTTGCCACCCGTTCCATGCTGCGCAAATTCAATACCCATAAAGGTTTTCACCAATATTGAATGAAATGCAAATTCAGGTTCATACTACGTTAAATTTTTATAACACGGATAAATGGTTTTTTTGAAAAAATCATTTATTATGTTGAAGTTTGCATACAATCCAAAATCAGATCATTCAATAAATAAAATTTTTAAGTGAAAAATATTTTGAAAAGAAGCCTCCAATTAATTTTAATGATCCCGTTTTTTTTCTCTGCAGTTTCTGCACAGTCTCAAAATATCAGTGGCGATTGGGAAGGTACATTAAGTGTGGGTGTAGATCTTAGGATCGTTTTCCATTTCACAAAAAATGCGGATGGCGTTTTATCCGGAACAATGGATAGCCCGGATCAAAAAGTCAAAGGCATTCTTTTAAGCAATGTTACTGAAAGCGGGGACAGCATCATTGCAAAATTACAAATGATACAGGCAGAATTCAGGGGTACAAAAATCAATGACTCTACGATCAAAGGTGCATGGCTCCAGGGGTCGGGAAATTTTCCACTTCTCTTAACCCGCCAAAAGTTAGAAATTGAAAAGAAAGCTTTAAGGCCGCAAACACCTGTTCCGCCTTTTACCTATAACAGTGATGATGTAATTTATTATAATGCAGATAGTACCATTCAATACGGCGCAACAATTACTTATCCCAAAACCGGTGGCCCTTTTATGGTAGCCATGCTCATCACGGGCAGTGGCCAGCAGGACCGGGATGAAACAATTTTTGATCATAAACCTTTCGCCGTAATTGCGGATTATTTGACTAAAAATGGTTTTGCTGTATTGCGCGTGGATGACAGGGGAAAAGGCCAGACGACCGGAAAATTTGCCGGTTCAACCAGTGCAGATTTTACCAATGATGTACTCGCAGGCATTCAATATTTATCTGCAAGAAAAGATATTGATAAAAATAAAATTGGCGTTATCGGTCATAGTGAAGGCGGACTGATCGCGCCAATGGTTTATACAAAATGGCCACATCTTGCATTTATTGTTTCACTCGCCGGAACCGGCGTTACAGGTGCCGAAATTTTGTTGCGCCAGCAAACAGATCCTTTAAAAAGCCTC
Organism: Chitinophagales bacterium; assembly: GCA_038257845.1. Lineage (GTDB taxonomy): Bacteria > Bacteroidota > Bacteroidia > Chitinophagales > Chitinophagaceae > JAFDXJ01. The sequence goes on from JBBSQL010000029.1 coordinate 12,481, forward strand.
GTGAATGACAGCGCTTACCATTCTTTTTATGACCTTACAAAATATACGTTGGAAACGATTCGGGATAATCCTAATACTCCTGATAGTGTTGTACTCGACAAAATAAAAAAATATTATAGTGATTGGAAAAATAAAACGCCCGGAAACATACTCGAAGAATTACATGCTAACACGGCCTCCGCGGAAAATTATGCAGCGCAGGTTTCGGTAGAATTAAAACCCTGGCTGAAATATTTTATTACCACCGATCCCGCTACTTTTTGGAGCAAAGTAAAATGCCCGGTGCTTGCTTTGGATGGTGAAAAAGATATCCAGGTTTACGCTGAACAAAATATTCCGGCTATACAATCAGCACTTGCAAAAGCCGGGAATAAAAAAGTGACGATCAAAATTTTCCCCGGACTGAATCATCTTTTTCAGCACTGCACAAAATGCACTGTGGTAGAATATGGGGAATTGACAGAAACTATTTCGCCGGAAGTATTGGAAACAATTTCAAACTGGCTGCATCAAACCATTCAATAAAAGCGTATGAATTTTCTTGCCCACGCGTATCTTTCTTTTCATCATGCAGATATACTGGTGGGCAATATGATCAGTGATTATGTGAAGGGAAACAAGCGCTTTTTATTTCCGGTGGATATCCAAAAAGGCATCATCCTGCACCGGAGAATTGATGCGTTTACAGATAGCGATGACAAAGTAAAAAAAATTAAAGAGGTTTTCAAACCCGCCGTGGGCGCTTATTGTGGCGCATTTCTCGATATTGCTTTCGATCATTTTCTCGCAAAAGAAATCATGCGGTCCAAATTCTTAAAACTTCATGATTTTGTTGAAAATATTTATACCACGCTAACCATTTCCTATGACTTGTTGCCTGAAAAATTTAAATTCATGTTGCCATCCATGATCTCTTATAACTGGCTGGAAAATTACCAGTATCAAACAGGCATTGAAAAAAGCTTCGCGGGTATTGAAATGCGTGCAAAATTTCTCGAACGCGAAACAGGTGCGTATGATATATTTATAAAAAATTATACAATAATTCAAAAAGGTTTTGATGAATTTTTCCCCCGCTTACAGGAATTCGCGTTCAGGGAGTTTGAATTATTGAACAAGGAATAAATCAACAATAATGCTTGCCATTCATAACTTTTGCCTTCGGCCAGAATTGAATGAACGAGGCTAAAAATTATTTTTTATATGTGTGGAATTGCCGGTATAATTTCTGCTGATCCGGCGCAGGTTTCCTTGCGCCTTCTTTCAACTATGTCCGGTGTTTTAGCGCACCGTGGCCCGGATGGAGAAGGCTTTTGGATACATGATGATGGCCATTGCGGCTTTGCACATCGTCGTCTTTCGATATTGGACAAAACGCCCAAAGCTGCGCAGCCATTACATTATATGCACTACACCATCATGCTGAACGGGGAGATTTATAATTATGTGGAACTAAAAGAATTTTTAAAAAAACAAGGCTATCAATTTTTCACTGAAGGCGATACAGAAATTATTCCTGCTGCTGTTGATCACTGGGGAAAAGATTGCCTGCATCATTTTGATGGCATGTTTGTTTTTGTTTTATACGATAATCATTCCCATGAATTATTCATCGCGCGGGACCGGTTTGGTGAAAAACCTTTTTACTATATTGTAGAAAAAAAACACGATAATTTTTTTGAAAAATTTGTATTTGCCAGTGAAATGAAAGCGCTTTGGGCAACTGGCATTCCACGTGATTATCATGGTGGCAGGTTATTGCAATATCTCGCATTGGGAAAAGTCACTGGCTTCCCGGATAAAGAAAATACTTTTTATAAAAATATTTGTACACTTCCACAAGGGCATTTTATTTCTATAGAAACAAAAGCAGGGAAATTAGAAATTGAACAATGGTATCAACCCAATTTTGAAAATAAAACACAGGAGGAAAATGAAAAGAATATTGTCAGGCAATTTTCTGATTTGCTTGAAACATCCGTTAGCCGCAGGTTACGCAGCCATGTGAATACCGGCACGAGTTTAAGTGGTGGTATAGATTCTGCTGCAGTTGCTGCATTGATTCATGGTTTAAATGATAGCGGCGCATTTTGGAAAAACACAGCTTTCACAGCTTCATTCCCGGGGTTTGAGAAAGATGAATTAAGCAAAAGCAAAGAGGTCGCTTCTTTTTTACAGATGCAACAGGAAGTTTTATATCCTACAGAAAATGACTGGGCAGAAAATTTTGAAAAAATCATGTATCACCAGGAAGAGCCTTTGCAAAGCAGCAGTGTGCTTACACAATTCATGGTGTATAAAAAAGCAAAGGATAAAAACATTATTGTTTTATTAGACGGACAAGGTGCTGATGAAATTCTTGGGGGCTATACAAAATATACACGTTGGTATTTGCAGGAATTATTGCGTGAAGACAAATCATTATTTACCCGTGAAAAAAAATTATTGTATGAAAATGATTTTTTAGAAAATTGGGATGCACGGGATTATGCAATGGTTGCTTTACCCGGTGCTGCAAATACTGCTTTACAGGCAATTGAAAAGTGGAAAATAAAGCATACACGTTTTTTGGAAGAAGATTTTTACAACGAATACCGGGATACTATTTTGTTGCGGAAATCAATGCCATTAGGGCTTTCAGAACAACTGGCCTATAGCACTTTTGATTCAGGCCTGGATGAATTATTACGATATGCAGACAGGAATTCAATGGCGCATTCTGTAGAAGTTCGCCTGCCATTTTTATCGCATGAATTAGTTGAATTCGTATTTTCACTACCATCTTCTTTTAAAATAAAAAATGGATTTACAAAATGGATATTGAGAAAATCCATGCAGAAAAAATTACCTCAACATATTATTTGGGCTAAGGGCAAAATTGGTTATGAACCACCGCAGGAAACCTGGATGAAAAGCAAACCAATACAAGAAATGATATCTGATGCACGCAAAAAATTAGTAGATCATCGAGTACTTAGCAAAGCAATTTTACAAAAACCCATTATTGCAAAAAGCGCCCATGCACCGGGTAATATTGACTGGCGATTTTTATGCGCAGCCTCACTCTTAAAATAAATCATGCATCTTTGCATAACAAATCATTTAAATAAAGCAAAATGAAAGACGCAACAAAATACATTCATGCTGGTGTAGAGCCAGATCCTTCAACCGGCGCGATCATGACGCCAATTTACCAAACTTCAACATATGTGCAAACTGCCCCGGGAAAAAATAAGGGCTATGAATATGCCCGTTCCCAAAACCCCACCCGCTTCGCATTAGAGCGCGCGATGGCCGTGATCGAACACGCAAAACATGGACTTTCATTCAGCAGTGGTGTGGCGGCGACAGATGCAGTGATAAAGCTTTTAAGCCCAGGCGATGAAGTGATTGCTGCGAATGATATGTACGGCGGTACATACAGGCTGTTTACAAAGATCTTTGCAAAATTTGGAATTCGTTTTACATATATCAATATGCAGGATGCATCAGAAGTTGAAAAAGCAATTTCTGAAAACACTAAATTAATTTGGCTGGAAACGCCCACAAATCCATTGATGAATATTACGGATATTAGTGCTGTTGCTGCTATCGCAAAAAAGCATGGCGCACTGGTTTGCGTGGACAATACGTTTGCATCACCCTATTTGCAAAATCCCATGACGCTTGGTGCGGATATCGTAATGCATTCCGCTACAAAATATTTAAGTGGCCACAGTGATGTAATACAAGGAGCATTGGTGATGAATGATGATGCATTGCGGGATGAATTATATTTTATACAAAAAAGTTGTGGTGCTGTTCCTGGCCCACAAGATTGTTTTTTAGTGCTGCGCGGAATTAAAACATTGCACGTGCGCATGCAAAGACATTGCGAAAACGGTGAGAAAATTGCACACTTTTTACGTAATCATCCGAAGGTTGCAAAAGTATACTGGCCGGGATTTGAAGATCATCCAAATCATGAAATTGCTAAAAAACAAATGAAAGGTTTTGGCGGTATGCTGAGTTTTGAATTGGCTGATGACAGTGCAGAAAATACAACCCGTGTTTTATCATCCACGAAAATATTTGCACTGGCTGAAAGCCTTGGTGGCGTTGAATCTTTGATCAATCATCCGGCATCTATGACGCACGCTTCCATTCCACGTGAAGAGCGGCTTAAGAATGGTTTGAGTGATGGCCTGATCCGTTTAAGTATTGGTATTGAAGATGCAGATGATCTCATGGATGATTTAAATAATGCGATCGGATAAAATGCTTGCCGGAGCTATAATGATATGCGTTACTTAACAAAATCATTTCTCAATGAAAAGGCAATTTAAAAAATGGACATTTCGTATTTTATTTACAGGATTATTAATTTTTGGACTTTTAACAATGTTCATATTAAGCCCAATACTGTTGTATGCACATAAAACTGTAATTGGGAATTATTCTATATATCATAATAAACCTATAAATAAAAACTTCTTATTAATTCTTGAACAATCCAATTCCATTATTAAATCAAGTGAAATTTATGACAAGGATCTTAAAATGGACATTTGTTTAAAGGATGGCTCAAAATATCCAGGATTAATCGAAATGGTATTTGGGAGAGATTTGATGTCTTGTTTTTACAACAAGGTTGTATTCACATCTGGTGAGCCTAACTTTTACAATAACTCAATTAAATTTGATGGACATATTTTGAATTTGAAAGAAATGCTTGCTCATGCACAAGTTCATTGCTTAGAATTTAATCATTATGGACTTTGGAAATCTAATCCTATTGGAAATTATCCTAAATGGAAATGGGAAGGTTATCCTGAATACATTGGAAGACAAAAATCCTACGATAGTAATTTAAAGGAAGGACTCAAAACCTTATTTTACAATGAACAAATTAAAAATACAGGTTGGCTAACACTAACTGATGGTACTGAAATTTTAGTCACCTATTTTAAATATCGGCTTCTAACTCAGTATTGTTTAGAAATAAAGAAATTGGAGTTTGTAAAACTTCTTGAAGATACGACTTCAGAAGAAATCGTAACACAAGAAATGCTTAATTGGTACAACAATCAAATTAAATGACAGTGAAAGTAAAACGTATGCATAACATAGAAAAGGTTTTGCAAAATACGGGCGGCCGGAAGTTATCCTCGGCGTTTGTAATTTCTATGAGCAATTTTTCGAGGCTTGACAAGCATCTATTCCCAAACTTTGCCAAGCCTCGAACGATATGCGTAATGATATAAAAGATTTACTCGACAAAAAATTTGCAGCATACAATCATATAGATTTTATTGAACAGGATCCTATTTCCATACCACATGCATTCTCTAAAAAACAGGACATTGAAATCGCTGGATTTTTTGCGGCCATTTTTTCCTGGGGAAACCGCAAAGTGATCATTGCAAAATCGAAAGAATTAATGGGGATGATGGAAAATGAGCCGCATGATTTTGTATTGAATCATTCTTCCAAAGATTTAAAAAGATTTTCCAAATTCAAACACCGCACATTTAATGAAGAAGATGTAATTTTTTTCATGAACTTTTTAAAAAAACATTATTCCAAAAATGATTCCCTCGAAAGCGCTTTTACAAAACATATTAATGTAAGTAAAAATAAAATGGAATATGCGCTGAATGGTTTTTATCATTATTTTTTTGAAGGAACAAATACAACTTTTCCCAATCGTACCAGGAAGCATATTGCGGCGCCGGAAAAAAATTCTACCTGTAAAAGATTGAATATGTACCTGCGCTGGATGGTGCGCAAAGACGCAGCCGGCGTGGATTTCGGCTTATGGAATAATATTAAACCTGCAGATTTGATTTGCCCACTAGATGTGCACGTGATCCGCGTCGCTAACCAATTAAAATTGTTGCACAATGAAAAAGTCAACTGGCAAACAGCTTGCCTGCTTACCAATAAATTAAAGAAATTTGATAAAAACGATCCTGTAAAGTATGATTTTGCTTTATTTGGAATGGGCGTTTCTGAAAAGTCAATTTTAAAAGATGAATAACCAACTTGAAAATATAATCTTTGAAAACAACAGCCTGGATACATGGCGAAGTAAAGATCATACTGCGCTATTGATACAATGTATTAATGAAATGATCAATACAAATTTCCCTGCGTTAATTCAATTGCTCTACCGGCTTGATATCCCCGAAAAAAAATTAAAAGAAAATCTTGCACAGAATGATGATAAGAATGCAGCAGAAATTATTTCTACAATGATCATCAAAAGACAAATTGAGAAAATTATTTCAAGAGAAAAATTTAGCAGGAAGGATTCTGAAAATAATGAAGAGCGCTGGTAAACCTAATTTATTTTTTTGCTTGTGCAAGTGCAACAGTTCGCGAAAAACTTTCATCAAGTGATATAAATGTTTCCGTGCGTTCTATGCCTTTTATTTTTTGCAATTCATCATGCAAAACCATTTTCAATTCCTGTATGTTTTTACAAACGATCTCTGCGAACATGCTGTAATTTCCTGTTGTATAATTTAGCCGCACGATCTCCGGGATCTTTTTCAACTCTTTCGCCACGGAATCATATAAAGAACTTTTTTCCAAAAAAATTCCAATGAAAGCGATCACATCGTATCCCAAACCTTTCAAATCAACATGCAACTTTTTACCTTTTACAATACCTGCTTCTTCCATTTTTTTAATGCGAACATGAATCGTTCCTCCCGATACAAATAACTTTTTTCCCAAATCCGCATAGGAAATATCTGATGTGTGCAGCATTTCATGAAGGATGTCAAAATCGAGTTTGTCAAAATTTAATTTTGGGTTCATTTTTTAGTCAATAATTTAATATTTATCAAAAATATCAAATTATTTTAGACAATATCTATATTTATTTAATTTCTATAGAATAATATCAAATGAATAAGCAAATTCCTTAATATTGCATTATCACACTGTGGGGTGATGAAATCTTTGGCAGACATACCCTCTCGTCTCGGGGGTGGGGATCACAGGATAAACAGGGCATAGAGCCGACCGAATGGCCGACCGGGGTTGACCACCAGGATTTGTGCCTTTGCTAACTTCCCCGTGTAGGTTCGAATCCTACCCCTACAGCTAAGCTGTTTCATAATTAATGGAACAGCTTTTTTTATACCTTTAATTCTTTCAACATCAACACTGCTTCACTTCAAAATTTTTTTATGAAAGAAATAAAATTATTCCTGCTGATTATTATAAGCAGTTTTTTTATTCAGCCATGTTTTAGCCAGGGAAAAAATCAGCCCGAAGGAATTTTATTCATCATCGGTGGCGGCAACCGCCCTGATTCATTGATGCTGGACTTATTAAAGACTGCTCAACTTAAGGATAAGGATTATATTGTTGTCTTACCCATGTCCGGAGCTGAACCTGATACAAGTTTTTTTTATTTTAAAGAACAGTTTACCACACTATGCAGGAACACGATTGCCAATCTTAATTTTACGAAAGAAAATTCAAATAACAAAACCTGGTTGGATTCTTTAAAAAAAGCAAAACTTATTTTTATTACCGGTGGCGATCAAAGCCGGTTCATGTCAGTGGTTTTAAATACACCAATCTTTACAGCCATTCATGAAGCTTATCAAAATGGCGCAACCATTTCAGGTACTAGTGCAGGTGCGGCAGTAATGAGTAAATATATGATCACGGGAAATCAATTATTAGGCGATACAACATATAACGCAACGTTTGATCGTTTATGGAAAGATAATATTGAATTTACACAAGGGCTGGGATTGCTTGATTCAATAATCATTGACCAGCATTTTATTGTGAGAAGCCGCTATAACCGCCTGCTATCCGCACTTTACGCATTTCCTTCTTTTACTTGTATTGGCATTGACGAAAGCACCGCGATCATTTTTCATAAAAATAAAATATCCATTGCGGGCAAAGGGCAGGTAATCGTTTTTTCTAATATGGAAAATAAAAAGGATGTTAATGGCCTCATCAAATTTTCTGATATTCACCTGGGTATTTTTACGGCCGGTGATTCATTTAAAATAAAATAGTTTAAAATTTACAGCATCATTTTTGTATAAAAAATAAAAAACTACAATGAAATACCTACTCATTATTGCAACGCTGGCAACGTTTACCGCATGCAGCAGCATGAAGCATATCACAAGAACACAGGTTACTGATTTTACAGAAATAAAAAAAATGGTGAATGAAAAGAATTTTGATTTTGTGGCAGAACGAATGATTCCTGCAAAAGGAATGCCTTCTACTATCACCGATTTCTATAATTTGAAAGTGAGCAATGACAGCTTATATGTGCAATTACCCTATAGAGGGCAGGCATATTTAACACCCATAGATCCTTCACAATCTCCCTTGGATTTTACCTCAACATCATTTGATTATACCTTCACAGAAAGTAAGGATAGGATGAATGTAACAATAAAGCCAAAAGATAAACAAAATGTGCAGCAATTCATGCTCGAAATTTTTAGTAATGGATCTGCTACACTGAACATTAATTCTTCAGACAGGCAGGGTATTTCATACAATGGTTATATCGCGGCGAATCCATAGAGCAAAAAAAAGTTTGCTAAACGAGAGCAGAATATTTTAAAAGTAAAATGATCCACTTTATTTTTGCCGGATAAATAATTTAAACATCAAATGAAAAAAATCATTTTACCTGCATTGTTAATTGTAAGTTCTATAATGGCTTTTGCACAGGATCAAACCGTACAGGACATGAAAGATGAATCTCAGAAAGAAATTCCAAAAGACCCTTCCGATACAACGAATAAAACCTGGAAAACCGGTGCCTTACTGAGTTTGAGCATTGCACAGGGAAGTACGAGTAACTGGGCGGCAGGTGGTGATAAATTTTCATTATCCCTCAACAGTTATATTAATGCTCATGCATTTTATAAAAAGGGAAAATATAGTTGGGATAATAATCTTGATTTCAATCTTGGTTACCTGAATACTTCCACTTTAGGAAACAGGAAAAATGATGACCGTATTAACGTCACTTCAAAATATGGTTATGCATTAAATCCAAAACTTAATCTTGCCGTACTTGGAGATATTCGTACACAATTTTTTAAAGGTTATACATATCCGGATAATGTAACAAAAGTGTATAGTTCAAATCTTTTTGCACCGGCTTATGTATTACTTAGCTTAGGTTTGGATTATCATCCTGTTAGTAATTTATCCATTTTTGTTTCGCCTGTTACCAATAGGTGGACTTTTGTAAATGATACGGCATTGTCAGTTCAATACGGACTAGACCCGGGTAAAAAATCTTTGTATGAAATTGGTGCGTATCTTTCTATCAACTATAATGCAAACCTGGGTAAAGTAGTAACCTATACAGGCAGGCTGGATTTATTTTCCAATTATAAACACAATCCGCAAAATGTGGATTTATATATGACTAATTTATTTGCAATAAAATTATCGAAAGTACTTTCTGCAACCTGGAGCCTGGACATGATCTATGATGATGATGTACGCATCTTCGGCGCCAACCAAAACGCCCCGGCGTTGCAGCTCAAATCATTGGTGGGCGTGGGTTTGCTGGTAAAATTATAATTCAAAATTTTAAATAATTATAAAGCGCCTGCTGATTTAGGACGCTTATAATATTCTATGGCGCTTGTTATTGTATCTTTGAGTGCAACTAAAAATGGTATGGAAAAAATATTAAAACAAGTTTTATTGGAATACGGATTCGATCCTGGAACATGTTCACTTGAAAAAACCGGGAACGGTTTAATCAATCATACATTTCTTTTATCAACCAGTGATAAAAAATATATTGTACAGGAAATTAATTCAGCGGTTTTTAAATCTCCCGAAATGATTGATGAAAATATTTCGGTAATTGGGAAATATTTACAGGCAAATTTTCCGGGCTATTATTTTACAATGCCCATTAAAACGCTGTCCGGGAAAACGCAGGTACACATTGAAAATCATTTTTATCGCTTATTTGATTTTGTAAAAAATTCTACAACATTTTCTATTGTAACTGCACCGGAGATTGCATTTGAAGCCGCGAAACAATTTGGCAGATTTACAAAATTATTAAAAGATTTTCCTGCGGAAACCTTACATGAAACAATACCACATTTTCATGATTTAGTACTACGTCAAAAACAATATGAACAATCTTTAAAAACCGAAAACCAGGAACGCTTAGAAAAGGCAAAGGAGCTTATCACTGATATTTTATCTTTCAATTGGATTACAGAAATTTTTGAAAAAAATATACATAACAACGCATTTAAAAAAAGGGTAACGCATCATGATACCAAGATTAGCAATGTTTTATTCAATAATGAAAATAAAGGTATTTGTGTCATTGATCTTGATACAATAATGCCCGGTTATTTTTTCAGTGATGTGGGCGATATGATGCGAACGTATTTATCACCTGCCGGTGAAGAGGAAAGAGACCCGGATAAAATAGAAGTGCGTGATAATTATTTTAATGCCATCGCTGAGGGTTATCTCTCTGAAATGCAGGAGGAGTTGAGTGATGCGGAAATTCATGCATTTTATTTTTCAGGCCAGGTAATGATCTATATGCAGGCTTTGCGTTTTCTCACAGACTATTTGAATGGAGATATTTATTATACAGTAAAAGATGCATTACACAATTTTTTCCGTGCTGCCAATCAGTTGCAACTATTGAAATTATATTCGGAAAAAAAGCAATTGTATGAAAACAGGATTCAACTTCTTTTAACCAAAAAACATTTTGCAGGATAAATTTTTATGAAAAAGCAGGACATAGATTTATACTGCTTTGAAAATTACAGAAATAATTTTCTGCATTATATTTTATCCATTTCCGTTTCTACAAATCCCATTAATTCACGAATATAGTTTGGAGAAAAATCTAATTTTAAACCAGCGGCTTCATATAATTCCGGAAGTGTTTTAGTGCCACCCAATGAAAGTGCGTGAATATAATTTTGCAATGCACTGTCCTGATTTTTTTTGAACTGCATCCAAAGCCCGATGGCACCAAGTTGTGCAATACCATATTCAATATAATAAAACGGTACTTCAAATAAATGTAATTGCCGTTGCCAGGCTATTTCACGATATTTTTCTAAACCTGAATAATCAATTATACCAACAGAAAATTCTTCCACAATTCTCATCCATTCATCCGTTCTTTCCTGCACAGAATGATTTGAATTTTCATAAATCCAATGTTGGAATTTATCAATCTTTGCGATCCATGGAAAAATAGTTATTACTCTTTCAAGCTGGTGCATTTTCGCGCGTTTCAAATCATTTTTATCATCAAAAAAAGTATCCCAATATTCCATGCTGAAAAGTTCCATGGCCATACTCGCCACTTCGGCAATTTCCATGGGATATTCTTTGAAAGCACTGAGGGAAAGCGGGTGCGTTAGAAAAGATTGTACGGCATGCCCGCCTTCATGGACCATGGTAGTAACATCACTCATTTGCCCTGCGGCATTCATAAAAATAAATGGTGCACCGGATTCTGCAAGCGGGCAGTTATAACCGCCGGGTGCTTTGCCTTTGCGGCTTTCCAAATCAAAATGATTGAGTGCATCCATCTTGCGAATACAGCCAGCAAAAAAAGGATTTAATTTTTCAAAACAGGCTTCCGTTTTTTCCAGTAAATCTTTACCATCTTTGAATGGATGTAATGGCGCAAGACCGCCCGGTTCTACTTCTGTATCCCAGGGCCTGAAGTCATCAATGCCTAATGCAGCTTTTTTATGTTCATAAATTTTCTTTGCCAACGGCACAACGTGCTGCTTCACCGATTCATGAAAAAGTGTGCAATCTTCTTTTGTATAATCAAAGCGTCCAAGCTCCACAAATTTATAATTGCGGTAATTTTTAAAGCCTGCATTTTCTGCGACTTGCTGCCTGCGTGCTATTAATTCAGTATATAATTTATCCAGTTCATATTTATCCTGCAATCTTCTTTCCTGGATTTTACGATATACATCTTCCCGCAATTTTCTATCAGGATCTTCTAAAAATTTTGATGCTTGTTGTAAAGTATATTCTTTCCCATTTATTTCCACACTCATCCTTCCGGAGATCACACCGTATTGTTGCTGCATCACACTCAACTCCGCCTGGATAGGAATATTTTTTTCACGGAATAATTCAATATTTTTTTTCACACTTCTTAAGTATGGAAAAAAAATCGATTGATCCAATTCGGAAGTAAAAGGATTTTCTATTAATTTTTTATTCAAAAGATCTGCATAAGGTTGAATATGTGGTTGTATTTCCATGCAGAAAAAAGTGAATGCATCTTCCAGTGATTTATCTGTGGTATCACAGGTCATTTTTATTTGGCGCCAGCACGCATCTTCACTCACTGCGGCTTCGAGTTCACTCATGTCCAGCAGCCATTGATCCAAATCTGTTTTAGAATTAATTTCTCTTTCCAATAATTTTTTAAACCAGGGTTCAAGTTCTGCCCATGTAGTTATAGAAAAATCTTTTGCTAAAAAATGCCTGGGCAATTTTTTAATATCGCTTGTGTATGCCATCAATAAATTTTTTGAAATGAAAAAATGAAAAGCCCTAAAAAAATATTACTCCGCTTTTTTCTTGCGTGCTGATTTCTTAGGTGCAACTTTTTCTTCTTCCGGGGATATTTCTTTTTCCGTTTCTGCAACAGGTTCTTCTAACTCATCTGTTTCTTCTTCTGTTGTTTCTTCGGTGAGTTTAATTTCTACATTTGCTGCCTTCAATGAACTAAACCATTTCACCATTTTTTTCAGGTCGCTTGTGTAAACTCTGTCGAAATCCATAGTCGGATAAACTTTGGTAAAATATTTTTTTATTGCCGCCGCATCATTCAGGTCAGGTAGTTTTTCTGTTGATGCATCCATGGCCAATAATACTTCCGCCAGGTTTACATTTTCATTTTCAGTATACACTTCAATTCCTTCCAGGTGTGAAAAATTATGTATGCGGGAAGAGACAAATTTGGTGCTATTGTCGTCCAGTGAGCGAACAATCGCGCCATCTGTTTTGCTTCCAACCAACTCGAATAAACCACTCATTCCAGTGACAGAAATTATTTTATGATAGTCCATTTACTTTTTATTTGATTTATATTTTTGCAATATAAACAGGGATTTGCAAAAAAAAATTTTGTTTATGTGAAAATTCATTTTTCCTCAATAAGAAAAATAATTATGCATCAATATTGATCTGTTAATCCGAAAATGGGCTTCCTGCTTTGCCATTTCCCTTTCGTAAAATCAGGAATCTTCTGAAGTGTACCGCCTTCTTTTATAGATAGTTCGCTCAATGGCGTAATCGCATACCAGGTTGCCAGGTCATAGACATCCAGCGGGAATGGATCTTTTCTTTTCAAACATTCTATAAATGCATTATCCACGAAAAAATCCATGCCACCATGGCCTGCGCCTTCTGCTTGTTTTTCAAACCGTTTCCAAAGTGGGTGGTCATATTTTTCTAAATACTTTTTTGAATTTTCCCAGGTATGTTCAGGACTTATGCCTTCTATATACACCATGCCTTCATCAAATCCACCGGCATGAAAATCCTGCCACAAACCATTCGTTCCCTGCACCCGAAAACCAAGATTATATGGACGAGGGTTGGAAACATCATGTGTAAGCATGATCGTTTCTCCATTGGCACATTGAAGTTGCGTGGTCACTATATCCCCTTCGTTAAATTTCACTTTCGCATTCGGATGATTCGGCCCGCCTTTCGGGCTGTCTATAATATATTTATGCAGTCCACGTGCTTTAGATGCGATTGAAGAAAGTGCAGTCAGCCTGTTTCCGCGATTGAGATCGATCATTGTGGCAACAGGACCTAAGCCATGCGTGGGATACAATTCACCATTGCGTTTAACATTATGTTCTGTGCGCCATTTCGCTTCGCTAAATGCATTTATTCCAAAATCTACACCTGCATTCCAACTGTCTCCATCAGTAAATAAAACGTCGCGAAGATCGTGCTCATAGCCACCACGAAGATGTAATATTTCTCCAAAAATATTTTGTTTGACCATATTAAAAATGGCCATTACATCCCGACGGTAACATACATTTTCCAGCATCATCACCGGCAATTTTGTTTTCTCTGAAGCTTCAACAATATCGAAACAATCCTGCAATTTGATGGCGCCACAAACTTCAACGCCGGGAATTATTCCTGCATGCAAAGCATCCATTGCCTGTATGATATGCCATTCCCAGGGTGAAGAAATAAATACCGCATCTATGTCTTTTCGCGCCAGTAAATTTTTATAATCTTCATTTCCATTTGTAAATTCTACAGGAGCTGCTTTACCAAATTTTTTGACCATTTTTTGCGCATCTTCCATCATTTTTTTATCAGGGTCGGCCATGGCGATCACTTCCACATCATCGCGCTTCAGCATTTCTGCCAAATGCGTTTGCCCGCGCAAACCCACTGCAATCATACCGATACGGATCTTCGCCGGTTTATTATTTGCAAATAATTTTAAAGAAGGATTAATAGTTCCTGCAACAGCTCCTGCAATGGCTGCTTGTTTTACAAATTTGCGTCGGTTATAACTTTTCTGCATACACTTTACATTTGTGGTAAACTTAATCAATTAATCAACATAAAATTCAACTTAAAAAGCATTTTAAATGGCTTAAAAATTAAAATAAATTGCTTCCTATCTTCGCAGTCATGGCACAGAAAAAATTAGCACGTTTCGAAGCAATCAATCATTTTCCCAATGTGCTGCAATACCCGGAAAATATGGCGGGAAAATGGAATGATTTTTTGAAAAATAAAAATTCCATTACGCTGGAACTGGCATGTGGTAAAGGAGAATACGCAGTTGGTCTGGGAAAAATGCATCAGGAACGAAATTTTATTGGTGTTGATATAAAAGGGAATCGTATATGGAAAGGCGCGAAAACCGCGCTGGATAAAGGTTTGAATAATGTTGCTTTTTTGCGCACACAAATTGATTTTATTGATACCTATTTCCAGGCAAATGAGATTAGTGAAATCTGGATCACATTTCCTGACCCGCAACTGAGCCAGTCAAAACAAAAAAAAAGATTGACGCATCCAAAATTTTTACGGTTATATAAAAAGTTTTTAGCGCCAAACGGGTTGGTTCATTTGAAAACAGACAGTCCCGATTTGTATGCATTTACAAAAGAAGTGATACGCATTTTCGGTTTATCAATTTTGCAGGATGAAACAAATATTTATGCAAAAGAATTTATACATGAAGAATTGAAAATAAAAACCTTTTATGAAACGCTCGATATTTCCGGGAGTAAAAAAGTTTTTTATCTACAGTTTAAAATTGATAGTGAATTCCCAATCGAAAAAGATGTTCTTTTAAAACCTGTTTAATATTTCATATCTTACTTCCTGAAATGAAGCTCTATATAAAAAATATGGTTTGTAACCGCTGCATCATGGCAGTAAAACAGGTATTCGAAAAAATGAAATTACAAACGCTGAATATATCAATGGGTGAAGTGGAATTGAAAGATCCGCTTACTAAAAAACAGGAAAATGAATTGCAGGAAAATTTGAATTCATTGGGATTTGAATTATTAGATGATCAGAAACAAAAGCAAATTGAAAAAATAAAAACCCTGCTTATTCAAAAAGTTCAGACAGGTGACATACAAGAGCATTTCAGTATCACTGATTTTCTTACACAAAAAATACACAAAGATTATAGCCAGCTTTCAAAATTGTTCTCTGAAGTAGAAGGCATTACTATTGAACAGTTTTTTATTTTACAAAAAATTGAGAAAGTAAAAGAATGGCTTATTTACAATGAAATTAACCTCAGTGAAATCGCCTGGAAACTGGGCTATAGCAGTGTTGCGCATCTTTCGGCACAATTTAAAAAAGTGACCGGTCTTACACCTTCCGCATTCAAAAAAATAGGTGGCAACAGAAAATCACTGGATCTTATTTGACATAATAATACAAATCTTTTCCAATATTCTATAACATTCCTGCGGCAAATGCAAGATACCTTTGTGCTATAATAATTTAATTATGACACATACATATATAATTAGTGGAATGACTTGCTCCGGTTGCAAGGCAACAGTTCAACGCCAGTTATCACAGGTAGAAGGCGTAAAAAATGTTTCCATTGATTTAGCAACTGGTGAAGCAACCATTGATATGGAGAAGCACGTTCCTACAACTGAATTAAAATCTGCTTTAAAAGATTTCAAATATAAGATTGAAGAAAAAAATGGTTCTCATACGATGCCTCAGCCTGATGTAAAGAATGAAAAAGAATCTTCGCATAATCATATTCATAACACATCGAATAACAGTGATGGAAAATATTATTGCCCGATGCACTGCGAAGGCGATAAGATGTATGATAAGCCCGGCGATTGTCCTGTATGCGGGATGAGCCTGGAAAAAGTTCCTTCTCCTGCGGCGCAGAAAACACAATATACCTGCCCGATGCATCCGGAAATTATTCGTGATGCACCAGGCTCCTGCCCGATTTGCGGAATGGATCTTGTTCCCCTGCATCCTGCAGAAGATGAAGAAAACAAAACATATAATTCGTTAGTGAAAAAGTTTAAGATAGCCTTGATTTTTACGCTTCCCATTTTCATCGTTTCGATGTCTGATATGCTTCCCGGAAATCCATTCCATAAAGTATTCAGACAGGAAACTTGGAACTGGATACAATTTGGTTTGTCATTACCAGTAGTCTTTTATAGCGGTTGGATGTTTTTTCAAAGGGCATGGAAATCCGTCATTACATGGAAGCTGAATATGTTTACATTAATTGGTATTGGTACAGGCGTAGCATTTTTATTCAGCATTACAGCGATGCTTATTCCGGAAATTTTTCCTGCACAATTTAAAACGGAAAGCGGAACAGTATTCGTTTATTTTGAAGCGGCAACAGTAATACTTACACTTGTTTTATTAGGACAACTTTTGGAAGCAAGAGCACACAGCAGAACCAGTGGAGCTATAAAAGAATTATTAAAATTAGTACCATCAGATGCTATACTAATAACAAACGGTGAAGAAAAAATTATTCCGATTGATGAAATAAAGAAAGGGGATTTATTAAGAATAAAACCTGGGGGTAAAATTCCTGTTGATGGAATATTAGTGGAAGGTGAAGGGAGCATTGATGAATCCATGATAACCGGGGAGCCTATTCCTGTTGACAAAAAAATAGATGACAACGTCACTTCAGGAACAATAAATACAACGAAGTCTTTTGTGATGAAAGCAGAAAAGATTGGCTCAGAAACCTTGCTTTCGCAAATCATAAAAATGGTGAATGAAGCAAGCCGTTCAAAAGCGCCTATTCAAAAGATCACTGATAAAGTTTCATCTTATTTTGTGCCTGCAGTTGTAGCCGTTTCTATCATTACATTTATTGCATGGGTAATGTGGGGGCCGGAACCAAAATATGTGTATGCTTTGGTGAATGCCATTGCGGTATTGATTATCGCATGTCCCTGCGCATTGGGTTTGGCCACTCCAATGAGCGTGATGGTAGGCGTTGGCAGGGGTGCCCATTCAGGCGTACTAATAAAAAATGCTGAAGCCCTGGAAAAAATGGATAAAATTGATACACTCATAATTGACAAGACTGGAACTATAACAGAAGGCAAACCATCCGTAGAAAAAGTTGTTGCTGAAACAAATTTTAAAGTGGATGATTTATTACAAAAAATTGCTTCACTCAATAAATACAGCGAGCATCCATTAGCAGAAGCCGTGGTGAAATATGGCAAAGAAAAAAAGATAATATTTTCTGATGTAAAAGATTTTCATGCCATTGCAGGTAAAGGTGTTGCAGGTACAGTTGATGGGAAAAAAGTTGCCCTGGGAAATAAAAAATTAATGGAGGAAACGAATTCTTCCATTGCTGAAAGTTTAGATGCACAAGTAAGCAATGAACAGAAAGCAGGCAAAACAGTATCTTATATTTCCATAGATAATGTTACCGTTGGTTACATAACTATAACAGATAAAATAAAAGAGACAAGCAAACAGGCCATTGAAACATTAATTAAAAACCATGTGGATGTTATTATGCTTACCGGCGATAATGCAAATACAGCGAAGGCAGTCGCAGATGAATTAAATTTATCAGGATATAAAGCGGAATACTTACCGGAAGATAAAATGAATGAAATTAAAAAATTGCAGGCG
Organism: Chitinophagales bacterium; assembly: GCA_038257845.1. Taxonomy (GTDB): domain Bacteria; phylum Bacteroidota; class Bacteroidia; order Chitinophagales; family Chitinophagaceae; genus JAFDXJ01. Next base: position 30,673 of record JBBSQL010000029.1, read on the forward strand.
GCAGGTAAAATAGTCGCCATGGCGGGTGATGGCATTAATGATTCGCCTGCTTTGGCACAGGCCGATGTTGGTATTGCCATGGGTACGGGAACAGATGTGGCCATAGAAAGTGCAGCCATTACTTTGGTAAAAGGAGATTTGCAGGGAATTGTAAAAGCCAAAAACTTAAGTCATGCTGTAATGAAAAATATTCACCAGAATTTATTTTTTGCATTCATCTATAATGTGGTTGGAATACCTATTGCGGCCGGGGTTTTATTTCCTTTTTTTGGAATCTTATTATCGCCCATGATTGCAGCAGCGGCCATGAGTGTAAGTTCGGTTTCGGTAATTGCTAATTCACTGCGTTTAAAGCGTTTAAATTTATAAGCATGTATAATCAATTTGTTGCTATGTTAAAAAATAATTCGTATGTCGTTGTTTTAAAAAAATACTCAAAAAAAAATTATCTTTGAAATCGAAATGAAGAAAAACATATCTATAAAAATAAAAGCCGCTTTGCTTCTAACTGTATTCTCATTGAATACAGTTATTGGCTTTGCTTGTGCGATGGGTGTAGATATGGGTTTTAATTCACTTCATCACGATACGGAAGAAACCACTGAAACTACGGTTCATATTCATGCTGATGGTAATAAGCATAATCATCACGATGAAGTTGCAACGCATCACAACAATTCAAAAGAAGATTCAGAAAATGACGGTTGTTGCAATGATGGTGTTGTGAAGTTTCAAAGTTTAGATAAAAATATTAATACAAACGCATATTCTGTTATTAGTATTCCTGTATTTACAACAATACTTACCAATGTTTTTGGTCTTGATATGTTTGCACAGGAGCAATTTTCAAATCAGAAAAACATTGCTCAATTCTTTTATCCTCCTCCGGATATACGCATCTTAATAAAAAGTTTCCAAATTTGATTTAATGTTTTTTTTTCCCAGTATGGCTGCATTGTATTGCCATGCATGTAAGTATTCTATTATTTAAACATTAAATCAAATAAAATGAAATCGAAGATTCACGAGCACAAAAACTCAATTATTATAGCGAGTAAAAAGATATTTTTAATAGTTGCATTCTTTACAACTATTACCATTCAATATTCCTTTGCGCAAGTTGTTCCAACTGAGCAGGAGAATAACACAAAAACAACTCAATTATCCCAGGTACTCAATTCTTATTACGGTATCAAAAATGCGTTGGTGAATAGTGATGCAACAACTGCCGCTGCTAATGCTGGTGAGCTTTTAAAAGCCATCAATGCTGTTGATATGAAAGCACTATCAAATGCCGAACACAACGCATTTATGGCGGCGCAGGAGAAACTTAAAACTGATGCCCAAACCATTGCAACTTCAAATAAAATAGAAGTTCAGCGTACAAGTTTTTCTACTCTTTCAAATAATATTTACACATTGGCAAAAGCCGCAAAACTTTCATCAGAGCCTGTTTACCAGCAGTATTGCCCAATGAAAAAGATGTATTGGCTAAGCAGCGAAGCAGCCATCAAAAATCCGTATTACGGTAATATGATGCTCACCTGCGGGAAAGTAACAGACACTTTAAAATAGTAACAATTTAACGGCATAACTCCAGGTTGCCTACAGCCTGGGATTATGCCCATATCTGAATTTTTTAAACATACATAAAACAAAAAAACATGAAAAATATAATTCTCGGTTTAGCTGTATTAACAACAGTTTTTGCAGCCTGCAATAATTCATCAACAGACACAAAGGACAATACAACCAGTGATGCACAATCAACAAATATGACTGTTGATACATCAGCTAATAAAGTATCAGCAAATGCAGAAACAAAAGCCACAGTTTCAATAGCTGAAATATTAAGCGATTATTTAAAAATGAAAAATGCGTTTGCAAAAGATAACGATAAAGATGCTGCAGCAGCAGGTAATGAAATGCTAAAAGCATTTACGAGTTTTAATAAAACTGCACTAACACCGGACCAGGCAAAGATTTACAATGATATAGCAGATGATGCCAGCGAACATGCAGAACATATCGGCGCAAATGCAGGTAATATAAAACATCAACGGGAGCATTTTGAAATGCTGAGCAAAGACATTTACGCATTGGTAAAAACATTCGGGGGAGGTCAAAAATTGTATTATGATCATTGCCCAATGTATAATGATGGCAAAGGTGCAAACTGGTTAAGCGAAACAAAAGAGATTTCCAACCCGTACTTAGGTAAAGCAATGCCCACTTGTGGTACAGTAAAAGAAGAATTAAAGTAAACGTATGACTGTTAAAAAGAAAATAGTAATAGGCTTGTTTATTGGCTTTATTGCCATTCAGTTTATTCAGCCGGCAAGGAATAAAAGCAATTCCATTTTGCCAACGGATATTGAAAAAATTGTAGCAGTGCCGGCAAATGTTTCAGGTATATTAAAAACATCCTGTAATGATTGCCATAGTAACAACACGCAATATCCCTGGTATTCTTCTATACAGCCCGGGGCATGGATAATGGCATCGCATATAAAAAATGGCAAAGCGATGCTAAACTTCAGCCAGTTTGGTGAACTGTCTAACCGTAAACAACAAAGCAAATTACAGGAATTAATAAACCAGTTAAAAGATGATGAAATGCCTATATTATCCTATAAGTTGATTCACCGAAATGCAGATTTAACGCCTGCGCAAAAAACTATACTAATGAATTGGGCAGCATCGGCAAAAGATAGTCTTTCAGCAAACAATTAAACAACAACATGGAACAGCAAAATCATAATAAACATAATATAGGTTTTAAGTTGGAGGAGTAAAACTTGAGTAATGCCAACGCAAATAAACAGGAACGAGCCGCACGAATGTCCCAAACGAGGAATGCATTTGAAAGAAAAATTAGATGAAATTAAGATATTAGAAGCTAAAGGCAAATAAGTGGATATGGCAGGTGAAATAAAATTATTTTTTACGTAAAAATAATTTCAACCTCTATGCTGGAATTCAGAATGGCTTTTATAAAAATGGTGAATATGATGTACATTAATTGGAACAATATGGAATGGCTGATATGCCTGAGATTGACACAGAGCGAAGTATTGCCTATACCCCAGGCTGTAATTGTTGCAAAACAAAAAACACAATAAGTATGGACTATTTAAGTTTCTCCGTTTTTATTATTCCGTCAGCAGCTTTACTGCTTTTGATGATTCTTGTTATTCATTTAAAGAAAAAGGCAGGGGATCAGCAGACCTTTATGCATCTTTTATGGAGCATCGTAGTGTACTCATTCATACTTCATTTCACATGGGAGATGTTGCAGATGCCCTTGTTCCTTAACATGTCTCCGGGTTGGCAATCTACCCTTTTTTGTACACTTGCGTCTGTAGCAGATACAATCATGGTGCTTTTAATCTATTATGGGTTTGCATTGTTGTATAATGATAGTTTGTGGATGAACAGGCCAGGACTCAACCAGTTGATGATACTTGTATTCGCTGGTGGTGCTGGTGCTGCGCTGGCTGAACTGCGGCATATTGATTTGGGTACCTGGATTTATTCAACATATATGCCAATCATACCGGGTTTAAAAGTGGGCCTGGTTCCAGTAATACAGTTTATGTTTTTGCCTGCTGTTATTTATTTTTTGGCATTAAGTTTCAATCAGAAAAAATTAAATCAATCCGAACATAAAAAATAATTGATAACATTAAAATTAAAAGATGAAAAAAGCAACTTCAATGGGCAATGGGCAAGCAAGAGGCAATGTGTTCCCGTTTGCTAATTGCCTGTTGCTAATTGCCAATTACTAATTTCTAATCGCTGAATAATAAAATAAACAACATGATTCCTAAATTAATTTCATGGTCCTTAAGAAACAGATATTTTGTTTTGGCCATAGCAATAGGCTTGTTTGTCTGGGGAATATTTGCAGTGCAAAAAAATCCAATTGATGCCATACCTGACCTTTCAGAAAACCAGGTAATTGTATTTACCGAATGGACCGGTCAAAGTCCACAGATCATGGAAGACCAGGTTACATTTCCCCTGGTATCGAACCTCCAGGGAATACCTAAAGTAAAGAATATAAGAGGAACTTCTATGTTTGGGATGAGCTTCGTGTATGTGATTTTTGATGATGATGTAGATATTTATTGGGCGCGGACCCGAGTATTGGAGAGATTAAATTATGCTCAACGCTTACTTCCACCAAATGTCACACCTACGCTTGGCCCGGACGGAACAGGTGTCGGTCACATCCTTTGGTACACATTGGATGCAAAAAAATTAGACCTTGGAGAACAAAGAGCTTTACAGGACTGGTATATAAAATTCGCGTTGCAAACAGTTCCCGGCGTCGCGGAGATTGCTTCCTTTGGTGGCTTTGAAAAGCAATACCAGATAGTCGTTGATCCATTAAAATTGCAGTATTATAACATCTCTCTGATGGATGTAATGAACAAAGTGAAAGCTAATAACAATGATGTAGGTGGAAGAAAATTTGAGATGAGTGACATGGCTTATATCATTCGTGGATTAGGTTATATAAAGAATAAAGAAGACATCGAAAATATAGGTATAGCCAATAATAAGGGCATACCTGTGCGCGTAAAAGATATAGCCACTGTTCAAATGGGTGGCGATGAAAGGCTTGGAATTTTTGATAATAATGGCGAAGGAGAAGTTGTTGGAGGCATCGTCGTAATGCGTTATGGAGAGAATGCCGATAAAGTAATCCATGCCGTAAAGGCCCGAATGAAGGAGGTGGAAAAAGGTTTGCCGGAAGGAGTACATTTTAAATTCGCTTATGACCGTAGTACTTTAATAGAAGCCGCTGTAGCTAATATCAAAAGCAAATTGATAGAGGAAATGATAGCCGTTTCGCTGGTCGTCCTACTTTTTTTATTCCACTGGCGCAGTGCAGTGAATATAATTATTCAAATACCTATCACAATTGCCATCAGTTTTATATTGCTGAATGCGTTTGGTCTTTCATCAAATATTATGTCACTGACTGGAATTGCGCTGGCTATCGGAGTTATAGTAGACAACGGAATTATCATGTCAGAAAATGCCTATCACAATTTATCTGAATGGCAAAATGACCCTGCCAATAAATTAAAATGAAAATGAAAAGATTTCTCAAAAAAATAGTACCAAAAAGGAATTACTTAAAAATACCGGAAGACGTAAGAATGCGAATTATTGAAAGCTCGTGTAAGCAGGTTTCAAGAGGCGTATTTTTCTCAACTGTCATTATTGTGGCCTCATTTCTTCCTATATTTTTACTCACCGGCCAGGAAGGAAAACTATTTGGGCCATTAGCTTATACTAAAACCTTTATCGTAGCGATTGATGCCATCCTGGTTTTGACACTTACCCCGGTGTTGATTTCCTTCTTTTTAAAAGGAAAATTTACCCCGGAATCTGCCAACCCGCTCAATAGAGGATTACGGAAAATATATGAACCAATCATCCGCTTCTGTATTAAATGGAGAAAAACGACACTGGCTATCAACATCATCGCATTATTAATAAGTATTCCGCTTATTATGAGTCTTGGCCGTGAATTCATGCCACCTTTGGATGAGGGTTCTATATTGTTTATGCCTGTTACGATGCCCGATGTTTCTAATGCGGAAGTGAAAAGAATTTTACAGGTTCAGGATAAGATTATTGCTTCAGTTCCGGAAGTAAAAAATGTATTGGGTAAAGCCGGAAGGGCCAATACAGCGACCGATAATTCACCGATCAGTATGATAGAAACCATTATTTTATTAAAACCAAAATCTGAATGGAGAGCCGGCATAACAAAGGAAGATATTGTAAATGAACTCAACAGTAAACTACAAATTCCCGGTGTGACCAACGGATGGACACAGCCTATTATTAATCGTATCAACATGTTGTCAACGGGTATCCGAACTGATGTAGGCGTAAAAGTTTATGGACAAAATTTAGATACTATTTATGCTTTTGCGCAAAAGGTGAAAAATGAATTGCAGGGAATAAATGGAGTGAAAGATTTGTATGTAGAACCAATTACGGGCGGAAAATATATTGATATAAAAATAAAGCGTGATGAAATAAGCCGTTATGGTTTAAGTGTAGATGATGTAAATGCAGTGGTACAAAGCGCTTTGGGCGGCATGAAACTAACTACTACGATTGAAGGCCGCCAACGTTTTTCAGTGAATGCCCGTTATGCACAGGATTTCAGAGATAACATGGAAGCTTTAAAAAATTTA
>JBBSQL010000030.1:0-35933 GCA_038257845.1 Chitinophagales bacterium
AAATTCTGTCTTAGAAAATTATATGCCCATTCGGGTAAAAGTGGGCTATTGATTCTTTTTAGGTAAATCTTGTCTTGAATTTGTCTTATCAGATGGCTGTCAATAGAATTATTGATACATAAAGCGTCTAATTCGCTTTCTATTAAATCCTTAATTTCCTTTAGATTTTCTATCGATTCATTATTACTTGAAATTTGCTTATAGGCAAGGACAAAAACTGGAAGTGATGGAAATATAACGCTTGAGATGAATATCGGAAGAGTTATTTTAAATTCACCAGCAACAACAAATAATATTAGAAAGGTTAATCCTGCAAGAAGCAAAATGGTATTTTTATATCGTTTTCTTAAAGTAAAATCGTAGCTTGAATTGGTACGTTGGCAAAGTAGAGTTGCAATATTTGTTTTAACATTTGCTAGTTCATTCGAATACCAACCGTAAAGTTTATCTAATTTATTACCCTTTACATGTTTATTGTAATACCGAAAAACTAATTCATCATCGGGTTTATTTGGGATTAGAGTTCTGTTCCAATTTATCATTAGCACATTTGTATCGAACTTTTCCTGAATTGATGCAGCAAGTTTTTTTTGCTTCATTGCCTTTTCTTCGCAAAAGAACTCCAGGAACGTTGCCAATATGCTATAAAGGACAAATACCCATATTAAATTCTGCTCATTTTTTTCAAAATAAGGTGTTAGAATTGAAATTAGTATTGGAATAGGGACAGCAATTAAAACTTGAAAAGCAAATGTCACTTTTCCATTTTTGTAAATTTGCTTTTGTGCAGCCAAATACTTAATACTCGGTTCAGAATCCTGTTCTTCTATTATATGTTTTCCAATATCATTCATAGCTAGGAAAATTGTCTCCAAAAATTTCTTTCCATTTGTTAATTGAATCTTTTTGATTTCCAGCTTTCTCCAACTGCCTTGCATCAAATGCCTTTACATAGTCTGCATATGCTCTGTCAAAGATTTTCTTTTTGTCGTCACTGCTTACATTATTCAAATCACCTTGAATGTTTTTTGGGTCGTTAACTGATTTATAAATTCTTCTATGAATTTCTAAAAATACATCTATGAGTTCGATATCAACAAACTTTGATGCAACGGTAGTTTTTTCGGAATAATAATCAAGTATCATATTTTCTAAAAGGTACGAACCCATCGTTGGCATGGTTGGTCTTTTATTCCAATACTTAACTGCTCTTATTACGTTTGGAAGATTTCCTTCGTGTAATTTATTCAAAGATTTAAGTCTTTCGTTATCAATTCTAGGGTCAGTTTTTTTCCAGTTACCAGCCCCATCTGGAATTATATAGTATGTTTTATTATTTGCATCTTCTTTTGTAAAAAAGCAAGGCACAATGTCAAATACCCAATCATAGGACTGAAGATTTAAAGTTGCTGCCTCTAAATTTCTTTTGATTTCTGCATTCTTGTATTGCGGTATATCAACTAACTTGTTTACAAACAAATTTATAAGTTTTCGAGAATTTAAAACATCAGTTCCATCGTTGACTAAATCTAAAAATCTTGTCGCTGTGTTTGGTGCATTTATTTCAATTCTATCAACGTATTCATTATAAGTACAACCGTCAGCTTTTAGACAAATCATAATGTCTATATCATCTAAAGGTCTTTTTTTGGTGTTTCTAGCAAATGAGCCATAGAAAATATTTTTTTCACTATAAATGGCTGGAAATTCATTGTCATTTTCTGGGAATGATTCGATTTGACCTATGAGCCAATCTCTACTGCCACGAGCCTTTTTAGTACGCTCTGGGTCGAGATTAACTGTGTCCTTCAAAAACTCATCAAATGCAAGTATTACTGTTGTTGCCATAATGGTGGTTGTCTTACAATTGTGCCTAACGATTGTATTTCCGCTAAAATACGCTACTTTTTTTATGCAATAATTTTTTTTACACCCTGGCTTTTAACCTCTTATAAAAAAATGCGCTACCCGTGATCTATAGCGCAAATACAACTTATCCATTAATCAAAACCCCTATTCTTCATGCACCATCATCAACGGAACATGACTATGAAATGCCAGTTCTTTTGTGTGATTCCTGGAAAATAAACCATCCAGTAAACCATGCTTTTTCGGAATAGTAATAATAAGATCCACAGATTCTTTTAATGCATATTCATTAACGCCTTCAATGAAGTCCGGATTTTGGGAGAAATGATATTGCGGATCATATTCATGAAAAAATTCATTCAGCATCAAACTTTCAAATGGCGTTTCTGCATCAAAATCTTTTTGGTTATGATCAATATTTAAGATGAACAATTTTGCATGCGTAGCGTCCAGTATTTCTTTGATGGGTACAACCGGTGTTGTCTCCACTACTTTTTTAAAATCACATGCCAATAAAACTTCTTCTATCTGAGAAAACTTTGCCCCCGGCGGAATAATGATGACGGGAATTAAACTGTGCCGCGCTATATGCACGGCGTTGCTGCCCACCAGGGTTTCCTCTAATTTTCCACCACCGGTTACACCCATCACGATCAGGTCTGCTCCGAGGGAAGCACTTAATTCATTGATGTCGTTGGATAAAAAAGTGTATTCACTTTTTCGTATGATTTCCATTTGCGTGGGGCATTCCGCAATAATTTTATTTTCAAATTTTTCTAATGCTATTTTACTTGCTTCGATCGTTGCATCCACGCCGATAAAATTTATCGGGCCCATATTCATATCCGTGGGCATGGGTTCTTCACTGGCATTGTATAAAATAATTTTTGTTGCCTGCAATTGATTTCCCAGGTGGATGGCATACAATGCTGCATTCTTAGCGGTTTCAGAAAAATCGGTCGGAACAAGTATTGTTTTCATATTGTTTTCATTATCATGTAAAAATAAATATTTTGTTGCAGAAGTTTGGAAATGTAAGAAAATTGTATCCTTAATTAAAAGGCAAATTTTTATTTGATTTTAAATTTTTTCAAAAAACCACCACTTTTTTTTACGCGGTACAATTTTATAATTCGTGGTGATGTATTTATGTATATGCGCCATCGCTTCATCAAAATCATCTGTGAGTAAAACAAGGTCCATATCATTTACAGAGATCGTTCCTTTGTCAGACATATTATGTATGTTTTCCATCAATGCCTCAAAGAACTCTTTACCGTATAAGACCACCGGGAAAGAAGTAATAGAGCCCGTTTGAATCAGTGTAAGCGTTTCATACAATTCGTCCATGGTACCAAAACCACCGGGCATAATAATAAACGCATAAGAATATTTTACAAGCATTGCCTTGCGCACAAAAAAATGCTCGAACGTAACAGATGAATTGAGATATGGATTTTCAAATTGTTCGTGGGGTAAAATAATATTACAGCCAACGGACCTGCCACCACTCTCGAAAGCCCCGCGGTTAGCGGCTTCCATGATGCCCGGCCCGCCGCCGGTGAGCGTGGTAAATCCAATACCAGCGATGCGTTTTCCAAACTCCCGTGCGGCAATATAATAGGGATGGTCTTCTTTAAAACGTGCAGAACCGAATACAGTAATGCAGGGACCAATGAAATGCAATTTTCGAAATGCCTGTATAAATTCCCAGAAGACTTTTACAGCAAAAACAAATTCATAACTCCGGCTTTTCGGCCCTTCAAGATACACGGGTTTTTTGGCAGGAATAATTCTTTTCAGCATTGACATATTTTTTTCTTATGCCCTAAAATTAGTGAATACATACTTACCGTATCATGACTATCTTGCAATAAATTTTTAAATGCGCATTATTTCATACAATGTAAATGGTATCCGGGCTGCTATAAAAAAAGGCTTGCTGGAATGGCTGGCTTCTGATGTAGCGGATATAATTTGTTTACAGGAAATAAAAGCGACTAAAGAAAATGTGGACGTTGAAAAAATAGAGGAATTGGGTTTTCATACTTTTTGGTTTTCGGCGGAAAAGAAGGGCTACAGCGGCGTAGCGGTTTTTTGCAAAGAAAAACCCGTAAAAGCTTTCTATGGCCATGCGAACACACAGAGTGATGCCGAAGGCAGGTTGCTGCGACTGGATTTTAAAAAATTTATTTTGATCAATGCCTATTTTCCTTCAGGCACCAGTGGTGAGATCAGGCAGAATTATAAATATGAATGGCTGGATGTTTTTCAACAATACATTAGTGAATTACAAAAGGAAAACAAGAAGATCATTGTGTGTGGTGATTATAATATTGCGCACCGGGAAATAGATATTCATGATCCGAAAGGCAATAAAAAAAGCTCTGGTTTTTTACCTGCGGAAAGGGAATGGCTGGATGGTTTACTCAGCACTGGTTTTATTGATGCATTCAGGTATTTAAACCCGGAAGAAAAAGGTTGCTATACCTGGTGGAGCCAGCGTTTTCCGTCGGTCCGGCTACAAAATAAAGGTTGGCGGATTGATTATATTTCCATTACAGAAAACCTGGTAAAACATTTAAAAAGTGCAGCCATTTACCCGGATATAAAACACAGTGATCACTGCCCAATTTATTTAGAATTAGACATGTAAATTTTATGATCATCTATAATGTAACTATACAACCCCATTGGGAAATTCATGATGCCTGGAAAAAATGGATGACGGAGACGCATTTACCCGAAATGATGCAGACAGGTTGTTTTTTAAAATTTCAATTTTGCAGGTTGATGGATACGGATGAAAGTGACGGGCCAACTTACACGGCTCAATATTCCGCGAACGATATGGTGGATTATGATCGTTATATCAACAATTTTTCTGCAACCCTCCGGCAGAAAGGCCTGGAACTTTGGGGTTGTAAAATGATCGCTTTTCGCAGCCTGATGGAGGTTGTGCATTGAATGTGGACATTTATTTTTTAGCTTGTTGTTTTTTGCAAAAAAAATCTATATTGCTGCAAAGCCGCTGGTCATCAGCATTTCAGCGTATTATCACGGGAAACCCTTTATCCATCAGTGTTTCATCATTTAATGAAGCATTTTATTTTAGTCCACTGAATATTCAATTTCATTCAAACCCTTGTTGCGTGTGGCTTTGCGTGATTAAGGTTTTCATAAATTATGGGCAAAAAATTTTGTTCGTAACAAAAAGCGAATAAATTTGTTTTCAATAATCATTTAATTAAAATCATTTATTATGAACAAAGCTGAATTAGTTGGCAAAATTGCAGAAGACGCAAGTATCACCAAAACGCAGGCGAATGCCGCACTCGATTCTTTTGTAGGTGCAGTTACAAAAACCTTAAAAGGTGGTGGTAAAGTTACCCTCGTGGGATTTGGTACTTTCTCTGTTTCCAAGCGTGCAGCACGCACAGGCCGTAACCCACAAACCGGGCAGCCTATTAAAATTAAGGCTAAAAAAGTAGCCCGTTTTAAAGCAGGAAAAGAACTGAGTTCTAAAATGTAGTTTTCATGGGTTTTAGAAAGCAGGAGCATTGATTCTTTATGTTCCTGCTTTTTTATTGCGCATGTAAATTCTTTAGTGCAATTTTACAGCCTTCTGAATTTTTCATTTAATAAAAAATACAATATGGGTAAAGGAGATAAAAAAACAAAAAAAGGAAAAATCGCCATGGGTTCTTTTGGTAAAAGCCGCCCGGCGAAACCTGTTCCAAAACATAAAAAACCAGTTGCGAATCCAGATACAGATAAAAAGGATAAAGCGGAATAAGATCATTTTTAAGGTGCAAGCCGATCAATTTTCCATTCACCATTTTCCATTCCTGTATATAAGATCCTGTCGTGAAGCCGGTTTGGTCTTCCCTGCCAGAATTCAATCCTGGCGGGCTTTATACGGTAACCACCCCAGTGTGGAGGCCGCGGTATTTCCTGTGGATAGAGTGTCGTAAATTTCTCTAAATTCTTTTCAATCACTTCCCTGTTTTCTATTACACTGCTTTGCGGAGAAGCCCAAGCCCCGATCCTGCTGCCAGCCGGCCGGGAAAAAAAATATTCATCACTTTCTGACTCATTTACACGGCTGGCTATGCCTTCTATGCGCACCTGTCTTTCCAGTTCTTTCCAAAAAAATACCATCGCTACGGAAGAATTTTGCGAAATATTTTTTCCTTTGGTGCTATTATAATTGGTAAAAAAAACAAAACCATTTTCGTCAAAACCTTTTAATAAAACAATACGCGCATGTGGTTGCATATTCTCAGAAACGGTCGCGAGCATAAAGGCATTCACTTCATCAATATGTGACAGCATGGCTTCATTCCACCACATGGAGAATTGCGTGAAGGGATCTTTGGCCACTTCATTTTCTAATAAGGTTTTTAATTTATACTCTTTACGGATACCCGCGATTTGCTCCTGCATAATGCTGTTTTTAACTTTGTAAAAGTACAATTTTTCCCGCCGTTTGAGTTTACCTTTTTAATAGTTTGTACCTTGCAGGCATGCGATACCAGCATTTATTTTTTGACCTAGATCATACCTTATGGGATTTTGAAACCAATGCCAGGGATACGCTGCACGAGGTTTTTGAAATAAATGCATTGCATCAAAGAGGCATTGATAATATTCATTTTTTCGTTAAAAGATATTGCTATCACAATGACTGCCTCTGGAAAAAATATACGGAAGGAACAATCCGGCAGGATTTGTTGAGGTGGAAAAGAATGTGGCTGACCTTACTTGATTTTAAAATCGCGGATGAAGTTTTGGCAAAAAAAATGGCTACAGAATTTTTAGAAAGGCTGCCGTATAAAAAGAATATTTTTCCCCACACCAAAGAGATACTTCAATATTTATTAAATAAAAATTATCGCATTCACCTCGTGACGAATGGCTTTGATCAGATTCAAAATGAAAAATTAAAGAGTAGTGAATTAAATCATTTTTTTGAAGCCGTCATCACGGCAGAAGCTTCCAACAGTTTAAAACCACATGCAGAAATTTTTGAATTTGCATTGCAAAAAACAGGTGCGCAAAAAAAGCATAGCATCATGCTGGGCGATAACCCGGATGCGGATATTAAAGGCGCGATGAATGCAGGGCTTGATGCGGTTTTTGTAAACCACTTAAAAATAGAAACAACTGTGCAACCAACTTTTACTGTACATCATTTAAAAGAACTGGAACTTATTTTTTAATATAAATTTATGTCTGAAAACATTAACCGGGTAACCGGTACAAAAGAAGAACAATACCATGCATTGATCCCGCAAATCAAAGCCCTGCTTGAAGGAGAGCCGGACCTTATCGCGAACATGGCAAATATCACAGCAGCATTGAAAGAACAATTCCAATGGTTTTGGACTGGCTTTTATTTGGTGAAAAATGGTGAACTGGTATTAGGCCCTTTCCAGGGCCCAGTTGCATGTACAAGAATAAAAAAAGGCAGGGGCGTTTGCGGAACAGCCTGGGAAAATGCAGAAACACTGATCGTACCAGACGTTACAAAATTCCCCGGGCATATTGCCTGTAGTTCATTTTCAAAATCAGAAATTGTTTTACCTATATTCAAAGAAAAAAATGTTTACGCAGTTTTGGATATTGATCATGACCTGGAGAATTATTTTGATGACACAGATCAAAAATATTTGGAAAAAATTATTGCCTTGATTGAATGTTGATATATGGAAATACAAATTAAAAAAGTAGAAGATCCGGCGCTTATGCAAATGATCAGCGAACTTTCTGTGAAAACTTTCTATGAAACCTATGGGCTTTTCAATACCGGGGAGAATATGCAGAACTATACAAGTACTTATTTTTCACCTGCACGTTTGCTGGAGGAATTTATCACGCCCAACAATTATTTTTTTTTAGTGTATGCGAATGACGAAGTCGCCGGCTACTTTAAAATAGAGAAAAATTATATTGAAACTGCAGGGAAGGATTTAAGACAGATAGAACTGCAACGTTTATATATTCTAAAAAAATTTCAGCAACAAAAGCTTGGATTTTATTGCATGAAATATTGCATTGAAGAAGCGGCAGTGAATGCCTTTGATGTACTGTGGCTGGGGGTTTGGAAAAAAAATGAAAAGGCGCTCCGGTTTTATAAAAAGATGGGTTTTGAAACTTTCGGGGAGCATTCATTTTCATTGGGCGATGATTCACAGGACGATTTTTTAATGAAATTGAATATTAAAAATTACAAACTACCTTTATTAATTCAACAAAATTAAAAATCATGTTACGGAAAATTTTATTGCTTTTGCTGGTTGCATTTATTGTGATCCAATTTTTTCGCCCGGAAAAAAATGTTTCAACAACCATTTCCGAAAACGACATAACGAAAGTGTATCCTGTGCCGGAAAATGTGCAGCAAATTTTTGCCAGGAGCTGTAATGACTGCCATTCCAATAACACCCGCTATCCCTGGTATGCCGAAGTGCAACCCGTTGCCTGGATTTTAGCAGATCATATAAAAGATGGTAAGGATGAACTCAACTTCAGTGAGTTTGGTACTTATAGAATTGCACGCCAGAATAAAAAAATGAAAGAATCTATCAAAGAAATAAAAGATGGCGATATGCCTATCGAATCATTTACATTTTTGCATAGCGATGCAAAATTGTCTGATGCGGATAAGCAGGCTGTCATTAGCTGGTGTGAGTCTGTTCAAAAAACATTGCAGGAAAAATACCCGCCGGATAGTTTGGAAATTAAAAAGCCATTATAAATTTCTAAACAAAATTTCCTGATGCATATAATCAAGGCAGACTATTTAATTTCAAACCCGGAAGTGAAAAACTGCCCTGCACCTGACCGGCCTGAGTATGCATTTATTGGACGAAGCAATGTAGGTAAATCTACTTTGATCAATATGCTCTGCGGGAAACAAAAGCTGGCAAAAACTTCCGGCACGCCGGGCAAAACACAACTCATCAATCATTTTGCAATTGAAAGTAAAGAGGGAGAAAAAAAACCCCTGGTAAAATGGTATCTCGTGGACCTGCCGGGATATGGTTATGCAAAAGTCGCGCAAAGTAAACGCAGTACCTGGGAATTAATGATCCGCGATTATTTATTAAAACGAAAAAATTTATTGCAGGTTTTCGTGTTGATTGACAGCCGCCATCCGCCACAAAAAATTGATCTTGAATTCCTGGAAAACCTGGCAAATGCGCAAATCCCTTTCTCACTCGTTTTTACAAAATCAGATAAAGAAAAACCCGGTGTTGTAAAACGCAATGTGCAGGCCTTTTTAGATGCCTTACTCGAAAAATGGCAATTTTTGCCGCAGGCATTTGTGACGAGTGCAATTAAAAACCTGGGAAAAGAAGAAATTTTAGAACTCATCAGTAATTACAATAAGTCTTATACTGAAAGCCACGCATAATTTTCCCCCATAAAATAAATCTCTTCAACCTGTAATTGCCATTATTACGGCTACAATATACTTTGATGGACTACTATTTAAGGCTATAAACTAAATTAACACTTCCTTAACGGCTTGCGAATAAAATTTATCCGTTTACTTCCCCTATACTCCCTATCTTTGTATCCTTAATACATATATATGACAACACGGGAACGAGAAATAGAAATAAAATACGAGAAGGAGTTTGCCTTGTTTATAGACAGTAAGATAGAGGCGTTAAGGAGTGAGATAAGGGATTTGGAGATAGTGAAAAGAAGCAAAACAAGTCCTAACTCATTTATTTTAAAAGTTACAAAAGTAGAGCAGCCCGGCGTGGATGTACAACATGAAGATGGAGTTTATCATCCTGATTGGACATGGATAAAAAAGATTACCCATTTACTCAAAGAAAATGGAGAAATGACAACAACTGATTTAGTGGGTAATATTTTAAAGCGTGAGCCGGAAAGAAATAGCAACAGAGATAAAGTAGTTGCCAGCGTATCTGCTGTTATGAGTATTCAGTCAAGACCTGAAAAGGCTGTATTTCTTAAAAGGAAGAATGCCAGAGGTGAAAATGTTTTCAACTTAAACCCTGAAAAGCAGGATAGTGATGAAGCATAAAAAAACAAGCTCCGAGCCGTCAAACTGTGGAGCTTGTTTTAGAGATTAATTTAAGCGGGATTCAGTTAAATGGAAAGCTCCCATGACCCACATGGGTAACACGAGTTCGAGTCTCGTATCCCGCTCTTTTTTCCAAATTGGGAATGTAGTAGAAGTCCGTACGACCCTTGACAAGTTAACGGGGCGGGTGCAATACCCGCCATTTCCACTAATTCTTACTTATCTACAAATGTAGATAAGTTTTTTGAAACATCAAAATCTTTCTATGATTGATTTAAACTTTAAGGGATTGCCACAGCTTTTAAACCGCTTCCCTGATAACAAGACAGCAAGAGAATACTTTGAACAAGTAAGGTAGCAGGGTACGCCCGTGTGTCCTTATTGTGGCTGCGATAAGTGGTATAAGTTAGGAAAGGAAGGACAGTATAAATGCGGTGGTACTACTTGCCATAAAAAATATACTGTTACAATAGGAACAATATTCCAAAGCAGTCATATCCCTTTAAACATTTGGTTTGCTGCCATGTACTTAGTATCATCTCATAAGAAAGGAATATCATCGTACCAGATTGCAAGGGATTTAAATATTACTCAAAAATCCTCTTGGTTTATGCTACATAGAATTAGAGAAATGGCAAGAGAAAAAAAGACTGTTATTTTATCCGGCATTGTTGAAGCAGATGAAACATATATGGCAAGAAAATTTCATTCAGAACAAAAGCCAAAGGATTTTGATTTTACTCCTTCCTGGCCTCGCTTAGATAGGAAAGGCTGTGTGTTTGGGATGGTTGAGCGTAAAGGTAAAGTGGTGGTTAAAGTATTCCCTTCAAACAAAGGTGATGATATTAAAAAAGCTATTAAACAGCACGTTGAGAAAGCATCCACACTTTATACTGATGATTCATATATTTATAAAAGAGGATTAGATGAATATGAAAGAGATACCGTAACACACGGGAAAAAAGAATATGTACGTGGCAATGTTTCGACAAATCAAATAGAAAACTTTTGGGGCGTTATGAAAAGAGGCGTGTATGGTACATACCACCAAATAAGTTATAAGCACCTTCATAGATATTGCGATGAATTTAGCTATCGGTATAATAGCCGTGATATATTTGACTATGAAAGATTTTCATTAACTTTGAATAAGACAGAAGGAAGATTAAAATATTCAGAGTTAATTAAAAATGAGCCAGATTAAAAAGAAGGAAGCTGATAAAAAGAAATCCCTTAAAAAGGGGAAAGGCAAATACCATGAAAAAATAAAAGTTGACGCAAGTTTTACAGAACTATTGCAATTAGTTGCCAACGGCAAAAAAAAATAATACCTGCTTATGGATATTAATGCAACACAAATAGACGAAAAGTTTGTAAAAGAATTTTTAGTTTTTATTAAAAAGAAAATTCATTTCCTGAAACTGGACTTAAAAGAATTAGAAGACTTGCATATTATGTTTACTAAAATGGGTGAAAGATTCAGTAATGATTCAAGTGCCAAAAATATTGAATAGATAAAAGAAATTACAACTTAAAATTATGCAGAGTGCGAAAAAATCCAAAGCAAAGAAGGTACACAAAAAAGAATTTTCCTCAATAATAGTGATGGGAAACTCGAAGAATACGCCACCGAAAGAGGGTTACGAAGTAACTGGAAGTTGTTACAGGAAGATTGGCGATAAACCGCTATACGTAACCTGCTAATATACGAAACGCATTTCAATATTTTATGACTGCTTAATATTCGTATATGTCAAAAACTTCTTATGGTGAAGAGTTGGAGGATTTAAGGAAGTATATCCAGTCACCCAGCAGCGAAAACGCTAAAAAATTATACCTTTACCCTATTTTTAAAAAAATCTTTAAAGATAATTTTAAAATAGAAAACGACGCAGGCGAAGCAGATGGGTATGTAGAAGGGCAGGTAATCGTTGAAACAAAAACACACTATAAAGATTGGGTTAAGGGCTTGTTCCAAGCACTTCATTACGAACATAAAAAAGGGCTTTCTTTCCACTCTATAATTGTTATCGCAAAAAATTTTGTTGGTATATGGAGAGTAAACAAGCTACCTAAAAACATTAAAGAATTAGCCTTCAAGTCGGATAGGGATATTGCACCAAATAAAATCGGAGGCATAAACGCACAGAAAATAAACGTAAAGGATAAAATTTCTATTAAAGATGCAAGTGAATTATTTGCAACGCCAGATGATTTTGTTGACAACATTTACAGAGATGGATTAAGTTATACCTATTTAGTAGATGAAATAAAAGAGATTTTAGTAGGAATTAGAGATGGGAATGAATTTAAACGAACACAAATTAACCTTAGCAACTTTATTAGTGTTATCGAAAAGATGAAACGTTTTTTCTCTACAAAACCAATAGATGCAGTCCATGCTTTTTATACAATGGTTGCATTTTGGGATATAACTTCTATCCTTATACAAAACCCAGATGACGATATAACTCTTTTTGGGTTTCAGCATACAAAAAATTCGAGACGTATTAATATACACCCTAAAAATATTCCAGAATTTAGAAAATTTGTTGAGAGTAAATATGTAAAAATTAACGGGGGGAGTGGTATTAGAACAGATGATTATTTTAGCCGATTTGACGAGGTATTGGCAACTATTGACCCCGAATATGTGAAACAGCACGGTATGTTTTTTACAGATAACAACCTAAGTAAATTCGCACTTTTATTTGCAAAAAACTTTCTGGATGAAAACATAAATGAAGATTATATAGTTTTTGATCCTGCCGCAGGTTCTGGGAATTTAGTAAGTAGTTGGAAAGGGCATTTAAGGCATAAAATAGTAAGCGAATATGAAGCGGATTTATTAAAAACAATTGAAAGAAGATTAGAAGCTGATCCTTATCATATTAATACAGGATTTACAATCATACCTAAAACTTCCACAGGAGAAGGATTAAATTTTTTAGACACAGAAGCGGCTGAATATTTGAGGAAAATATATAAAGAACTCTCTATAAATAACCAATTAATTGATAAGCCATTTGTATTTCTATTAAATCCTCCTTATAAAAATATAAAAGAAAATAAGAAATTACGAGAAGATGCAAATGCTAATTATAATATTCACCCATCTATTTTAAACATATCAGGGGAACAAGCTATAACAGATAGGTATTTGGCATTTCTGGCTCAAATAATTAATATTTCAGAAATACAATTTAAAGATGGCTTCCCATCTATTGTAATGATTTTCACTCCAACATCATGGTTGATTCCCAGACCAGATTTTATTCATTTCAAAAGTGTTTGGGATAAACATTTTTCATATAGAGGAGGATTTATTATAACCAGTAGCGAATTTTTTAAATTAGAAGGAAGGTGGCCGCTATCTTTTACAATTTGGAACTATGATTTTGATGAAACAAGAACTAATAAAAGCAATTTATTAGATTTAACTTCATTAAAGAAATCGGACTTAAAAATAGATTGGAACGATGATGCTTTAGCGCAAAATATTTTAAACAAAATATTGAAAAAGAATAAAAGCATTAATTTAAATAATGAAAAAGATACTATAAGAACTTCGTATAATTTAAAGCTTTATGATTTTATAAGAACGCCCACAAAATCAGAGAGGGAATCCAATGACATTGTTGGAGGGCTGCCTTTAAAAGACCCACGCAGAGTAAAAAATGATAAAACTTATGGCATACCGGATTCAGAAGATATAGGGTTGTTAGGGGATTGTACTCCTGTTAGAATTAGAGCAAGAGGGCAGGCGGAACGGTTCACTTACCAAAATGCAAAAAGTGTATGGTTTAGGTTAGACACTTCTTTTAAAGACGTTAATAGAAGCAAATGCTTTAATGGTGCGGCTGATAATAGAAGTTACTGTGCTTATGATTTAGATAGCGCAAAAAGTACATTCACATGGTTTGCAATTACAAAGGCATTAAATGGCTTATATCCATTATGGGTGAATCAATTGGATATTTGGCAACCCATCATCAATAAAGAATATGAAAGTTATTGGTATAGCTTATGCTTCGCTTTTGCTTTGGCAGAAAATAGATGTATTGTTACAAAATTTGAAAAAGATAATCCAGTTAAAGGAGCAATTGAGGTTTTAATGGACAACCCTTTATCACCTATCCATACTAATAATTTTTGGTCAATATTTTTAAATAAGGAAATTGTTACGCAACCTAATATAGCCATCGAATTGGTTAACGCAGTTAAAGAGTTGTATATGGTTTGGAATTCAAACTACACAAAGGGCAAAACAATTCCCGCCTATGAATTAAGAGATGAACCTTATTTTAAATATTTTGAATACGAACCATATTTAACCCCACACTCTGGGATAATTCAAATAAAAAAATATTTAGAATTAAGAGGTGATGCAACTTTAAATGAAAATTTTAAATTGGTGTCAGCACATTCTAATAATGTAAAAAAGGAATTATATAACTTATTGATTAAACAGTTTAGTTATTTTGATTAATTGTATCTTTGTAATTCAAGTTCGTGTTTTGGCACGTTTAGTTATGGTAGTAGGTTTTCTCCGAAAGCAATAACAGGCTTGTAAACAGTTCATTATTCCTTTAAATTATAGTTTTGGTATAAAGATAATACCCTTAAAAAAAGCAAGCATTTTGAGGCTTGAAACTGTTTTTTAAAATTCAAATTCTCACCTGCTTACAACTCATTTTCCCGCTGTCCATCAATGTATGTTGTTACCATTATTACTGTTTTCTAACCTTTTATACTTAATCAATTTTTAATCATACATCAAATAGCTACTTTTGCCGCAAATAACTATTTGATGAAAAAAATAATCACAGGAATTGCGTTGCTATTTTGCACGTTTAGTTTCGCGCAGGAAGTGACGGTCGTATCCGGAGATACGGCCTGGAAACATGAATACCGCGGCGAAGCCACGAAAATCAATGACGTCGTAAACACCAAACTCGATGTAAAATTTGATTACGATAAATCGTATATGTATGGAAAAGAGTGGCTGACATTGCATCCGCATTTTTATCCAACTGATTCTCTTTCCTTAGATGCGCAGGGAATGGATATCAATGAAGTGGCGATGATGAACGGGACTAATAAAATTCCGTTGACATACACTTATATTGATAATGTACTGCGTATTCAATTGAACAAAAAATATACAAAAGATGAAAATTATACAGTATATATTGACTATGTTTCAAAACCAAACGAGCTGAAAGTGAAGGGCAGCGCAGCTATTACAGATGCCAAAGGTTTATATTTTATTAACCCGAAAGGGGAAGAAAAAGATAAACCAACACAAATCTGGACACAAGGTGAAACGGAAGCAAACAGCGCCTGGATGCCAACGATTGATAAACCCAATCAAAAAAGTACAGTGGATATTTCTATGACGGTTCCGTCAAAATATGTTACACTATCAAATGGTTTATTGGTAAACCAGAAAAAAAATGCAGACGGTACACGCACCGACCAGTGGAAACTGGATCTGCCAATCGCGCCCTATTTATTTTTTATGGGAGTAGGTGATTATACAATTGTCAAAGACAGTTATAAAGGAAAAGAAGTAAGTTATTATGTAGAAAAAGAATATGCGCCTTATGCACGCGGCATCTTCGGGCTCACACCTGAAATGATAAAATTTTATTCAGACAGGCTCGGCGTAGAATATGCCTGGCCAAAGTATTCCCAGATCGTTGGACGTGATTATGTGAGTGGCGCAATGGAAAATGTGACGGCGACTTTACATCAGGAAAGCGCTTATCAAAATGGTCGTGAATTGGTGGATGGAAATCGCTGGGAAACAGTAATCGCACACGAACTTTTTCATCATTGGTTTGGTGATTTAGTAACCACGGAAAGCTGGAGTAATATTACCGTGAATGAAAGTTTCGCAGATTACAGCCAAACTTTATGGGAAGAATATAAGCATGGTAAAGATGCCGGAGATGAAGAAAATTTAAATGGTTTGAATGGTTATCTTAATAGTGGCGGCGATGATCTGAACCTGGTACGTTTTTATTATAAAGATAAAGAAGATGTTTTTGATGGCGTGAGTTATCAAAAAGGCGGACGCATATTAAACATGCTGCGCAATTATGTTGGTGACGATGCTTTTTTTGCATCATTAAAAAAATACCTGACAGATAATAAATTCAAAACAGGAGAAGCGCAACAACTGAGGCTTGCATTTGAAAGTGTAACCGGCCAGGACCTCAACTGGTACTGGAATCAATGGTATTATGGCAGTGGCCATCCTATCCTCGATATTCGTTATGACTTTGATGATGTGAAAGGAAAACAAACTGTGATCGTTGAACAAAAACAAACAACCGGTAAAATTTTTACATTGCCTGTTGCCGTTGATGTTTATAATGGCGCGAATAAAACCAGGTATCATGTTTGGGTAAAAAATAAAATTGACACGTTCACTTTTGATTACAAGCAAAGGCCAACACTGGTAAATTTTGATGGGGATAAAATTTTACTGTTAGAAAAAACGGATCATAAAACGGCAGATAATTTCCGCGAACAATTAAAGTATGCACCATTATACATGGACAGGCGCGAAGCATATAATTATTTTTCCAAAAACCACATGCCGGAATTGGCTTTGGGCCTGAAAGATAAATTTGCAGGACTTCGTTCACGCACGCTGGACCAGCTCGCGAATGATTCTGTTTTATTGGCGAATGAAAGCATCATGCTGCAGGTAGCATCCCTGGCAAATCTTGAAAAAGATAAAGTAACACAATCAAAAGCTATTGAAATTTTAGCCAATACGGGTGATGCAAAGTATAAATCGCTTTATGAAAAATTTATTAATGATTCTTCTTATTCCGTATCTGGTGCGGCTTTGGAAGGTTTAAGTAAATTAGATCCTGAAAACGCGTATTCGCTGGCCAAAAAATACAGCACAGATGCACGCGGAAAATTAGCGGATGTAGTGAGTGAAGTGATCATGGAAAATGCTAAAGTGGAAGACTATGATTTTATTGCAAAAGGCTATGCAAATATGCCGCCAACGAATACTAAGCTGCAGGCTACGATGGCGTTTACAGAATACCTTGCCAAACTGAATGATAATGATAAAATCAAAGCAGGTATTGATATGGTTATTAAATTCAGGAAACAAATTCCCGAGCAATACTGGAAATATACAGACCCGGCATTGAAAGGAAGCCTGGAAAAATTAGGCCAGGATAAAGGCGGTGAAATCGAAACATATATTAATGATCAATTGAAATAAATTGTAGATTTTTTTGAATAGACCTATAAGGTTTTTAAAACCTTATAGGTCTTTTTATTTTGGTTCAAAACCTTATAGGTCTATTTTTATAAGCCCAAATCCATGATTGTTTTTGGAGGCCCGAGGTGAACTGTTAGCAAACCCAAAGCTTCCGCAGCATCCGTATTTATTTTGGTGTCATCAATAAATAATGTTTCCGCGGGATTTAAATTTTCTTTTTCCAGCACATATTGAAAAGCTTCAGGATATGGCTTACGCAAATTCATTTCATGCGAATAATATGCTTTGGAAAAAAGTGTATTAAAGTCATAATTATTTTCATCAAAAAACTTTTTAATGAAAGCTTCATAATGGATAATATTTGTATTGGATAAAAGAAAAATAGTATATTTCGAAGAAAGCGATTTTATAAAATCCATTCTTTCTTTTGGGAACTCACCAATTAATGCATTCCAGGCTTCAATAATTGCCGCATCTTCTGTTGACAATTTTGTTTCATGCCGGAAAGCATCATAAAAATCCGCAGGTTTTATTTTCCCTGTTTCCAAATTTTCAAAAAGCGGCGACGCATTATATTGCGAAAAAAATGCATCAAAATCTGCAACGCCTAATTTTTCAAATGCCTTTTTAGTTTTTGAAAAATGTATATCCAGCACTACGCCGCCGAGGTCTAGAATCAGGTTTTTTATTTTTTGCATGTGCGAATGTAGCGAGTGATTTTCAATTGTTTTTTTAAACATTCCCTAATTCATATTCTGCTTTTAAAGAAAAATAATTTTCGGAATAAGGATTTTAATATCTTTATTGTATCACATATTTGTATTTCAGGCGTAGTGCTGATTTTTTTATTTAATCATCCATTTAATTTAACTAACATGAATGCTTCCGGACTCGTAAAATTTTTTGTCATCACTTTATTTTTTTCATCCAATCTTATGGCAGGCGATATTGATACAAAAGATACACGCATGTTATCACAACCTGCTATCAATGCAACTAAAATTGCTTTTATTTATGCAGAAGATTTGTGGGTGGCTAACCTCGATGGTTCGCAACCACAGCGGCTAACCGTAAGCGAAGGCATTGAATCGAATCCTGTTTTTTCACCCGATGGAAAATGGATTGCTTTCAATGGACAATATGATGGCAATACAGATGTATATATTATTCCTGTTGAAGGTGGCATTCCAAAAAGATTAACCTGGCATCCTTCAGCCGATATGGTACGCGGCTTTACTCCTGATGGTAAATCAGTATTGTTTATTTCACAACGCAATTTGTTTACCACGCGTTATACGCAATTATTTACGGTGCCCGTTACCGGCGGCCCGGCAACACAATTAGAAATCCCCAATGCATTTTATGCGAGCTATTCTGCTGACGGAAAATCATTGGCATACAATCCAACGCCAAACCAGTTCAGGCAGTGGAAACATTATCGTGGCGGAGGCATTTCGCATATATGGCAATTTTCTTTTGCAGATAAAAGCATCATTAAACTGCCACAACCAGATGGTGGTTCTAATGATATTGAACCGATGTGGATGAACAATATAATTTATTTTCTGAGCGACAGGAATGGCGAGTTTAATTTGTTTTCTTATGATGTTGCTTCCAAAGAAGTAAAACAGCTTACCAGCTTCAAGGATTTTCCGATACTCAACGCCTCAGCAGGTAATGGAAAAATAATATTTGAGCAGTCGGGCTACCTGTATATTTATGATCCTGCAACAGCTTCTTCAAAAAAATTAACTGTTGGAATTGCTGCAGATTTATTAGAAGTAAGAGCACGTTATGCAAAAGGCTTAAAGTATATACGCAGTGCAGACATTTCACCAACTGGCGCACGGGCAGTGTTTGATTTCAGGGGAGAGATCGTTACAGTTCCGGCAGAGAAAGGCGATTACAGGGATATTACCAACACGACTGGCGCACATGAAACATTTCCTTCATGGTCCACCGATGGAAAATGGATTGCCTATTTTTCCGATTCAAGTGGAGAGTACCAACTCAAAATACAATCCCAGGATGGGAACAACTCCATAAAATCATTCAAGCTAACAGGTGACGGATTCTATGCGAACACTAAGTGGTCACCTGATAGCAAAAAAATTGCTTATGTTGATAATGGCAGGAATTTGTATATACTCGATGTTGCATCTGGCGTAAGTAAAAAAATTGATGCTGATGAATTATATACGCCCGGCCCATTCAGATATATTTTTAACGATTGGTCATTCGATTCAAAATGGATTGCTTATACAAAAGTTACGGCTACGCAATTCAAAAAAGTAATGTTGTATTCAGTTGATGAGCAAAAATCATATCCTGTTACGGATGGTTTGAGTGATGCTTCAGAACCCTGCTTTTCCCATGATGGAAAATATCTTTACTTTTTCGCTTCTACCGATGCAGGTCCGGTGATTAACTGGTTCGACCAATCCAATGCAGATGCCAGGATTAAAAATTCTATTTATATTCTTACACTTCAAAAAGAAACCATTTCTCCACTGGCAAAACAAAGCGATGAAGAACAAATAAAAAAAGAAGAACAAAAAGCAGCAGAAGATATTACAAAAGGCAAAGAAGTAAAGAAGCCTGATTCAGTAGCGGCCGCACCCAAATTAAAAATAGATTGGGATGGCATACAGGACCGCATTATTGATATACCTGTTCAAGCAGGCAACTATGCAAATCTTGGTACCGGTGAAGATGATAATTTATTTTATATCAGTTACGATAATGATGGCGCAGGCACCTTGCACAAATTCGATTTAAAGAACCGGAATGATGATGAAGTAATGCCAATGGATGGATATATACTTTCTGCCGACAGCAAAAAAATGTTGTTTGTAAAAGATGGTAATTGGGGCATAACCAATGCGGGTGCAAAACCTGAACCAGGCAAAGGAATGTTGAACATGAATGCTATACAAGTGAAGATGGATCCCACTGCGGAATGGCCAGAAATATTTGATGAAGCATGGCGTGTGAACCGTGATTATTTTTATGATCCCGGTATGCATGGTGTAGATTGGGATGCTATTAGAAAGAAGTATGCTGTATTTCTGCCAGACCTTACTTGCCGCAATGATTTGAATACTGTTATTCAAGGGATGTTGAGTGAACTATCTGTTGGCCATTCCTTTATTTTAGATGGTGGCGATCATTTATATCAGCCGCAAACAATAAAAGGCGGTTTACTGGGCGCTGATTATTCCATTGATAATAATCGCTATAAAATTAAAAAAATATATGGCGGCTTAAACTGGAATCCTGATCTGCGTTCACCATTAACTGAGCCCGGCATTAATGTAAAAGAAGGTGAATATATTCTTGCGGTGAATGGGGTTGATGTTGTGGCAACAGAAGATTTATATAAATATTTCGAAAATACTGCGGGTAAAATAGTTGAATTAAAAGTTGGGCCAAATGCAAATGGCAACAATGCACGCATTGTAAAAGTTGTGCCTGTTGATAATGAATACGACCTGCGCAACCGCGATTGGGTAGAAGGCAATTTGAAAAAAGTTACTGAAGCTACAAACGGACAGGTTGCCTATGTATATGTTCCCAATACAGCCAACCTCGGATATGATTATTTTAAAAGATATTTTTATCCGCAAGCGAACCGCAAAGCTATTATTGTGGATGAACGTTTTAATGGCGGTGGACAGTTAGCAGATTATTATATTAATCTTTTGCAGAATCCTTACCAGGCACACTGGCACATGCGTTATGGGATGGATTTGAAATCGCCAAGTGCTTCTATACAAGGCCCGAAAGTTATGTTGATTAATGAGTCTGCCGGTTCAGGTGGCGATATGTTACCATGGATGTTCCGCAAGTTTAATGTGGGCACATTGGTTGGCACCCGCACCTGGGGCGGATTGGTAGGCATTCTTGGTTTCCCTGAATTTATAGATGGTGGCAATGTAACTGCACCAAATGTGGGTATATGGACAAAGGATGGTTTTATTGTAGAAAATGTAGGTGTAGCGCCAGACATTGAAGTAGAGCAAACGCCTGCTGATGTAATTGCCGGTAAAGACCCGCAATTAGATAAGGCCATCCAGGTTGCTTTGGATGAATTGAAAAAGAATCCGCAGGTTGAGCCAAAGAGACCACCTTTTCCTGTCAAGGTGAAAAACTAATGAGATTGGTTTATTGTAATAGTTTTTTGTGCGATGAAGAAGAAAATTATTTGCCGTGATTTAATTCACGAATTAAATCTTGCCTTAGAATCATTTGAAAAGAGTCGTAAAACAATTAAAGAAATGATGCAGGAAGTTGGATATTTTCATGTGAAAGCTTTTCGATTAGTAGTTCAAGCGCTTCGCTAACCAGCTTTTTTTAAAGCAGAAAATAAATATAAATGAGTTGCAAAATATTTCTGTGAACTTGATGAATTTCTATATTTTTGCAATCCTTAAATTACCAGTCAAATGGTAATGGGCCTATAGCTCAGCTGGTTAGAGCACCTGACTCATAATCAGGTGGTCCCTGGTTCAAGTCCAGGTGGGCCCACATTTTTTTGCTAATCAAATTTAGATAGTATAAGCGTACTTGTTTCAAGCTCTTTTAAGTATGCTTTCCAATTTTATTAAAAATTATACATGCGCGCCATTTCAATTATTTTATTATTTTCATTATTCCAATACAGCGTTTTAGCCCAAAATAAAAATGCTGAAACCAAGGTAATGCCGTTTTTATTTTCTGGCAATTTTACAGACGATTACGATATTCAATATTCCATCAGCGATTCACTCTGGATTCAGTATCCCAATTCAAAATATCATATTATTTCTTGCGATACTTTAGCAAAATATATCCTGGCGAAAAATGATGTAAATAATCCCGGTGATGGAGGTTTATATACACGCATTGATTATATGTATTTCCAAAATATGAAACCGTATAACTGGGGATTTTGTTTGACAGTTTATAATGCCGCGACTTTAGCGGAAGCTAAAAATAAAGCCGCAGCCGACAAGAATAATCCAATGAAAGGCTGCAATGGTTTTCCATTTTCGCGGATGAAAAAAGAAAATTAATTTTGATCATCTCGGTAAATGACTGACATTCTAAGCAGCATTTGATTTAAGGCCACGAATTTCCGGAAATCGGATGTTCTTCCAAAGCATATAGTGGTTTTCTGCGGCTGGGATTGAGTTACCAGATTAAATAAATTTTCAAAAAGTTGAACATTTATTCAACCCTTTTTATGTTGTAAAAAAATACTCAGTCAATTCCAAAGGAAAATAATAGTACATCACCGCCCATTCCACCCATTCCATTTTGAGGTACGCTAAAAGCATATTCTCCTTTGGGCAGCGATTTATCAATGACCAGTTCCGAATAACCTTCTCTTATTCTTTTAATACTAAAAGTAAATTTGTCACTGGACTTTGTTTTATTAGTATTCGGCGAAAAGGCGCCACCACTTTTTTGCATTATAATTTTTCTTTTGTCTTTTTCAATCTCCACTTTATAAAGTATGATATTGTTCAAAGGGTTGTTCATGTTCATCATATTTTGCATCTTATCAGGATCCATACCATTTGTTTTCATTAAAGAATCTGATTGTGGCGAAGCAACTTTTACAGATGAGCCGGTGGAAAAAATAAATGATAAGTTCCTGCCATCAGGTAACCGCATTTTTGCAGTTGCATTTTCAATAATATACCCCTGTTCCATTCCAGCTATCCCGCCCATTTTAGTTTTTACTTCTAATTTCGAAACATCTTTGTCCAGCCTGGTCACTGTGTATATTGAACCCTTTGACAGGTAATACACTTCATTACTAAAAGTGGGTTCAGGATACTCTTGTGCATACGCAATATTGCATACATACATGCAACACATTGCTATTAATAATATTTTCAT
The DNA here is from genome assembly GCA_038257845.1 of Chitinophagales bacterium. Taxonomy (GTDB): domain Bacteria; phylum Bacteroidota; class Bacteroidia; order Chitinophagales; family Chitinophagaceae; genus JAFDXJ01. The sequence continues at coordinate 23,076 of JBBSQL010000030.1, forward strand.
TCTTGCTCTTGTTTTTTTGATGATGAAGATTGTTTGCCAAAGCGCCAGCCAACAAAAACCTGGAATACATTTTTCTTCATATCAACCGCAGCAAATGAAGGCGACTGGCCGCTTTCCACAGATCCATATAAATTTCCTAAACTGACATTCATTCTCGCCCCAACTAAAAGGCCACTCAGGGGATGAACTTCTATACCACCTCCGAGGCCATAATCAAAGCGATTAAAATAACTGGCAGTTTTAGATGTTCCTCCATTACTAAATCCGTAATTGCTGCTGCTATCAACATTGGCGCTAATCAAAAATGCAGTTTGCATGCCTGCCTGTAATTGCACATATTTTGTAATATTCAGGCACAACAGGTTGGAGGATACAACATAATCAAGATCTACGCCCCCGCTACTTGTACCCGATTTATAATTATATCCCTGTTTTGAATAAGTAAGCTCAGATCGGAAACCCAAAATGCCCGATGACTTTCCACCCAAAATAATACCTGCATTAAAACCACTGCGGCTGCTGGCATTTAAAGAAGAGGCATTTGAAACATTTACAAAATTGAGACCTGCTTTGATGCCTAATTGTGCATATAATCCGCAGGGAACAATAAGCAACATCGAGATGATGATTTTTTTCATTTTATTTTTTTTAAAGAGTAAAAAACTAGTAACTAAAAATTTATGTCAATTCAACATCCGGTATGCAGCGGATATTTTTTTGGTAAATATTTTTCGCGGGACTAAACCATTCATGCGTTTACAATAAATTAATTATAGATTTTGTTTTATAACAGGCACCTGGATTCAGTAGCATTTATATCTTGAATAAATTTTCTCATGTTCGTTTTATGTAAATGGATATGAAAACAAAACTAAAGGATGAATTTTCTAATGGTCTCACTCGAAACAGTGATTCTGTCTGCAATACACGAGAATCACCCGAAACTGGTATTTTGAAGGAATTGTTTGATTATGTGAAATAGAAAGTCAACCTTTATAATAACAATGGGTTTCATCTTTTATGAAAAGTAATAAACGATACTTGTCAGCAATATTTGTTTTGTGTTTTCTTTCTATACAGGCATTTTCTCAAACGCATCGAATTGACAGCCTGCAAAATGAATTAAAAAAAACGCAGAAGGATTCAGTACTGGTTTTCCTTTATTCCGGACTCGCTAATGAATTGTTTGCGTATGATACAATTAAGGCACTACAATATCTTGAACAAGGCTTTGTGCTCGCAAAAAAAATGAATTACGATTATGCGCTTGGTGATTACTACCAGGTAAAAGGGATAAGCAAACAATTTACGTCAGACCACGAACTGGCAAATATTCTTTTTGATTCTGCTATATTTTATTTCAATAAAGTTATTAATGGCAAGCGATCAAAAGAAGAAATTGAAACTGCAAGATTAGCAAAAGCTACTTCTCTTGGTCAAAAAGCGGATATCTTATTAAAAAGAGGCAGGAGTGAAGAAGCTATCGCCACTTACATTACAACTCTTGAGGCATGGAAAGCTTCTGATGACGAAAGAAAAAATCAAGCTGTAGCAATTTATTACACAAAAATTTCATCAATATATTATGAACTGAAACAATTTGATAAAGCGTTGAATTATGACAAGCTTTCCTTATCAGTTTTTCTAACAGAAAATAATGAAGAATCAATTGCGTGGGCATATTTATATATATGCCAGGATTTCATTCAACTAAACCAGATGGACTCTTCTGTTCTTTATCTGGCTAAAGCAAAGCCTGTTGTATTGCGCCTGAACAATCACCGGCTTAATTTCGAATATTACGACAAGCAGGGAATTATTAGCAGTAAAAGAAATGACTATCGCGCCGCTATAAGATATCATGAAAAAGCTTTGGCCGAAGCAATCTCCGGGAATTATAAATTCCGGGCATTATCCACACAAAGAGCAATTGGTTTTTGTTATGTAAGGCTTGGCGAATATGAACCTGCACGTAAATTTTTATTGCCTGCATTAACCGCTGCCACAGCAGGAAATTACGCAGAAGAAAAAATGAAAATTCTACAGGAACTCGTAACCGTTGAAGAGAAAACAGGTAATTCAAATAAAGCGCTCAATTATTTGAAACAGGTTCTGGAGTTAAGAGACAGTGTTAACCTTGACAATTCAAAAAAAGCAGTGGCCGAAATTGAGAATAAATACCAGGTGGCGGAAAGGGAAAAAGAAATCATTCAACTACAAAAAGATAAAGAAATTCAAGCGCTTTCTATTAAGCAAAAATCAACTTTTAATTATTTTTTGATAAGCTCTGTTGCTGCATTATTGATTCTTGGGTTTGTAGGTTATCGTAATATTCGCCATCGGCAACAAATAGCAAAACAACAGAACCGGATTGATCTTCAGAAAATAAATGAATTGGAAAAAGACAAACAATTGGTGGCCGTTGACTCTATTATAAAAGGACAGGAAGAGGAACGAAGCAGGCTTGCAAAAGACCTGCACGATGGTTTGGGCGGTTTATTATCAGGCGTAAAATTTTCACTAAGTAATATGAAAGACAATTTAATCATCACCCCGGATAACATGTCCGTTTTTGAACGGTCATTAGACCTCATTGATACTTCTATTAAAGAGCTCAGGCGCGTGGCTCAAAATATGATGCCTGAAATGCTTGCTAAATTTGGATTGGATGAGGCTTTAAAAGAATATTGTAATACTATAAATTCTTCAAAATTGGTAGCTATAAAATACCAGTCTCTTGGTATGCAAACACGATTGGAAAAATCAATTGAAGTAATTATTTACCGCATTATACAGGAACTCTTAAATAATACCATGAAACATGCTGAAGCAACAGAAGTATTCGTTCAGGTGATCAAAGAAGGTAACAGGTTGAATGTTGTTGTAGAAGACAATGGAAAAGGATTTGATACCAACCTCATTAAAAATAATATAGGTGCAGGTTTGTCTAATGTACGCAGCAGGGTGGACTATTTAAAAGGTCAACTGGATATTCATTCAGAACCGGGAAAAGGAACTTTAATTAATATTGAATTCAACATTTAAAATATGATTCGTGTATTCATAGTGGATGATCACCCGGTAGTCATTGAAGGTCTTCACTCCTTACTAAAAAATGAAAAAGATATTGAATGGGCCGGGCATGCAATGAATGCGCGTTCGTGTATTGGTTTTTTTGTAAATAATACCGCCGATGTAGTGTTGATGGATATTAGCATGCCAGAAATTGACGGCGTAGAATTATGTGCTATTATGAGGGAAAAATATCCGGGTGTTTATATTCTTGGATTAAGCACTTTCAACCAGGGCTTATATATAAAAAAGATGATGGAAAATGGAGCCGGTGGTTATGTATTAAAGAATGCATCTAAAGAAGAACTTTTAAAAGCCATACACACTGTAAATAGTGGTGGAATTTTTTTTAGTGGTGAAGTGGGAGAGGCATTGAAAGAATATGAAAAATCCTCCAAAGAAAAGTTGCCCGAATTATCGCCACGCGAAAAAGAAATATTAGGACTGATTGCGGAGGGATATACAAACCCACAAATTGCACAAAAAATTTTCCTGAGCCCTTTTACAGTTGATAGCCATAGAAAAAACCTGCTTGCCAAGTTAAATGTAAAAAATACGGCATGCCTTATAAAGCTGGCAATAGAACATAAATTTATTTAAAAAGTAGTAGTAGTATTTTAAATTTATTTTAAAACAAACGCATCTGCTGCATGCGTACATTTTCTATTCTGCCAACTTTTTCATTGATATAAAAAACACTCGAAGCGCTGTAGCGCGAAGCCACAAAAATTTCTGTTGCGCCGGCATGTTTTGAAAAAAGATCATCAACAATTTTTTCACTATTATTATTTTCTGACAAATGGGATAAAATTAAAAGTCGTAATCCAGCCCATTTATTTTCACAAAATAATTGCAGCGCCTGCGCATTGGATAAATGCCCTTTTCCACCCGTAATCCTTCTCTTTAAATGAATGGGGTAATTTCCATTGTCCAGCATCATCTCATCATAATTGGATTCTAAAAAAACTGCGTGGCACTGTCGAAAATATTGAGTTACATTTTTACACGCGTGGCCAATATCTGTAAAAACACCGATACAATTGGAAGCACAATGAATAACAAAACTATGCGGGTCATTGGCATCATGCGATTTTGTAAATGCAGTGATAACAAGGTTTCCAAGCGTAATTTTTTCCTCCGCTACAAATGAATGAATCAAATGATTTTCTATACCCGGCCAGCAATTGTTCAAAGTTTTTTTCGTGATATAAACAGGCAATTGATATTTTTTTGAAAGCACGGCTACGCCGGAAATATGGTCTTTGTGTTCATGGGAAATAAAAATGGCTTTTATTTTTTTTATGTCAAGCTCGAGTTGTCTCATCCGCTTTTCCGTTTCCCTGCAGGAAAGACCGGCATCAATTAAAACAGCTTCAGTTTCATTACCGATATAATAACAATTTCCATTGCTGCCAGAATTGAGGGATGCGAGTTGAAGTTGCATAAATAAAATGGCTATTGGATGTTGTTATAAAAAATTACAAATGTTTTTGAATAGACTTTTTATCTGTAAATCCTTGTTTATCCCAAAAAAGTTGTTGGTTTTTATATACCTGCAAATAAGGAATTGCTTGCACATTCAATGCATCAGCCAGCGCCGGATTCTCATCAATATTGATACGTATTAAAATTAAATTTTTAGAATTTTCTTTCGCAATTTCATGGAGGAAAGGTTCCATTTCTTTACATGGTGCACACCATGCAGCATAGAAATCTACCAAAACAGTTTTGCCGGGTAAAATCATTTTATCAAAATCAGCTTTACTCATACCTTCAGAAGAAAGGGCCGTTTTTATTTCAGGCAATTTCGCTGCTTCCCATTTCAATAAACCGCCATCCAATGCATAGACTTTTGTAAAACCTTCAGCAGCCATTTTTTCCGCAGCAGCTTTACTTCTGGCGCCGCTGAAACAATAGACAAAAACAGGCGTTGATTTATCTATTTGCGAAATACTTTTTTCAAAATCATCACCCAGCCAATTAAAATTTACTGCGTTTGCAAGCCGGTTTTTTTCGAATTCCTGAGGAGTTCGCACATCAAGAATGACCGCATCTTTCGTGGAATTCATTTTAGTAGAAAAATCTTTTGCCTGCAAAAATTTAACGCCATGCTCTGTTTGTGCGAAACCTGCAAAAAGTAATAGAAACGAAATACTTAAAAGAGTTATTTTTTTATACATTTTTTTATAAATAAGGTTGAAGAATTTTTTCCAATTGATTCGCAGGAATTACACCCGATTGACGCCAGACAATTTTTCCATTTTTAAAAAACACGAGTGTTGGTACGCTTTGAACCTGGTAAGCATTGGCAGTTTGCGGGCTTTTATCAATATCAATTTTGATGATCGTTGCCTTATCGCCGATTTTATTTTTAATTTCTTTTAAAATCGGTGCCATCATTTTACAGGGGCCACACCATTCTGCTGAAAAATCCACCAGTAAAGGTTTTTCGCCTTTTATTAATTCAGGAAAAGTTGCCATTATCATTTATTTTTATGTTGTAAAATTCTTCCAGCTTCCGCCATTTTCACATTCTATACCCTGTGCACTTAAATAGTCGGTGGCTTTGCCGCTTCTTGTTCCGCCAGCACAGCAAAGAATAAATGGTTGTTCCATTTTTTTAAATTCATCTACGCGTTGCTGTATTTCCTGTAAAGGAATATTGATACTTCCGGGGGCATGCGCTTCTTTGAATTCTTCCGGGGTGCGCACATCAATTACTTTTTTATTTTCTCCCATTTGATTTTACAAATTTATTTCGTGTAAATTTAATCATTGTTACTGAAAGGAAGCGGCATGTGGTGAAGCAAAGAACAATTTTAAGAAACTACTTGCAGTCAACATTTTTTAATTTCATAATACAGTAGCTTTGGTTGAATATTTTTTTATAGTATATGTCTGATTCAGCACTTCCACGTCATAGTGGTACGCATATCCGGTCGAAAGATCCGCATTATATTCACTATTATTTTTTGATGCGGGATATTAAAGATGCGATTGATAAACATGCGAGCGGAGGTTTGCTGGATATTGGTTGCGGCAATAAACCGTATAAGGCCTGGTACGCGCCGCTAACAGAAAATTCTTTGGGCTGTGATATGGAACAAAGTGATAAAAACCTGGTGGACACATTGTGCCCTGCGAATAATCTTGCTTATGAAGACGGACAATTTAATACGGTTTTATGCACGCAGGTTTTAGAACATGTATTTGATACACGCGGAGTTTTGAGTGAAGCATTCCGGGTTTTAAAACCCGGTGGAAAAATAATTCTAACAGTTCCATTCGCGTGGGAAATTCATGAGAAGCCTTATGATTTTTATCGCTTCACAAGATATGGCTTGACGGAAGCCTTTAAAGCCGCGGGTTTTGAAATAGTTGAACTAAAAGCCAATGGTGGAAAATGGGCCTGCGTTTTCCAGATGTTCATCAATACTATCCATTCAACATTTCCCTATAAAACTTTCCGCGCAAAAATATTGAAGATCATTTTCATGGAATTACGCCTTACCTGGCTGCTGAATAAAATTGCGATAAGTTTGGATAAAAAATATTTTGATGAATGGTGGACACTGAATTATATCGTTGTTGCTAAAAAATAAATATGCCGTCCATTCTTTTTTTATCACTCATGAATTCAGATCCCTGGGGCGGCAGTGAAGAACAATGGTTTGCTTTTGCGCAAAGCCTTTTGCAACAAGATTTCCGCGTGGCTGTAGTATGTTACCACTGGCCGGGGAAAAAAGAAAAATTACAACCTTTAGAAAATGCGGGCGCTACTATTTATTTTCTTCCCGGGAGGAATGAAACGCAAAATATTTTTGCAAAATGGAAACTGAAAAAACAATTGCATCAAATTCCTTTTAAAGAATTTGATTGGGTATATGTGAACCAGGGCGGCTGGAAAGATATTGCCCATGCGCCTTTCAGTAATTTTTATAAAAAATTACCGCGCTATATGATCAGCTATCACAACTATGATGCAACTGCAATATTGTCTTTGAAAAAAAAGAAAAACATGGAAGCCTGGGTGTCGAATGCGGCATATAATATAGCGGATGCAAAAAAAATATTTGAAGTATTCGAAGATATTTTTAGCATTAAAATCCCCCGGCAAATTGTTTATCACAATCCGATTGCATTTGATGTACCCGCTTCACCACCCGTATTTCCACTGTTGGAAGATGGAAATTATATGTGGTGTATGCTCGCCGCATTATACATAGACCGCAAAGCGCAGGATGTATTAATTAAAACTTTGACATCTCAGAAATGGAAAGAACGAAACTGGATTTTGAATTTATATGGAGAAGGTAAAGACAAAGAACTGTTGCAAAATTTAATTTTAAAATATGACCTGGGAAAAAAGATTTTTTTAAAAGGGCATACTAAAAATGTGCAGGAAGTTTTGTCTATGCATCATCTTGTACTGCAATGTACCCGCATAGATGCAATGCCTATCAGCATTTCAGAAGCAATGGCTATGGCAAAACCTTGCGTGGTAACGAATGTGGGAGATATGCCACTTTGGGTACAAAACGGGATCAATGGATTTGTTTGCGATTCTGCATCAATTGAATCTATTGATAACGGATTGGAAAAATGCTGGGAAAAAAGACATGAATGGGCAGAAATGGGTAAGCAGTCTTTTGCCATTTTCACACAAAAATATCCAAATCCTTATACCGGGAAATTCATGGAATTAGTAAACGAATAAAATTATTCTTCTTCGCTTTTCATATAAGCTTTTTCTCTTTTCCACCAGCGGAAACCTACATAACCGGCGATCGTTAATGGCATGGCCATTAAATAAAGAATACCAGAATTCAAACCCTGCGCGGGTTTCTCACCCAATTGTGAAGCAGTTTTTGTGCAGATAGAACATTGTGCAAAGAGATCAGTTGCAGGAATGAGTTGGAAAAAACATACAACGATTAAAACGAACAACACTTTTTTCATAGCACACATTTTCACAAAGGTAATTTTTTTCATATAAATCATTTGTGAAAAAATAAAGCAGTTTTCTATTTTTTAGGATAAAAAACTGCTTTTAAAAATAATGTGCGGAAGAGGAGATTCGAACTCCCACGCCAGTTACGGCGCTACCACCTCAAAGTAGTGCGTCTACCAATTTCGCCACCTCCGCATTTTTTGAGAATGGCAAATGTACAGGTAATTTTAATTTTTTAGAATCCAATTACGGATTTTCTAAACATCCGCAATTTTATTGAGTTCCACGCGGAATGTAGTACCCTTGCCGGTTTCACTTGATTTTACGGTAATAATTCCATTGTGGTATTTATCAATGATGCGTTTGCTCAGTGCGAGGCCAAGTCCCCAGCCTCTTTTTTTAGTGGTAAAGCCGGGTTTAAAAACTTTTGCCAAATTATTTTTTGAAATGCCTTTTCCTGTATCCGATAATTCAATGATCGCATGTTTTGTGGTTTCTGAAATTTGGATACGAATCGTGCCTTTTCCTTCCAGTGCATCCAGTGCATTTTTCAACAGGTTTTCGATAACCCAGTCAAATAGCGGCGGTGAAATAAATGCATTGATCTCATCCACACCATTCGAAAACACAACGAATTTCACTTTTCCACCCGAACGCTTTTTGATATAGTCCACCATATTATTTATCTGTACAATAATATTTTTTTCTTCCAAATGCGGTTTACTTCCAATTTTCCCAAAGCGGTCTGAAATAAGTTCAAGCCGCATCACATCTTTCTCAATTTCCGTAGAAATGGATTCAACGCCTTTCCTTTCTTTCAGCATTTCTACCCAACCTTTCAGACTGGAAACGGGTGTGCCAAGCTGATGTGCAGTTTCCTTTGCCATGCCCGCCCACAAACGATTTTGCGTGCTTTGATAACCTGTGCGTAAAGCAATCAGCATGATAATAATAAATAATCCCACGATCACTAATTGTATTAACGGGTAATAACGCACTTCTTTTTGAAGCATACTTTCTCCATAATAATATTTATTTGCGGTATAAGGCTTATCGCTGATCTTTAAAACAATTGGTTTATTTTGGTTTTTAAATTCTACTAATTTTTCTGCGAGGTAATTGGGATTATTTTTTATTTCAGCGCTGTCAAGATTTACACAATTATACGGATTGATACTGTCTTTTTCATTGGTCTCAATAATGGGAATATCCTTATTTTCACTGGATATGCGTGCGGCCAGTTCAAGGCTGGTTTGATCAGTGGCGTTTAAAATAGTGTTTTGTGCAGCCACCCATATTTCCACTTTATGTGTTTCGTCCTTTGCAATTTTTTCTGCTAAATATTGCGAATAAAAAATGGTGCCAATAACAATACTTACCGCTATGAGAAATAAAATGGTTTTGCCACTGAGTAATTGTTGAAACATATCAATAAAAGTAAATTGTTTTTTGCTTGTTTTGAAAAAATAAATTCGCCTGCCCGTTATTCTTTTTGAAAAAAAATATGATTTGTTCAAAAAGTTTATTCATATCTGCCAGAAAGATTGTGCAAAAGAAATTTGTTTTGTAGTAAATAAGTTTGAAAGGATTAAATAAATTTGTCCCGGATAAAATCACAATATGAGAATTTCGCCATCTACTCTTGCCCGGCTGGAAGCCATTTTAAGCCAAAGCCAATATACAGCGCGTTATGAACGCGGCACTTTTCAAAGTGGCTGGTGTTTATTGGAGAATAAAAGAATGGTCGTACTCAATAAATTCCTGGATGTGGAAGGCAGGATCAATGTGTTGCTGGAACTAATTCCCAAACTGGAAATTAATTATGACCTCCTTACTTATGAATCACAACAATTATATGATGAGGTTTTGAAACTTTCTATTACTGAATCCTAACCACTATTTTTTTTCCAGTATTTTTGTTCGTGGACTTCCCTGAATTAACTATTACATTTTTAGGTACCGGCACAAGTACCGGCATTCCCATGATTGCATGTCCTTGTCGTGTTTGCCATTCCGAAAATGAAAAAGATAAACGCCTGCGAAGCAGCATCCGCATTGAATCTGCGCAAACCACACTGGTTGTAGATACCACACCGGATTTTCGCCAGCAAATGCTTCGGCTGGGAAATAAAAAACTGGATGCCATTTTATTTACACATCCGCATAAAGATCATACCGGCGGCCTGGACGATGTACGTGCCTATAATTTTTTCCAGCATAAACCTATGGATATTTATGCAAATGCATTGACGGCAGAAGCTTTGCGTCGCGATTATGCGTATGCATTTTCGGATCACCGCTACCCCGGAATTCCTGAACTGAATTTAATAACGATTGATGAAACGCCTTTTGTTGTGGGAAATATTCCTGTAATTCCCATCCGGGTATGGCATCATAAAATGCCGGTATATGCTTTTCGTTTTGGAAATTTTACGTATATTACTGACGCAAACCGGATTGAGGATGCTGAAATGGAAAAAATAAAAGGCTCGGAAATCATCGTCATTAATGCATTGCGGGAAGAAGACCATATTTCGCATTTTACATTAAAGCAGGCGGTTGAACTGGTAGAGTACTTAAAAATTCCACGGGCTTATTTTACCCATATCAGTCACCAGTTGGGAAAGCATGACGAAGTAAATAAAAAATTGCCTTCGCATATTTCACTTGCTTATGATGGTTTGCAAGTCAGCTTATAATCTTTTGATGAAAATTAATTTTAAAATTAATTTCTATGCAAAAGATACATTGGAAAGATTACCTGTCATTTTCAGAAAAAGAAAGGACGGCGATCATCATACTTGCAATGATCATTGTCATCATCATTGCCTTGCCCTGGTTTATAAAACCGGAATTTCATCTACCAATAACGGACACTGAAACGGCAAAACAAATTGCCACATTAGACACGCAGCTATCTACGGGAAAGACTACTTACACGGACTCTTCAGCGTTTTCCGAAAATAGTCCTGTGGCAGAATTATTTTATTTTGACCCGAATACCATTGATGCGGCCGGCTGGAAAAAATTAGGCCTTCGTGATAAAACCATTCAAACCATTCTCAATTACAGGTCGAAGGGTGGTCAATTCAGGACAGCCGCGGATATCCATAAAATTTATGGCTTAAAAAAAGAAGATGCCAACAGGCTGGAACCTTATATAAAAATTGAATCTGCATTCAAACAATCACAAACAACAACTACAGAAAAAAAGTATGCACAGCCTTACAAAGAATTTCCAAAGAAAACTTTTACCAAAATAAATATCAATACTGCAACCGAAGAAGAATGGAAATCATTACCCGGTATTGGTGATGTGCTGGCAAAAAGAATTATCAAATTCAGGACCGCTAAAAAAGGCTTTACCAGTATTGATGATGTAAAAAAAACCTATGGCCTCAAAGATTCTGTATTTGAAAATATTCGTCCATGGTTATTGATTGATGAATAGATTTATTTTTTTCATCATTTCTTATTCTCCTTCTAAACCATTATTTTTGTTTGCTAACAAATGTTCGTATATGAATTTTACTGAATCGGAATTGACCAGACAAGTTGCAGCTACAGCCAGGGATTTTGCAGAAAAACACATCAGGCCTCATGTGATGGAATGGGATGAAACGCAGGAATTTCCCAAACATGTTTTTAATGAAATGGGAAAACTTGGATTAATGGGCATTTTAGTTCCTGAAAAATACCATGGCGCAGGCCTTGGATACTTTGAATATAAAGCCATCGTCGAAGAAATTTCCAAAGTTTGTGCTTCTATTGGGTTGAGTCTTGTAGCGCATAACTCTCTTTGCACCGGGCATATATTAATGTTTGGAAATGAAGCACAAAAAGAAAAATGGCTTCCCAAACTCGCCACCGGTGAATGGCTCGGCGCATGGGGACTCACAGAACCAAATACAGGAAGTGACGCAGGCAATATGAAATGTACGGCAGTAAAAGACGGTGATAACTGGGTGTTGAATGGTACTAAATGCTGGATCACCAATGGCATCAGCAGTGAAGTAGCCGTAGTGATTGCACGCACAGGCGAGCCGCGCGCTAAAAATAATTGTACTGCTTTTGTAGTGGAGCGCGGCACAAAAGGATTTAGCGGAGGTAAAAAAGAAAATAAACTCGGTATGCGCGCGAGTGAAACTGCGGAAATGATATTTGATAATTGCATAATCTCTGATGCGAACAGGCTCGGTGAAGTAGGTGAAGGATTTAAACAATCCATGAAGGTATTAGATGGCGGCAGAATCTCCATTGCATCACTTTCATTGGGTATAGCAAAAGGCGCTTATGAAGCGGCTTTGCAATATTCCAAAGAGCGCCAGCAATTTGATAAACCCATCAGCCATTTCCAGGGGGTTAGTTTTAAACTCGCTGATATGGCTACCGAAATTATGGCTGCTGACCTGCTTACATTACAAGCTTGTTTTTTGAAAAATGAACATAAAAAAATGACGCAGGAATCTGCCATGGCAAAATATTATGCAAGTGAAGTGGCTGTAAGAACAGCGAATGATGCAGTGCAAATTTTTGGCGGCTATGGTTATACAAAAGATTTCCCGGTGGAAAAATTTTATCGCGATGCCAAATTATGCACAATAGGCGAAGGCACATCTGAAATACAGAAGATCGTAATTGCACGGGAATGCCTCGGCTAAATAAATTTGAATTTTTTTTAAATACATCTCATCTTTTTCCTGACTTCCGCACTTTTCTATCAGCAATTTTAAATCTATAAGAGAATCAATGGTTTAGGTACTTTTTTGGTCATAATTTGGGTGTTAAAATGGGTGTCTTACCTTTGTTTTTGTGTTTATCAGAAAATTAAAATC
>JBBSQL010000031.1:0-35791 GCA_038257845.1 Chitinophagales bacterium
CGCAGGAATAGCTTCAAAAAAAGTATAGTTTTTGGTTACTGTTCCAAAGATTTTGCTGGCACTGCGTGCAAAAAAACCTGCTTTGGCATCTTTATCAATTTTTGCAATTACCTGCACGGTATCATTTCCCCGAAGCACTGTAATATTTGCCTCCCTGGATTTATATTGCTGAATGATCTTTGTATATTCATTATAAAACTGGAGTGGTTGATTCCCAATACCAATAATGCGATCATTCTTTTGCAATTTGTCTTTTACAAAATTCGCTGAAGATGCAACAGAATCAACGATTACAGGAAAACGTACGTCTGCAAAACCAGTCAATTTATTTTTGCTCAACAAATTGATAAAACCATCCGGGATATTTTTATTGATAGTTTCCCCATTGCGTATCACCTGGATATTTTTTGCATCCATCAGCATGATCTGCGCAGGGATTGTTCCAAAGTTATCCAGCGGTTTCCCATTGATACCAACAATATTATCTCCATCCTGAATGCCCAATTTCGTGGCCAGAGAATCTGCGTGAAGTCCGTACGTAAGATTTTTTACCGGCAGGTATTCATCACCCCATTTGTACGTGATCATGATAAAGAGTAATATAGCCAGCAACAAATTGACAACCACACCGGCGATCATTACGATCAGCCTTTGCCAGGCTGGTTTACTGCGAAACTCATACGGCTCCGGCGGCAGTTTCATTTGCTCTTTATCCATGCTTTCATCAATCATACCACTGATCTTCACGAAGCCCCCAAATGGCACCCAGCCAATACCATATTCCGTTTCCCCAATTTTCTTTTTCCAGAGACTAAACCAGGGATTGAAAAAAAGATAAAATTTTTCAACACGGCAGCCAAACCATTTAGCCGTAACAAAATGGCCCAGTTCGTGTAAAGTGACGAGTATGGAAAAGGAAAGAATAAATTGTAAAGTTTTGATCCCTACACTACCCCATTCAATGACTAAAAGCATATATATTTTTTTATAAATAAATATCAGGCTTCAAATACGCATTTTTTTAAAAATGGAAATTGCCTGGTTTTATTGCATTTTTATTTGCGCAATGTTACGATTGTTGTTGAAAATTAATTGCTAAACCTGCATAGTTCTTTACAATTCAATAAGAGAAGCGGCAAAATTTCTTGCTTCTGCATCACTGTCCAGGTATTCCTGCAGCGTGGGTTTTTCTATATGCTTAATTTTTTGCATGGTTCGTTCCACCATTTCTGAAATATCGAGGAAGCCAATGCGGTTTCGCAAAAAAGCATATACGGCAATTTCATTGGCAGCGTTCAGCAGGCAGGGCATATTTCCACCTTTATGCAACGCTTCTATGGCCAGGGATAAATTCCGGAAAGTTTTCAAATCAGGTTCTTCAAATGTTAGTGTGGATGGTTTTTTAAAATCATACCGCGGAAAATTGCTCGAAATTCTTTGTGGAAATGCTAAAGCATATTGTATGGGCAGTTTCATATCCGGCAGGCCCATTTGTGCTTTGATGCTGCCGTCTTCAAACTGAACCATACTATGAATGATACTTTGCGGATGCACCACCACTTTTATTTTATCCGGAGGAAGATTAAATAGCCATTTTGCTTCAATCATCTCAAGTCCTTTATTCATGAGTGTTGCAGAGTCAATGGTGATTTTTGCACCCATGCTCCAGTTGGGATGCTGTAATGCATGATCGCGTTTTACATTCACCAGGAAATTTGGTTTTTTGCCTAAAAAAGGGCCACCGCTTGCAGTTAAAATGATTTGTTCAATTTTATTTCTGCCTTCGCCCACAAGGCATTGAAAAATTGCAGAATGTTCACTGTCTACCGGAATAATGGGTACTCTTTTTTCTATCGCTTTCTGCATGATGATATCACCGGCAACGACTAAAGTTTCTTTATTGGCCAAAGCAATTGGCTTTCCATTTTCAATGGCCTGCAAAGTTGGTTTCAGTCCGGCATAGCCCACAATGCCCGCCAACATTAAATCGTAACAATCCATGGCAGCAGTTTCTTCCAGCGCTTTTTCTCCGGCAAAAACTTTAATATCTGTTTGGGATAAAGCATCTTTGACTTTTTGATATTTATTTTCATCCACAATCACGACTACATTGGGATTAAATGCCAGTGCTTGTTGAATCAGTAATGTGTCATTGGTATGAGCCGTCAAAATTTCTACGGAAAATTTATCCGTATTTGCAGCAATCACTTCCAATGCTTGCGTGCCGATGGAACCGGTGGATCCAAAAATTGCGATACGTTTCAAATCATTCATTCAATATTTTTTTACCCCGTAAATAATTTTACCTGACTTACCCGGGAAAGGTAAAGATAATTGTGCCACCGTTTTTAATTGCAAAAAAATCAACCCCTTTAAAAAAGAATTTTCTATGATAGTATAAATGGTTCGAGGGCATCTGCAAGCAAACGGTCATTACTCAGCCTGGGCAACTTATTCTGGCCACCCAATTTGTCAATGGAGCGCATATATTCTATGAAACCATTTTTATGAATGGGCCTTATATGCAGGCAACCGAGTATATTCCCGGTTATCAGATCGTCGTAATACACATTTTTATTGCGCAGGTTCTGGTCAAGAATACAGGCGAATGCTTCTAAGTCTTCCGGTATATTTTCAAATTCAATAAACCATTCATGGTAACTCTTCCCATCAATATTTTGCACTTTCGGAGCTACTGTAAATTCCACCACTTTTACATTTTTTTCTTCCGCAGCTTTCATAAGCGCTTCATCCACTTCTTCTGCAATCACGTGTTCGCCAAAGGCAGAAATAAAATGCCGAACACGGCCTGTAACCTGTATGCGATAAGGGTTTGTGCTGACAAATTTGATAGTGTCGCCCAAATTATAACCCCATAATCCAGCATTGCTATTGATGATCAACACATAATTTTTCCCAATTTCCACATCCCTCAAAGAAACCCTCGAAGGGTTTTCATTCATGATTTCCGCAGCCGGGATAAATTCAAAGAATATTCCCGAGTTTGTATTAAGCAACAAACCTTCTTTGTCCAAACTATCCTGGAAAGCAATAAAACCTTCGCTGGCTGGATATAATTCTATATAATCCACTTTTTTACCGATACTTTCAAAAAGCCTTTTTTTATACGGTTCAAAATTCACACCGCCCTGCACAATTAAGCCAAGACCAGGAAAAATTTCCGCAACTTTTTTGCCTGTTTTTTCATACAACCTGTCAAAATACATTTGCATCCATGGTGGAATTCCGCTGATAAGTGTCATATTCTGGCCAAGTGTTTCTTCTACAATTTTATCAAGTTTTGCTTCCCAGTCTTCAATACAATTGGTTTCAAATGAAGGTAATTGATTGCTGCGGAGATAGCGGGGAATATGGTGATTTACAATTCCGCTTAATCGGCCTGTAGGAATTCCGCCAACCCGTTCCAGTGTGGGGCTGCCACTCAGAAAAATCATTTTGCCGCTGGTGAAGTCTGCATTGCCCGTTTGCGCGATATAGCAAAGCAGGGCATCGCGTGCACTATTTATATGGTTGTTAATTGAATCTTTAGTAATTGGTATATATTTTACACCACTCGTCGTGCCGCTGGTTTTGGCAAAATAGATTGGTTTGCCTTTCCAGAGAATATTTTGTTTTCCTTCCTTTATAAAATCAATGTATTTTTTCAGGCCTTCGTAATCGTTAATGGGAACTTTTTGGCGAAAGTCATCATAGGTCTTTATTGAAGCAAAATCATGATCTTTCCCGAAAAGTGTACTGCGGGCAGATTTGACTAATTGTTTCATGATCAATTCCTGGTTCTCCACTGCATGGAGCATATCTTTAGAAATACGGGAATAAATATAATTTGCAAAAGGTTTTGCAAAAAGCGTTTTTAATTTCATAATGGGGCAATCGTTATTTGAAAAGCCGGATTGGCCGGAAACTTTTTCAAAATATGGTACAAAAGTAAGGCTTTGGGAAAAAATGAAATTACCTCTCACACATTCTTTAAATTTATTTAAGAATTCTTGCCTGTTTTAATTGGAATTCATTACTTTTGCCGTCCTAATTTTGTAAAATCATGTTTGCTATTGTAAAAATCCAGGGACAGCAGTTTAAGATAACGGAAGGTCAAAACCTTTATGTTCCTCATCTCGGTGGTAAAACCGGTGATAAAGTAGAATTTAATGAGATCCTGGTTTCCGAAAACGAGGGGAAATTGTCCATGGGAAAGGATGCACCCAAAACAGTTAAGGCAGAAATCCTTAGTGATCTTGTAAAAGGTGATAAAGTGATTGCGTTTAAAATGAAAAGAAGAAAAGGTTTCCGTAAAAAACACGGACATCGCACTCATTACACTAAAATAAAAATTGAAAGCATCGCATAATTTCAATTTTAAAAAAGTCAATTTTAAAAAACAATTTTTCTTTCAACGATTCATTTCTAAAAAACTAATTATATGGCACATAAAAAAGGTGAAGGCAGTGTAAAGAACGGACGCGATTCGCAAAGCAAACGCCTGGGTGTAAAAATTTTTGGAGGCCAGCCAGCCATTGCAGGAAATATAATTGTGCGCCAAAGAGGTACCGTGTATCATCCCGGAAAAAATGTGGGCTTAGGAAAAGATTTTACATTATTTGCACTCACAGATGGCATGGTAACTTTCAAAAAAACGAAGGGAGATAAAACAAATGTCTCCGTCCTTCCAGTAGCAATCAGCGCCGAATAAAAAAAATTTTTTTGGGAGTTTGCTGAAAGTCATTATTTTTATAAAGTATTTACTAACTTTTAAATCTAAAAAAAATGGCAACAGCAAAAAAAGCCGCTCCTAAAAAAGCCGCAAAAAAAGCAGCTCCTAAAAAAGCTGCAACAAAAAAAGCCGCTACTAAAAAAGCAGCTACTAAAAAGGCCGCTACTAAAAAAGCACCTAAAAAAGCAGCTACTAAAAAAGCAGCTACTAAAAAGGCCGCTACTAAAAGAGCACCTAAAAAAGCAGCTACTAAAAAAGCAGCTACTAAGAAAGCAGCTAAGAAAAAATAGCCTTTTTAAATTTAATTCAAAGAAGTCCTGGTATGAACCGGGACTTTTTTTTGTTACTCAATTCGCTGTAACCATTGCCTGAATAGAATCAGAGCACTTCTGCATAAAAGCCTCATTCGAAAAACCTGTTTCATTCTTTTTTAATATACTTCTAACACATTTTTCTAAAACGCGGTTTTTTTTTCAACTCCAACAATTTTTATATAAAAAAAAGTAATGCTATGGAAAAGAAAATTTTACCGAAATTCTGTTGCATGATTTAAAAATTATTTTTAATTAAAAAAAAGTGCACCGGCAATTTCCGTTTCCCCATTTTAGATTAAAAAAATTGCAACAAAAAAAAATATATGCTTCACTTTTTATGATGCAATTAAACTTTTTTTCGAAGATAATTTGCTTCCCGGCAAAAAAATTAAAAAACTAAAAATTACTCTTTTTTCTAAAAAAATGCCTTTTTCAGGGTTTCCGGAAAAAAAATTTAAAAATTTTTTTTAGCCTGTTTTGAGCAAAAAATAAAAACTTATTTTGCATCATGGATAACAATTCAATGGCTGATAATTTTTCCCTGCTTGCGAAGCTGATGGAGATACATGGAGAAAATATTTTTAAAATAAGGTCTTATTCAAATGCTGCATTTGTTATAGAAAAATTGCCGGTGGAATTATCCACGCTGCCGGAAGAAAAAATTTTTTCCATCAAAGGGATTGGTGATGCAATCGGCAAAAAAGTAATCAGTCAATTAGAAACCGGATCATTAAAATTGTTGGATGAATACCTGGCAAAAACGCCAGCAGGAATTTTAGAAATGCTCCGCATTAAGGGTATCGGTCCAAAAAAAATTGCAACAATCTGGAAAGATTTGGAAATCGAAAATATTGGTGAACTCTTGTATGCGTGCAATGAAAACCGTTTACTTTTATTCAAAGGCTTTGGTGCAAAAACACAACAAAATATAAAAGCGTCCATCGAATTTTTTCAGAAAAATATTGGTAGTTATCAATTCGCGGCCATTGAAGATTATGCACTGGGTTTTACGCAAAAAATCCAGGAAACTTTCCCGGATTTTCAATGTTTACCAACAGGAATATTCAGGAGAAATATGCCGGTTATAGATAAATTGGAATGGGTAACGACTATTGAAAAAAATGGCCTGGCTGATTATTTTGAGAAAAATGGCTATAAAAAAGTATTTGAAGAAGCAGCATGTCTTCATTTCAAAGGTGAAGAAAATGTATTGCTCATTTTTTATTTAGCAAACTTAGAAAATTTTTTTACCACGCTTTTCCGGCATTCCTGCAGCGAAGAATTTTTGACTGCCTGGCTCAAAAATTTTCCGCAGGAAGGAAATCACAAAGATGAAGCCGCCATTTTCGCAGAAGCAGGACTTTCATATATCCCTCCTTTTCTCAGGGAAACAGCAGCGATTATTCAAAAAGCGATTGAGGGTAATTTGCCTGTACCGATAGAAACAACAGATGTAAAAGCTGTAATACATAGCCATAGTAAATGGAGTGATGGTGTAAATTCTATTGAAGAAATGGCTGTGACTGCCAAAGATAAAGGGTATGAATATTTGGTCATCAGTGACCATTCCAAATCTGCTTTTTATGCAAATGGCCTTGATGAAAAAAGAATTGTTGCCCAGCACCAGGAAATTGATGCACTGAATAAAAAGTTGGCTCCATTTAAAATTTTTAAAAGTATAGAATCCGATATCCTCAATGATGGCAGCCTGGATTACACGAATGATATTTTAAAAACATTCGACCTAGTGATCGCATCTGTGCATTCCAATTTAAAAATGACAGAAGAAAAAGCGATGTCGCGATTAATGGCAGCCATTGAAAACCCTTTTACCAATATACTTGGCCACATGACGGGGCGGTTGTTGCTTTCCCGAAATGGCTACCCAGTTGATCATAAAAAAATAATTGATACCTGTGCCAAACACAATGTTGTAATTGAAATAAATGCGCATCCAAAAAGACTGGATATTGACTGGGAATGGATTCCGTATTGCCTGGAAAAAAAAGTCTTGCTAAGTATAGATCCGGATGCACACAGCATTCATGGTTTTGCAGATATTCGCTATGGCGTTCTGGCTGCACAAAAAGGAGGCCTTACAAAAGAAAATAACCTGAGCAGTTATTCCTTGGCTGCTTTCGAATTATTTTTAAAAGCACAACAAGCAAAAAGAAATATTTAAGACAAAAGCGGTAATGACACATAAAATGTAGTGCCTTTATTCTCTTCTGTGTGAAACCAGATTTTTCCGCCTGCATTTTCTACAATGCCTTTACATATAGCCAGGCCAAGGCCAGTGCCGGAAGTTTTAGTTGTAAAATTTGGCGTAAATATTTTGGTTTGCATTTCCGGACTGATACCTGCACCTTTATCCGAAACAGCCACCAAAGCCTCATCATCCGTACTTTCCAGCGAAATATCAATATGAACCTGGCCAATACCTGAAGAGGCTTCAATGGCATTCTTTATAAGATTTGTAAAAAGCCGGTTTACTTGTGTTTTATCTTCTTTTAAAATGCATTGTGTTTCGGGAAAACGCAAATAAATTTCAACGCTGTCTTTTGACCGGAACAATAAAGCGAGCGATGAGAGCATTTCATTTAAATTAAATGTTTCTTTCCGCGCTGTAGCAATATTTGCAAACTGTGAAAAATCGCCGGCAATCTGTGAAAGCTGGTCAATTTGTTCTACAAGTGTTGAAGCGACCTGCCGCGAAAGTTCTTTCACATTCGGATCGTTTTTATCTATCGCTCTTTGAAGATATTGAATACTCAGTTTCATGGGCGTAAGCGGATTTTTAATCTCGTGTGCCACTTGCCGGGCCATTTCGCGCCATGCGCCTTCCCTTTCGCTACGGCCCAATGCCTGTGCGCTTTCTTCAAGTTTCAACAACATTTTATTATATTCTTTAACCAGTAAGCCCAATTCATCATTTCTTTTCCAGGAAATTTCTTCATTCACTTTGCCTAAACTAATTTCCTTCATCTTATTCCCGATCAGTGAAAAGGATGATGTAATTCTTCGGGTAATAAATAATGCAATGGTGCCGGCCAGGATAAATATGAGCGCATTTAAATTGATCAGCGTAACGAGGAAGTTTGATATTTCCTGCTTCAGTTCATTTTGCGAATTGAGGTAAGGCACATTGAGGTAAGCAATAGTCACACCTTTTTCATCTTTCACAGGCTGATAAATACTTAAAAAAGAAAAACTGGCGGCCCGTTCATTTTCAATCACTTTGATCAGGTAGTTATAATGCATTTGGTAATACGCATCCGGATTCATTTTATCACTCAATACTTGTTTATTGAAAATATATGGTTGCGAGCTTGCTTTCAAATTTCCATTTACATCATAGAAATTCACATCGGTATTTTGCACTTCAGCAATTTCTACAATTTTTCTTTCCAGGTCGCCGCTGATGCCGATACTGCTAATGTTGAGATTATTGTCAAAAACGAGTTCACTTTTTATCACTGCTTCAATTTGATTGACCATGATATTGGATATATTGGTAAGCTTATCCCTGTTGTTTTTATCAAACCGGTAAATAAAAAATGAAATGGTTGCAACGCCAATAATAATAAAGGAAAAAATACTTACACTGAGAATGATGGTTTGTATTTGCGCGCGAATATTGAAATTAAAAACCTGCCTGAGATATTTCCACCTGAATCTTGCTTTGAAAAACATGCTGCCATAATGGAAAATAACAACGATCAGAATGAACAGGCAAAAGAGATAGGCAAAAAGCGTCAGTGATTCTAAAAACCAGTTGTCATTTTTTACAACAACGATTGCTTTTTGATTATTTGGATAGTACCATAATTCATTGAAGCCATTTATTTCTTTTACTGAAAATTCAGCCGTGGCAGCTTTTTGAAAAACCAATGTATCTGAAAATGTATAGTCTGAAGAGCTACTTACCAAATGATTTTTGTTATAGATCGCGTAAGAATAATCGGCCGGAATGATGGAAGAAAGATCATCTGATTCTTTAAACAATTCCGGCACCAGCGCCTGGTTTTTAATAGTCTTTGGATCTACGATCACAAAAATATTTCCCTGCAAAATATTGTTCTTATCAAAAACATTTTTTTGATAAATATAGCCGAAATGGTCTGAGCTGTTTTCATAATAATACAATCCCGGCATATTGGATGGTCTGCCCTGCGAAGTGATGATTGCCATGATCACATCATAACTGGTATTGTCCTGGTTAAAAAGTGGTTCATGATTGCTATTGTATGTATATATCCGCGTTTCATATTTATTTAAATAACCGGAGAAATTATTATTCGTAATACTGTCTTTCAGAAATTTACTCTCCTCTTTTTCTTTGAAGCGATAAAAATTTCCTGCAAAAAAACTGTTTGAAAAGCCTGTTATTGCTGTCTTTAAAAGAAACTCTTCACCGGTATCTGATTGCAATGCCAGTTTATATGCATAGTTTTTTTGATGCGCATTTTCTATAAGCCTGTTTTGATAAGTAACGAGGGCTGTAATGGGTACGATAAAAAATATGGACCAGAAAATAAAAAAAACGGACCGGAATAATGAAACTGCATAATCAGCTTTTCGGAAGTATAAAATAGCCAGGTAAAGCAATAACCATATTAAGGTGATAAAGTAAATAAAGAGGTTTACATTCCCGATATTAAAAGATAGAAATACGAGGCCTGAAACAATGGTGATCACTATCCGCCAGAAAAAAGAAATGCCACCGGCAATTTTTAATTGTTCGAGCATATTCATCAAATAATAAAAACTGAGCACCAGGAAACAAATAATAATAAGCGTTATGATCGTATAGATGTTGATGGAGAAAAAATCTGTTACGTTAAACGGAACAGTAGAATCTTTAACCAGGCTGCTGATAATATCCACGAAATAAAATGCAATGAGTGGTAAAATAATCATGGCAAAAACAGCGGCATATTTTATTAACCGATTTCTTCCGGCGCTAAAAGTTTCCAAATTAGTTTTATAATTAAACCGGACAAATGTGAGCAGCCAAAAAAGGATAACTGCATTGATCAGCAAATCACCCAGCGATGGATGTAATGCACTCGAAGCGTAAATCAACGGATCAAAAAGTGGAATACTCCTGAAAATAGCAGGTATTGTAAAAAAATAGGTAAGCCCGCGGCTGATGAAAATAGTGATCGCCAAAACAGAAAAGCCTTTCAAAAATCCATGCGCCTGCACGATTCCGGTTGCAACAAAATTCAGGAAAATCATTAAGCAGATAATGGCTATAAGCCGCAATGTCAAAGGAAATGCGCCGGGTGTATCAGGATGGTAATCATATCTTTTTATAATTTTAAAAAGCGTTTTTCCTGCTGCATTTATTACAGGGATTCCCGTTGCGAGGCTGGTTGTATCATACCCATTCCCCAGTTGCGGCACAGCCGCGAAATGGGTTTGCAAATATTTATTTTCAATAAAATAATGCCACTGAACAGGAATAAGTGCAGCAATAATAAAAGTGGTATTATTTCTTACAATAGATTTTTTAATAAATTCGAAATACCCGTTCTGATTATTGACCATATAATATCCATCCGGCCTTTTGAGATCCTCTTTATTAACCTCCATGGCATTGGTGTTCCAATATAATTGCAGCGGATTTCCTACATCATTTAATTGATAGGTAAAGATGCCCATACCATCATTGACCAGGTCCTGTTTTATGAGATTTGCATCATCCGAAAAAAGTCCATTGATTGATGCTGTATCTTTTAGTAATTTATCAAAACTGTTTTCTTTGGAAATGATGTCCTGTGAAACCATGCGGCTCACACTTTGCGGATTTGAACCGAAAGAGAAATAATTCGTAAAAAGAAATGAAATGGTATATAACCAGGCTGCCGCGATAAGCAGGTAGCCATGCCGGTAAAATATTTTTTTTAAAGTAGCAATCAACGTGGATTATTTTTAATGGTATTCCATAAGGCATCCATTTCTTCCAGCGAAAGTGCATGGAGTGTGGTTCCATTTTCCGCGGCTATTTTTTCCATAGCCTGGAATCGAAAAATAAATTTCCTGTTTATTTTTTCCAAAGCATTTTCCGGATCTACACGCAAAAACCGCGCATAATTTATAAGGCTGAATATCACGTCGCCAAATTCTTCTTCAATTTCCGCCTGGTTATCCTGCGAAATGGCTTCCTTTAGTTCAAGTATTTCTTCTTCTACTTTTTCAAAAACATCCGCTGCTTTTTTCCATTCAAAACCGGTTTGCTTTGCTTTATCCTGGATGCGCAATGCTTTCACCATCGCCGGCAACCCAACAGGGACGCCATCCAGCGCAGATGTTTTGCCTTCTGCACGTTTTATTTTTTCCCAGTTCTTTTTTACATCTTCTTCATTTTCTACTTTCACATCACCATAAATATGCGGATGGCGCAGGATTAATTTTTCGCAAATATTTTGTATAACTTCATTGAGTGTGAATGCATTTTTTTCAGTACCGATCTTTGCATAAAAAACAATGTGGAGTAACAAATCGCCCAATTCTTCTTTGATATTATTCCAGTCTTCCCGTGTAATGGCATCCGCCAGTTCATACATTTCTTCAATGGTAAGCGATCGCAATGTTGCGATGGTTTGCTTTTTATCCCAGGGGCATTTTTCCCTGAGTTCGTCCATGATCTGCACGAGTTGTAAAAATGATTTGCCAGTTTCTTCCATAATTTAAAAACGGTATAAAGTGGTGAATAGAAATATCAATAAAATTAAAATGCTCACGCATAAAATTAATAACAACAATAATAAATATTTGATGGTGGTTTTAATAAAGCCTTGCTGGTAAAAACCATACATTGCAAACAAGCAATAAAGCCATGCATAAAACAGTGCGGCGGATGCCAGCCAGTCAAATAAAAAGAAATTCGAAATAGCATACAAACCGGACAAACCATAATAAAAAAGCAACGCTAAGAAAATAGCAATGGTCACGTGTAATAAAAAAACGACATGAACAGCATAATAAAGGTCTCTTCGTTTGCGGATATACAACAACTGAAGAATGAGTGCTGCAAGTGGTAAAGTCACAAATAACATTTGAGGCAGTGTATGATATAGTTTTTCTGTAAAATCAGTGACGGCTTCTTCTCTTTTTCCTTTGTATTTAATATTGATATCAATTGCATGATGCATGACATTGCTCATAAAAAAACCATCCCTTTGATTTTCGGGTAATTTATTTTGTGCAGCTTCATATACCGAAATGCTCACAGGCATTGGATTCCTCAGGTTTAATATATTGTCATTTTTTTTGGCTTTAACTAAACTGTCTTCCTTTTGATTTGCCGGTTTTGAAGTATTCTCGTTTTTAGTTTCAGCCGGAAGGAACTTTTCTATAGCAGTAATTTGCTTCACTAATTCAACATTTTGCAGACTGTCATTTCCCTTTGAAAGAGAGTCGTTCAGCGCATTTACTTTTTCCCGCAATGCCACCAGGCCATTTCCTTCCAGTTGATCTGCAGGAATTATTAGCGGCTTCGCCACAAATGAAAAATAGATAATAAAAAAAATAGCAGACGTAAATACATACATACGGATCGGGTGCAAATAACTTGCACGCCTGCCTTTTACATATTCGCGCGTGAGAAAACCGGGTTTAAAAACCAGGTCTTTCATGGTTGTAAAAAATTTACCGTCAAAATGAAAGATATCAAAAACAAAATGCGTAAGCAGGTGCCAGAAGGATTCCTGTGGCTCAATGTTTTCCTGCCCGCATTTATGGCAATACCTTCCCACCAATTGTGCATGGCAGTTCAGGCAATTTTTTTCTTTTCTTTCTTTAAAATGCGACACGCTTCCTTAATTTTAACTAAAATTACATTACAATAAATAATTTGCAATATATACATTGCAGGTGGATTGCCGTTTTTTACGGAATATTGGATTTTTCAAAAAATATTGAAGTATGAAATTAACCTGTTGCACTTTATTGATCCTGCTGTTACCTGCTTTCGGGGAATGCCAGTTTTATTATAATGACATCATTACCACAAAACAAACAAATGATCAATATGCTTTATTGATAAAAAACAATATCCATTACGTATCGGCAAAAAGTTTTGAAGCAGATCAAACGCAAACACCGGATTTTAAACTGGAACAGTCCATTTCAAAAGATGGGAAATCAATAGTGACCACTTCTGCTTCATCAAATACCGGCAACACAATTTCTACTTCCTTTTATGAAAACAGTCAATTGGTGAAAACCATGGATAGCAGTGATAATATTCACAGTACTACTTTATATGAATATGATGCAGATAATAATGTTGCACGTATTTCCACAATTACCACTGATAATTTCATGAATAGTAAATCCATGGAAACACATGTGTGGATATATGCAGATAACCTTCCGGTGAAAATGCTGCTCATCAAAAACGAAAGAGATACCACTTCCGTTGAATTTGAAAAAGAAAATCGGGAGGTCGCTACGGAAACCTGGAAAAAATCAGGGAGAGCCATTGAAAAATATTTTTATTATTATAATAGTGCAGGCATGATTACCGATATCGTCCGCTACAATGCAAAAGCACAGCAGATGTTGCCTGATTTCACATTTGACTTTGATGCGCAAAACAGGATAACCACTTTTACACAAATTCGCAGCAGCGCTTCCAATTATTTTACCTGGTTGTATGAATATTTACCCAACGGTTTAAAAGATAGAGAATCCTGTTTTGATAAGCAGAAATTACCGGTTGGGAATATTATTTTTTATTACCAAACATACTAACACATGCGATTTTTAAGATTTTCAAGGGAGAAGGAGAAAGCAGACATTTCCGAGCATTTATTTAATGGTGCCATTTCCATGGCCGGTGTGTGTGTAACGGTGATTGCGCTTTTCCGTGTTTTAAAAATGAACACATATACCTATGCAGATGAAATCCTTTCTTTTAATTTATTTATACTGCTCATTTCCGCGTTCCTGGCATATACATCACTCCGGCAGGGACGCAATAAAAAACTGGAGCTGATCGCAGACATCTTATTTTTCACGGGAATGTGTGTCATGATGATCGTGGGAATCATCATTGTATATACATCTTATTAAAATAGGGTATTATTTTGTGTGAAACCATAAAGCACTTTCATCATTGGGATCGGCAAGATAATTTACAAATAACTCCTCTCCTTTTTTAATTGCTCTCGTTGTTTTAATATACATGAGGTCTGTTTCAAAATCCATTTCATATATACAGTTGGCAGGCGCATGGTGATTGTATAAAGACACATAGCCCAATGCAATGCAAGCTTTGGTTTTATCTTTACCCCATTCAAAAATATAATCAAATAAACGCGTTTTTTCAACGATTTTTCTATCTTTCCTGCTGAGAACAACAACGGGTGAAATTTCAATAGTTTTTTTGGCAGGAATATTTTTAGTGGTGAATACGCCGCGGCCTTTTTTGCCCGAAGGTGCGATGCATAACTCAGGTAATATCATATAAAAAATGAAAATTATTCAATTGAAGATACACTCAAACTGTCAGAAAAATATTTTTTATAAACAAAAGAAAAAATGGTTTAACCATTCATCTCGTTGTTAAATTTGCCACATGCCACAGGAAGAGGAAAATATGACCATCCATGATCAGTTCGAAGAATTGCTGCAGGGAAATGATACTGCTGCCCTCCGCGAATTCCTGAATGACCAGAATATCAGTGACGTGGTGGAATTGATAGATGAATACCCTGAACACAACCAGGCGATCATGGCCAATATGGCTATACACCGCGCTGCGAGCGTGTTTAAGAATCTTGATATCTCTGATCAACGGCGCATTGTGAAAGAATTACATCCTTTCAAAACTGCAGAATTATTGAATGAATTGCCACCGGATGATCGGACCGATTTTTTTGAAGAATTACCCAAGGAAGCATTAAGAGGACTTATAAAATTGCTCAATCCACAAGAAAGAAAGATTACACTTTCCCTGCTCGGCTACCCGGAAGACAGTGTGGGCCGGCTAATGACACCGGATTATGTATATGTGCATGCTTATAATACCGTGGCTTACGTATTGGACGTGATCCGTAAAGTAGCGAGGAACAGTGAAACCATTGATGTGATTTATGTCATCAATGAGAAAGGGGAATTATTGGATGACATTCGAATCCGCGATATTATACTTGCATCCCCGGATAAAAGAGTGGAAGAACTAATTGATGGCCGGGTTGTGGCATTGAACGTAAATGATGACCAGGAATATGCCAACCAGGTTTTCCAGATGAATAACCGAGTGGCATTGCCCGTTACGGATGATAATAATATTTTATTGGGAATAGTGACCATTGATGACATGTTGTGGGTGGCGAATGAAGAATTTAGTGAAGACATGCAAAAGATTGGTGGTACTGAAGCATTGGATGAACCCTATCTTGATACACCTTTACTAAGCCTGGTGCGGAAAAGAGCCGGATGGCTGGTGGTTTTATTTATTGGTGAATTATTAACGGCAACTGCCATGGCTTATTACAGTGATGAAATCGGAAAAGCTTTAGTGCTTTCTTTGTTTGTGCCATTGATCATGAGCAGTGGTGGAAATAGTGGTTCACAGGCATCATCGCTGATCATACAGGCGATGGCTGTAGGTGATGTAAAATTAAGTGACTGGTGGCGCGTAA
Source organism: Chitinophagales bacterium (assembly GCA_038257845.1). Taxonomy (GTDB): domain Bacteria; phylum Bacteroidota; class Bacteroidia; order Chitinophagales; family Chitinophagaceae; genus JAFDXJ01. The sequence goes on from JBBSQL010000031.1 coordinate 15,705, forward strand.
TACACCGGGAGATTTATAGCGGTTTAATATTAGGCAGCATACTTGGTATCATTGGTTTTGTGCGGATCGCTATCTGGCATTATGCCATGATCAATGGATTGATTGAAGATCTGTATGGGATTTACTGGATGCGCATTGGCTTAACGGTTGGCTTTTCATTGGTTGGTGTTGTTTTATGGGGTACATTAAGTGGTTCTATGCTGCCACTCATTTTGAAAAGGCTTGGAGCTGATCCGGCTGCTTCATCCGCACCATTTGTTGCCACACTGGTAGATGTCACAGGACTGATCATTTATTTTTCAGTAGCGTATATATTTCTGCAGGGATTATTGTTGTAAAAAGTGTGGAGAACTTTACTACAATAATTTCAACAAAATATAGAAATTACATTCTATATAAATATAAATATTATGAAATTTAATGATTACAATAAACTTAAAAAATTTGAGCCTTTAAAAGGGCATTTATTCAAAAGATACAATAGTAAAGTTGAATATATTTTCGTAGGTCATACAACAACAGATATGAATAATTGGATTTTTGATAATAAATCTTATTTCCCTGATAATGAAACTGATAATTTTACTATAGTTGTAAAACTTGAAGGAGGGCAATTTATGTCTATTCGTAGTATTGTCGAAGAAGATAACATTCAAGAGTTTTTAGAAGACGTAAAGGAATTAGAATATTTAGATGGGAATCAATTTGGATTTGATGGTTTAACTGGGGAAAAAAATTGAAAAATAATATGGAAAAATGGAAAATTTTGGATTTTTAGAATGGTTGATAATATTTATAGTTGTTGCAATTCCAATAATTGCTTTGATTGATATTTTAAAAAGTGATTTTACAAAAAGCGTAAATAAAATTGTTTGGATAATTGTAGTGTTGTTTATCCCGATTTTGGGTTCAATATTATATTTCGTAATTGGAAAGAAGCAAAAAAAATCTCAATGACTTCTTCCCTTGTTTCAATTAAACAATTCAATAGAAAAAAATCTTTAGGTTTAAAAATCAATTGAGTTTACAATACAAAAAAAATCCTTCATACATACTGTACAAAGGATTTTTATAAATTTAGAAAACTTTATTTCACTTCTTCAAATTCCGCATCGGTAACCGTATCTCCACCTGCATCACCTGTTGGCTGGCCATCCTGTGGCTGACCACCATCTGCACCGGGTTGTTGTGCGCCGGCGCCGTCTGCCTGTGATTTGTAAATTTCTTCACTGGCTGCAGTCCATGCAGTATTGATCTCTGTAAGCGCGCTGTCAATTGCCGGTACATCCTGGCTTTTGTGTGCCTCTTTTAATTTATTCAAAGCTGCTTCCAGTGGCGCTTTTTTATCCGCAGAAATTTTTTCACCAAACTCTTTCAGTTGTTTTTCTGTTTGGAAAATCATAGCGTCTGCCTGGTTCATCTTTTCCACTTTTTCTTTTTCTGCTTTATCACCGGCTGCATTAGCTTCTGCATCAGCTTTCATTTTTGCAATCTCCTCTTTACTCAAACCACTTCCTGCTTCTATACGAATCTTTTGTTCTTTTCCTGTGCCTTTATCTTTCGCGCTTACATGCAACATACCATTCGCGTCAATATCAAAAGTTACTTCAACTTGTGGTACGCCACGTGGTGCCGGCGGAATATCAGCAAGGGTAAATTTACCCAGGCTTTTATTGTGTGCAGCCATTGGCCGCTCGCCTTGTAAAACATGAATCTCCACACCCGGCTGGTTATCACTTGCCGTAGAAAATGTTTCTGTTTTTTTCGTAGGTATTGTGGTGTTGGATGGAATCATTGTTGTCATCACACCGCCCATCGTTTCAATACCGAGGCTTAATGGTGTAACGTCGAGTAACAATACATCTTTAATTTCACCGGTTAATACCGCACCCTGTATGGCTGCTCCGATTGCAACAACTTCATCCGGGTTTACACCCTTGCTTGGTTTCCTGCCAAAAAACTTTTCTACTATTTCCTGCACTTTGGGAATACGTGTACTACCACCAACCAGGATCACTTCATTTATTTGAGATGCATTATAACCTGCATCTTTTAAAGCGAGTTCGCAAGGTTTTAAACAACGGGCAAATAAGTTATCTGCCAATTGCTCGAATTTTGCACGGGTTAATTTTCTTACTAAGTGTTTAGGTACGCCATCAACCGCGGTCACATAAGGTAAATTGATTTCTGTTTCTGAAGAAGAACTCAATTCAATCTTCGCTTTCTCAGAAGCTTCTTTCAATCTTTGCAAAGCCATTGGGTCTTTGCGTAAATCAATATTTTCATCTTTTTTAAATTCTTCAGCGAGCCAGTCCATGATCACTTTATCGAAGTCATCACCACCAAGATGGGTATCACCATTTGTACTTTTCACTTCAAATACGCCGTCGCCCAAATCGAGTACAGAAATATCAAATGTACCACCACCAAGGTCGAATACTGCGATCTTCTGGTCTGTATGTTTTTTATCTAAACCATAAGCAAGCGCTGCGGCAGTTGGTTCGTTTACGATCCTGCGAACAGTGAGGCCGGCAATTTCACCAGCTTCTTTAGTAGCTTGTCTTTGTGCATCATTAAAATATGCCGGAACGGTAATCACCGCTTCATGCACTTCCTGGCCAAGATAATCTTCAGCCGTTTTTTTCATTTTTTGAAGAATCATCGCGGAGATTTCCTGTGGCGTATAAAGTCTGCCGTCAATATCAATGCGCACTGTATTATTGTCACCTTTTGTTACTTTATAACTCCAGTGGCTGATCTCTTCAGATACTTCGTCAAACTGGCGTCCCATGAAACGCTTCACGCTTGTAATCGTATTCGTAGGATTGGTGATTGCCTGGCGTTTTGCCGGGTCACCCACTTTTCTTTCGCCATTTTTCAGGAAAGCCACTACGCTTGGCGTTGTTCTTCTGCCTTCATCATTGGCTATAACCACAGGTTCATTCCCTTCCATTACTGCCACACAACTATTCGTAGTACCCAGGTCAATGCCGATTATTTTTGCCATAATATTTTATTTAAATGAATAATTTTTTTACAATCTATTCATTGACAATCTTTATGCCATGCAAAAAAAGGTGAAAAATTGGCAGGGAAACATTGAATTTGGGTAAATATTTACATGACTTCTACCAGAAAACCGTATAAAATATTGTCAAAATCGCAACAACGATCAATGCGCCCACAGCGAATGATGAAGACACTTTATAGGATTCGTTTCCACTATTTTCAAACTCCTTAATGGTATTTTTTTTATAAGTAAATTTACTGATCAGGTACATTCCTAAAATACAGATGATAAATACAAAGGTCATCCGGTCGAGAAAAGGAATTTCAAACACGCCATCTTTATTTTTTGCAGCAAAACCAAAAGGTGCCAGGAAAGAAAGATTTAAAAAATATGGCAGGAATTTAAAGAAAACGGAAAATACAAAGCCGCCGATCGTTGCAAATAATGCTGCAGCAGAAGTTGTTTTTTTCCAGAAAAATCCTAATAAAAACATGGCAAAAATTCCCGGCGATACAAAGCCTGTATATTCCTGGATGTATTGAAATCCCTGCTTGCCTTCGCCCATTAATTTTTCTCCCAAAGCAAAAGCCAGCATCACAGCAATGGCCATACTTACAATAATCGTGATCTTTCCCGTGCGGACAAGATGTCTTTCATCCGCATTTTTACGAATTGCTTTTTTATAAATGTCCAGTGTGAAAATGGTGGCAATGCTATTTGCTTTTCCGGCAAGCGATGCCACGATAGCTGCTGTCAAGGCCGCGAAGGACAAACCTTTCAGCCCTTCGGGTAAAAGAGAAAGCAAAGAAGGATACGCTTTATTTACATCTGCAATTCCCTGGCTGTTCAGCATTTCCTGTTGGAACATGCCTTTTTGATACAACACAAATGCCGCAATACCCGGAAGCACTACGATCATCGGCATGAGCAATTTTAAAAATGCAGCAAAGAGTAAACCTTTTCTTGCAGTGGGTACACTAGCCCCAAGCGCACGTTGTGTGATGTATTGATTGCAACCCCAATAATTTAAATTAGCGATCCACATGCCACCAATCAACACACTAATGCCGGGCAGATCGAGATAATTTGGATTATCAGGTTTTAAGATCATGTGAAAATGTTCCGGCGCTTGCTGCCATAATAATGAAAACCCCCGGACAATGCCAGTTTCACCGGATTGTGCAGCAATCAATTTTAAGCCAAAATAAGTAGCTGCCAATCCGCCGACAATTAAAAAAAATACTTGCACCACATCGGTGTACCCGATTACTTTCATGCCACCCAATGTAATAATGATGGCAAAAATGGCGAGCAATGAAATACATAAAACAATTGGCAAACCAGAAATTCCACTTACTGCTAATGCACCTAAATAAAGTATGGATAAAAGGTTTACAATAATATATAACATGAGCCAGAAAATAGCCATGATCATTGCCACCGTGCCATTATAGCGCTGTTGCAGAAATTGCGGCATGGTGTATATTTTATTTTTAATATACACAGGAATAAAAAATATGGCAACAACAAGTAAGGTTGCAGCAGACATCCATTCATAACTGGAAATGGCGAGGCCAATTTGAAAACCTGAGCCACTCATGCCAATAAATTGTTCTGCAGAAATATTTGACGCAATTAGGGATGCTCCAATGGCCCACCAGGTCAAGGAACCTTCTGCTAAAAAATAATCTTTGGTGCCGGGATTGGCATTTCTTTTTCGTTTATAGATCCATATTCCATAAACAGAAACCACTATGAAATAAAACAAGAATACCAGGTAACCCGAAGTATGCAGCATGTGTTTATTTTTTAAAATTCAATTTTAATTTTCCTGTTGCATCATCAGGAAAGCTTTAATAAAACCATCCAGTTCCCCATCCATAACCGGTTGCACATTGCCTACTTCAAAATTGGTGCGATGGTCTTTAATCATTTTATATGGATGAAAAACATAACTTCTTATCTGGCTTCCCCATTCAATTTTTTTCTTGGTGGCATTCGTTGCATCTTTTGCTTCTGCCTGTTTGCGCATTTCTTCTTCATAGAGCCTGCTTTTCAGCATTTTCATGGCGAGTTCGCGGTTTTCTCCCTGCGTGCGGGATTGCTGGCATTCCACAATAATGCCACTGGGAATATGTTTCAGGCGAACAGCCGTTTCCACTTTATTTACATTTTGGCCACCCTTTCCACCACTTCGATAAAAGTCCCATTCAATATCTGCAGGGTTCACATTTATTTCAATACTATCATCAATCAATGGATAAACAAATACGCTTGCAAAAGAAGTATGCCGCCTGGCATTACTGTCAAATGGTGAAATGCGTACAAGACGATGAACGCCAGATTCAGCTTTCAAAAATCCATAAGCAAAAGGGCCGTCGAATTGCAGCGTTGCTGATTTTATGCCCGCGCCATCACCCTCCTGGAAATCAAGTTCAGTCACTTTCCAATCCTGGTTTTCACCATACATTCTATACATGCGCAGGAGCATTTCCGCCCAGTCCTGGCTTTCTGTACCACCCGCGCCGGGATTGATCTGCAGCACGGCAGGCAATTCATCTTCCGGTTTATTTAAAGTGCTTTTAAATTCTGCATCTTCTACTTTTTGGATGGCATTATTGTATGCAATTTTTGTTTCTTCTTCGGTGGCATCACCGGATTTCCAAAAATCAAAAAGCACGGCAAAATCTTCTACAGATGTTTCGACTTCTTTATACATTTTCATCCAGTATTCATTCATCTTAATTTCCTTCATAATGGCAGTTGCCCGGTCATTATCATCCCAGAAACCCGTGGATAAAGAAAGCTGCCTGTCCTGTAAAATTTTTTCTACGCGTTGATCGTAGTCAAAGAAATCGTTTTAGGACGGAAACGCGTTCCCTCAGTGATTTGATTTGTTCTGTTGTCATGGTACGAAAATAAGAAGATTGTCGGAAGGGAGAAAAAATTGATTTTTGGTTGAAATTCTTTTATTTAATTATTGGTGGCTTCGGCTCATTTCGGCTGCGCTCAATGTAAAACGCTCAGCCAACTTGATGCATCTCTAAAATTAAATTTAAATTATTTAAAATTGAAACCCGAATGTAGCTGCCTGAGCGAAGTCGAAGGCAGCGGAATTAATAAATCGAATCTTGTTTGAATTCGTCAGCTTCGGCTCCGCTCAACCGCCTTTATTTGTCTTCGAAATTAAACACAAAGTATTTTAAATTGAAACCAAAATGTAGCTGCCTGAGCGGAGCCGAAGGCAGCGATTAGAATTGAACATAATTTTTAATAACTGGAATATCTTTTCATTATGAAAACATATAAATAATCCGAGGTCAAAATAAAATTTGATTCGGGATCTGTTGGCTTCGGCTCCGCTCAGCCGCCTTAATATTTCTCCGAAATTAAATTGAAACCGGAATGTAGCTGCCTGAGCGAAGTCGAAGGCAGTGGAATAAGAATATATCAAAATGATTATTAATCGTCGGTTTCGGCTTCGCTCAACCGCCTTGATAAATCTCCGATTTTTAAATAAGAAATACCTTAAAATCAAATCCTTAATTACTTGTATTTACTTCTTAGTGTTATTACTAAAATGTGATTTATTCATGCATTTTGATAACTCATGTAACTCTTCCGGCATATTATTTATTAGTGCTTCCTTTTTTTGTCTGCTCCAGCCATGTACCTGCTGCTCCCGTTTATAAGCTTTATAAACGTGTGGAAATTTTTCAAAATAAACCAATTTTACTGGCAACCTTTTTTTAGTATGATTCGCTCCTTTGCCGTTCTGATGTTGTTCTAATCTTAATTCAAGATTTATGGTGCTGCCTGTATAATAGCTACCATCTTCACATTCTAATATATACATGTAACCAATCATACTTTTCAAAGTTTGAAAAAATGTTTCGAAATAATTTTATATCACTGGCTTCTACTTATTTCGGCAATGATGAATGCGAATTGCTCAATCAAATTGTTATACCTCCATATTCAACTTTAATATTTTAAAATTGAAACCGGATTGTAGCCGCCAGAGCGAAGCCGAAGGCAGCGGTATTAATAAATTTAAACTCCTTGAAATCGGCGGTTTCGGCTTCGCTCAACCGCCTTGATATGTCTCAGCGATTAAACCCAAAACTCTTTTAAAACGAAGGCAAAATGTAGCTGCCTGATCGGAGCCGAAGGCAGCGTTAAGAAAATCGAAATCAGTTTTAATCACCGGCTTCGACTCCGCTCAGCCTCCTTCATACTACTCCGGTTATCAAAAAATTTTTAAACACTTAAATCTACTATTTTTTCTTTTCAAAAACAATTCCTGCACTTCATTAAAATATTTGAATAATCAATAAAGAATTTTTATATATACCTTTCCTGTTCAAACACGCAACCATGTTTACTCAAAAATTTTATATCCAAAAAAGTATCACCCGCTTCATACATTTTTCTTTGATGTTACTTTTATTCACTTCAATTTTTTCCTGCCGTGAAAATGAAAATAAAGAAAATGAAGAGCCGGATGTAAATTATTTTGCTATGCGCAATGAACACTATGGTTCGGTGCCGCAGGAAGTGAAAGATGCAATAGCAGCAAGGCTTGCGGCGGATAATGTAACTGAACTGACTGAAAAAAATAATCCTTTTGTGATGCCGACCTGGCAACCGATCGGGCCTTCCAATACCGGTGGACGAATTACGGATATAGAAATGCCGAGTGGCAGCGACTCCATTATTTATGCAGGAAGTGCAAGCGGCGGTATTTTTAAAAGCCTGGATTTTGGCACAAGCTGGTTTCCCATTTTTGATAAACAATCTTCACTGTCAATTGGTGATATTGAAATAGATCCAAACAACGATAATATTATTTATGCGGGCACTGGAGAACCCAATACCGGTGGTGGTTCTATTACGTATGACGGTACGGGAATTTATAAATCCTCCAATGCCGGGAATACCTGGAAAAGTGCGGGGTTGACGAATGTGGGTACGATCGGAAAAATTAGTGTAGCAAAAACAAACAGTAGCACTATTTATGTAGCTGCTGTTGGAAATATTTATCAAAAAAGTACGAATAAGGGTTTGTATAAATCTGTCAATGGTGGAAATAGCTGGACCAAAATTTTATATATTTCTGATTCTACTTCTGTCAATGATGTAGCCGTAAGTTCTGCGAATGAAAATGTTTTATTTGCCACGACCTGGGAAAGAATTTCCCGTCCCGATGCCCGTGTATATGGCGGCATCACTTCCAACTTATGGAAGTCCGTAGATGGTGGCAGTAATTGGGTGAAACTCTTTGCTGATGATGCCAACAGGGGCAAGATTACAATTGATATGCCATCGACAAATCCCAATTTATTGTACATCAGTGTTTCGAATAAGAACGGTACTTTTAATACCATTTATAAATATGACGGCACAAATTTTACCACCATAAAAAATGGCGTAAGCGGTGGCACATCTTATACCTGGTGGTTTGGCGGAATTACCTGTCATCCTGCAAATGATCAAATAGTTTATTACAGCGATTTCAGTTTATACAGAACAACAAATGGCGGTTCAAATTGGCAATCAGTGGCCAATTCATCTCATGTAGATCAGCATGCTGTATGTGTAAATAAAAAAGACAATCAAAGAGTGGTGATTGGAAATGATGGTGGTGTATATACTTCAACGAATGCACTTACAAATATAACTTTCCGAAATATTCCCAATGCGCAGGTGTATGATTTTGATGTGTATAAAGCAGATGAAAAATCTGTAAGCGCTGCTTTCCAGGATAATAGTTTTGGCCGCACTTCCACGCAAGCTGTGAATAGCTGGCAACCATTTGGCGGAGGCGATGGTGTGGAAATCCGCGTAAATCCTTTGAATAAAACTGAAACTTATTCTACCCAATACGGTGCAATAAATATTACTTCGAATGGTATCAGTTCATCCGACAGGTATAACTGGAGATGCCCGATACGGCTCGATCCTGTGGATCCAGATGTGCGTTATTTTGGTACGAATAAATTATATAAATTCAATCCCTCTCAAAATAAATGGACCGCCATAAGCGGCGATCTAACAAAAGGAGATGGAGGTGCAACAGGTAATTTTGGAACCATTACAACCATTGCTGTATCGCCCACCAACAATAATTATATTTATACAGGCAGCGATGACGGGCAAGTGTATGTAACTAAAGATGGAGGATCCACCTGGACAAAAATCACAACTGGCCTGCCTGAATTATGGACCATGTTTATCAAAACGGACCGGCAAAACCCGGAGATTTGTTATGTTGGTTTTAGTGGTTACCGTTATGGAATTACTGACGCGCATATTTATAAAACAACAAACGGCGGGACAAAGTGGACGCGTATTTCCAACAATCTTCCGCAGATTCCCGTGAACGATTTCGAAGTTGATCCGGTACGGCCAAATATATTTTACCTGGCAACAGATATCGGTGTGTATGCCAGTGCGAATGGCGGCCATAAATGGATCAGGCTGGGAAAAGAATTTCCGCCTGTGGTTGTGTCCACGCTGAATTTCGCGGTGAATGCTCGGCAATTATATGCGGCAACTTATGGAAGAAGTATTTATAAAATTCAACTGCCTTTTATCAACCCGCATGATTTTATGGACAGCACAAATGCTGATAAAATTGATATTCCAAAAATATCTTTATCGCCAAATCCTGCAAACAGTTTTACAATCATTCATTTACCTGAAAATAAAAAAGGTAGCACCATTGAAATTTATAATAATTCAGGCCGCATGATCTTTACTGAAAAAATTTCTGCAAATGTTTTAGAACAAAAAATAAACCTGCAAAATTTGCCGACAGGAATTTATACTGTTCGTTGTTTGAATGAAAATAAAAAATCAACAGTTCAATTGGTGATTGAAAAATAATTTGCACTTGCATAAATAAAAGAGAAAATAATAAATTCAACCGAGATTTAATTTATTATCATAAGCTATCCGCATTACCTGTGCTTTGCTGTTAACATCTAGTTTCTGGTAAATATGTGCCATATGTTTATGCAGGTACTCATAACTCGGGTCTAATTTGTTGATGTAATTTTTTATTCTATCACTGATACCTGTGATGGTAATGGTATCTTTATTCAACACCCAGATTGTATCGCGCAGTGAATTGGGAATCTCCCGCGAATGTTGCAGCAGGTTTTGCAATTGAAGTTCATTTCCAATCCCACCTTTCCCTGTAATTTTTTCTACATCAGCAGAAATAGCAGTGGCGTATGCGCCGATATTATCATGCAGGTCAGCGGCAATTCTTTTCCGTATGGCCTTCTGCATGTTGAAATGATTTTAAAAATAGTAAAGTGTCGGCACATAGAAAAGCATTTGATCAGATAGTAAAAACAAGGCGTACTACAAAGTGAGTATTTTATTACACTCTTCTTTCATCAACTTTTGACAAATGAAAAAAAAACACTTTCAAAAAATTAATTTAGAAGTAATAAATTATTTCTATGGCTTTTTAAATTTTACTATGTACTATAAATTGAGTATTTGATCACGTACTTTTTTTTCAAATTTTTGCCACCAGAAAAGAAATTACTCAGCTAAAATTAAAAGCCTGAAAAATTAAAAATCATTCAATTATAGGATGAACAGGAAACGATTTATAACCTTGATTTTCTGCAAAATGTTTTTTTAAGTTTTCCATAAGTCAGGTAAATAAAGTAGTTCGTCAAGAAAAAGAGGCAGTTGGCATAAAGCAGGACAAACGCATTTATAAAAAAACGTATTATTAATTTTAAAACTTAATTCCACAAACTTTTTTCAAAACAAAAACAATGTAACCATGAAACAAAAAATTCTACTATTACTTGCAACAGTAATATTTTGCTTCGCCGGAATTTCCGCGATGGCAGTACCCGAAACGGAACCCAATAATACGCGTGCTACCGCGAATAATCTTGCACTCGGCGGCAGCAATACTGGCGCTATTAATGTAGCCGGCGATGAAGACTGGTTTAAAGTAACGACCACAGGAGATGGAAAACTAAATGTAACAATTGACGTTTCCAATGGCCTGAACTTACGGTGTTATGTATATGACAATGATGGTGTAATTGAATTAAATAATACATATACCGCAGGTACTACTACATTTTCTACTGATGGCCTGGCTGTGGGTACTTATTATCTTAGACTTGTACCATATTATGCCGGGCAATTGCCAGCTTATACTATTTCCAATACGCTTACAGAGCCAACAGAGTCAAATGATTCCGAGCCTAATAATACACGGGCACAAGCTAAAGTGCTTGGATTAAACAATTCTACCACTGGCCATATCAATTACTATTATAATAATTTGCGGGACACATTTGACTGGTATAAAGTGACCACAAATGCTGATGGTAGATTAAGGATTACAATGACAAGCGGAAATGGTAAAAACGTTCGGGTATATTTATATGATAATGATGGTACTACGCTTTTGGACAATGGCTATACAGCAGGATCTGCAGTAGTTGTTAATAAAGATGGCCTTGCCGCCGGTACTTATTATATAAGGGTAAATACATATTATAACACTGAATTTGCGCCCTATTCACTTTCTGATAGCTTATTTACTCCTGATGAATCCAATGATATAGAACCAAATAATATTCCATCCAAAGCGTTGACTTTGCCGCTGAATAGCAGTGTACAAGGCCATATCAATTATTTTTATAACAATATCAGGGACACATTTGACTGGTACAAAGTAAAAACCAATGCAGATGGAAGGTTAAGACTAACCATGAAAAGCGGCAATGGGCAAAACGTATATGTTTACCTTTATGACAATGATGCTACTACGCTACTCGATAAGGGATATACCGGAGGAGATGCGGTAGTGGTAAATACGGATGGCCTCGCTGCCGGCACCTATTATGTACGGGTAAATACATATTATAACACTGAATTTGCGCCCTATTCACTTTCTGATAGTTTATTTACGCCAGACCAGGCAAATGATCCGGAGCCTAATAATACAAAAGCGCAGGCTGTAATTTTTGCTCCTAACAGCACGATTACCGGGCATTCCAATTATTATTACAATAATCTGAGAGACACATTTGACTGGTACAGTATTACCATTCCTAAAGATGGTAATATCAACATTGATTATACATCAAATAATGGCCAGAATATTTATGCTACTTTGTTTGATAATAACGGAACAACTGTTTTGAATTCTGCTTATACTGCAGGAAACAGTAATTATAATGTAGATGGTTTACAGTCCGGCACTTATTATTTAAGACTCAATACTTATTACAATACGCAATTTGCTCCCTATACGGTAACAAACACTTTTACAGAGTATGTCAACCCAACTGATATCGAACCTAATAAATATCCATCACAGGCAAGAACACTGAATTCAAACCGTATTACTCCGGGCCATGTAAACTTTTATTATAAAAATCAAAGAGATAGTGTGGACTGGCATAAAATAAATTATACAGGTAGCGGAAATCTTACGTTAAACATGTCGCAGGAAGCACATATAAGCAATGGTGAACTCGTAAATCTGTACATGCAGGTATATAAAGATACACTGGCCAGTCCAATTGCTTCCACATATAGCGCAGCTGCTACTTTTAAACTTGACCTTACAGGGCTTACACAAGATTATTATTATGTGCGTGTATTTACTTATTACAATACCCAATTTGCGTCTTATTCGTTAGAAAATGTTTTCACGCAAGTAAATAAAGCGAAAATTGTTTTCTTCGATTCTTCTTCCAATAATACCTGCGGCAATGATCAACTCACATTTAAACTAAGTAGCAGCCACGCGCCATACATGGTAAGATTGTATAAAAATGGTAAGCAGGTGGACAGTACAACAACTTCTTCAGCTAATGTAACATTCACAGGCCTTAATGCAGGCACTTATTATGCGACTGCTTTTGGCGATGGCGCTACAGGTGATGCTTATGGTAAAAGTGGAAGTATTCAATTCCTGCCGCCTTATCCAACAGGTTTGAACACAACAAATATTACAACAGTTGCCGCAACGCTCAACTGGAATCCATTGACCTGTGTAAGTTCTTACCAGGTACAATACCATGTGAAAGGAAATGCAAACTGGACTATTGTAAATACAAATGATCCCACTGTAACTTTAACCGGATTAATCAGTGATACACTGTATTACTGGCAGGTGAGATCTGTAGATAATACAGACGGACAAAATTTGATGAGTGCATATTCTTCTTTGGATTCATTCCGTACAATGGCCATTCTGCCGGTTACCTTCATCAATTTTGATGGTGTGATTCAAAATGGTAAAGCACTCTTATCCTGGAGCACTGCCAATGAAATAAACAACAAAGGTTTCGAAGTACAAAGAAGCAACAACGGGCAAACCTTTACGGACATTGGTTTTGTAGCTGGCCACAACAATTCATCTACTGTAAATAATTATAATTTCACAGATGTGAAAGTGGTGAGTGGTGCAAACTATTACCGCCTGAAACAAATTGACAACAACGGCAATTTTGATTATTCATCTGTGATCAAATTGGATTATTCCACATTCGACTGGAACATTCTTGGCAACCCGGTTTCAGGAAATAGCTGGATACAATTACAGTTGGATAAATCATCAGAAGTTTCTATACAAATTGTTTCAATGAATGGCAACATCATTCAAACAATTAATAAAGGAAATCTCTCTGCAGGAACGTATTCCATCCCAATCAATCTTTCCGGAAAAAGCGCAGGCTTATACGTGGTTAGACTGATTGTTGACGGACAGCCTTACAGTAAGAAAATTATAAAATAGTTTTTGAGGAGTTAAGTTTAAAGCCCTGGTGAAAACCGGGGCTTTTTTGTATGCAATTAAGCGCAGTAAAAAAATATACTTTTTCAATTAATCAGGCACTATATCACAAACCTGGTATTTGTGGACTGATTGACTTTTCTGAAAAAAAATTTTGATATTCAATGGTTTTGTCACTATATATTAAACCATTTATTATTGTGTGCAAGTCTCATAATTTGAGCTTTTGACTGCACATGCAGCTTTTCATAAATGTTTGCAATATGCTTGCGCACCGTGTTTACACTAATATGAAGATTGTCTCCAATGCGTTTTGCATCTAAGCCATTTACTGTGTGCTGCAGTATTTCTATTTCCCGCTGGCTGAGAATTTCCGGCGGTGTTGAATTTTTCTCCGTTTCATTTTTGCTGAATGATTTGCTGAGTAATTGCAAGGCTTTTCTTGCAATCCCGGGGCTTAAAGGAGCGCCACCCAATTCAAGCACATTTGTTACTGCATCTTTTAATGTATTTGCACTTTCATGTTTTAATAAATAGCCTTCAGCGCCGGCTTTAATGGCTTCAAAAATTTTATCATCATCATCAAAAGCGCTTAACACAATAAAATGAATTTGCGGGTATAAAATTTTTCCTGTGGCAATTGTTTCAATACCGTTTAAGCCCGGCATTTCAATATCCATAAAAATAATTTGCGGTAAAAGCAGTGCGGGCAAGCCTTTGAGCTCCTGTAAACAGGCATCGCCATTATTGGCTATAAAAATTGTTTTCCAGTTTATATGATGCTGCACTTTTTGCTGGAAAGTTTTGCGATTTACCGCATTATCTTCGACCAAAGCAATTCGTATAATATCAGTTGGAAACATGCAAGCGAAGGTTTATAATAAAATAGTTGTTTGCAATAATTAATTTGTATTAGTATAAATAATTAATTCTGTTCCTTTTGGAGAAGTTTCCTTCCAGTTTACCTGCCATCCCGCTTCCTCACTACGCATCTGTATATTTTGTAAACCATTTCCCCCGTTATTTGATGCGTGTATATCTTTCATGCCGATTCCATCATCCCTGATCATAATTTTCCAATGATCATCACTTACTATCTTAATAAAGATTTCATTACACTTGCTGTGGCGCAAAGCATTATTGACTCCTTCCTGCATAATTCGGAAAAGATGTAAAGCATTGGTTGGCGATAATTTCTCATCAAGCAATATATTTTCTTCTATAGAAATTTGTATGCCAGGATAATTTGGTTGAATTTTTTGCAAAAAAACTTTAAATCGGTCACTCACAGCCGTTAATGAAATAGCTTCTTTGTTTAATGCCCATATAGTATCATTTAACTGATTGATGATAGATTGAGAATTGTCTTTTAACTGGTGAAATATTTTTTCTTCTTTCCCATTTTCAAAAGATTTGATCGTTGCCACATTGGATGCAATAGCTGCTGCATAAGCGCCCAGATTATCATGCAGGTCGCGGCTTATTCGCTCCCGCTCCAGTTGTATTTCGTGTTGCAGTTTCAAAGTGCGTAATTTTTTTTGAAATTGTTTATGAAAAAATTGACGCACAATTAATGCAATAGCTGCAATAAAAATAAGTGCCATCAAAATTCTAAACCACAAACTTTGCCACCAGGGTGGCGAAATAATTATAGTAATTGTTTTTTTAAAAATATTTGCAGAAGAAAAAATAGGCCTGCAGCTAATCTCGAATGAATATGTACCAGGACCAAGCACATATTTTATTCCCGTTGGCTGATGTGTCGTTTGCCAGTTTTGTTCAAATCCGCTGAGACGATATGTATATTCATATTCATTTGCATTAAATAAACCGTTGGCTGCAAAGTCAAGCTGAATGTGGTTTTGAACATAATTTAATTGTATAGAATCATGCTTCATCAACGATAAAAAATTATATAAAGAATCATTGATAATAAATTTTGTTACGTTTAAAACCGGCTTGTCTTTTATATTTGAAAGTGAAGATGGATAAAATGATGTTATTCCGTTTACACCACCAAAGTAAAATTTTCCATTAACAGTTTTGATGGCTGATCCTGTGTTGAATTCATTTTCCTGCAGGCCGGATTCTTTTGTGTAATTGATGATTTTTCCATCTAAAGAAACATACGACAAGCCTAAATTGCTGCTGGCAAAAACAGCAGCCTTATTTTCAACGGGCAATAAAGCATAGATGCAATCATTTAATAATCCTTTTTGTACAGTGAATGATTTTAGTGGCGTACCCGCTAGATTATAAACGTATAATCCTTTATCTGAGCCGATCCAAATGTTCTGTTGTGCATCTTCTGCCAGGCTTCTAATCTCATAATTTCCAGCTATAGAAAAAGTCTGAAGTTCTTTGCTTTTACCAAGCCTGTACACCAAACCACTAACGGTTGATACCCATAAGCTTTTATCTGAAGCGTAAATAAAGCAGCTTATTTCGTTGGATACAGTAGCATTGAAAGGGAGAAGTGGTTGTGCTGAAACCAGCCTTTCATTTTTAAAAATACAATTAAAAACATTGTACTTATTAGCAATAAAAATAGTGCTGTCATTAATTCGCTGAAGGTTATTTAAAAAATTAATGGCTGAGGTATTAATATTTTTTTTAATTTTCTCATCTAAAAAAAATGGGGTGATTTTTTTTGTTGAAAGATGCAATATGTACCAGCCATTGCCAATAGTTTCAATTAAATATTCGTCACCGGTTAATTTTTCTATAGCATTTATATCTTTTACATTTTGGGATGAAACGGCGTATTCCCATAAAGCATTACCCGAGGTATCATATAGTTGAATTCCGCCGTTATAGCAACCTGCAAGCAACACATGTTTTTCTTCATCATAATAAATACTACGTATAAAATTATTATTTGAACCGGAATAAATAAAATGTTCAAAAGGGATATTAGCGTTTTGAATACGTTTGATGTCATCATTGGTTAAAAGCCAGATTCTTTTAAACCTGTCCGTGTAAATCATTCTTATGAAACCCTGTGCTGCAAAAGGATTGCGGTTAAGATCGGTAAATTCATACTTGTATATGCCATTTGCATCAAAACCGAATAAATGATTATTTAAACTAATTAGTACCGTTCCATTTTCATTTAAATAAATAGCAGCGCCAATTAAATTTCCCCGGATAAAATTTTCAAGTGAAATATTTTTATATAGCTTTTTATCTTCAATATTTATGATCGTGATTTGATTATTTGAAACAGAATAAAGAAAATTATCACTACAGGTAAAACAATTTATATTCTTTGCGATTATATAGTTTACTGCATGCGTTTGAAAATTAATTTGTTGAATTGAATCCCTGCCATTATAAATAAAAATTGAATTTTTATTTAGCGCTAAAATTTTATTGGGCAAAATTTCGCCTGCATTAAAAATATTTTTCAAAAAACTTCCCGGTACCTCCGAAGGCGTTTCAATTAGTTTTCCCTGTAGTGAATAAAGTACAATGCCTTTATTAAACTGCATGCAAAAAATTCCCTTGCTTGTTTCTTTAAACGGGATGATCAGAAAATTTAAATTGCCTGAACCAGGCAATGAAAGAATTTTTCTAAAAGAATTTTTACGCGCATCATATTCCAAAACGCCTTCTTTATAACTCATCCATATTAAACCATTTTGCAAACCGAAAAAATAAACAGGCGCATTTATGGGTATGACTTTTTTATCAATAATTGGATTGATCGTTTCCAACGCATAACCGTTATAGCGCTGCAAACCTGTTTTTGTTGATACCCAGGTAAAACCTAAAGCATCGGTAATAATATTGTTGGTGCTGTTATTTGAAAGTCCCTGTTCATAGTTGAGTGTTTTTACGGAGCATCTTTTGATAAGTTGTGATGCAATGTTTTGCGCTGATACATTCAAACAAATAAAAATAAATACAGTAAATAGGATGGATTTGCAGTATATAATTATTTTAAGCACTAATACAAATTAATTATTGTTTGGCAATTTATTATAATTAGCTTTACGGATTCAAAATTTTTCATTCTAAATAACCTATTTATGCGTATTCAATCTTTACCCAAAATTCTTTTTGCTGCATTTGCATTGGTTTTATCTGCAACTGCCTTGCAGGCTCAGGTTTCAGAAGTTGAACCCAATAATACATCTGCACAAGCCAATACACTGCCATTAAATGGTTATGGAAGTGGTGTAATTAATCCTGTGGGAGATGTGGACTGGTGGAAAGTTACGACTAATGCTGATGGGCTGTTAAACTTATCTATCAGTAACAATACACACTATATTTCTCTTTTTTTATATGATAAAAATGGTGTTACCTTACTAAATCATATAGATTATATAAATAGCGGCGGCGGTTCAATAAATACAGACGGGCTTGCGGCAGGTACCTATTATGTAAAAGTGTTTTGTACAAATGCAAGCGATACGTCAACTTATGTAGTTTCCAATATGTTAACAACTACTGGTATTGCTAATGATCCTGAACCTGATAGTACACGCGGTCAGGCTCTTGTTTTACCAGTTAATAAGTCTGCAACCGGCCATGTAGGTTATTATTACAATAATCACCGCGATAGTGTAGATTGGTATAAAATCTCCACCACTGGAGACGGTCAATTGATTTTATATATGAGTGATAACACACACTATGTTTCTCTTATTTTATATGACAATAACGGCACCACAATTTTAAATTCTATAAACTATATAAATTCAGGCGGCGGTTCAATAAGTACAGATGGGCTTGCGGCTGGCACTTATTATGTGAAAGTATATTGTACAAATATTAATACTGACTTTACTCCTTATACCTTAAAAGATAGCCTGTTTAAACCAGCACAGGCAAATGATAACGAACCGGACAGTAACCGCGCTACTGCTCTTACTTTGCCTGTAAATAGCACAACTACCGGGCACGTTGGTTACTATTACAATAATCACCGCGATAGTACAGACTGGTACAAAGTAACCACCACCGCAGACGGTCAATTGATTTTATATATGAGTGATAACACACACTATGTTTCACTTATTTTATATGACAATAATGGCACATCAATTTTAAATTCTTTAACCTATATCAATTCGAACGGCGGTTCATTAAGTACAGATGGACTTGCGGCTGGCACCTATTATGTAAAAGTGTTTTGTACAAATATTAATACTGACTTTACTCCTTATACCTTAAAAGATAGCCTGTTTAAACCCGCACAGGCAAATGATAACGAACCGGACAGTAACCGCGCTACTGCTCTTACTTTGCCTGTAAATAGTACAACTACCGGGCACGTGGGATACTATTACAATAATCACCGCGATAGTGCAGACTGGTATAAGATTTCTCTAAAATCAGATGGACAATTGAATTTATATATGAGTAATAATACACACTATGTTTCTCTTATTTTATATGACAATGATGGCATCTCAGTTTTACATTCTTTAACTTATATAAATTCGGACGGCGGTTCAATATATACAGATGGGCTTGCGGCTGGCACCTATTATGTAAAAGTGTTCTGCACATATACTAATACTGACTTTACGCCTTATACCTTAAAAGACAGTTTGTTCACATACAATTTTACCGCAGACACAGCAGCAGAGCCAAACAATTCTGCATATCTTGCAAAAACACTGCCGGCAAACAAGGTAACTACAGGGCATACAGGTTTCTATTATAATTTGGTAAGAGATTCTTCTGATTGGTGGAAGATAAATTATACAGGAGCAGGAGACCTTCAAATCATGCTGAACTTTGAGCCAAATATTCATGATAATGGCTTAAGATATTTTTCTTACAGGGTTTATAGTGATACCAATGCTGCCGCTATTTCTTCTGCGGATTATATTAATACATCATCTTATACTATCAATCTCAGCTCATTATCGCAAAAGTACTATTATGTAAAACTTTTTACAACTAATGCCAATTCTGATTTTGAATCTTACTCCATTCAGGATATATTCACGCAGGTAACTAAAGCGAAGATTGTTTTCTTAGATTCTACTTCCAATAATACCTGCGGCAATGATCAACTCACATTTAAACTAAGTGACAGCCACGCTCCATACATGGTGCGATTGTATAAAAATGGTAACCAGGTTGACAGTACAACAACTTCTTCAACCAATGTAACATTCACCGGCCTTAATGCAGGTACTTATTATGCGACTGCTTTTGGCGATGGCGCTACTGGTAATGCTTTTGGTAAAAGTGGAAGTATTCAATTCCTGCCGCCTTATCCAACAGGTTTGAACACAACAAATATTACAACAGTTGCCGCAACGCTCA
>JBBSQL010000032.1:0-34313 GCA_038257845.1 Chitinophagales bacterium
ACCAACGGATGGACACAGCCTATTATTAATCGTATCAACATGTTGTCAACGGGTATCCGAACTGATGTAGGCGTAAAAGTTTATGGACAAAATTTAGACACTATTTATGCCTTTGCGCAAAAGGTGAAAAATGAATTGCAGGGAATAGACGGTGTGAAAGATTTGTATGTAGAGCCAATTACGGGCGGAAAATATATTGATATAAAAATAAAGCGCGATGAAATAAGCCGTTATGATTTAAGTGTAGATGATGTAAATGCAGTGGTACAAAGCGCTTTGGGCGGAATGAAACTAACTACTACGATTGAAGGCCGCCAACGTTTTTCAGTGAATGCCCGTTATGCACAGGATTTCAGAGATAACATGGAAGCTTTAAAAAATTTACAGGTACAGACTACGCAATTCGGGCCTATCCCATTACAAGCTGTGGCGGACGTATCAATTACAGAAGGACCACCAATGATCAATTCTGAAAATGCATTATTGCGCGGCACTGTTTTATTCAACGTAAGAGACAGAGATTTAGCAGGAACCGTGCAGGAAGCGCAAGAGAAATTAAATGCAATGCTTACCAAATTACCCAAAGGCTATTTTATAGATTGGAGCGGACAATATGAAAATTTAATCAGCAGTGAAAGAACGATGAAAATCATTTTGCCTATTGTATTGTTCATCATTTTTCTTTCCATGTATTTTGCGTTTCGTTCTGTAAGAGAAGCACTGCTGAGTTTAGTATCTCTGCCTTTTGCATTAATTGGCGGGGCCTTTATGATCTATTTCTGGGGAGTAAATTTATCCGTTGCAGTGGCAGTCGGCTTTATAGCCTTGTTTGGATTAGCCGTGGAAACGAGTGTGGTAATGATCATCTATCTCTATGATGCCATGCAACAATTAGTAGCATTAAAAGGGAATTCAAGAGAAACAATTACCAACGCCGATTTGCGTGAATATGTAATCTTGGGTGCTGCCAAAAGAGTAAGGCCCAAGATTATGACAGTATGTGTAATCCTCTTTGGTCTAATTCCAATCTTATGGAGTACCGGTGTAGGCAGCGATGTAATGATTCCAATTGTGCTTCCTATGATTGGCGGCGTGTTTACTTCTTCTATTCATATTCTTTTAGTAACACCAATCATCTTCTTAATGAGTAAGGAATATGAATTGAAAAAATACGGAAAAATAGAAGTGCCCGAAATAAAACATTAACTATTATCAGCAGAAAATAAAATAATATGAAAAGTCTAAAATTATTAATTGGTGGTTTGTTCATCATGCAATCGGCATTTTCGCAAAAATTGCTAACGATGCAGGAAATACAAACCGCCATTGAACAAAATCATCCAACATTAAAAATGCTTGATGCGGAAGCTCGTTCTATGAATGAAGCAGCAAAGGGTGCATACAGTTGGATGCCACCCGAATTGGGAGCAGGATTTTTTCAAACCCCATACGATCCTGGCAGGTGGAAATCAATGAACGGTCAGCCCGGTATGGGTGCATTTATGATTTCTGCACAACAGATATTTCCCAATAAAAAAAGGCAGAATGCTGAGTATGATTTTATGAATGCACAGTCAACAGTTGAATTGCAAAAAAAAGATGTGGCGATTAATGAATTACTTTTTACAGCAAGAAAAAACTATTACGACTGGATTGTATTGGAAAAGAAATTAAACGTACTGGATGAGAATGACAAGCTTTTAAAGTTTATGATGCAGAGTGCGGAAATAAGGTATAAAAACGGCTTGGGTAAAATCAGTGCTTATTACAAAGCAAAAGCAGCATTGGCAAATGTTGAAAACACGCAGTTGATGTTACGGAGTGAAATTGAACAAAAGAGAATTGCCATTAATACGGTGATGAACCGGAATGCAGATGAAGAAATTTTAGTTGACACTAATTATGTATGGCTCGATTTTAATAAAGCGATGTTCGATTCTGCCGCTTTAATGAAACAACGTAGCGATATAAAAGTAATAGACCGGAGTATTGAAGTCAATAATCTTGAACGCAAAGCGGAACTGGCAAAATTGAAACCGGAGTTTGGTATTCAATATAATCACATGACAGGTTGGGCAGGGCAGCCCCTGATGTTCACTGTAATGGGAATGGTAAAAATCCCAATGGCCAAATGGTCCTCAAAAATGAATAAGGCAAAATCCGAAAGCCTGGTATGGCAAAATGAGGCATTGAAAAATCAACAACAGATGATTGTGAATGAGGCTTCAGGTATGGCTAATTCATCCTTTACTGAACTTGAATTAAAAAAGAAGCAGATGTTGCTTTACGAGCAGCAAATCATTCCAGCTCTAAGAAAGAACTTTCAAACTATGCAATTAGGATATGAGCAAAATACTGAAGAACTTTTTGAACTCTTTGATGCGTGGGAAGCGCTGAACATGATACAAATGGATTACTTCGACCAGTTGCAGAAAGCCCTACAGATGCAGGCTGAACTGATGAAAATTATGGAAATAAAATAAATGAGCAATGGGCAATAGGCAAAGAGCAAAAAGCAATAAGCAATTAGCAATTAGCAATTAGCAATTAGCAATAGGCAAGTGAAAAAGGATAATGAGGATTAAATAACTGAGAAAAAATAAACAATATGAAAGGGTTTTTTAGAAAACGGGGAAAGGGACAAAGCGTTATTCGCAATCGGCAATTTTTTAGGAGACTGAAATTTTTGCCTATTGCAAATTGCCCATTGACCATTGCCAATCGCCTATTGCCAATTGCCTTTTGCTTATTGCTTATTTCATTAGTGAGTTGTAATAATAATAATCCATCGCCTGAAATTACTTACACCTGTCCTATGCCACAGGATTCAGTATTCAGTAACAAGCCGGGCAAATGCCCAAAGTGCGGACTGGATTTGATTCCAATGGCTAATCATACTATGAATAATAGAATGAATATGGCAGATAGTACCCAATCTAAAGACAAAGCTTATACCTGTCCAATGCATCCGCAGGTACAAAGTGATACCACTGGAACCTGTCCCATTTGTGGGATGCAGTTAGAAAAAACAAAATCAGTATCAGAACCACTGGATGTTTCCTTGAATACTTTATTGAAACCATCCAACCAGCAGGTAATCGCAAACATTCCTATGGTTCACATGGTTGCAAGAGATGAAAATATTGAAATGGAATCCTATGGCTTTGTAACTTATGATACCCGGCAGGCGGGTGTTATTTCATCTAACTTTTCAGGTAGGATTGAGAAACTCTATGTAAAATACCGTTATCAGAAAATTAGTAAAGGGCAACGCATCATGGATATTTACAGCCCTGAATTGATGACTGCACAGGAAAATTTATTGTTCTTGTTAAAGAACGACCCCGACAACTCAATGCTGATAAACGCTTCACAACAAAAACTGTATTTATTGGGAATGAGTAATCAACAAGTAAGCGCTGTAATTAAATCCGGTAAGGTTAATTATTCAGTGGCTATTTACAGTAATTTCAGTGGCCATGT
This sequence comes from Chitinophagales bacterium, assembly GCA_038257845.1. Lineage (GTDB taxonomy): Bacteria > Bacteroidota > Bacteroidia > Chitinophagales > Chitinophagaceae > JAFDXJ01. The sequence continues at coordinate 3,484 of JBBSQL010000032.1, forward strand.
ACATGAAAGTAACGGCTTACCTACGAATAGCAATCAGCAAACAGGTATGAGTCCTACCCCTTTCACAACAGAAGAACTTTCAGTTAAAGAAGGAATGTATGTACAAAAAGGACAGAATATTTTTTCTGTTTTTAATCCAAACAAAGTATGGGTTTTGCTAAACATTTTTGCTGACCAGGTAGCAATAGTTAAAGTGGGCGATAAAGTACATATCACACCAGAAACAAATCCGTTGAAAGATTTCAGCGCCTCTATTAATTTTATCGAACCTTTTTACAGAGAAGGTAGCAAGACAGCTACAGCAAGGGTTTACTTCGACAATGCCATTTCTAAAATTCAAATTGGGAGCCAGGTGAAAGCTAGCATTTTTGCCGGTGACCGTTCAGCAAATTGGTTGCCCGAAGAAGCGGTATTGTCTTTAGGATTAGATAAAGTAGTCTTTGTTAGAAGCGGTGATTCTTTTATAGCAAGGAAAATAGAAACCGGCATTATTAATAAACATCTGGTACAGGTATTAAGTGGTTTAAATGAGAACGAAGCTGTGGCTACCAATGCGCATTATCTTGTGGATAGTGAAAGCTTCATTAAAGTAAATTAGCAATGGGCAAAATACAATTAGCAAATGGCAAAAGGCAATATGCAACTAGTAATATAAAAGGTTCAATTTTATAATCTTAAAAGACACGTGATGAGTTATAAAAAAATAAATGATACAAAAGTTTACAAACTTGCTTTTCAACTGGCAATGGAAATTTTTGACATATCCAAAAAATTTCCAAAAGAAGAAAGATACTCCTTAACAGATCAAGTCAGACGATCAAGTAGAAGTGTTTGCGCTTGCCTTGCCGAAGCGCATCGAAAAAGACTGTATCCCGCTCATTTTGTTTCTAAGATATCAGATGCCGATATGGAAAATTCAGAAACACAAACCTGGCTTGAGTTTGCTTTAGACTGTAAATATATTGAGCTAAATGAATACGATAAGCTTTTGATCTTATCAGAACAGGTGGGCAATTTGCTGCATCACATGATTGCTAATCCTGAGAAATATAAATAGGCAAATAGCAATTAGCAATAACGGCGCAAGATTTTTAATCAAAAAAAAATAAAATGATGTTTCATAAAATAAATAATATTTCAATTAGAAGCGAAAAGTTCAATTTGAATTTTCGTATTTGCCCTTTGCCTTTTGCCTATTGCCTATTGCCCTTTGCCTATTGCTTATTGCTTATTGCCTTTTGCCTATTTTTCGTTTCCTGTACAAGCAAGAAGCCAACAGTAATAAATAAAGATGAATATTACACATGTAGTATGCATCCGCAGATCATGCAGGATAAACCCGGAAATTGTCCCATTTGCCACATGGAATTAATTGTTGTAAAAAGAACCAACACAGCGGCAGATGAAATTTTACTCAATGATGAACAGATACGTTTGGGAAATATTCAAACCGATACTATTCACAACGGAACAATCGGTGACAAACTGGTTTTAACAGCAACATTAAATGCCGATGAATCAAGAGTTAACAGTATCAATGCCCGGATAATGGGCAGGATTGACAAGCTTTATTTTAAAAATGTTGGTGAATATGTTTCAAAGGGAGCGCATTTGTACGATCTATACAGCGAAGAATTAAATAACGCCAAACAGGAATATTTAGCTGCATTGGAAAAACAGCAAACCCTTGACAATTCAATAATCGATTTTAATCGTTTGGTGCAAAGCGCTAAAATGAAATTGCTCTTATGGGGCATGAGCGAAGAACAGGTGAACGAATTGGGAAGAACAAAAAAATCATCTCCGCTTACTTCTTTTTACAGCAACGCATCAGGCTTTATTACTGAATTAGGGGTGATAGAAGGGCAGTATGTATCGGAAGGAATGACAATTATGAAATTAGCAGACCTGTCTTCTTTATGGGCCGAAGCACAGGTGTATGCTTCACAGCTTTCTGCTGTCGATTTAAGCGGAAATGCTATAGTTCAAATCCCTGATTTACCCGGCAAAGAATGGAAAGGAAAAATTGAATTTGCCAATCCTGAAATTCTTCCCGACAGCAGGCTTAATCTAATAAGAGTTGCTATACCCAATTCAAATGGAATATTAAAACCAGGAATGCCGGCCTACGTAAGTATCAAAAGCAGGGAAATAAAAGCACTTACGCTGCCATCAGATGCCGTATTAAGAGATGGAAAAATGAATACAGTTTGGGTTCAATCCGGCAAAAACACTTTCAAAATGAAAATGGTAGAAATAGGTTTAGAGAACGGAAACCGAATAGAAATAAAATCAGGCTTGCAAAATGGAGATATAGTAGTAATGAGTGGAGCTTATTTGTTGCATAGTGAATTCGTATTTAAAAAAGGCAACGACCCGATGGCAGGAATGAAAATGTAAAAGAAAAATGAAATTCATACCAAATATTCAGACAGTCTTAATTTTAAAAAACATTAAATATGGAACATCAGCATAATCAGTCAAACGAAGGAAAAGATAAAAGAGTAATGCCTAAAATTGATCACAGTAAAATGAATCACGATCATGGTGCAATACCCATGGGCATGGCGGGGCATGATCATCACCGCATGATGATTGAAGATTTCAAAAAGCGTTTTTGGGTAAGTTTGATTATAACCATACCTATCCTTCTTTTTTCGCCGATGATTCAGCAGTTTTTCAGTTATCAGTTAGTGCTTCCTGGAAATAAATACATTTTGTTGGCGCTGTCTTCCATCATTTATTTCTGGGGAGGTTGGCCGTTTTTAAAAGGCTTTTGGGGAGAAGTAAAAGAAAGAGCACCGGGTATGATGACATTAATTTCAATGGCCATCAGCGTCGCTTATTTCTATAGTGCAGCAACCGTTTTCGGGTTACCGGGAATGGATTTCTTTTGGGAACTGGCAACGCTTATTGTAATCATGTTGCTAGGTCATTGGGTGGAAATGAAATCTGTTTTAGGAGCATCAAAAGCTTTACAACTTTTAGTAAGCATGATGCCGGCAGAAGCACACCGGGTAAAAGCAGATGGACAGGTGGAAGATGTAAAGTTAGAAATGTTGGCTCCCAATGATATCATTATGATAAAGCCCGGAGAGAAAGTTCCGGCTGATGGAATCATTGTGGAAGGCAGTAGTTATTTAAATGAGGCCATGCTTACCGGTGAATCAAAACCTGTAAAAAAAGAAAAAGATAATAAGGTCATCGGTGGTTCAATAAATGGCAATGGTTCCTTAAAAGTAAAAGTGGAGCATACTGGCAAAGACAGTTATTTGAATAAAGTAATTACGCTAGTTGCAGAAGCCCAGAAGTCAAAATCAAAAATGCAGAACCTGAGTGATAGGGCAGCCAAATGGCTTACTTATATTGCTCTCGCAACAGGTTTCGTTACGCTGGCAACCTGGCTGATTCTGGGTCATCCATTTGTATTTGCATTAGAGCGTATGGTTACCGTAATGGTAATTGCCTGTCCTCATGCGTTGGGTTTGGCAATCCCATTGGTTGTTGCAATTTCCACAGCGGTATCAGCACAAAATGGATTATTAATAAGAAACCGAACAGCTTTTGAAGAGTCTCGAAAAATTTCAGTAATTCTCTTTGATAAAACAGGAACCTTAACTAAAGGTGACTTTGGAGTAACAAGAATTGTATCCGTTGATAAGCAATTTTCGGAAGATGAATTGCTTCGTCTTTCATCAGCATTGGAACAAAGTTCTGAACATCCCATTGCAGTAGGTATCGTTAATAAAGCAAAAGAGAAAAAAATTACAATTCCAAAACCCGAAAACTTCAATGCCATTACAGGTAAAGGTGTAGAGGCAGATGTTGAGAACAAAAAAATAAAAGTAGTCAGCCCAGGATATTTAAAAGAAAAAAATATTGCAGTTCCTGAAGATGCATTCAGCAGCGATGCAGAAACTGTTGTCTTTATAATTATTGATGAAAAGCTTGCCGGATATATTGCACTGGCTGATGAGATAAGACCTGAAAGTGCCGAAGCAATTAAGGTTTTTAAGAAGAATAAAATAAAGGTATTTATGGCAACAGGCGATAACGAAAAAGTGGCAAAAGCAGTAAGTGATAAATTAGGTTTAGATGGATATTTCGCAGAAGTGTTGCCGCATCAAAAAGTAAAGATTGTAAAAGACTTACAAAGCAAAGGTGAATTTGTTGCGATGACCGGCGATGGCGTAAATGATGCTCCGGCTTTAGCTCAATCAAATGTAGGTATTGCAGTAGGCTCGGGCACAGATATAGCAGCAGAAACAGCAGATATAATTTTAGTGAACAGTAATCCGCAGGATATTGCCAATTTGATTTTATTTGGCAAAGCCACTTACAATAAAATGATTCAGAACATAGCCTGGGCAACCGGTTATAATGCAATAGCTATTCCTTTGGCAGCAGGTGTACTATATTCAAATGGAATTGTATTGGGGCCCGCAGTAGGCGCAGTATTGATGAGTTTAAGTACGATCATTGTAGCTATCAATGCGCAACTATTAAGAAATAAGATTGGAAAATAAATAAAAATAAACCATGAAGAGAATAATTAATTTATTACTTGTTATTGTTTTTGCCTCAGTTACCCACGCCCAATCTTCCCCGCAAAAACGGGATGATATGAAAGGTATGGATATGAATAAAAAAGATACCATTCCACCAATGCAAAAGACTTACTATACTTGTCCAATGCATCCGGAAATACATGCAGCAGAACCTGGAAATTGCCCGAAGTGCGGCATGAAATTGATTAAAGAAAAATCTAAACCTGTAAAACAAAAAGCTGTACAGGGAAGCCCAAAAATGGAGATGCCGAATGACACTATTCCGAAAAAAAGTATGAATATGGATGGCACGGATATAAAAACGGATACATCCAAAGAAATGATGAAAATGGAAGGTATGCAAATGACTATGTCATCGGATCCAACTTATACTATTTTCAACAAAAAATATTTGCCAAATAATACACCACCAAGAACTGTCCGGTATGATTTATATATTAATGATACGCTCGTAACATTTGGAAAAAAATCTAAAAGAGCAATTGCTGTAAACGGACAAATACCAATGCCCACACTTACATTTACCGAAGGTGATACAGCAGAAATTTATGTCCATAATAACTTAGATGAAGCAACTGCTTTGCACTGGCATGGATTGTTTTTGCCCAATCAATATGATGGCGTTCCAAACCTTACTCAAATGCCGATAAAGCCACATACGACGTATGTTTATAAATTTCCAATCATTCAGAACGGCACACATTTTTACCACAGTCATTCCATGTTCCAGGAACAAATTGGTATGTATGGAATGTTTATAATGAATAAAAGGAATGAATGGGATATTCCAACAATACCTGTTGTGTTAAGTGAATGGTCAGATGTGAAACCGGAAGAAATTGACCGCCGGCTACACAATGCGAGTGATTGGTTTGCTATACAAAAAGGAACAACACAGAGTTATGCGGAAGCCATAAAAACCGGTCATCTCAAAACTAAAATTACCAATGAATGGAAGCGCATGAATGCGATGGATGTGAGTGATGTGTACTATGATAATTTTTTAATCAATGGTAAAAACCAAAATGAACAACCACAGTTTAAAGCAGGTGATAAAGTTCGTTTGCGAATTGCCAATGGCGGTGCTTCTGATTATTACTGGCTTACGTATGCAGGCGGCAAAATAACTGTGGTGGCAAGTGATGGCAATGATGTAGAACCTGTGGAAGTGGACAGATTAATTATTGCAGTTTCTGAAACTTATGATGTAGTAGTGACTATTCCTGAAAACAAAAGTTATGAATTTTTAGTAACACCGGAAGACCGGACCGGGTCTGCCTCACTTTGGTTGGGAAGTGGTGAAAAAATATACGCAAAAAAATTACCTAAACTAAAATATTTTGCCGGCATGAAGATGATGAATAACATGATGGATATGCATGGCAATATGATTGAAATGGATGGCATGAAAATGCAAAACCAGGAAATGGATATGAATAATGTGATGTATCCTGAAATTACAGGTTTTGAAAATCCAAAAGACACCATACAGTCAACAAAAATGCAAGGCATGAAGATGGATGATAAAATGCAAATGAATGGCAAAGAAATGCAAATGAACAATGGCAATCACAGCATGGCAGGAATGGATATGGACAATAGCAATGCAGACATTGTAACGCTTAATTATGGCATGTTGCGTTCTCCCGAAAAAACAACATTACCGGAAGGTCCGCTTAAAGAATTAAAATTTGAATTAACCGGAAATATGAACCGTTATGTTTGGACACTGGATAATAAAACGATTTCTGAAAGCGACAGGATATTAATAAAAAAAGGAGAAAATGTTCGGATCATCATGTACAACAATAGCATGATGCGACACCCGATGCACTTGCATGGTCACGACTTTAGAATTTTAAACGGGCAGGGAGATTATGCGCCTTTAAAAAATGTAATAGATATTATGCCGATGGAAAGAGATACGATCGAATTTGCAGCAAATGCGAGTGGTGACTGGTTTTTTCATTGTCATATTTTATACCACATGATGAGTGGAATGGGTAGAATATTCAGGTATGAAAACTCGCCGCCAAATCCTGAAATACCAGATCCAAAGCTGGCACAAAGAAAATTATTTTCTGAAGACCGCATGTTTCATTTTATGTCAAATGTGGGTGTACAAACCAATGGCAGTGATGGTGAAGCAATGCTTGCAAATACCAGGTGGAAAATAAGTACCCTTTGGCATTTGGGATTTCATTCCGATCATGGGTATGAAAGCGAGACGATGGCCGGCCGCTATTTAGGAAGGATGCAATGGTTGTATCCGTATATTGGTTTTGACTATCACTATAAAACAGAAGGTGCATTCCAAAAGAATTTTTTCGATTTGCATGGAAGTGTGAAAAACATTTTTGGCAGCGAAGAAAAAAACTTGTTTGGCCAAACGAGCAATAAGAATGACCGGCATACAGTAATGGCTGGTATTGCATATACATTACCGATGCTGGTGATTGCGGACTTCCGGGTGGATGGTAATGGAAAATTTCGATTTCAGTTAAGCCGGGAAGATATACCAATTACAAGCCGCCTGCGGTTTAGTATGATGATAAATACTGATAAGGAATATAGTGCAGGCTTCAGGTACATCGCATCTAAATATATTTCATTAGGCACGCATTATGATAGTGATATGGGTATTGGTGCAGGGTTAATTTTCACTTATTAAAAATTTAAAAAATGAAAAAATTATTGGCATTAATCACGTTTATTATTCCACCTGTTTTATTATTCGCACAAAACAATGTGCCGGACCACATAAATAATTTTCCAAATTATCATCCGCTCATTGTACACTTTCCAATCGTATTGTTATTAATAGCTGCGGCCATGCAAATTGCATTGTTGTTTTTCAAAAACAAGGCGTTTAATATTGCAGTGATCATTCTTACTGTTTTAGGATTTATCACAGGTTTACTGGCAGCAACTGTTTTCCATGCACACGCGGCAAGTACTGTAAGCCCGCAGGCAATGGAATTATTTGAATCGCATGAAAAGTTTGCAATGATTACAATCTGGATCAGTGGATTTGCCTCAGCATTTAAAATCGCTGGATTATTTTTTCATAAAAAATGGATTGAAATTATAGCAGTTTTATTACTATTGTCTTCTGCTGTTACAGTTTCCATTGCAGGCCATCATGGCGCGGAATTAGTATATAAGCAGGGCATCGGGCCAAAGGGAGAAAAACTTGAAAATGAAAACAATCATTAAAAATAAATCTTATGTCAAACAAAAACAATTTTCATAATGAATTTAAACAATATGCTGAAAACAAATTACAGGAGCATGTGGCAGAATTAAATACCAGATATGAAAATGAAAAAATAGATAAAGAAACTTTAGAACGCGCTTTTGAAGTGCATAAAACAATATTTTCAAGTGAGTTGGATGAGAAAATCCAAATACTGGAAAACGAAAAAAGTGAAGCATTCAATAAAGAGCGCCTTGAAGATATAAAAAAAGAATTTTTGCAAAAATTTCTTTCACCTGTAAAAAAGGTATAATTATAGAGTGCCTTTTATTTATACTAAACTTTTAAAAATTATTATTATGGATAATACTAAAAAAATGAACCCGGATAAAAACATGAGTTATAAAACATTCCTGTTAATGATGATCATGTCTTTCATCATAATGTATTTTGTAATGTTTCTTAATATGGATGAAGCCAGCCACTTTTACATTAGCCTCACAAGAATCTACATGGCATTGCTCATGGTAACATCTATGGCAGTTGTCATGATGCTTATAATGGGGAAAATGTACCCAAATAAAAAAATAAATACGACGATTATTATAACCGGTATTATTTTATTCGCTTTAGTTTTAGCGGGTTTGAGAACGCAAACGCCAATTGGTGATGTACAATACATGAAAGCAATGATACCGCATCATTCATCTGCCATCATGACGAGTAAACATGCAGACATAAAAGATCCCGAAGTGAAAAAATTGTCAGAAGGAATAATTACTTCGCAGGAAAAAGAAATTGCAGAAATGAAAGCCATTTTAGAAAGGTTGAAAAAAGAATAATAAACTTATCTTAGTTCATTATTTAATGGAATTATATATACATGGAAGAGCAAATAGATTTTTATTTTAATGAAGATGGGTTAATGGTATTGACTGAAAAATTTCTTTTGGAGCGTGGCTATTGTTGCGGAAACGGTTGCCTGCATTGCCCGTACGATCATGTGAATGTTTTACCGTTAGAAAACGATTTGATAAAACCAGCCAAAACAAAAAATGAAAAAACAGAAAACTGAACAGGCAAAAATTCCTGCCAAAGAAAAAGCAGCGCAGTATAATTTTTACAATGATGTTTGGAGTGTCACCGAAAAAATTCCACGGGGACGTGTTACTTCCTATGGCGCCATTGCGAATTATCTCGGTGCGAAATCTTCTGCAAGGCTAGTGGGCTGGGCATTAAACATGTCACATCAAACCGCTGAAAATGTGCCTGCACACAGGGTTGTAAACCGCAATGGCATGCTGAGTGGAAAAATGCATTTTGCCACGCCTACTTTAATGGAAGAATTATTATTAAAAGAAAAAACAATTGTAAAAGATAATAAGGTCGTTGGTTTTGAAAAAAAATTCTGGGACCCGGGGATTGAACTTTCTCTTTAATAGCTGTGAGCTTTCAGCTTTGAGCATTCAGCAAAAAGCTAAAAAATATTTTATCGTAAATCTTGCCACCGCATTTTAATAATAAGGACTGATAAACCAATACACCAGCGGACCACTCACCGAAATGTAAAACCAGATCGGCCAGGTGATTCGTGCAAGTTTTTTGTGCGCTGGAAAATCTGCTACCAATCCGCGATACGCAGTGAATAAAATAAAAGGCAACATGATGGCAGCAAGAATAATATGTGTGATAAGTAAGATTAAATAAAATATTCGTTCACTTCCAACTGCTGCTATTTCTTCAGCGCTAACAATTCCATCATGATTGATATCGCCAAATTTTGTTTCACCCGCGAGCACATGATGACATATATAGGAAATCAAAAAAATTACTGAAAGGACTAAAGCGCTGATCATTATTTTTTTATGCAAATGAAATTTTTTCATCTTCACTGCAATCAATGCAGCAATTAATAACAATGCAACGAGCGAATTAATAACCGCATTTATTTTCGCAAAAATGTGTACATCAAAATTTACTTTTACGGGTAATTTATAATTTCCCAATAATGCCACCGCGCAAAAAATTACAATTGAAAAAAGCCAGATTACTTTTTTTGCTTTTTTATCATTCCGCTGTAATACAGGTTGTGGAAGGTTCTCAGACATCACCGGATTGCTTTTTTTTCTTTAATAAATAATTCACCACAAAGATTACCGCGATCAGCGTGATACCTCCAAAGATGGCCATTTGCACGGGATCATATTCAGATTCTTCCGGGCCGGAAGGTTTTTCCATCATCAATAAACCAATATCTTTTGCCAGTTCACCAAAAGAACTTGTGTCCAGGCCATCGTAATAAGTTTGCGGGCCCAATCTTCCACGCACTATATGATCCTTATCCAGTAACACCAATTTTTGTGTATGCACAAAAGCGGTATCTACGCCCTCGCCATCTACGAGGCCTAATTTAAATTCATTCAATGCCAAATCATAAATGGTTTTTTTAGGTCCTGTTAGCAACCACCAGTTATCACTGTTCACGCCAAAATGATCCGCGTATTTTTTTAAGACAGGCACAGAATCTCTTTCCGGGTCAACAGAGAAAGATAAAAATAAAACAATGGTAGAATCAACCGGTTGCATGGGATCACCACCCTTGAGAAATGACTGCTGCAACTTCCGCATATTTTTGGTTAATGTTGGGCATATTGACGGGCAATGGGTAAAAAAGAAATCGGCAACGATGATTTTATTTTTAATACTATCAAGCCGTATCGTGTCGCCAAGTTGATTTACCAAAGTAAAATTCTCTGTGCGGTGCCATACCGTATCTGTACTCATTTTCCCATTGTCATTTTTATTAATCACAGAATCCCAATAAAGCCGTTTGGGCATTTGTACGGCTTTATCACTCGCATTTTTTACCAGGTAATAACTTACAATTGGGATGAACAGAGCGATGCATATTGCCAGGAAAGCTTTGAGTTTCATAATGTTTGCGAGTTACAAAAAAAACCATTGCTAAGTGGCAATGGTTTCGTTATATTATTTAAAAAATACTTCAATTAATCGAGGCTGCCGGGTTTTGCTTCGGGGTGTTCTTCAGGAGGCGGTGGCATTTGAATGGTTGATTTTTCTTTATAATAAGGCTCATACCTGTTTTTCATCATGTTATAAGAATGGCCATCCATTATAAATGCCAGGATAAACCAAATGAATAACATCATAGGAATACCGATAGACATGATGAGCGTTCTTACTTCATGTTTTAAATGCATGAAATAACCAATAATATAAAATGCTTTAGCCAGCATCAAAATAATGATGACGCCTTTAATAAAATAATGCAGTGTTTCCACCGGCATGCCAATCATGGAAAATCCCAATGCCAGTTCTACAATAGTTAAAACAGAAAGAATGATAGTCACCCGCCATATCTCTCTTACTGCGGGATCTTTCTGACCTGGTTGTAATGCGATTGTTGCTGAATGTGCCATGAAAATAATTTATAGATTTTAAAATTTATATCAGGTAAAAACACGTGAATACAAATACCCAGACCAGGTCCACGAAATGCCAGTATAAACCTGCTTTCTCGATCATCAGGTAATGGCCTTTATGTTCAAACTTATCCTGTAGGGTCATGATGAGCATGATCACATTTATGACCACTCCTGAAAACACGTGGAAGCCGTGGAAGCCGGTAATTGTAAAAAAGAAGTTGGTAAAATTAGTTGTAGAAAGTGTGCCGTCTGTATTTGGAAATGGATTCCTGCCCCACCATGCGCCTTCACTATGCAGGTGTGTCCACTCCATAGCCTGGCAACTTAAGAATGCAAGTCCTCCGATAATTGTCCATATAAGGTATTTTACGACTTGTTTTTTATCCATTTTATGCCCGGCATGAACGGCCAGAACCATGGTTACAGAACTCAGGATAAGTATAAAAGTCATCAAACTTACAAACAATAATGGATGGCCGGGGCCAAGGCCAGGAAAATCACTAAAAACAATATTTGGATTGGGCCATCCGTTCGTTGCAAAACGGGTAGTACCATAAGCGATCAGTAATGCGCCGAAGGTGAATGAGTCACTCATTAAAAAATACCACATCATTAATTTTCCGTACTCCACGTTGAACGGACTCTTACCACCTTTCCAGGTTTGTGAAATTGCAGTTGTATTAGCCATGTGTTTAAAAAAGTTTCGTTTGCAAATTTATTGGCTGATGCTCAAAATCCAGTACAAAAAAAGATTTTTTTATTTAAAAATCTTTCAAAGCATAAATTTAGTGCATCCAGTTGAAAAATATAAATAAATAAATCCAAAGTATATCCACAAAATGCCAGTATGTAGCTGCAACCTCGATGGGGATTGAGCTATAGCTTTTTGTTTTATAACTATACGCGCGAAAAAAAATAATTAATAATGCTACTACGCCACCCAACACATGCAAAATATGCAGGCCTGTAATGATGCCCAAAAAAGATGCCGAGGGATTACTTCCCTGCCAGATAAGTTGAACGCCATGATCATTTAAATATAAAAATCCCACACATTGTAACACGGCAAAGACAACCCCTAAAAATGCGGTAATCGTTATAAATAACCTGTAGCGTTTCATTTCACGGGCTTTAAAAGATCTTAAAGCAAGGTGCATGGTGAAGCTACTCACAAGGATCACAAAAGTGGACACCCAGAAAATTGGCGGCAGGGAAAACTCCAGCCAGTTTGCCTGCCCGCTGCGGACAATGTAAGCACTGGTAAGGCCTGCAAACATCATTACAATGCTCTCCATGGACACCCATAAAATAAATTTATGCGGATGTATTCTTGTGTCCTGCGGGTGTTTTAAAGAACTTGCCATCATATCTAAAAATTTTATTGAATATTATTTATGTTATTTCAAAAATGATAATTTATTTTATCAGCCAGTAATGAAAGATAAACAACCGGCAAATAAATATAACTGCTAAACATTACGCGCCTTGCATCTTTTACCTGCATACCTGTATATAACCGGATGCATTGTATAACGATGAAAATATTCGCTGCAACAATAATCCATAAACTAATACTCCCACTGATGTGTAAATAATATGGCAATATGCCAATAGGAACCATCATCAATGCATACATAATTGCCTGCAGTGCAGTATATTTTGTAGGCCCTTTTTCGTTCGGTAAAAGTTTAAATCCTGCTTTGGTATAATCTGTGTGTGCCACCCATGCAATCGCCCAGAAATGTGGAAATTGCCAGAAAAATTGAATACCGAATAAAGCCCATCCGGCAGCATTTGATATAGTAAAATCACCGATTGGGATCACAGCATTTGGACTTATAAAACCTGTTGCAGCAACCCATCCGATGAGACAGGGAAGTGCTCCCGGAACTGCACCTACGAGCACTGCTAAGGCACTTTTCTTTTTTAATGGCGTATAAACAAATGCATAAATAAATAAACTCATGGCAGATAAAACTGCGGATGGAAAATTAAAGAAATGCCACATTATCGAAACACCGATTCCCCCTGCAATCCAGGCAAAAGTAAAAGCTTCGGTATCGCTCATGCGGCCTTCTGCGACAGGCCTTTTGCCAGTACGGCGCATTAAAGCATCTGTATCTTTTTCCACGCCCTGGTTAATGGCATTGGCGCTTGCCGTAACCAATAAACCTGCTACAAAAAGTATTATAGCCATTAGCCAGCCTCCATTATTGGGTGCAAGGAGATAACAAATGACACAGGTAAAAACGACTGTAAAACTGAGTGTAAACTTACTCAACAGTAAATAGTCTTTTACTTTGGAAGCAAATGAATAAGATGTGGATGTATCAATAGTGCTGCTCATCATACAATATGCTATCTAAAAATGAACCGGTGAAACCTTTTTATACAAATGCCCCGAAATGGTCCAGGGCATTTTTTATTTATCTAATTAAATGATCAATGTTCCCTGCAATCAATGAAGTTTTTCTTCAGCGCCCAATGGCACATTCTGCGGTATAAAATCTATTCCCTCTTTACCATATTCATAAGGGCCACGAAAAACCTCCGGAATCTCGCCTTCCCAGTTGCCATGCCCCGGGTGTATCGGCGTTGTCCATTCAAGTGTATTTGCACTCCAAGGATTTAATGTTGTTACTTTTCTGCCTTTCCATATTGAATAAAAGAAATTCAACAAAAATAAAATTTGCACAGCAAATACTACAATCGCTGTAAAGCTGATGACTTTATTTAAATCTGCAAATTGCTTAAAGCTTTCCCAGTTGCTGTAATCGTAATAACGGCGTGGCATACCCGCAAGCCCTTCATAGTGCATTGGCCAGAAAATAACATAAGCGCCGATCATGGAAATCCAGAAATGGATATAGCCTAAATTACTGTTCAAATAGCGACCATACATTTTCGGGAACCAGTGATATACTCCGGCAAACATTCCAAACATTGCCGCCACACCCATTACAAGGTGAAAATGCGCGATTATAAAATACGTATCGTGAATGTGAATATCAATTGCTGAATTACCCATCCATATTCCTGTAAGGCCACCTGAAATAAACATACTCACAAAACCAATCGAAAATAACATCGCGGGTGAAAAGCGGATATTGCCCCGCCAGAGCGTGGTTATCCAGTTGAACACTTTAATGGACGAAGGAACGGCAATTAATAAGGTAAGTAAAACGAATATTGAGCCGAGGAATGGATTCATTCCTGTAACGAACATGTGGTGTGCCCATACTAAAAATGACAGGATCGCAATAGCAAACAGTGATGCCACCATCGCTGTATAACCAAAGATGGGTTTTCGTGAATTAATGCTGATGATTTCAGACACCATACCCATACCCGGCAAGATTACAATATACACTTCAGGATGCCCCAGAAACCAGAATAAATGCTGGTACAAAATCGCATTTCCACCTTCATTGGGTAGTGCGCCCACTCCATTTATAAATATATCTGAAAGATAAAAACTGGTGCCGAAGTTTCGGTCGAATATCAACAGGATAAAACCGGATAATAACACCGGGAAAGATAATACCCCTAAAACGGCTGTGAAAAACAAACCCCAAATGGTGAGCGGCAATCTCGTCATACTCATGCCCTTGGTACGCATATTCAGGATTGTTGTAATATAATTTAAGCCACCCAGCAATGAGGAGACTACGAATAATGCCATAGCTATTAACCATAGATCCATACCCGTTTTAGATCCGGGCGAGGCGCTTCCTAATGCACTTAGTGGTGGATAAGCCGTCCAGCCACCGCTGAATGGGCCGGTTTCAACAAATAAAGATGAAAGCATTACGGTACTTGCTGCAAAGAAAAACCAGTAGCTCAGCATATTTAAAAAAGGAGAGGCCATATCCCGTGCGCCCACCTGGAGTGGAATAAGAAAGTTGGCAAAAGTTCCACTTAACCCTGCAGTTAAAACAAAGAAGATCATGATCGTACCATGCATTGTTACCAATGCATAATAAGCCTCAGGGTCTATATGCCCGCCTTTTGCCCATTTCCCTAAAAGCGTTTCAAGTATCGGGAAACTGGTATCCGGGAAACCGAGTTGTAACCTGAAAAGCACAGACATCAAGCCACCCAGAACAGCCCAGATCATCCCTGTAATCAGAAATTGCTTCGAGATCATTTTATGATCCTGGCTGAAAACATATTTTGAAATAAAACTCTGGTGGTGTTCATGATGACCGTCATGATGTGCTGAATCATGCGGAACTAAGATTTCCGTGCCGGTATGTAAAACAGTTTCTTCGTTCATAATATTTTCTTTTGTCTTACTGTTTAAAATTATTTATTCAGGCTTTTGCCTTAATACTTTTTTAGTTGGAGATTGTATAACTGAAGCAGTACTTTTTGAACTGTCTGCTCCATTTACCGGCATTGCCGGTTTCATGTTAGCCGGATCCTTATCCGGGTATGCCGCATAATATGCCGGCTTTTGTTTTGCCATCCATTCATCAAATTCAGGTTGTGTCACCACCATAACCACCCCGCGCATGGAGTAATGCCCCTGGCCGCAGATCTGGTCGCAACTGATCTCGTAGGCAAAGTTTGGATTGCCTGTGATTTCAATCATTTCCTTCGTCGTAAATTTTGGCGTCAGCCAAAGCGTAGTAGGCGTTCCGGGTACTGCATCCATTTTGAGGCGAAACCATGGCAGGCCCACATCATGTATTACATCCCTTGAACCGATAATTAATTTTGTAGGTTTATTTTTAACCATATACACTGTTCCCTGTTCCAGTATAATATCATCGTGGGCAGCAGGGTCATCTGTCACATGAATTGCTGCACTATCACGCCAGTTCATTCCCAGGGAATTAGTGGCATCAATCATTTTATAATATTTTTTCCCAAATACGCCATCATTGCCGGCATAACGGAAAATCCAGTTAAATTGTTTGCCGATCACTTCAATTTCCATGGCATTTTTTGGAGCTTCGCCAGTAAATGCAAACCAGTTGCGTAAACCATACACGATTAAACATGTCAGTACAAGTGTTGGAACAATTGTCCAGATCGCTTCAAGTTTATTATTATGTGGAAAATAAAAGGCTTTCCTTTTCGGGCTTTCCTGGTATTTGTATGCGAACCAGAATAATAAAACCTGTGTAATTATAAATACGATGCCTGTAATAATTAAAGTAACCCAGATCATGCGGTCAACCTCATCGCCCTGTGTACTTGCGGATTCGTGTGCCATGAGTGTTTTACCATATAATGCATCATTACAATAATAAACGGCTATCAATCCGGCAATCAGGAATGCAATCATGAAAAAGCCATTCACTTTATTGTTGTCTTTTCGGGCTTTTTCTTCACCTTTCAGGACTGCAACATATTCACTTGCTTTGGCAATTTGAAAGATGATCAGGAAAACCAGGACGATCACAGCGATGATAAAAAAAGTTGACATAATTCAAAAAGTTATTTTCTATAAATAATAATATCGTGTTCTTATAATAAATTTTAAGTTTGATGTATGATACTTTCTTTCAGGTATGGATGGAATTTTGCCACCAACGGTTTTCGCGCTAATGCTTTACCTACAAAATGAATCATTAAACCTATAAAGAATGCCGCAACACCAAAATCAAGCCAGCCTAAAGTTAACGTGTTCTTTGAAATACTTGCCATCACCATCTGGTAAAAATCAATCCAGTGGCCAAAAATTATAAGAACCGCCATAAAGGTCATCATGGTATAATTTCTCTTCGTGGATTTTTTCATTAAGATCAATATCGGTGCTACAAAATTGATAATGAGGTTAAAGAAAAATATGCCTTTGTACACACCCTGTACCCTGGGTTTGAAATAAATAGTTTCTTCCGGAATATTTGCATACCAAATCAGCATGTATTGTGCAAACCAGAGATAAGTCCAGAAAATAGAAAATGCAAACATAAATTTACCCAGGTCATGCAAATGCTCTTCATTCGTATATTCTAAGTAGCCCTTATTTTTCAAATAAATCACCCATAAAGCGATCAATGCGCAACCTGAAACAAAGGTACTGGCAAATGTGTACCAGCTATACATCGTAGAATACCAGTGTGCATCCAGGCTCATCAACCAGAACCAGGGAGTTACAGACCCAATGGTAAGTGCAAACCATACAATAAATAAACCGGCAGTGACAGTATTTCTCCACACAAAATGTTTTCCTTTTTCGTAATCCATCGGTGCTACATCTGCCTCATCACTCAACTTTCGCATCCGGGCACCTAATATACTCCAGAGGCCGATGGACAATACTGACCATATCACAAAAAATGTTGGATTTAAAAAGCCGCTTTTGCCATCTAATAATTTATCTTTTGCAACAGCATCTTTATCAATCCAATGGTAAATATCGTGGAGGTGGCCGCCAAAAATGATATATAAAAAAACACAAAATGTAATGATACCAAAAATCGGTACCATGGTAGAAATGGCTTCTGCCACGCGTTGAAAAACTAATTGCCAGCCACCCATGGCAAGTGTTACCGCGCAGAGAAAAAACATCGTGGCATTACATATAAGTGTAAAGTAAATGCTGTTATACATGATGGTACCCCAAAATACAGATTGCTCTTCTTCTGTGCCTGTGCCATGTAAAATAAAACCAATGATAATGGAAATAACGCCAATACCAGTAAGCGCCATCGCCCAGGTTTTCATTTTTGCAGGAATTTCAAATTGTTCTTTTATTGATACCATTGTAAAAAGTTTGTCTCTGAAAATTAATTTTTATGGTTTTGCTGCTGATGAATCTTTAGCCGGTGCCGCAGAAACTGCTGCCGTTGTAGTGGCAGTCTTTTTTTGCTTTGACCGGATATAATGAATAATTTCCCAACGCTGTTGTCTTGTCAATTGTGATGCATAACTGCCCATTAAATTTTTACCATAAGTCATCACATAAAACATTTGTCCATCCGGTATATCTAAAGTAACCAGGTTTTTTGGAGCCGAGGGAAAAGGGCCATCACCGCCTTTCCATAACGGGCCATTTCCATCTAATGCTGTTCCATGACAGATGCCACAATTGATCAGGTATAAACGTTCCGCTTCTTTCATATCTTTTGCATCCAGTGGCGGCACCGGGTTTTGCACTTGTTTTGATGCTACAAAATTTGTCGTATCGCCGGTTATATCCTGTTTAACCGGGAAAGGAAGATCTTCTCCTCTTGAAATTGTACCAGCCACGGGCATATTATCATAAAAAATTTTATCCCCCGGATGAGTGGCATCCTCCGTAAACTTCGTGGAATCCCTGGCATCATACGTTTCATAAGCCCTGCTATATGCCATATCCGGCATATAAACATGACCCGGTTCACGCCTTACATCGTTGCAGGCAGCAAGCAAAATTGTGCCGGATAAAATAGATATGCTTATTGATTTTTTCATCATAAATAATTCTGTTCGTTATGCTATATCAACCGTTGTATCCCTGTATAATTGTTGTTCCTTATTATATGTACCAAACCACCAGCCGGTTTCAGCAAATTGTTCATGTACATCCACTGCACCCTGTGCTTCAAGAAACGCAATAACTTCCTGTGCATCCGATTTGCCGGTATCAATTACCATAGCAAAAGTGTCATCTGTTGATCTTAAAACAAAATGGTGTTTTTTTACAAATGGCGCTAACTGGCAGAGATAGCAAAAAGTCATTGTCATACCAACTGCAGCGAATAAAACGGTTAATTCAAAAGTAATAGGAATCCATGCCGGTAAAGCAAAGTGTGGCTTACCACCGATATTTAATGGCCAATCCTGCACTAGTATATAACTGATACCACCTAAAGCTGTTGCAGTTCCTGTAATACCATAAATAAATCCTGCTGTATGAATGCTGGTTTCGCGCAAACCCATTTCATGATCCAGGCCATGAACGGCATAAGGCGTAAATACGTCATGTATTTTGTAACCAGCTTTTCTCACTGCTTTCACAGCGGGAAATAAAACCGATTCTTCTTTAAAGCTGCCCACAACAAATTTCTTTTTTGCCATATTAATTTCTTTTCCTTTTATAAATTTATACCTGGCTTTTATTAATGTGCATATTCACCTGCAAATTCTTCTACTTTTTGTAATTCAATACCACCCACCTGTTCTTTATAATTCTGTCCGCTTGTTTTTAAAACATGTTTAATTTCTGCAATTGCAATAACCGGGAAATATTTTGAAAAGAGGAAAAAGCAGGTAAAGAACAATCCGAATGTTCCCACATAAAACCCAATTTCAAAAATCGTCGGGCTATAATAAATAGACCAGCTACTCGGCAAATAATCCCTGAATATAGAAGTGGCAATGATCACGAAACGCTCAAACCACATACCTATATTCACAATGATACTCATGAAAAAAGTTACATATAAATTCCGCCTCATTTTCCTGAACCAGAAAATTTGCGGAGATAATACATTACAAGTCATCATACCATAATAAGCCCAGCCATAAGGGCTGAATAAATTTGCCCTGGTATAGAAAAATGCATACGCTTCATATTGATTCTGGCTATAAAAGGCAATAAATAATTCGGTTAAATAAGCAATACCCACGATAGAACCTGTCAGTACAATTACTTTATTCATGGCCTCAATATGTCCAAGTGTAATGTAATCCTGCAGACTAAAGACTTTTCGAAGGATAAGCAATAAAGTCTGTACCATAGCAAACCCGGAGAAGATCGCTCCTGCCACAAAATATGGTGGAAAAATCGTAGTGTGCCAGCCGGGTATTACAGAAGTGGCGAAGTCAAAGGATACAATGGTATGTACTGATAATACAAGTGGTGTTGCAAGACCAGCTAAAACAAGAGAAAGCGCTTCATGCCTTTGCCAGTGTTTGGTGGAACCTGACCAGCCGAAAGCTGTAATACCATAAAAGAATTTCCTGAACTTGGTTTTTGCACGGTCGCGTAATAAAGCGAGGTCGGGTAATAAACCTGTGTACCAGAAAAGTAAAGACACGGTAAAATAAGTTGATACTGCAAATACGTCCCACAAAAGTGGCGAGTTGAAATTTACCCAAACCGGCCCGCGGGTATTTGGATAAGGCATAATGAAAAATGCAAGCCAAACCCGGCCCATGTGCCAGATCGGAAACTGGCCGGCACAAATAACCGCGAAGATCGTCATCGCTTCTGCTGCACGGTTCACACCTGTTCTCCAACCCTGTCTGAATAGTAATAAGATCGCCGAGATCAAAGTACCTGCGTGACCAATACCGATCCACCATACAAAATTAGTAATATCCCAGCCCCAACCAACGGTCTTGTTCAGATTCCATTGGCCAACACCATATACAACCTGGTCATAAACACTCCATATACCAAATAATAATAAAGCCACAGATATGAAAAACCCGATGTACCAAAGCCTGGAAGGCTTCACTTCTATAGGGCGGCAAATATCTTCTGATACCTGGTGGTAATCCTTATCACCATCAACCAATGGTTCCCGTATTTGTGCTTCGTACTTTAGATGCATTTGATCTGGTTATTAGTTATTCCCTGCAATTTTTTTGAAGGGGTTTAAATTGTTTGTTCTAATAATTTTTATGCTTCGTGATCTTCTGTATTTCTAACTTTCACTAAATAATTTACATTCGGCATTACATGCAATTGTTCCAGTGAATAAAAACTTCGTTTTGTATTTTCAATCCTTTCTTTCGAAATACCACTCTTGCTATTATTAATATTTCCAAAAACAATTGCATGAGTCGGGCAAGCCTGCTGGCAAGCGGTTTTTAAATCCCACTGTCCATCTTCACCGGTAAGCAGCGCGCGGTTTGCACGTTTTGCTTTCAATTTACCGTCCTGTAAACGTTGTACACAGAAACTGCATTTTTCCATCACACCACGACTGCGAACAGTCACATCAGGATTCAATACCATCCGGCTCAGGTCATCATTCATCACATGAACTGCAGGGTCTAAAACGCCTACGATAGTCTGATCCTGGTTATCAGGGAAACTATCAGCGCCGGTATAATCTGCCCAGTTGAAACGGCGTACTTTATATGGGCAGTTATTGGCGCAATACCTCGTACCAATACACCTGTTATAAATCATTTGATTTAGCCCTTCAGAACTATGGTTCGTTGCAGATACAGGGCAAACATTTTCACATGGGGCATTATTACAATGCTGGCACATCAATGGTTGAAAAACAACTTTTGGATTATCCATATCGCCACTATAGTAACGGTCAATACGCATCCAGTGCATATCATGGAAACGCATTACTTCGCTCTTCCCAACGATAGGCACATTGTTTTCAGTATGACAGGCAATTACACAAGCGCCACAGCCCACACAGGTATTGAGATCAACACTCATTCCCCAATGGATACCGGGTTTATCATAATACGGAAACATGGTGCCCACCTTCTCATAATTGTCAATTCCACCCCATGGTTCTAATTCTTTTTTTCTATCATTCAATACCTCGTCAGGGTTTGCTTTAAATTCAGCCAGCGTCATTTCTTTCACCACTTCCACTCTTTTACCCATTGGCGTATCTATCAAATTATGCGTTTGGGTTAATGCAACTTTATAAGTCTCGCCGGTTTTTGCAACTTGTACATCGCTAGCAAAATATTGAACGTTGTTACCATTATAATTCACAAACGGATAAGCATTTTTTCCAACCCCGGCAGCTACTCTGCCGATTTTGTCTGTACGGCCGTAACCAAGTGCAATGCCGATAACATTTGGATGTGTTCCGGGAATAATTAAAGAAGGTAAGGAAATGGATTCATTTCCAACAGTTACTTTGAGAACATATCTTTCAGGATGAACTTCATAATCATCCGCCTGGCTTGTACTGGTAAGATCAATATTTAATAAAGTTTTAGCCATTGCCGGGGAAATGATCACGTAATTATCCCAGGTACATCTTGTAACAGGATCCGGCAATTCCTGCAACCAGGGATTTGTTGCACCCTGTCCTTCCCTGATCCCCACTTTTTGATATAAAACCAATTCTGTATTTCCACCTTTTTTTGCAGCAGTAATAGCATTGCCGGAAGTAGCCACAGCGCCACTATTAAAAGTTGCTGAACCCAGCACTTGTGCAATAGGTTTAATTATTTGTGTAATTGTATCCTGAATTCCCGGTGCTGTTTTAGTCATCGCATTACCCGGATTGATCACTCCATCCTGTAATGTTTTATCCCAGGCCATTTCACCACCCAATTTACCTGTCCAGTAAGTTTTCAAAAATGTGAGGTAATCTGTTGTTGCGCCACTCCATTTCAACAGGCTGTCCTGCCATTGCCTTGTTTTAAATAAAGGATAAATCGTTGGCTGCATCAATGAATAATAACCTGATTTAGGTTCTGCATCTCCCCAGCTTTCCAGGTAGTGATTATCCGGAACAACATATTTACAAAGTTGTGCCGTTTCATCAAGTCTTGGGTTTAATGAAATGGACACTTTTACTTTTTTTATACCTGAGACAAATTTTGCAGTACCAAAAGAAGCATAAGCAGGATTCGCACCTACAACTAATAAAGTACCTACGGAACCTGCGTTCATATCATCCAGCAATTTCGCATAATCGGCGTCATTGCCTTGCTTATAATTTAAACTAACGGACCAGTCTATTGTATTACCACCTGCGCCGATTGCTTCATTGATAGCATTTATAATCACCTGCACATTCATATCATTGCTTCCGCAAACGACGAGTGCAGCACCTTTATTTGCGAGTAATTCTTTCGCTGTTTTTTCAATGCCTGCTTTCAATGCAGCATCTGAAATATTTGAGGCACCCTGGCCATTCAATGCATTTAATAGAGCCATAGCAACTGCGCCTGTTTCAGAAGGGCGGTGTAAATAGCGGTCATCCGCATTGGAACCGGTAAGGCTGGCAACTGTTTCAAATTGGATATGATGGCTCATAGAAGGAGCGCTTTCATTTATCTTTTTCCCCATTGCATATTGACCAGCAAATTCTATGGGTGAAAGCCAGGTGCCCAAAAAGTCAGCACCAATACTTACAATCGTTTTTGCCTTATCAAAACGATAAGATGGAATCATTCTTTTTCCATAAGTCGCCGCATTGGCTGATAACATGCCATCATAAGATACCGCATCCACCATTACGTGGCGGCTGCCGGGAAATTTTGCTAAAAACTGGTTGATGGTTTCCAGGGATGTTGGAGAATTGATTGTGCTTGATAAAAGTACAACCGGTGATGCTGCACCAATAGCAGCTAACACAGCACGGTCAACGGCTTCAAGCGTAACTTCCTTGCCATCTATTAAAGGAAAACGCAGCCGGCCGGTGTCATATAAGTCGAGCACTGAAGCCTGTACACGTGCTGAAGTTCCGCCATTTGTGATAGGAGAAAGTTCATTGCCTTCTATTTTGATCGGCCTGCCATCACGCACTTTTGCAACGATGCTCACAGCTTCTCCGTCTTCAACATACGTGGTGGCGTAATAATATGCATTGCCCGGGAAAATATCTTCCGGCTTATTTACAAATGGTATTGATTTTTTTACAGGCATTTCACAACTGGCGGCGATTGCTGCAGCGGCGGTTGTAAAACCCAGGTATTTTAAAAAGTCCCTGCGGGCAGTGGGCGCTTCGAGAAAGTTTTTGCTATCTTCTGCTTCGAAAGGTAACATTTCCTGGAATTCATCTTTACCGGATACGCGGAATGCATCGGAATCATTGAGTTCTCCAAAGCTTTGCCAATACTTTTTTTGTTCCATTCTATAAATTTAAATCAACGTTGAAAGCCGGAAATTCTGAAAGAAATAATAGCTCTTCAAAATCTCCTTCCTATATTATTTCAACAATTTTTATTTTTAATAATGACATTTCTGACATTCAGTTCCACCTATTGTTTCAACAGTAACACTATCCAATACATGATTTTTGAGGTCTTCATGGTATTTTTCATACATGTTATAAAACTGGTTTCCGCCACTTCCGTTTGCATCCGGGAAATTCACTTTTGTAGTGCGGTGACAACCAATGCACCAGCCCATACTTAATGGAGCAAATTGTTTTACTTCATCCATATTTTGAATTTCTCCATGACATGTTTGGCATTGTACATTTCCAACCATTGTATGCTGTGAGTGATTGAAATAAACATGGTCGGGCAGGTTATGTATCCGTATCCATTCAATAGGTTTTGCTTTGGAAGGATCCCAGGGCTGGCCTTCAGTATAACCAGCGTATTGATATAATTTTTTGATTTGTTCTGTGCCATTCACTTCATTGCCATTCCCATCATGCAGCGCTTCACCTTTGTATTCATTTATTGCCATGTGGCAATTCATACAAACGTTTACGGAAGGAATAGTAGCTTGCTTGCCGGCCTGTGCACCGCCATGGCAATACAGACAATTGATCTGGTTAATACCGGCATGTACTTTATGTGAATAAAATATTGGCTGAACGGGTTCATAATCCTGCGTACGGCCAAGTCCGATTGCACCCATTACTAAATAATAACCGCCTAATAAAAATAGTATTAATACTGCGAAAGTGATATACACTTTATTTCGCCAAACCGGCACAGGCTCAGAAGCAGGAATGCCGGATTTATCATCCGATAATTTTTTAAGATTTGAATTTACCTGTAATAATATAAATGCAACGATGGCAAGGATTAAAGTAAATATTCCAAAGATGAGGCTGTTATCATTTTCAGATGAAACGGCGCCAACTGCTCCTGGTGCACCGGCTCCCGGTGCAGCAGCTACAGGCTTGCTACCTTCAGTCTGTATATAACTTAACAAAGCGTCTATGTCCGCATTATTAAAATTAGTGAAAGGCGGCATTTGAATATTATTGTGCGCCTTAAAAAGACCAACAGCATAAGGATCTCCGCTTGCAATTACCGATGAACTGTTATGAATCCACGCATGTAATTTATCTTTATCCGGCCAGCGGTCTTCTACTCCTTTTAAATTGGGACCAGTAAGGTCTCTTTGCAGTTTAGGATCGTGGCAGGAAGCACAATATTGCATGAAAAGCGCTTTGCCATCCTGGGCCTTCAACTGACCTGCAGAAATCAGAAAAATACATATAGTAGTAAGGGTTATAAATTTTCCGGCAATACTTTTTAAATGGGTCATAAAAGCTGTTCAGTTATAAATATTTGGAAAAATCTCCGCTGGTTGAGGGCAAAAGTATGACAGCAAATTGACAAAACCCAAACGTTTTAATTTTTTTTTCACAATTAAAAAATGTTATAGCGCTTTGAAAATTTTCATTCATTTTTGCAGGCAATTTTAATTTTAATTATTTTTCACTTGTCTAAAACGCCATCATATTATATCGCTATTTTCGCTTCCGGAACCGGCAGTAATGCAGAAAAGATCATCGCTTATTTTAAAGGCTCTGATAAAATTTCTATTGCTTTGCTGGTAACAAATAATAATGAAGCGGGCGTTTTAGACATTGCAAAGAAAAACAAAATTCCTATTCAGATTATAGAGAAAGAAAATTTTTTTAATGGAGATGCTTATATTCCTGAATTGCAAATACATCAAATTAATTTTATTGTCCTAGCTGGGTTTCTCTGGAAGATACCCCGGAAATTATTGCTGGCATTTCCACATGCGATCATTAATATACATCCTGCTTTATTGCCTGCTTATGGCGGGAAAGGCATGTATGGCATGCATGTTCACGAATCAGTGATTGCGCATCATGAAAAACAAAGCGGCATTACCATTCATTACGTGGATGAAATATATGATCACGGAAAAATAATTTTCCAGGAAAAATGCAACGTGGAAAAAAATGAAACACCGGATACTTTAGCGGCAAAAATTCATCAACTGGAACATATTCATTTTGCGCCACAAATTGAAAAATTGTTACTCTCTAAATAAACTATTTATATGCTAAAAATACATAAAATGCTCGCCACGATTCTTGTTCCGCTATGCATTGGTTCATTAAGCTGTAATAAAGCCAGTTCAAATATTTCATACGGCCAGATCCGGGGCGTAGTGCGGCTTGTAGATGATCTGAATAATCCGCAATCTTTCGCCGGAATGCAGGTAACTGCAGAAAATACTGGCGTCAGCACAATGAGTGATTCATTAGGGCGATATTTCCTGAATGGCCTACAAAATGGTATATATAATTTAGTGTATTCCAAACCCGGCTATGGAACTTATATTTTAGTGGGTTTCAATAATAACGGCAATGTATCTTATAATCCATCTATCGTGCCTTTGGTAACTATGGGGCAATTTTCAACAACTACGTTTACAGCTTTAACTGTAAACGTAAATAATGATTCTGTTGTATTAAGGCCAACGATAGATCCCGCGGGCACAACTATTCAACCTCGTGGCATTCGCTTTTTTTATGGAACTGTCCCGGATATTTCCAGTGAAAATTATATGGCTTACAGTAAAGTATATCAACTGTCAAATGCCACCGGAGTTTTAAAAGTTGGCTATGATTATTTTTATTCACTGGGTTTTACTTCGGGCGAAACGGTGTATATCAAAGGTTATGGAGATGCATTTTTTTCCAATGATTATGATGATCCTCAAACCGGCAAACATATTTTTCCCAACCTGAATGATACAACCGTGGATGCTGTTTCTTTTATACTTCCCTAAAAAAATTATTCGACGGACCGCTGAATATATTTTTCTAAAAAAAGATACAAATTAAAATTTTCTGCGGGCAACTTTTCTATTTCTCTTTCCAACATCGGCTTCGTTATTCCCTGCATGCGGTATTGCTGAATTTCATACCAGGCTCTTTGCGCCAATAGTTTTGTGCATGCTACATTATTTTTTTCAGCTTGCAATTTTTTTTGTACCTCCTGCAATAATTCCACGACGCCTTCCCTTGTTAGCGCATTCGTTTTAATAACAGGAACAGGATTTTCATTTTTCTTAAAGCCGCGTGCCATTGTGGAAAGCAAATTTTTAATAAAAATATCTGCGCCGGGACGATCACATTTATTCACAACAAAAATATCTGCTACTTCCAGCAAGCCTGACTTCAATGTCTGCATAGAATCGCCAGATTCCGGCACCATCACGACAACAGTTGTATCAGCAAGCGATGCGATTTCCACTTCATTCTGGCCAACGCCAACTGTCTCAATAATTATTATATCAAAGCCTGCAACCTTCATCACATCTGCAATGGCGAGCGTGCGCGGATTCAAACCACCCAAACTTCCTTTCGATGCGAGTGAACGAATAAAAACATCAGGATGCGTGTACCATTCATTCATCCGGATTCGGTCGCCCAAAATGGCGCCCCGGTGAAAAGGAGAAGAAGGATCTATACAAAGTATGCCTACTTTTTTATTCTGTTTGATAAAACCATCTATCATGCCATCCACCAGTGTGCTTTTGCCGGAGCCGGGCGGGCCGGTAATACCAATGATCTGTACTTCAGATGCGGGTAAAGTTTTAAGCCATTCAAAATAACCCGGCGCATCATTTTCTACCAGGCTGATAGCGCGTGCCAAAGCCTGGAAATCTCCTGAAGTAATGCGTGGAAGCAGGTTTTCAAACATCGTATGCAAACTTAAATGAAAAGTTGGTTGTAAGCAAAACCGGGTTGAATGATTTAGCAGGGAAATGTTATCTTGCAAATCATCATTTAAACAAAAATATTTTATTGCTATGATTAATTTTATTCCCATATTTCCTTTGAATATCGTGGTATTTCCGGGAGAAAAAATTAACCTGCACATTTTTGAAGAACGTTATAAACAACTGATTAATGATATTGATTTATCTAAAAAACAGTTTGGCATTCCGTGTATTATTGAAAATAAAATAGCGCATACAGGTTGCGTGATGTCACTGGAAAAAATTGTACAGAAATATGACGATGGAAAAATGGATATCACAACCTTGGGCCAACAAGCTTTTAATATTATTGAAATATTGCCCGAAGTACCCGGAAAGCTTTACCAGGGAGCAATTGTATCCTACCCGGAAAGAATTGAACAGGGTAAATTTATTTTAAAAAATAAAGTTTTAAAAATGGTGCGTGACTTACATACAGCTTTACATATTTCAAAACCCTTTTCCAAACCGGATAAAGAATTGACGAGTTATGATATGGCACATTCAGCCGGCCTTTCGCTGGCAGAAGAATATGCATTACTGGAACTTCCGGAAGAAAATCAGCGGCTGGAATATTTAAACCGGCATCTTAAAAAAGTATTGCCGATTATGAAAGGCATGGAAACATTGAAAGAAAAAATAAAACTGAACGGGCATTTCCGGGAATTGAAAGGCTGGTAAATTTTTATGAAGAAATATTTTTTGGCAAAAAAAATAACTGGCTTTATTTTAGATAAATATATTTTCATTAAACAATTAAACAAATAATATGAATAAATTCTTCAGGGCTTTGATCGCCGGTTATGGTGCAAAAAAATTAGGTGGTGGCTGTTTCAGTACGATTCTAATTTTCGTAATCCTTTACTGGGCGCTGGGTACATGCAATTCAAGCAAATCTGTTCAGCATACATTTAATCAAACACATTCTTCGACTATAGCTGGTATCCAACCTGCAGCGAATAAGAGTGTGTGTATGATGTATTAGGAGTTGGGGAAAAAAATGCACTCTGTGGATATACAAATTATTTTAAGGACATTGCTTTTTTCAATAGTTTAAAATTTTTTGCATAAAAAAACCTCTTCGTAAAAAGAGGTTGTGGTGTGGGGCGGGATCGAACCGCCGACACAAGGATTTTCAGTCCTTTGCTCTACCGACTGAGCTACCGCACCGGTTTAAAAACTATTTTCATTTTCACTGTTCGGGCTGCAAATATAAGGGCAGCATTCAATTTGCAAAAATCAATTCCGCTTTTTTATAAAATGCAGCAAAAAAACCACGAGCATTAAAACTCGCAATTTTTGGGTGTCCGTGCAAATGGAATCACATCGCGGATATTTCCCATGCCCGTTACAAATTGTACCATTCTTTCAAATCCCAATCCAAATCCCGCGTGGGGTACCGTTCCAAAACGGCGAATATCCAGGTACCACTGCATTTCAGCCGTTGGCACATTCATTTTTTCCATACGCTCCAACAATTTATCCAACCTTTCTTCCCGCTGTGAACCGCCCACAATTTCCCCGATACCCGGCGCTAAAATATCCATGGCCGCCACCGTTTTTCCATCTTCATTCATACGCATATAAAATGCCTTGATGCCTTCCGGATAACCCGTTACGATCACGGGTTTTTTAAAATGATTTTCTACCAAATAGCGCTCATGCTCACTTTGCAGGTCAATGCCCCATTGCACATCATACTTAAATTTCTTCTTTTTATAATGATTGCTGGCCAGTAAAATATCAATGGCTTCTGTATAGGTTATTCTTTCAAAAGGTTCTTTACAAACAAGCTGCAATTTTTCCAGCAAACCGAGTTCACTTCTTTTTTCAACGGGCAAGGCTTTCTCTTCAACAGCCAGCCTTTCCGCTAAAAAATCCAGGTCTTCTTTATTATTTTCCAGCACATATTGGATAATATTTTTTATAAATTCCTCAGCTAAATTCATATTATCTTCAATATCATAAAAAGCCATTTCGGGTTCCACCATCCAAAACTCCGCGAGATGCCGGGTGGTATTGGAATTTTCCGCACGGAATGTCGGGCCAAATGTATAGACATCGCCAAATGCAGTGGCAGCAAGCTCTGCCTCCAATTGACCGCTCACGGTCAGGTGCGTACTGCGGCCAAAAAAATCTTCTTTAAAATTAATTTCCCCCGAATCCAAACGTGGTGGATTGTCCATGGGCAATGTGGTAACGCGAAACATTTCACCCGCGCCTTCTGCATCGCTGGCTGTAATGATGGGTGAATGCAAATGCACAAAACCGCGCTCATTAAAAAATTGATGGATCGCAAATGCCAACGAATGACGGATGCGAAAAATTGCGCCAAAAGTATTTGTGCGAAAACGAAGGTGTGCTTTTTCCCGCAAAAATTCCAGGCTGTGTTTTTTGGGTTGCAAAGGATATTTTTCCGCGTCACTATCGCCAAGAATTTCAATTGTAGCAGCTTTTAATTCCAATGCCTGGCCCTTTCCTGTGCTCTCCACAATTTCACCGGTGACTTTAAGGGAAGCGCCGGTAGTTATGCGTTTCAGGTCATTGTCGGATAAAATACCGGCCGGAACAACCACCTGGAAATTGGATTGTGTACTGCCATCCTGTAATGCAATGAATTGATTATTGCGGAATGTTCGTACCCAACCCATGAGGGTAATCGTTTCACCCGAAACACCATTTTTCAATACCTCTTTTATTTTCGTTCTTTTACCAAACATTCCAATTATTTTAAAAAAATGACCACGCAGTTTTTATAAAAATGCTGCTCTTTTAAGGGCTGCAAATATAACCGGCATTTTTCATCAGCGTTGCTTTTTTATCTTTTTCATAAAAATTGTTCTTTTAAAAATGACTGGCTGTTATTTTGGCCGCATAATGCCACCCCTTTGGGCATACGCGTCAACTTAAGCAAATTGAGACAGTTTTTGGTTATAATTTTGTCTATTTCTAGTGTCGTAGGTACAATATTTTATGAGTGCTTTTGTGGCAGGATTTTCTTTCTCTAATTTATTTCTGCAAGTTTCTTTTAT
>JBBSQL010000033.1:0-33880 GCA_038257845.1 Chitinophagales bacterium
GCATTTCATTTGCAGCGTATAAGCTTTATAAAGAATTAGAAAGGCAACTCTACCAGAAGAAAGCAAATATCAGTCCTGCGTATGCTATTGAAATAGCTGAAAATATTTTTGAAGTCACTATAAAATTACCGCACAGTGGGAAAAGCAAAAAGAAAATACTCCTTCTAACGGATGAACAAAAATATTTAAATTCAATTTTTAATTTTGGGTGTTAAAATGCGGAAGTCAGGCCTCGGCTAAATAAATTTGAATTTTTTTTAAATACATCTCATCTTTTTTTGTGGGATGTATTTTTTTATTTTATATCTTGCCCGCAATCCGACCTATTAAAGTCTAATAATTTTTAACTGCTTGAAAACACCAGGTATTAGAATGCTTTATTTAAAAGTTTCTTTACCAAAAAAGCCTGTGTCTTATTTATTCATCATAAAAACTAAACAGTTATGAAAAAACAATTCTTAATGGTGTTCTTCCTGGGTTTTTTATTCCCGGCATTCTCCCAAAACATGCGGAGTGAAATAGCCGGCAGTAATGGTGTGTCAAAACATTTTACAGATTTTTCAACAAGTAAACAGGTTGCTTTTAATCCGAAAAATGTGAATACTGTTTTTGGTTTCACGGGAAGCGAATCACTCGTTTTAATTCGCGCAGAAACAGATATTTTGGGCAATGTGAATTACCGTTATGCACAAACATATATGAATATTCCTGTAGAAAATGCCATGTATATAGTTCAGGCAAAAGCCGGTAAAATGGTGGGTGCGAGTGGGGAAATTGTTACTGCATTCGATGCGCAAATGTCATTCCGCAATAATGCAAAGATCAGTGCAAAAAATGCAGTGGATATTGGATTGCAATTTGTACATGCACAATCTTATATGTGGCAGGATGCTCGTGCAGAAGAGATTTTAAAAGATCAAATGAAAGACAAGAATGCAACGTATTTTCCTACTGCAAAATTAGTATGGTATAATGATGGAGAAAATATTGACCCGTCAAAATTAATACTTGCCTATAAGGTAGATATTTACGCAACAGAACCCATGAGCCGTGCCTATTATTTTATAGACGCGCAATCGGGGAAAGTATTGGGTCAAAAAGAAATCCTGCATACTGTAGATGCCGTTGGTACTGCAAATACCCTGTATAGCGGCACACAAACAATTCATAGTGATAATTTTAATGGAAGTTATCGCTTGCATGATTATAGCCGCGGAAACGGAATCACCACGTATGACTGGTCTAATAATAAAAATGATATCACAAGTCCAACTGCAAATTTCAACCTTTCCGGCCTACCACGAAATGGCCTGGATGCGCATTGGGGCGTGGAAATGACTTATGATTATTATAAAGTAAATTTCAACAGGAACAGTTTGGATAACAATGGAATTTTACTGAACAGTTATGTAAACCGTGGTGGATTTTTATATAGTAATAATGCATCATGGGATGGCAATAATATGAATTACGGAAAACGCAGTGGTACTACAAATGGTGTAACTGGTATTGATGTAACAGGCCATGAGTTGACTCATGGTTTTACCCAATACACTTCCAATCTTAATTATAACGGCGAAAGTGGTGGCATGAATGAAAGCATGAGTGATATCATGGGCAAGAGTGTACAATTTTGGGCAAAACCTGCAGATAAGAATTGGCTGCTAAGTAATGATATGAACTGGGCAATTCGTGATATGAGTAACCCGAATGCGTTTCAGCAACCTGATTGTTATGGCGGCCTTTACTGGAAATCAAATGCTGATGTACATATTTTAAGTGGTGTTGGCAATTTCATGTTTTATCTTTTAGTGGATGGTGGTACAGGCACGAATGATATTGGAAATGCATATACCGTTCAGGGGCTTGGGTTATCAAAAGCTGACCAGATCATTTACCGTACCAATACTACATATCTTGTTCCCAATTCAAATTATGCGGATTGGAGAACTGCTTCTATCAGTGCTGCAACTGATTTATATGGCATCAATTCTAATGAAGTGATACAGGTAAAAAATGCCTGGTATGCAGTAGGCATCGGTACTGCAGGAGGCGGCAATAATTATTGCCCATCAAAAGGAAACAGTTCTGATCATGGCTATATTCAAAGAGTGCGTATCCTGGGGACATCGCTCAACAATGGAAGCGGTGATGATGGAGGCTATGGCGACTATACTTCCATTAGTACAAATCTTTCTAAAGGCACTGAGTATATATTATTCTTAAAAGCAGCATTCCCCGGATCAGATTATGCAACCGGCTGGACATTATATATTGATTATAATGGGGATAAAGATTTTAATGATGCAGGAGAAATGATTGCTACAAATAGTTATGATGCAGGCACACAACTTGACACCATTCACTTTACTATTCCAGCCAGCGCTGCGAATGGCGCTACACGCATGCGTATTCAAATGCACACCGGTAATCCTGTAACAGATCCTTGCGCAGTATTTGATTATGGTGAAGTAGAAGATTATACGGTGAATATTTCAGGCAGTGGTTTGATGAATACTTTTGCAATTCCCTCCAATGAATCTGCAAAAAATATCCTCGTTAGTCCTAATCCTGTTACAGGATCATTTGCAAATGTGAGTTTCGCATTACCTCAGGATGGAAATGTTGTTTTAAAATTATATGACATTAATGGCCGTCAAATGCGCATTCAAAATGCAGGCAATATGATCAAAGGAAATCATACCATTACATTGTCAGAATTAAACAAACTTCCGGCAGGAAATTATAAACTGGTATTGGAACAAAATAATCAGCCTGTTTATAAAACCAGTTTGATGGTTGTAAAATAAAATAACAATTTTTAATTACTTCAAAATGCAAAACCAAAATTTGGTTTTGCATTTTTTTTATTTTAAAAAATAAAACAACCAAGAAAAATGTCCTGTTTCCTGCAATCATGTTTTATCATTTTATGCTGTTATCTTTACAAAAAAGAAATCATTGATAGAAAAAATTAAACAGGTTCAGAATGAAGAAAGCGCCGTATTGATTGGCCTGGTACAAGGCAGCGACACATTTGAAAAAGTGGAAGAATACCTCGACGAACTTGCATTCCTGGCAGAAACTGCAGGCGCGCAAACAAAAAAAAGATTTATTCAAAAACTGCCGCATCCTGATAGTAAAACTTTTATTGGAAAAGGTAAACTGGAAGAGATAAAAAATTATGTGAAGCAACATGCCATTGATCTCGCCATTTTTGATGATGAACTTTCCGGCTCACAAATTTTAAATATTGAAAAAGTCATTGAAATAAAAATTCTCGACAGGAGCAGCCTCATCCTCGATATTTTCGCGCGACGTGCACGCACTGCGCAAGCAAAAGT
Source organism: Chitinophagales bacterium (assembly GCA_038257845.1). Taxonomy (GTDB): domain Bacteria; phylum Bacteroidota; class Bacteroidia; order Chitinophagales; family Chitinophagaceae; genus JAFDXJ01. The sequence goes on from JBBSQL010000033.1 coordinate 3,345, forward strand.
GCAGGTGGAGCTGGCGCAATACCAATATTTATTACCGCGCTTAAAAGGCATGTGGAAACACCTGGAAAGACAGGGTGGTGGTATTGGTACAAGAGGCCCGGGAGAAACAGAAATTGAAACAGACAGGCGGATCGTGAAAGATAAAATTTCATTGCTAAGAAAAAAATTGCTGGATATAGACAAGCAGGCATTTACGCAGCGAAAAGACCGGGAAGAATTTATCCGCGTTTCATTAGTTGGTTATACAAATGTGGGCAAAAGTACATTGATGAATTTGCTGAGCAAAAGTGACGTGTTTGCAGAAAATAAATTATTTGCAACACTTGATACTACCACGCGGAAAGTGGTTTTTGAAACCACGCCATTTCTCCTGAGTGATACAGTTGGTTTTATTCGGAAACTGCCCCATCAATTAGTGGAAAGTTTTAAAAGCACATTGGATGAAGTGCGCGAAGCGGATATTTTATTGCATGTCGTAGATATTTCACACAATGAATTTGAAGAACAAATCGGCATCGTTAATAAAACATTGCAGGAAATAAAAGCTTTTGATAAACCCACCATTTTTGTCTTCAATAAAATGGATCAATATGAAGAAAATACATTTGATGAATGGCTGGGCGCTGAAGAACGCGCGGAGCTATTGCAAAATCTTCATAAAAAATGGGAAGAAATAACTTCGGGAAAATGCATTTTTATTTCTGCAAAAGAAAAAACAAACCTGGAAGCTTTGCGGGAAAAAATATTACTGGAAGTCCGTAAATATTACCAGGAAAAATATCCCTACAAAGTTACTTTTTTTTAATGGAAAATCAGACACAGATACAATGGAAAAAGATCGCAGCAAAGCGGGAAGAACTTCATTTTGGAGAAAATAAAATTGCATCAATACTTTTTGAAGGTAAAAAAATCTGCATCATTGCAACGCCTTCCGGACTTCGCGCCTGCGTGGATCGTTGTCCACATGCGGGTGGCAGTTTATCGGAAGGATTTATTGATAGCAAAGGAAATATTGTTTGCATGGTGCACCAGTATGCATTTAATCTTACACATGGAAGAGATGCTTTGAATGAAGGCTATAAATTAAAAATATTTGAAGTGATGGAAAATGAGGAAGGGATTTTTATTGGCATACTATGAAATTCAGTGCAAATAAATATTTCACTAGATTAACCCAGTTTAAAAAAAATCCATAACAAATTTTGTTTCAAATCAAATTTAGCTATTTTTGCAGCCCGCTTTTAAAAAACGGGAAATTCCTGAATAGCTCAGTTGGTTAGAGCATCTGACTGTTAATCAGAGGGTCGCTGGTTCAAGTCCAGCTTCAGGAGCCACTTCACAGATATTTTAGCCTTACAAGAAAATTTGTAAGGTTTTTTTATTTCAGCTTCTTCATTTTAATTATTAAAAAGATGTATAACTTTTTAAAATAAAATAGTAATAAATTTATTACCTTTGATCATGAAAAGCAGCGAGCTTTTAAGGATTATGAAAAAGGATGGTTGGTATGAATTAAGACAAAAAGGAAGTCATATCATAATGAAACATCCAACTAAACAAAATATGATACAGTACCTTTTCATGCTTCAAAAGAAATGAAAAAAGGAACGCTGAGACAAATATTAAAAATGGCAGAAATAGAAACTTCCAAAAGATAAAAATGAAAATTAAACCTACTATTCAGTTAAAAATAATAAAAGAAAAAAAAGGCTATTCAGCAATCGGGCAATGGAAAAACCGCAGCCTTATCACCCGCGGAGATAGTTTCCGAGAACTTCAAAAAATGATCGTTGAAATGCTGAATCTCGTATTTGAAGACCTGGGCTATACTTATAAAATAGAAGAAATTGAATTGGAATATGACCTGGAAAGTTTCTTTGAATTTTATAAAGTGATTAATGCAAAAGCGCTTAGTGAACGTATAGGTATGAATCAAAGTTTACTTGCACAATATATTAAAGGAATTAAAAAGCCCTCACCCGTTCAAACTAAACGCATTCTTTCTGGTGTACAGCAAATTGGCAGGGAATTATCAGAAGTGAAATTTTTTGTTTGAAAAACTATTCAAACCGAAATTTCATTTACCTGCATTTCCCCACGGCATAATTCTTGGTTAAATTCCTTCAAAATTAAAAAAGAACAATCCTGCACCTTCGTGCAACTACTTTTAGGTTGTACTTTCATTCAAATTAAAAATTATCTATGCAATCGGGTGAAGAAATAAACATTCTCAATAAAAAGATAGAACACGCATCGGAATTTACGGATACCCTCAAACAGGAACTCTCCAAAGTGTTGGTGGGACAGCATTACATGGTTTCAAGATTATTAATTGGCTTATTGAGTAATGGCCATGTATTGCTGGAAGGTGTGCCCGGACTGGCAAAAACATTGACCATTAAATCAATGGCTCAGGCGATTTCCGCAAAATTCAGCCGTATCCAATTTACCCCGGACCTGCTTCCCGCTGATGTAGTTGGTACCATGATCTATAATCAAAGCCGTAATGAATTCTTTGTGCGCAAAGGGCCCATTTTTGCCAACTTCATTCTAGCGGATGAAATCAATCGCGCGCCGGCAAAAGTGCAAAGCGCTTTACTGGAATGTATGCAGGAACGGCAGGTTACAATTGGCGAAAACACGTATCCATTGGAAGAACCTTTTCTTGTATTGGCCACGCAAAACCCTTTGGAACAGGAAGGAACCTATGCTTTGCCGGAAGCGCAGGTTGACAGATTCATGCTGAAAATAATTGTAAAATACCCGCAGAAAGATGAAGAAAAAAAGATCATTCAAAATTTTGTGAATGGTAATGCAAACCAGGTTATACAGCCGGTTGTGACTACACAGCAAATTTTGGAAAGCCGTAAGCTCGTGAAGGAAATTTATATGGATGAAAAGATTGAAGACTATATTGTTGATATTGTTTTTGCCACGAGGCAGCCTGGTAAATATGGTTTGCGAAACCTGGAAAATCTCATTCAATATGGAGGTTCGCCACGGGCAAGTGTAAACTTAGCCATGGCCGCGAAAGCCAATGCGTTTTTGAAAAAAAGAGGTTTTGTAATTCCCGATGATGTAAAGGAAATCGCCGCCGATGTATTGCGCCATCGTATTGGTATGACATACGAAGCAGAAGCAGAAAATATTTCTACAGAAAGAGTGATCGAGGATATTTTAAAAATCGTACAAGTGCCCTGATGACAGTAGCAGAAATTGTAAAAAAAGTACGTGAACTTGAAATAAAAAGTAAACGCCTCTCCAATCATTTATTTAATGGTGAATACCATACTGCTTTTAAAGGAAAAGGAATGGCTTTCAAAGAAGTGCGCGAATACCAGGCCGGCGATGATATCCGTTTTATAGAATGGAATGTGTCGGCAAGAATGGGCAACACCTATAGCAAAGTGTTTGAGGAAGAAAGAGAACTCAGTGTTTATTTACTCATTGACATTAGTGCCAGCAGTATGTTTGGAACGAGTATTCAAACAAAAAAAGAACTGGCCACTGAAATCGCCGCTGTGCTTGCGTTTTCAGCGATGAGTAACAATGATAAAGTGGGACTGATTTTTTTCAGTGATAAAGTCGAAAAATATATTCCGGCAAAATCCGGTAAAGATCATGTGCTTTTTTTAATTCGTTCGATGTTGAGTTTCGAGCCGAAATCAGTACACACAGATATTACCAAAGCACTGAATTATTTAAATAATGCCACGCGGCATAAAAGCATTGTTTTTATTATAAGCGATTTCGCTGATGCTGGTTATCATCAACCTTTACGCGCTGCGGCTAAAAGGCATGACGTGATTGGCTTACAGCTTTTTGATAAAAGAGATGAGCAATTGCCGCGCGTAGGTTTATTAGAAGTGCGCGACGCGGAAAGTGGCCGGAAAACCTGGTTAAACACCAATGATACATACACGCGTATGCGCTACAATCAGCAATTCCAGCAAATCCGTAATGATGCAATTGCTACTTTCAGGCACGCGCATGCAGACCTTATGCAGATTGCTATCGGGGATGATTATGTGAAAGTTTTAAAACAATTTTTCTTAAACCGCGCCTGATTATTTTACATGCTGCAAGAAAAAAATAAACGAATAAAATTTTTATGCATTGCTTTTTTTGCAATGTTATTCCTGTTAAATGCTACAGCCATTTTTGCACAAAAAATTTCTGCCACGATCAGCAGGAATACCATTTTGATCGGTGAACAGGTAACCCTGCAATTGAAACTGGAAATGCAGGATCCGCCTGCATTCCAACTGCTTTCCTGGACGCCCGTTGCTGATTCTGCCAATCATATGACCGTTGTTAATCCTGGCAAATTGGATAGTGCTTCTGTAAATGGCATATTTGATTTTACACAAAATATTATACTCACTTCTTTCGATACAGGCAACTGGAAAATAAAACCACTGCAAGTACTATTGAAAAATATTTCAACCGGCAAAACACTTGAGTTGTCTGCTGATAGTATCACCATCCAAATATTACCGGTGGATATTTCAGGCATGAGCGATTATCATGATATCAAAGATATAATTGAAGTCCAGGTAAAGCCACCTTATGAAAAATATATCTTGATTGGTTTGCTGGCATTAGCCACGCTGATTGTGATTTTTTTAATATGGAAAAAATTTAAAAAGAAAAAACCAGTTATAGTTACACCAAAATCTGCGAAGCAACCTTATGATTTGGCGATGGATCAACTGCAAGTTTTGAAAAAAGAAAATCCACAAACTTTCACAGAAATAAAAAGCTTTTATACAAAGCTTACGGATATTTGTAAATTATATATTTCCCAGGTCTTACCAGTACAAGCAACACATTTAACAACGGATGAGATAATGGTGCGTTTAACTGCTCATCTTAGTGATGAAAAAATAAGAACGAATTTTTTTCAACTTATGCGTTTTGCAGATGCCATCAAATTTGCAAAATATTTTCCACCGGATGCGGAAAAAGATCAATCAATTTTCACGGCAACACAATTAATAAAACACATTGATTCATTCACGCAAAAGCAGGCACTATGATCACACAATGGATCAGCCATATTGAATTTCAATGGCCGTGGGTGCTGGCATTACTCCTCCTTTTGCCGGTCATGATCTGGGAATATTTACGCAAAAAAAATACACGTGATGCATCCATGATGGTGACGACCACACATTTTTTGGAAGGCGTAAAAAGTATTAAAACATCCATGCTTCATTTCCCATTTTTTCTAAGATGCATTGCTGTTTTTTTACTCATCATTGCATTGGCCGGCCCGCGACAAAAATTTACAGAAGAAAAATCAAATGGCGAAGGCATTGATATGGTGCTTTGTTTTGATATCAGCGGAAGTATGACTGCCACTGACTTTCAGCCCAGCCGGCTGGAAGCGGCAAAAGATGTGGCTGCAGATTTTGTAGCGCACAGGCCTGGCGACAGAATTGGTATTGTTATATTTAGTAGCGTAAGTTTTACACTTTGTCCAATTACCACAGATCACAATACAGTATTGGATCAAATTAGAAATATTCAAAGTGGTTATTTGCAGGAAGAAGGCACGGCGATTGGTTCAGGTTTGGCCACCAGTGTGGACAGGCTGCGAAGTGGAGAATCAAAAAGTAAAGTAATTATTTTGCTTACGGATGGCGTGGATATCGGCGGTACAATTCCGCCGGATGTGGCTGTGCAAATGGCGAATTTGTATCATGTAAAAATTTATACAATTGGCATTGGCAGTGATAAAGAAATCAATGAAGTGGTGCAATCTCCTTTGGGAAATATTACGGAAAAAAGAAAACTGGAGTTTAATGAAGGCTTATTAAAAAATATTGCCCAACAAACAGGTGGTCAATATTTTCATGCTTCAGATAAACAGGCGCTCACAAATATTTATACAAGTATCAATGAATTGGAAAAATCAAAAGTGGAGATCACGACTTTTAATCACTACACCAATAAATATTTACCATTAGTATTGATCGCAATGGCTTTACTGTTGTTAGAAATTATATTGCGTTTTACCGTTTTCCGAAAATTTCCTTAAATAAAAAATATTAATCCTGTAAAAATGGATTGTGTTTTTTTTCATAACCAATAGTTGTTTCCGGGCCGTGGCCGGGATGAACGATCGTTTCATCCGGAAGACTGAATAATTTTTCCTTAATATGTCTCAATAAAGTTTCATGATCGCCGCCCGGCAGATCTGTACGTCCAATACTGTCGCGGAATAAAACATCTCCACCAATGACAAATCCTTGTTTTTCACAGTACAGACAAATGCTTCCCGGAGAATGGCCGGGCGTGAGTAAAACTTTTAATTCATCATCGCCCAATTTAATTATATCACCTTCATTGATAAAAATTAATTCACCTGTAAAAGCGGTTAATTCTACGCCATACATGGCAGCCGCTTCGGGGCTACGTTTCAGCACGATTTCTTCCTGCGGATGAAGATGCAGGGGCAAATCCCATTTTAAAAATGCATCATTATTCCCAAAAATATGGTCTAAATGACAGTGGGTATTAATGAGTTGGGCCATGCGCAGTTTTTTTTCTGCAATAAATTTTTGGAGCATTTCTGTTTCGCCCGGGGAAAAACAGCCGGGGTCTATCAGTAAAGCCATACCCATTTCGTTATAAAGTACGTATGTATTTTCCTGGAATGGATTGAATGCAAATACTTTTATATTGATCATAGCGTTTTTTTTACAATCGGTTTACAACTATTTATACTAATTTTAAAATTCTAAAAATTGGATATGCAAGATAAACACCTTTGGCCGCGATTGGGTATTTTATGTGTGATCTTTTTACTGCCCTTTTTTGTACAGGCACAGGTAAATACAGTGACATTTGGTAAAAACCGCCTGCAATACAAAAAATTTAACTGGCAATATTACCAAAGCCGGAATTTCAATGCCTACTTCAATGGAGATGGCCAGGAACTGGGAAAATATGTAGTAGAAATTGCAGAGCAGGAACTTCCTGGAATAGAAACCGCCGCGGAATATTCACTGCGCAACCGTGCGAATTTTGTCATCTATAATAATTATGATGATTTTAAAAGCAGCAATATCGGCCTGGGAATTGACTGGCAAAGTTCCGGCGGGTTGACTAAACTCGTCAATAATAAAGTGGTTTTATTTTATGATGGAAATAAAAATAATTTAAAAGAACAGATTCGCCAGGGCATTGCAAAAATCCTCGTGGACAATCTTTTATTCGGTGATGATTTGGGGGAAATAGCCAGCAACCAGGCATTGCTCGATCTGCCGCAATGGTTGACCGATGGTTACGTGGAATATATTGGCACACCCTGGAGCACTAAGTTTGATGATGATTTAAAAAGCGCTATCCTCGGTGGCGATTATAATAGTTTTTATCAATTCGCTTTTGATAAACCAGTTCTTGCTGGCCATGCATTCTGGTATTATATTTCTGAAAGGTATAAGCCTCAGAACGTAACGTATTTTTTATACCTCACGCGTTTATACAAAAATTTGAATACAGCTTCTGAAAAAATCGCGAAGAAAAAATTTAAATACATGCTCCAGGATTTTATGGAGTATGAGCAGGACAGGTATGCAAAAGATATTAAACAAAGAAGAAATGCACCGAAAGGAAAATTGAGCGTGATAGAGGAAATCAAAAAGGGCGATGACTTTTATCATTTTGCAGCGAACCCAAATCCTAAAAATAATTCTTATGCCGTAGTGCAATATACCAAAGGAAAATACGGCGTAAAATACGTGGACAATTTGTATGAATCAAAAACCATTCTTGACTACGGCGTGCGCACTTTAAGCGGAGACATTAATCCAAATTATCCCATTCTTTCCTGGGATGGAAAGGGCAGCCGTTTATTGGTGATTTATTCTAAAGAAGGAAAAATTCACATGTTTGTATATGATGTCATCGCCAATATCAAAAGATTTCAGCAGGAGATAGAAGGCGTGGATCAAATAATTGATGCAGGCTTTATGCTGGATGCAAATACTTTATTGATGAGTGCCGTGAAAAATGGTCATTCCGATATTTTTATTTATAAAATTGATAGTGGAAAATTCAAGCAACTGACCAATGACCAGTATGATGATTTGGATCCGAATTTTGTGTCGTTTCCAAACAGGACGGGCATTTTATTTTCTTCCAACCGGCCCGGGATAAATACATCAAAATCTGATACTGCCCTGCCGGGAAATTATCCATTTAATATTTACCTGATTGATCTGCTGAATAACAGTGAGTTTAAGCAAATGACAAAACTTACGGATGTGAAATTTGGCAATGCACGTTATCCCATGCAATACAACCTCAACCACTATACCTATGTGAGTGATGAAAATGGAATTGCCAACAGGTGGGCAGGCTTTTTTTCCACACAGCGCGATGGCATTGACACACTTTTATATATCGGCGAAGATGTATTGCGTAATCCAGATGAAAAAGAATTGGATTCCACATTACGCGCCAATAGAAAACAAGCGCCGGATAGTGTAAGTTATTTTGCCGTGTATAAAGATTCCACTTATACATTTCCCATTACCAATTATCAAAGCAGTTTATTGGAGTCCAGGGTAGCAGGCAATAATGGCCAGGTAAGTGAAGTAAGGCGGGAAGGCGATTTGAAATTTTTATATAAATTAAAAGTGGACTCCATTGCTTTGCGCAAAAGAAATATAAATGCGCGGCCTACAGAATTTATCCGGCAAAGTATGCTGAGCAAAAATATTGAAACCGGTAAAGCCATAGAATTAAAATCGGATACGTTAGAATCAAAATCTGAAAACCGGGTTTTTCAAAACCAGTTTGACAAGGGCAACAATGATTCATCCTATATAAAAGCAATTAGAGATATACCTGTTGCACAACGCGCATTGGAGGATTTGAAATTGTATAAATATAAATTGAAATTCAATTCTGATTATGTGCTTGCAGGCATTTCCAATAGTGTGATCGTAAATAATTATCAGCCTTACAACGGCGGCTACGGGCCAATTTCATTAAGTAATGGCAATGATATTAATTTTACTTTTCGTGTAGGGGTGAGTGATTTAATGGAAGATATTAAATTGATTGGCGGCTATCGTTTTGGTACTTCCCTGTCCGATAAAGATGCATTTATTTCTTACCAGAATTACCGCAAAATGATTGATTGGGGCGTTACGTATTATCGCAGCACTACCACAGATTATTTTGGTTTTTTCAAAGGCCCGAAAGGCGCTTATGACAACAGGTTATTTACAAGTATTTACCAGTTTAATATTGCGTATCCATTGAATGAAGTGAAAAGTTTACGCGCATCTGTAGGCTACAGAACAGATCGCGGTGTGGTGCGGCCATTTGTTACTTTGGTTGATCCAAACACCGGCCAGACTGTGTCTTTCCCGGATCCTACAGCATTTGATATTCCTGATTCCACATCTGCTACGTTGCTCACGCATGTAGAATATGTGCATGACAACAGTATTAATCCAACCATGAATATCTGGAATGGTTTACGATTTAAAATTTATGGTGACTTTAATATGCCCATAGGCAAAAGTGCGATCAAAGGAAAGACTACTGTGAATCTCGGTTTTGATGCGCGATATTATTATAAAATTTATCGCAATTTTATCTGGGCTACAAGAGCAGCCGGTGACTTCTCTTTTGGCGAAGCAAAATTATTGTATTACCTCGGCGGCGCGGATGGCTGGATTAATCCAAAATTCAATAATGCCAACAGACCGGCACCGGATCAGAATTATGCATTTCAATCTCTCGCGTTGAATATGCGTGGATATATTCAAAATGTTGCCAATGGAAATAATGCAGTGGTCATCAATAGTGAATTGAGATTGCCTGTATTTTCAACACTTTTTAATAAACCCATCAACAATGCATTCCTGCGTACATTCCAGTTGATCCAATTTATTGATTTGGGTACTGCGTGGAATGGAGGCTTCAATGCGTTCGAAAGACCAACATATATCTATCCTCCTGCCGATCCAAATAATCCTGTAAGCATTCGTCAGAAAGCTGGTGGTATCGGGCCTTTCGCTGGTGGTTATGGTTTTGGTGCAAGAGGAAGTTTGTTGGGTTATTTTTTAAAGTTGGATGCAGGTTGGCCAATGAATGGATTCTTCCAGGGAAAACCAATTTGGTATTTTGCGCTCGGACTTGATTTTTAATGCAACGTGGAATTGAAGTAAAACCAGATTTTCGGAATAAAAATAATGGCCGCAACGATCGCTGAAATAATACTGCAAACCAGTACAGCGGCTGCGGAAACATCTTTGATGTATTGAATGTTTTTATTAAATTCGGGATGCATCAGGTCGCAGGTTTTCTCTAAAGCACTGTTGAACATTTCCGCGCCAAGCACCATTGCAATACAAAGTAGTATGCTGATCCATTCCAGTGAATTGCATTTAAAATAAAATGCCATGAAAATAATAATGATGGTGCAAACCAATTCTATCCGGCCATTCCTTTCTGTTTTGAAAAAGCGGAACAAGCCAATGAATGCATGTTTGAATGCAGACTTGAATGGATGACTTCCTGGTAGTGACATGAATATTATTTATTAAATCTAATAAAGCGATTTATTAAAAATAAAATATTTTTGATACAAAATTTAAAGAAAGTTTAAATTGAAGCAATTCATCTAAAAAGTAAAAGCCTTTCTTTGCATAGCCTTTTTAAAACAACTTCCACCCAAACAGTATTTTTACATGTGGTATAAGATAGGAGCATTCTTACTAAAATTTCGATTGACCATTTTAATCGCACTGGTTTTGTTCACTGCTTTTATGACGTATAAAGCATCGCAGGCAAAGATCAGTTATGAATTTTCAAAAGCGATACCGGTAACCAATTCGAAATATATTGATTATGAAAATTTCAAAAAGAAATTCGGTGATGATGGATCTACGCTGGTTTTAGGCCTTCAGTCAGATTCTTTTTTTACCACAAAGAATTTCAATGCTTTATTGCAATTAAAAAAAGACATTGAAGCGATTCCGGGTGTATTGAATTTTTTGAGTATTGAAAATGCACCGGGACTAAAAAGAGATGATTCTTTAAAACGATTCATTGCCACTAAAATATTTCAGCCTCCATTCGCTGAATTATCGCTGGACAGCAGCCGGAAAGTATTTGAAAACCTGCCTTTTTATAATGGCTTTTTATACAATGCTGAAACACATGCTTATCTCATGGCCGTTTCTGTAAATAAAGATTCAGCCAATAGCGGTGCACGGGTAGTACTTATGCAACGTGTAGAAAATGCGGTGAATAATTTTGAAAAAAATACTGCGCTGAAAGTACATATCAGTGGTCTGCCATATATACGCACGAAAGTGTCACAGAAACTGGATAAAGAAATGCGCTTATTTATTATTGGTTCGCTGTTGTTTTCTGCGATAACATTATTGATTTTTTTTCGCTCCTTATACGCCATGCTTATAAGCTTAGTTGTTGTAGGGATTGGTGTTATCTGCAGTTTTGCTACAATGGTTTTGCTGGGCTATACAATAACTGCACTCGGCGTGCTTATACCTCCTTTGATTGTTGTAATTGGAATACCCAATTGCATTTATTTTTTAAATAAATACCATACGGCTTACGGGGAAACGAATTCCAAAAATGCAGCGATTATACAAATGACCGGGCGTATGGGCATTGTTACACTCTTCTGTAACATCACTGCAGCTATTGGTTTTGGCGTTTTTGCATTAACACAAAGTAGTTTGCTGAAAGAATTTGGAATTGTTTCCGGCATTAATATCCTGCTCTTATTTTTTATATCCCTTTTCTTATTGCCACCAGCACTGAGTTATCTGCCTTCTCCAAAACCAAGACATTTTCGTTACTTAAATTCTAAAAAATTAAACACGGTACTGGAGAAGATTACCGCTATTGTTTTTACCAAAAAAATAATTGTATATGCTGTTTCGATTGCAGCTATTATTTTTTCCATCACAGGAATGATGCGTTTAAATACGCAAGCCTTCATCGTGGATGATCTGCCAAAAACGGGCAGTATTTATACCAATCTCAAATGGTTTGAACAACAATTTAAAGGCATCATGCCTTTGGAAATAGAAGTGGATACAAAAAGAAGAAATGGACTTCTGAGAAATACTACGACCATTGAAAAAATAAATGAGTTCAGCAATTATATTGCATCGGGCAATCAAACGGCAAAGCCAATGTCTTTTATTACTGCATTAAAGTTTGCAAAGCAGGCATATTACGATGGTGATAGCGTGAATTATAATTTGCCCACCGAATTTGATATGCCTTTTTTAGCGCAATACCTGAAAAAGAATAATGAAGTGGATGGCACAAATAAAAATCTTTTGACGATCATGAATAGTTATATTGACAGCACGAAAGAAACGGCGCGAATCACTGTCAATATGGAAGATATCGGAAGTAAAAAATTGCCTGATTTACTGAAGCAATATGATTCTGTTGCCAATACAATTTTTGATACGGCTCATTTTAAAATCACTTATACCGGTGCAACAATTACTTTCCTGGAAGGCACAAAATATGTTGTGGAAGGTTTAAAGAGCAGTATTTTCTGGGCGCTTACAATTATCGCCGTATGCATGTTATTTCTTTTTGGCTCTTTCCGGATATTGCTTTGCTCATTGATACCAAACATTATTCCACTGATGTTTACAGCCGGCATTATGGGCTGGACGGGCATTGCCCTGAAACCCTCTACAGTGCTTATTTTCAGCATTGCATTGGGTATAGCGATAGATGTAACGATCCGGTTTTTGGTGAACTATAAACAGGAGTTGCCTGAATATGGAAATAACATTGATCAAACACTAAAGGCCACAATTCAGCATACAGGCATCAGTATTTTATATACATCAATGGTGTTGATTGCAGGATTTATTATTTTTTGTTTCAGCGATTTCAGTGGCACAAAAGCATTGGGCTGGCTTACATCAATAACATTGGTGATTGCAACAATTGCCAACCTCGTTTTGTTACCAATTTTGATCAGGGACCTGTCATCAAAGAAGAAAAAATAGCAAGGTGCACTTATAAATATGTTCTGCTTTTATTTTAAAACTTCCTGTAATTTTTGCTGCAATGCCGGCCCTCTCAAATTTGTAGCAACGATAATTCCATCCGGGTTGATGAGTACATTAAATGGGATGCCTTCAAACTGGTAAGTAGTTACCGCTTCACTTTGCCATTGTTTGAGGTCACTCATCTGGTTCCAATTAAGCCCGTCTTTTTTTATAGCATCCAGCCAGGCAGCTTTATCATTATCCAGGGAAACGCCCAATATGGTAAAATTTTTATCTTTAAATTGATTGAATGCTGCCACTACATTTGGATTTTCCTGGCGGCATGGGCCACACCAGCTTGCCCAAAAATCTACGAGTACATATTTTCCTTTAAAGTTTTGAATACTCATTGGTTTGCCGTTTACATCCGGCATAGTAAGATCAGGTGCGGGTTTATTGAGCAACGTATTTCCGGCACTCATCCCCTGAGATGCTGCACTATTTTTTGTAAGATTCGTTTTGAACGCAAGGAGACCGGTATGATTTTGAAATCTTGATAATGCATTTGTTACCAGTGAATCAAGCACATCTTCCTGCATGGTGGCGCGTGCCATATACAATGCATAATAGATTGCCGCGGGGTTATTCGATTTGGTAATAAAGTTTTTGGTATTATTATTCATTGAGGTCATTTCTTCCATACCGCGGTTTTTCATTAATTGAACCAGTGAATCATTTCCGGGATTTGTACTCAATGAATCAACCTGGTAATAAATACCTGAAAGCATGGAATCTTTGGCGCGATAGGCATTGATAAATTCATACAAATTTTTTGTTGCTTCACTGCCGCCAATCTCCGGCAACCTGAACCCATCCAAATTAATATTTAAAGTAATCGCATTGCCATCATTGATGAATATACCCGCGGGTATATGATTGAGTGTTACCAGGAAAAGTCCTTGCTCTGATGCGCTTCCTTTCATTGAATAATTCCCGGATTTATCCAGGATGGCAGAATCCAGTATTAACGGTTCTTTGGTATCATAAGAAACTTTTTCCAGGTAAACGGAATCTGAAGGTGCACCTTTGATATGGCCACTAATACTGAAATTTCCTGTATCAGAATTTTTGCATGAGAATGCAATAATGACTAATATAAAAATCCGGGAGATATATTTCATGATCGTTGTCTTTCGTGTTTTTAATTTTTTATATTTAATTTTTCTTCGAGTATTTTTATTGCTATTGCAGGATCTGCTTTTCCCTTACTTAATTTTTTTACTTCACCCATCATCAAACCGATCAAACCTTTCTTGCCTTTTCGATACTCCTTTACTTTTTCAGGCATGGTTTCCAAAACAATATTTATCCAGTTTTCCAGTTCATCTGTATCATTTACCTGCATCCATCCCTGTGTGGTTACGGCTTTCAGCGTATCAACGTTTTTGTTTTCCATTAAATAGGGCAATAGTTTTGAAGCCGCAGTGGAAAAATTCAATTTATTTTCTTCCACGAGGGTAATGATTTCCGCAAGTTGTTTTGCATTTAATGGATTCATTATAAAATCCATTTTCTGATCATTCAAATATTGCATTAACGGTCCCGTGATCCAATTGGCAATCGCTTTATAATTGGATACATTTTTCGCCACTTTTTCAAAATAAAATGCAATGTGCATGTCTGCACAGAGCCGTTCAGCATCATAGCCGGAAAGATTGTATTCCGTACAATACTTTTTCATTTTTGCCTGGGGCAATTCAGGCATGTCTTTTTTTATTCCGGCTAAAAAAGTTGAACTTATTTTTACCGGCGGGAGATCCGGTTCAGGAAAATAGCGGTAATCATCAGCCTCTTCTTTTTCACGCATGGGAAATGTAGCATTTGCGGCCGCATCATAACTTCTTGTTTCCTGTAAAATTTTCTGATTATTTTCTGCAAGCTGCATCAATCTCGAAACTTCAACATCAATTGCTTTTTTGACATAGCGCAGCGAATTCAGGTTTTTCACTTCTACTTTGGTGCCTAATTTTTTTGAACCTTTCGGACGAATTGAAATATTTGCATCGCAGCGAAGGCTGCCTTCTTCCATGTTGCCATCACATATATCAAGCCATTTAACAAGCCTTCTTATCTCTGCAATAAATTGATAAGCTTCTTCAGCAGAATGTAAAACAGGCTCTGTTACAATTTCGATGAGTGGTGTACCGGCACGGTTAAAATCAAGACAGGTAAAATGATCATTCATATCATGCAAACTTTTCCCTGCATCTTCCTCGAGATGAATCCTGTTTAAAAATATTTCGCGCGTATAATTTTCTGTCTTAATAGTAACATATCCATTTTTACAAATCGGGTTGGTATGTTGTGTTACCTGGTAACCTTTCGGCAGGTCCGGGTAAAAATAATTTTTGCGTGCAAAAAAAGTGTAGCCCGCAATATCACAATTACACGCGATACCCATTTTCACAGCAAACAGAATTGCTTCTTTATTTATTACAGGCAATGTTCCCGGGTGTGCCAGTGAAATTTCGCTGACCAATGTATTTGGTTCAGCGCCAAAAAGATTATTGTCCCCGCAAAAAAGTTTGGTATTCGTATCAAGCCTGGCGTGTATTTCCAGGCCAATAACGGTTTCGTATTTCTCAGCTTCACTCTTCATGTAAGTGCGCAAAACTAAGCCGTAGCAATGGATTTGCCATTGATTTCTGCAATAATTAGGATTATCTTAATTCCTTTTTTTGCAAAAAAAACCACCCTGAAAGGATGGCTTTTCTATTTTCTTTTTAAAATTTAAAGGTTCATGGTTTTTAATTCTTTGGGGAATTTAATGCTGATCGTTTTTGAATTGTTATTTCTTGTATAAGTAAGTTGAATGGTATCTCCTTCTTTTATAGTTTTCAGCATATTCCTGAGATCATCTACTGAAGTAATTTTTGTATCATTAATTTGAGTGATCACATCATTGTTTTGTAAGCCGGCTTTTTCAACTGCGCCGTCTTTTTCTGTATTCAAAATTTTCACACCTGAATTATTATCCATATCCTGAACCTGTGCGCCTAATTTTATCTTGCTTCGATAAAAATCAAACCCCTGCAAGCCGTCCATTTTAGGAATATTTGGCATTGAAAAACCTTTTAAATTGTCCATATCTTTCCAGGCAAATACACGCATTGCGTTCGCATGCAGTATTGCATTGACAGTGGAAGTTTTGCCATCTCTCAAATAGGTCACTGTTACTTTATCATTGGGTTTATATTTTCCAATGGCTGTTGAAAGATCAGTTGGGTTGGTAATTTTTGTATCACCCACTTTTGTGATGATGTCTCCTTCTTTCAGGCCAGCACTGTCTGCACCACTTTTATCAGTCACGTCTGTAATACGCGCGCCGTCTTTGTTTGCTTCCGACATAACGCCCAGGAATGCTTTTGTGCCTTCGCTGTTATTAAATAAAAAATTGCCACCACCATTCATATTTCCTTCACCGAATGGCATTGCAAAAGGCATACCCGGTGTGCGCGGCATCGTCATAAACATGTCACCATCATTGCCATTCATAATGGTTATATCAACATCTTTATTTTCATCAGCCGGTTTTCCGTTAATGGTAATTTTATCGCCATTCACTTCAATGGACATCTTATCAATAGTGCCGTTTTTCTTGGTGATGATGATGCGCTCCGTCTTTTTGCTATTATCATTTGTCTTGTCCTGGGCCTGGGATTTTAGTGAAAAAACCAAAGGCATCAGTAATAATGCCAGCCCGATTTTTTTTGTATTCATAATCTATGATTTTTATGTACGAAATATTTAGTAGATCAAAAGTAAATGAATCTCATATACGAAAGCTTTCGGAAATGTTAAAATAAATTTTGATGAAATAAAGAAAGGATTATGATGTAAGTATTTTCCTGATCGCGCTGGCTTTTAAAATACATTCTTCATATTCTTTTTCCGGCTCACTCAGCCAGGTAATACCGCCGCCCACCGGGAATGTAAGCCGATTTGTTTTGGAGTTATAAATGATGCTCCTGATCACTACGTTGAAATCAAAATCTTTTTTCGGTGTAATGTATCCTACCGTTCCGGAAAAAATTCCACGATTCGTTTTTTCATATTGCCCAATGAGTTCCATCACTTTCTTTTTTGGCGCACCGGTCATGGAAGCCATGGGAAATGCAGCATGTATAATATCCGCCAGGTTTATATTGAATGGTACAATTCCCTGCACAGTGGAGATCATTTGATATACCTGAGGAAAAGTGTAAATACCAAAAAGTTCGGATACGTGTACAGATCCTTCCTCACAGAAACGGGATACATCATTTCGCGCAAGGTCAACTGCCATTACATTTTCACTTTGCTCTTTCCGGCTTTCTTTCAATAAATTTTTCTGCAATGCATCAATAGCTGAATCATGCAAGCCACGGCGTGCCGTGCCTTTGATGGGTTGTGAAATAATTTGTCGCACTTCTTTTTGTAAAAAACGTTCCGGGCTGGCACAAATCAAAAAATTATTTTCATTTTTATACAAACAGGAAAATGGGTTGGGTGAAACAGCCAATAGTTTTTTAAAAGTTTCCAGTGGATCTATCGAATAATTGTTTGCAAAAAATTGCATGCAGAAATTAATTTCATAACAGTCACCACGCTGAATATGTTTTTTGAGTTGTTGAATGATTGAAATATATTCTTCCTTCTCAATATCAGAACGAATATTTATTTTTTCAGCATTCGCTACTTTAAGTGAAATTTTTTCCAGGTGAAGAATGGCATGAAACACTTCACTCGGCGGCCGGAAGATCGTTTCAATGGTCAGGATATTTTTTTTTAAAATTAAAACGACCTGGGGTTGAAAAAAAAATATATTTTCAAATCCTGTATGTGGTATTTCTTCCTTTCCATTTTCGGTTTGCAAATCGTAAGAAAAATGACCAAAAAGCCAGTCATTGTTTTCTTCGTAAAATTGATGGAATTCCGGAAGGCTGCCAGTAAATTTTTTTTCAGTACCGGCTGCAGCCAAACAATCATACCGACCATATTTGTCTTCATAACCACAACTGTCCAAAAATGAAAAAATGCTAAACCGGTTACACCAGTCCAGCATTTTTTCCTTAAATATTTTTACATCACCCGCTACAGGGAATGATTCAATTTTCCTATGCCTTTTTTTATACATGTATTAAAAATCATCATCCTCTTCCTCATCTTCAAAATCATCATTGTACATATCAAATTCTTTCATGTCCGGATCAACGGTGAAGTCATCATCCTCATCACCGGCGACCCCTTTTTTTCCTGGTTTTTTTCTGTCCGCTCCCGGTATATCAAACTCATCGAAATCGGGATCCCATGAATCTGCTTCTTCAGATTTTTCCCAGTCATCCTTTTCGTCGTCATCCGCATTTTCATCGTCCTCTAATTTCTTTTGTTTCTTTCCAGGTGCAGCTTTAGCAGGTTTTTTTGATACTATTTCTTCATCAACTTCAAGATCATCATCATTTAAATCATCTTCTTCCTGTTTATTTTTTACAGGAGATTTTTTTTCGCCTTTACCATTAACTTGTTGTGCAGGGTTGCTTTTTTGTACGCCTTTGTCTTTATTTGATTTTGATGTCATAACCGCCAAAGATTTGATGCCTAAAATAAGAATACTTTTTATTTTAGGTAAAATTATTTTTAAATATAGTTTGAAACAAAAATAATGCCTTTATCCATTGTCATGTTATTACAACTTTACAATCTGATCTCGTCCCGGGCCGTTCGAAATATATTTAACCGGTGCTCCTAAAAAATTATTGATAAATGCTACATACTCGTTCATCTTTCCGGGAAGGTCTTTTGCTTCCTTTATTTTTGTAGTATCTGTATTCCAGCCAGTAAATTTTTTCAGTAATGGAGTGATATCAATCTTATCCATTTGATATGGAATCTCATGAACTTCTTTCCCATCAATTGAATAACCATCACACACTTTCAACGTTTCAAATGCATCCAGCACATCTGCTTTGGTCATAACAATTTGTGTAATACCATTGATCATACATGCAAAATGCAGCGCTACCAAATCAATCCAGCCACAACGCCGCGGCCTTCCGGTTGTAGCGCCAAATTCCTGGCCGGTCTTCCGCATCAGTTCACCTTCTTCATTTTCTAATTCTGTGGGGAAAGGGCCACTTCCCACGCGTGTGCAATATGCTTTTGTAACGCCAATCACTTCCCTGATTTTATTGGGTGGAATCCCCAGGCCCGTACAAACTCCTGCGGAAATTGTATTGGAGGAAGTGACAAAGGGAAACGTACCAAAATCAATATCCAGCATACTTCCCTGCGCTCCTTCGGCCAGTACAGTTTTGCCTTCGTTTATTTTTTTATTAATAAAATATTCCCCGTTCACTATATTTAATCCGCGTAAAAATTCAAGGGATTCAAAAAATACTTCTTCATCCGCATTGATATCTTCCATAAAATGAAAACCATCCAGCAGCCGCTGGTGTTTCATGCGAAGCTTGATATAATTTGTTGTAAAATTTTTATTCAAAAGATCTCCAACACGCAGTGCATTCCTGCCCGTTTTATCCATATATGCGGGGCCAATACCTTTCAGTGTAGAACCAATTTTACTTTCACCTTTTGATTGTTCGGAAGCACGGTCAAGTGCGCGGTGTGATGGGATTATCAGGTTGGTACGCTCTGAAATAAAAAGATTTTTTTTCACATCAATGCCATACGCCGCAACAGCATCGCATTCTTTTCGCAGCGTTACCGGGTCGAGTACAACACCATTGCCCACCAGGTTTATTTTATCCTGGTGAAAGATGCCGGATGGAATTTGATGCAGCACTATTTTTTTTCCCTCGACATATAACGTATGCCCCGCATTGGGTCCGCCCTGGAAGCGGGCAACGATATCATAACCGGGCGCAAAATAATCTACGATCTTTCCTTTTCCTTCATCTCCCCATTGTAAACCTAAAATCACGTCAACCATGTAAGCTTGTTTTCTTTGCAGCAAAAATAAGTGAATTGAAATTTAATCATCCTCCAAATTTTTTTTAAAAAAAATTATGTTGTGTCGTTTATAAAACCAGTACATCGAAATAGATTAATTTCACCCCATGGAAAAAAATAATTCCTGCATCATTTTAGGTGTTGATCCCGGTACAGTGATTATGGGATATTCCATACTTCGTGTACAAAATGGTGCTTTGGATGTTCTGGAAATGGATGCGCTGAAATTACAACAGTACCAGGATATGTATGAAAGGTTGAAAATGATTTATTCAAAAATATCCCTGCTGATCGAAACATATACCCCGGCACATCTTGCCATTGAATCCCAGTTTTTTGGTAAAAATGTGCAAAGCATGCTCAAGCTTGGAAGAGCACAGGGCGTGGCTATTGCAGCCGCGATGCAGGGTGGCGTGACCGTACAGGAATATGCACCAAAAAAAATTAAACAATCTATTACGGGCAATGGTAATGCTGATAAAGAACAGGTTTGGAAAATGCTGCAACAAATTTTATTACTCGAAACCAAACCGCACTATTTTGATGCAACGGATGCGCTTGCTGTGGCGCTTTGCCATCATTATCAAATGTCATCCCCACTTTTTTCAAACCATAAAAAATCCAATAGCTGGAAAACATTTATCCAGGAAAATAAAAACAGGGTAATGAATAAATAAATGTGCTTACGATTTCAATGCATCTACAATCTTTGCCTGGATAATTTTAAATTCTTCATCGCTCAGCGATAATTTTTCCTTTTTAAAATTAATATCATTTTCAGAGTTTATGGGCATCAGGTGAATGTGTGCATGCGGCACTTCCAGGCCTAAAACTGCCATGCCACAACGGTTACAGTCAAATGATTGCTCAATCGCTTTCGCGATGGGCCGCGCAAAAAGCAGGATGCCTGATAAATAAGCTTCTGGTAAATCAAATAAATTATCTGTTTCCGTTTTCGGTATTACCAATACATGGCCACGCACCAAAGGATAAATATCCAGGAAGGCATAAAACAAATCATCCTCTGCAATTTTATAGGAAGGAATTTCCCCGGCGATAATTTTTGAAAAGATGTCCATTTGTTTAAAATATTTTTTATACTGGTGATATATTTTGTACAATATTTTTGAAAAAAAGATCATGCAGTGATTTCCTCCACCCTGAATTTTAAAACACCGGCAGGTGCTTGTATTTCTGCAACTTCTCCCTTTAATTTTCCCATCAAACCTTTACCAATTGGTGAACTCACAGAAATTTTTCCATTCTTCAGGTCGGCTTCTGTTTCTCCGACCAATTGATAGGTGACCGTTTTTTTACTACCAAGGTTGGTGATGGTCACTTTTGTGAGAATGGATACTTTACTCGTATCAATTTTAGTTTCATCTAAAATCCGTGCATTGGATACCTGGCCTTCCACTTGTTTGATTTTCGCTTCCAGTAAGCCCTGTGCTTCTTTGGCAGAATCATATTCTGCGTTTTCTTTCAGGTCACCTTTTTCGCGCGCTTCTGCGATGGCCCTGGAAGCCGCAGGGCGCATTACGGATTTCATGTGCTGGAGTTCTTCTACTTTTTTATCAAACGCCTCTTTGGACATATAAAATAAGTCGCTCATATTTTCCTGGTTTAGCTTATAGAAAAAAAAATACAACGCCACATGTTTATTGCAGCGTTGCAACTACAAATATAGAAATTAATTTATACAAATATTAATCCAGGCATCCGTTTTTTTCTAATTTTTCAATCAATACTTCTGCCATTTTATATAACGCCTCAAAACTGTAGCCGGCAATATGTGGCGTGATCAATACATTTTTCTGTTGCAGCAGCCAGTCCAGTTGCTGTCTTTCCAAGCTTGAATAGGCATCCAATTTTTCATTTTCCAAAACGTCTAAAGCTGCGCCGCGGATAAAATTATTTTTTAACGCATCCATCAATGCGTTTGTATCAGTCACTTTTCCCCGGCAGGTGGAAATAAAAAAAGGTTGTCTTTTGAATGCTTTAAAAAAGTCTTCATTGGCATAATGAAAAGTTTCTTCGGTCAAAGGCAAATGCAAACTTACCACATCTGCTTTTTCCAAAATATCTTCTAACGTTGATTCAATAATATTGCCATTTGAAAAATCTTTTTTGTATTTATCATGCGCTAACATCTTCACAGAAAATGAAGATAAAATGCGTGCAAATGCACTGCCTGTATTGCCAAAACCAATGATACCAACTGTTTTGCCACTTAATTCTATCCCCCTGTTTTCATCGCGAAGCCATTTATTTTTCTTTATTTCTTCAAAGGAAACAAAGATATTATTCATAAGATTCAACAACATTCCCAATGCATGTTCTGCCACTGCATTGCTGTTTCCTTCAGGACTGCTGAAGCACTGAATTCCTTTTTGCGTAGCATATTGTACATCTATCAATTCCATACCGCTTCCCAGTCTTCCAATCCATTTTAAGGATTTGGCCGCATCCAGAATTGCTTTGTCAATTTTCAAACGCGTTGTAACAATTAATCCCTGGACGGTAGGAATGGCTTGTAATATTTCTTCATAACTTATATGTGGCTGATGCCAGATGGTATATCCAATTTTTTCAAAATGATCCAATAAATAGGGATGCGCTTTTGCGGTGATTAATACAATTGGTTTTATTTCAATTTTTCTCATATTTTTCTTTATTGCATCCTGAAAGTGAGCTGTGCAAATTCATCTACGCTCAATGTTTCCGCACGCCGGTTAAACAATTCATCTTTAAGTACGTCTTCTTTAAAAAAAGGTTTTACCGCATTGCGCAGCATTTTTCTTCTTTGGTTAAATGCACTTTTTACCAACCGGAAAAAATAGGTTTCATTTTTCATTTCGGGGAATTCATTTCTTATTTTTAATCGGATCATTCCACTCATCACTTTGGGTGGTGGCGTAAAACTTTCCGGGCTGATATCAAATAAATATTCCACTTCGTAAAATGCCTGGATTAATACTGACGTGATCCCGTATATTTTATTGCCTGGCGCTGCCGCAATACGCATGGCCACTTCTTTTTGAAACATGCCGGTGATCTCCGGCACCAAATGTTTCCACCCTAATATTTTAAACAAAATTTGTGTAGAAATATTATAGGGAAAATTTCCAATAACGCGAAATGCTTCTTCAAAAGGTGGCTCCATTTGCAGGAAATCTTTTTCAATTAATTTTTCCTTTAATGAGGGAAATTTTTTTTGCAGAAAAACAACTTTCTCATGATCAATTTCAACAGCTTTGAAATCTATGCCCGGAAGCTGTAGTAAGTATTTTGTAAGTGCGCCCGCGCCTGGCCCGATTTCAAGTAAATTACTTGTTGTACATTCCGATTGAGCGAGGGAAGCAATAATTTTTTTTATAACTGAATCATCCTTCAGAAAATGTTGGCCAAGTGTTTTTTTTAGTGTATATTCCATGTGAAAATAGTTGTCAAATATAGAAAAGCCTTATGGCAAACACATGATTGTTTAACAAAAAATTACTCGCTTTTGGCTATAATGGCTGACTTAATTAGATTTTATTTGTAAAAAACGCGAAAGATGGAAAATAAAAAATACAAGATTCTCTTATGCGAAGATGATCAAAACCTCGGTATGGTTTTAAAGAACTACCTCGAATTAAACGATTATGATGTAACCCTCGAACGCGACGGAAGGCTCGGCCTCGCTGCATTCCAGCGCGAAAAGTATGATATTTGCCTGCTCGATGTAATGATGCCTAACATGGATGGATTTACAGTAGCAGAAGAGATCCGCGATATTGATCCCGATATGCCTTTGTTTTTCCTGAGTGCAAAAACGATGAAGGAAGACATCATCAAAGGCTATAAACTCGGTGCGGATGATTACATCACCAAACCCTTTGACAGTGAAGTTTTATTGCTGAAAATAAAAGCAATCCTTAAAAGAAATGAGGACTTCAATAAGGAAAGCGAGAACATGCAATTTGACCTGGGTTCTTATCATTTCAACCCCCGCCTGCGGGAATTATCTCATGCCGGACAAATGCAAACACTTTCTCCTAAAGAAAATGAATTATTGAAAATGCTTGCCGAACATAAAAATGATTTGCTCGCCCGTGAAAAAGCGTTGAAAAAAATCTGGGGCAGCGATACGTATTTTAATGGCCGCAGCATGGACGTATATATTGCCAAGCTTCGGAAATATTTAAAAGGAGATGATGAGATCGAGATCGTGAATATTCATGGTAATGGTTTTCGCTTAGTTGCGCCATAAATTTTATCTTAAACCTATAAGGTTTTAGAAACCTTATAGGTTTTTTAATAAGCTTTAGACCTATAAAATTTCAAAAACTTATAGGTCTTTTTTTTGCAATAAAATTTTTAATCAAAAAAGCTACTTTGCCTGCCTTTATTTGGCGCTGCATGGCCGAGATGCTGGTATGCTTTCAGTGTGGCTTCGCGGCCACGCGGCGTTCTTTGTATAAATCCTTCCTGTATTAAAAATGGTTCATATACTTCTTCCAGGGTTCCGGGTTCTTCGCCCACAGAAGTGGCAATTGTAGTGATGCCAACCGGCCCGCCTTTGAATTTTTCAATAATGGTCGCTAAAATTTTATTATCCATATCATCCAGGCCATGCTCATCCACACTAAGCGCCTTAAGTGAGTACTGCGTTATTTTCATATCAATATTTCCATCACCCAACACCTGGGCAAAATCCCGAACTCTTCTTAAAAGCCCATTGGCAATACGTGGCGTGCCGCGGCTCCTGCGTGCAATTTCATAAGCAGCTTCAGAAGTAATAGGCGTAGTTAAAATAGCTGCGCTTCTTTCAACAATTGTTTTCAAAATATCGGCATGATAATATTCCAGCCTGGCTTTTATACCAAACCTGGACAATAAAGGCGCGGTGAGTAAACCACTTCTCGTTGTTGCGCCAATCAATGTGAATGGTTGAAGGTTGAGCTGAATGCTGCGCGCATTTGGCCCGCTGTCTATCATGATGTCTATGCGAAAATCTTCCATCGCTGCATATAAATATTCTTCCACCACCGAACTGAGACGGTGAATTTCATCAATGAATAAAACATCATTCGCGCCCAGGTTGGTGAGTAAACCGGCTAAGTCTCCGGGTTTTTCTATCACCGGGCCGGAAGTTTCACGAATTTGTACACCAAGTTCATTTGCCACAATTCGGGATAAAGTTGTTTTTCCGAGTCCCGGTGGGCCATGAAATAAAATATGATCCAATGCATCACCACGCTGTTTTGCAGCTTTGATAAAAACAACCAGGTTTTCGATCAATTGCGGCTGCCCAGAAAATTCATCAATCACTTTTGGGCGGATGCTGTTTTCAAATTCTTTCTCAGCAGGTGTAAGAGAAGAAGGGTCTATATGTAAATCCGGGTGGCTCATTTTTTTAATCGTTGTAAAACTATAAAATAGTATTCATGAAAATGTGTAATATATTATTTTGACCTTTTCACTTCAAAATTTTTATTAAAATTTTTCTATTTAAAATATAAAAGGTAATTTACAGCATGCGTAAAGTCAGCGATATTTTAGATAGAAAAGGCCGTGAAATAACAACCGTTCCACCTACCACGAGAGTTATTGATGCACTCCATATCATGGCTGATAAAAATATAGGTTCTGTGGTCGTGATGGAAAATGATCAATTCCTCGGTATTATGACTGAACGTGATTATTCCAGGAAAGTTATTTTAAAAGGCCATTCATCCACTGATACAACTGTAGCAGATATTATGGTTGTAAATTGCACGACAGTTACTGAATCAGATTCTGTGGAAGAATGTATGAAAATTCTCACCGGCCAGAAATTACGCTATCTTCCTGTAATGGATGATGAAAAACTGGTTGGTTTTATTTCTATTTACGACGTGATCTCTGAAGTACTTTTGTCCCAGAAAGATACTATTTCAGAGCTGAAAAATTATATTCAATCCTGATTTTCCCCTTCTAAAAATGCCTTCGAAAATCAACAGTTTCATGCTTGTTATATCAGGCATTTTCCTTATTTTTGCCGCCCCGAAATAAAAACCCTCGGGATATTTTATGAGCGAAAATAATATTGTTAATCAAAACGCTGAAAACCAGGAGCCGGAAACTCATACAGAGAGTCCCGCTACAGCGGCAACAAATGAACCTGGAGGAGAAAATCCCACATCTGCAGAACCTGTGAATGAAACAGATTCACAACCGGTTGCTGAAAAAAATGATGAAATAACTGAAACTGCAATTGCTGAAATGCCTGCGCAAACTACAGTTGAAGAAAAAACGGAAACTGCAAAAGCAGAATCTAAAACTCACAAGGAAGCTCCGGTAGAAGAAGTAAAAACTGCACATGATGATTTTGACTGGAGTATTGATAAACGCAATGTTTCCCAATACACAGATGCGGAAAAAGAAAAATTTGACAAAGTGTATGAAGACACATTTATACAAATTGAAGACGGAGAAATTATCAACGGAACAATTGTTGGCCTAACTAAAACAGATGCTGTTTTAAATATAGGTTTTAAAAGTGATGGTATGATTTCCCTGAATGAATTCAGGGATCTTCCAAGTGTATCAATAGGTGATGAAGTGGAAGTGATGGTGTTAGAAAAAGAAGACAGGCAGGGGCATTTGAACCTTAGCCGTAAATCAGCCAGGATTTACCGCGCCTGGGAGAAAATTATGGAAGTACATAAAACCGGCGAAGTGGTTACCGGTATTGTTACCAGCAAAACCAAAGGTGGTTTGATCGTGGATGTATTTGGTATGGAAACCTTCCTGCCAGGTTCACAAATTGATGTAAAACCTGTAACTGATTATGACCAGTTCGTTGGTAAAACCATGGAATTTAAAGTGGTGAAGATCAATGAAACAATTAAGAATGCAGTGGTTTCTCATAAAGCATTAATTGAAAGTGATATTGAAGCTCAAAGGGCGGAGATCATGAGTAAATTGGAAAAAGGCCAGGTGCTCGAAGGAACTGTAAAAAATATCACAGACTTCGGCGCATTTATGGATCTCGGCGGCCTCGACGGTTTATTATATATTACCGATATTTCATGGGGACGAATTTTCCATCCAAGCGAAGTGCTTAAAATGGATCAGAAACTCCAGGTGGTTGTATTGGATTTTGATGATGATAAAAAGAGAATCAGTCTCGGCCTCAAACAATTGACGCCACATCCATGGGATATTTTACCAGAATGGATCCATGAAGGTGCAAATGTAAAAGGCAAAGTAGTGAACATAGAAGATTACGGAGCGTTCCTGGAAATTCAGCCTGGCGTTGAAGGCCTCGTGCATGTAAGTGAAATTACATGGGCAAATACACCTGTAAATGCCAAAGAGTTTTTCAAACTAAATGATGAATATGAAGCTAAAGTCGTAACACTTGATAAAGACGCACGCAAAATGAGTCTTTCTATCAAACAGCTTTCAGAGGACCCATGGAATACGATTGAAAATAAATATCCTGAAGGAAGCAAACATCCTGGTTTGGTAAAAAATATCACACCGTATGGCGTGTTTGTAGAACTGGAGCCGGGCATTGGTGGAATGATCCATATCAGCGACCTCAACTGGTTGAAGCGATACAATCATCCTTCTGAATACACGAAAGTTGGAGAAAACATTGATACCATTATTATGGGTATTGATAAAGAAAACCGCAAGCTGCAATTGGGCCACAAACAACTTGAAGAAGATCCATGGAATACATTGTCTGAAACTTTTGCTGTAGGCACAGAGCACGAAGGAACAATTACCCGTCGTGATGATAAAGGTGCAACAGTTCAGTTGGCTTACGGCCTGGAAGGCTTTGCACCAAACCGTCACCTCACAAGAGAAGATGGCAAGAGCATTGGCGCTGATGAAACCGCAAAATTCGTGATCATTGAATTTGACAGGAATGAAAAAAGGATCATCTTAAGTCATAGCCGCATTTGGGAACAGGCACAAGCTGCTGAAGTAGAATCACAGAAAAAAGAAGAGCGTGTAGAAGCAGAAAAAACCAAAAAGGCAGTGAAGACTATTCAGAGCAAAGTAGAAAAAACAACACTTGGAGATTTAGGCGCATTAGCGGAAATCAAAGAGAAGTTGAAACAGGAAGAAGACAACAAGGAAACTGAATAAATCCTAAACTTTAAAAACCAAAGCCCGCTAATTAAAAATGGCGGGCTTTTTTTTCTTAGACCTATAAGGTTTTCAAAACCTTATAGGTCTTTGTATGATTCTAAAACTTTATAGGTCTTATTTTTCTCCCCACTTAAAACTATCTAATTGAAAACCCGCGAGGCTTAATATCCTGTCTGTAACCGTTGCTGCCACAGCTTCAATATCTTTTGGTTGGCTGTAATAAGAAGGAGACGCCGGGCAAATAATCCCGCCCGCCAACGTTACCAGTTCCATATTTTTTATATGAATTAAATTGTATGGCATTTCGCGGATGCCGAGAATTAATTTTCTTCTTTCCTTCAGCATTACATCTGCGGCACGTGTTACCAGGTCATCACTCACGCCATGCGCGATCCTTCCTAATGTGCCCATGCTACAGGGCAAAATGATCATTATATTATATTGCGCGGAACCGGAAGCAAAAGGTGCAGAAAAATCCTGGCGCGTATAAAAATCCAGGTTCATATTCTCATACTCTGTCGTGCCCAATTCTGTTTTCCAAACTTCTTTGGCATTGTCACTCATCACGACAGATAAAGCCTCCCATTGATTTTGCAGCGTTTGTAATTTTTGTAAAACCTGCCGGGCATAAATAGCGCCACTTGCACCTGAAACTGCAATCACTACTTTATTTCCCATCTTTTTTTTAAAACAAAAATACGAAAAATGCGAAGCATTTGATTTCGTGCTGGCGAAAGGATTTAATGAAAAATTTTTTATTTAAAAAAATCAATCGCCAATTTTTTATCCAATTCACAAAGCTCTTCATACACTTTTTCATTTAAATAAATTCCTGCTGATTCACTCATCTTTTCCATTGCTCTTTCCGGGTCACCGGGAATCAAAACCTTATCAAAACCAGGCGCAGGTTTTGCTTCGCGCATTCTTCCGATCCAATGATCTATATGTGTATAAAAATCTTCTTTAGGACGAAAAGCGTCAACCCGCATTGCTCCGAAAAAATGCCCCAAACCTTTGCCCGGCATGTTTTCCGGCATCGCCACATAGGCCGGAAATGGCGGAACCCATGGCCCGTAAGAAGCGCCGCTTAATACAGCTGAAAAAATATCCACGATACTTCCCAATGCATAACCTTTATGACTGCCATGTGTTTTATCACTTCCCAACGGTAATAAGGAACCGCCTTTTTTTAATTCAGCCGCATCATTCGAAGCATTCCCGAAAGCGTCTTGAACCCAGCCGCCGGGTGTATCTTTATTTTCACGTTGTAAAATTTCCAATTTACCATTGGAGGCAGTTGTCGTAGCGAAATCTGCCACAAAAGCCGGCTGCTCTTTTGCTGGTATAGCAACGGCAATGGGATTTGTACCAAGCATTCTTTCCGTACTGAAAGTGGGCGCTACCAACGCGCTTGCATTGGTCATGGCAATGCCGATCATATCATGTTCCAAAGCCATCATTGCATGAATTCCGGCAATGCCAAAATGATTACTATTTTGAACACTCACCCAACCCGTACCCGCCGTTTTTGCTTTTTCAATGGCGATATTCATAGCAAATGGTGCAACCAATAAACCCAAACCTGCGTCTCCATCCACCACCGCCGTGGAGGGCGTTTCATGGATAATTTTTATAGAAGGAGATGCATTTATTCTGCCCGCTTCCCATAAGCGAACGTAGCCGCTTAACCGCGCTGCACCATGACTTTCAATGCCCCTGCGATCCGCGGATATTAATACGTTTGCAGCAACTGCTGCATCATTTGAAGAACAACCAATTTTTAAAAAAACTTTTTCAGTAAAATGCAACAGTTCAGCCGATGATAAATTAATCATGCATTATTTATGAAGAGCAAAAGTAATTAAAGTGGAGAAAAAATTGTTAATGGTTAATTATAAATTGTAAATGAGGTGATACAGGTTGAGTGATAAATTGATTAGGGATTTTATTTTCACTTTTACGATTTGAGTTTTTAATACCTCATTCTTATTTGTTGGAATCAATGGATAAAAATGATTTTTTTTTGATTATATACGGATTCGAAAATATTTTATAAAAAAAATCTGCAAAATTAAAATAAAAACCCCAAAAATAATCTGTGAAAAATCACAGCGAAAATGTGAAAAATCACCTTTTTTGAAAGATGCATGAAGTTTAGGTTTGCCATGGACTTTAATTTATTCATTGAAAACATTTAAAATGAAATCAAAAATTTTCATTGTATCCTTTAGCGTTATATTTGCTATTGCGATGCAACTCACAAAACAAGACAGTATAAATGCTGAACAAATCAGCCAACAGTATGCAACCCAGGAAAATCAAACTTCAGCGGGTCGGTGGTGCGGGGGGAAAATAACAGAAGATACAATGAGAAGACAA
>JBBSQL010000034.1:0-32579 GCA_038257845.1 Chitinophagales bacterium
TGTTTGCGTAATGCGCAATGTATCTTTTGTATTGATGTTATATAAAAAAATATCGCCCTGGTAAGTGAAAAGTAATTTTGTAAAATCTGTTGACCAGTTACCACGTGCCATAGCCTGTGCCATCCTGGCTTTGCGCTGATCGGCTTTTACCGGTTGCATATTATTTATATCCGTATAATACATGGAATCGCTGGTTTGATTATCCGGGTTCCAGTTAAAATAAATGGTTTGATTATCCACTGACCAAAAAGTATTGGAAGGCGAAGTGCCAATCCATTTGTTATCGCGCATAATTTTTTCGACAGTTAAGGTTTGAGAAAATGATGTGTAAGCTAAAGCCATACACAAAATAAAAATTGAACTTTTCATATTCACCTGATTTATGTTTTGCAATAAATTTATTTAATTCAATGGAGATTGCTTTATTTTTTTTATAAATGGTTTTTAGAATGCAGGTATTCATCTTGTCCTGCTTACTTTTGCGCGGTATGGCCGCCACAAAAATTTCCATATCAGCATTCCTTGAATTAAGAAAATCAGTTCCTGTGATTGATGTGCGCAGTCCGGGAGAATACCAGCAGGCGCATATTCCCGGCGCGCATAGTTTCGCTTTATTTTCTGATGAAGAAAGAAAGGAAATTGGTACTGCTTACAAACAAGAAAGCCGGCAAATTGCTGTTGAAATCGGCCTCGGGTTTTTTAAAGAAAAAATGCTGCCACTCATTGAAAAGGCGAAATCCTTGGAAGGAAATAATGATAAAAAGATGATTGTACATTGCTGGCGTGGCGGTATGCGAAGCGCAACCGTAGCATGGCTTTTAGACTTATATGGCTATGAAGTTTTTGTACTGGAAGGTGGTTACAAAACATTTCGTCACTGGGCATTGGAGCAGTTGGAAAAAAAGTATGATCTTTTTATTTTAGGTGGCTATACAGGCAGTGGAAAATCAGAAATTTTATATGAATTGCATCAAAAAAATCACTTAGTAATTGACCTGGAAGGAATTGCAAAACACAAAGGTTCTGCATTTGGCAACCTGGATGATGCGCCACAACCACGCCAGGAAATGTTTGAAAATTTATTGGCGGATGATCTTTGGAACATGTATGAAAATGGCGAAACAACAATTTGGGTGGAAGATGAAAGCCGCCGAATTGGCGCTTTAAATATTCCTGCTATATTTTACGATTGCATGCGTGCTGCACCGATTTATTTTATTGATATTCCTTTTGAAGAAAGGTTATTGCATATTGTGGAAGAGTATGGCCAGTATAAAAAAGAAAACCTGCATGACGCCATTTTACGTATTCAAAAAAGATTGGGCGGATTAGAAACTAAAACAGCGATTGAATTTTTGGAAGTGGGAGATTTGTATAATTGTTTTTCAATTTTATTAAAATACTATGATCGTTGTTACTTAAAAAATTTACCGAATAGGGAAAATTTTTCGGAGCAATTGCATACAATCAATTCATTAAAAACAAATGCATCATTGAATGCCGGTTTGCTGGAAAATGCTATTAAATAATTTAATAATGGAAATGGAAACAGGAAATAATAATGTGGAAGAAAAAATTAAACTTACACAATATTCTAAAGGTGCAGGCTGTGGTTGTAAAATTTCTCCCGCAGATCTCGAAAATATTTTAGCAGGAAGTAAATCTGAAGTGGATGCAAAATTATTGATCGGTAACGGTACCAATGATGATGCTGCCGTATATGCCATAAATGATTCAGAGGCATTCATAGCAACTACAGATTTTTTTACACCGATCGTGGATGATGCGTATAATTTTGGAAGAATTGCTGCTGCGAACGCCATTAGTGATGTATATGCGATGGGCGGGAAACCCATGCTGGCATTGGCGATCCTCGGATGGCCAATCGGAAAATTACCTTTAGAACTGGCGCAAAAAGTACTGGAGGGCGCACGGGAAATTTGCAAAGAAGCAGGCATTCCACTTGCCGGTGGACATAGCATTGATACCACAGAACCAATCTTTGGTTTATCTGTAAATGGCTGGATGGAAATTAAAAATATGAAGCGAAATGATGGCGCACAGGAAGGTGATTTAATTTTAATTACAAAACCTATCGGCACCGGCATTTTAGCAACTGCTATAAAAAAAGGCTTAATTGACAATGCACACGGAGAAAAATTAATTGAGCAATTAATCACTTTGAATAAAGCAGGTGAAGCCTTATCTAAAATTGATAGCGTTCATGCTATGACGGATATAACTGGTTTTGGAATTGCAGGTCACTTAATTGAAATGTGCACGGGTAGTAATCTTTCAGCAATTGTGGAATATGAAAAATTGCCGCTCATGGATGGAGTAAAAACATACCTGGAAAAGCGCATTGTACCCGACGCCACATTCAGGAACTGGAATAGTTATAGTGGCAAAATTAGTTTTGGAAAAGGTGTAAACGTGATGGAAGCATTTTCTGTACTACCCGATCCGCAAACGAATGGCGGATTGATGATTGCTGTTGCGCCAAACGCATTAGAAGAAGTTAAGGACGTTTTGAAAAAATATAATTGTTATTCAGGTGATGCAATTGGGAAGTTTGTAAAAGCTGCAGATAAAACGCTGGAAATTATTTAGCTGTTCTTTTTTCTAAAAATATTTCTGCCATCATACAGCGCACGCTTCCACCACCGATGGCTTCAATGGTTTTTACAGAAATAGGCAGCAGCGTGGATTCCAGGCTGATATCATTTTTCTGCGCATCCGTTAATGCATCAAAAGCAGTTTGACTTAAAATAGTAAAATTCTTTCCTTCCGCATTTTTTATTTGAAGCATATTGCCCGCAAATAATTTCATTTGTTCTATGGAAATATCAATGATTTTTTTATCGGTGTCTTTGAAAATATTTTTAAGCAACTTTTTTTCTTCCGCATCCCGGATCGTTTCCAAACAGATCACTACATATTTTTCAGCAACATGCATCATCACATTTGTATGATAAATGGGTTTGCCATTTTTTAATGTGGAGGAAAAATATACAGGTTTGTATTTATTTTTTTCAGCGAATTCAATAAAAAGATTTTTATTGGTGCGGGATGAAATACAGGCATACATGATTTTGTTTGCATGATCCATAATGATGCTGCCCGTGCCTTCAAGAAAAATATTTTCCTTTTCATAACTGCTGTAATCGGTTACTTTTTTTACAAAATAGTTTTTTGTAAAAAAATCAACAATGCTTTTTCTTTTTTCAATGCGCCTGTTTTCAGCTTCCATGGGAAAAATATACAGATCGCCGCCGGGCATTGTTGCCAGCCAGTTATTGGGAAAAACGGCATCAGGTTTTGCGGGTTTTTGTGAATCGGAAAAAACGGTTACAAGTATGTGATGACTTTCTAATTTTTGTACAAATGCATCAAATTCTTTAATCGCAGTTTCACAAATTTCTTTTTGTAAAAGGTTATGTTGCTTTTGCTGAAATGCATTGGACGCGGCTGTCTCAGCGTTATACCCGAAAGCTGCAGGACGTATCATAAAAATTTCTGAAGCGATGCACATAAGGATTATCCACCAATTATTTTATCAATTGCTTTTGCGAGGTCGCGGTCTTTTTTTGTAACCACATCTCCAGCATCATGCGTACTCAGCGTGATCTCCACAGTATTGTATGTATTTTTCCAGGATGGATGATGGTTCATTTTTTCCGCTGCCAATGCGACGCGTGTCATGAATGCAAACGCTTCTGAAAAATCATTGAACTTAAATTTTTGATAGAGACTGTCCTTTTTTTCTTTCCACATAATTTATTATTTTATTTATTATTAATTTATTCAAATACAAGATTCCCTCTTGTTTTTATTTTTTCATTGGTGAGTTCTGCAACCATTTGCACACTCGGAATTTCTTTGAGCGCTGCGATCAAACTTTTTGAATCTTCCTCTTTCAATTGATCACCTTTCATTAACCATAAGAAATCAATGTGTTTAAATTCAGGCAACAAATATTCGCCATCACAATTATTGTGATAGATGTAATGGCTCAACTGGCTGTTCTGATTATAAAAGGAATACACCGGGAAAAGATAATCCCTGTTTTTGCGACGGATATGAATGTCAATATTCTTATCCAGGCGAAAATCAAAATGCAGAAAATGATTCATCATCCAGCAAAAGCGATAATTTTTTGCCGTGGCTACGATTCCCAGTAAGCGGACATCATCGAAGAAATCATTGGTAAGCCCGTCTATTTGTAAAGTCTCGTTCACTGTATTTTTATTTCAACAATATTTTTAAAACTCGAGTTCAAAAGTTTTTTCTTCAGTGCCGCGCAAGATCCGCAATGTCGTTTTATCCCCTTTTTTAAAATGTTGTAAAGCGGTCATATACGACATCACATCTACAAATTTATATTCACCCAATTGCAATAAAATATCGCCGGCCTGCAAGCCAATACGTTCTGCAGTTTTGCCTTTACTTACGCCATCAATGCGCATACCTGTTCCGGTGAAACCATAATCCGGAATTACACCGAGTGTTACCGGCAGTGACACAGAACGCATTTCCATATCACGCGTTTTTGCAAAACCTAATTTCCCTTTATCATCAGTTGCTTCTATAAGCTTAACAATATAATCTATAATTTCTACTTCGCCGTTGTAATTAATTTTATCCCAATCATCTGTTGCTTTATGATAATCAGGGTGACTGTTTGTAAAGAAAAATAATACGGGAATACTATCGCGGTAAAAACTCGCATGGTCACTTGGTCCGCTACCACTACTGTCTAATTTTACGACAAGATTTTTATCAGGTGTTGAAGAAAAAATATTTCCCCAAACCGGCGATGTACCATAACCGCCGATGGTGAGTTTGCGTGCCGTATCATAGCGGCCGATCATATCCATATTGATCATATAATTTGGAGAAATTTTTATACTTGGATGTTCCAACCAATATTTTGATCCAAACAAACCGAGTTCTTCACCGGAAAAGGCAATGAATAAATAATTATTATTTGTTGCTTTTGTGTTTTGTAAAATGCGCGACAACTCAATAACAGCCGCTGTTCCACTTGCATTGTCATCCGCGCCATTGTGTATTTGTCCAAAGCCGTCGAGGCTATTATTATCTTCACCATAACCAAGATGATCAAAGTGCCCGCCGATGATCACAGTGTTGGGCGCATTATTATTGATGTAGGCAATTACATTGCGCGCTTTGCGCAAAACGTGCTGTAAGTCTGACATACAACTTATAGAATAGGAAGAAGTAATGTCATTAAAATATTTTTTTAAGCCATCATTTGTTACATAAAAAACAGGGATGCCAACTGCGGTAGAAATATCATTTTTATTATATTGTACATTATCCGTGATCGAAGTAGAATTGTAAATAATCAGCGCCGAAGCAGATTTATCCTTTGCTGTTTGCGCTTCTTTTTTAATTGCATCAAACACATCAAAATGCGGGTTTTGTGCATTGTCTTCGAGTGTATATTTTAAATCAAAAAACCAGGGTTCGCCGCGTTCATTCAAACTGGGAGACACATTTCCGGAAACAGTTGCATTCGCAGAAAATGCCAATGGGAAAAAATCTTTTTTCAATTCCATTGAATCGCCATTGACTACAAAATAATTTTTATGATCGGTCATTTGCTTTCCTTCATCAATAGAAAATTCCTGGATATAACCATTTGTGCCGGCGCTTTGTACATCATAATTTTCAAACTGGTTACTGATATATTCCATGGCAAGCACTTCACCCATGGTACCTGTTCTCCTTCCTTCCAATTTATCGCTGGCCAGGTATTTTATATGTGTTTCAATATTTGTAAGCGTGATCTTATCTGCTTTTTCTTTTGCCTTTCTTTCTTTTTTCGTTTGCGCCATGCCCAGCACGGGGATGAAAAAAAGAAGGATCAAAACCTTTTTATACATGTATCGAATTTTTTAATTGATGCAAAAATAACATTTGTAAAAGATGTTCTGTTTTTTTTGAGTAGGAAATTTACCTGTTCCATATTTATAGAAACAAACGAAGCTTACTATGTTTTTTTGTAAGGCAATTGTAAAAAAGCATGCACTAAGGCAACAATTATCATGAAATTAAACCTGTATGCAGGCGAAGATCAATTGGAAGGGTGTAAATTTGCACGCTAATAAATTTCCTTGTATCCAAAAAATATTCATATAGCGCTTGTGGGCAATCCAAACAGTGGAAAATCTTCCCTGTTCAATGCACTTACAGGCCTGAACCAAAAGACGGGAAATTTTCCCGGCGTTACTGTTGATAAAAAAACGGGCCGTTTCCATTTATCCGGTGATATGGAAGTGATCATTACCGATCTTCCCGGAACTTATAGCTTGTACCCGCGCCGCGAGGATGAGTGGGTGGCGTATAAAGTGATGATGCAGACGGATAAAACCACGCAGGCTGATATCGTTTTACTCGTGGTGGATGCAAGTAATTTAAAAAGAAATTTACTTTTTTGCAGCCAGGTGATTGATTTGAAAAGGCCCGTGATCATTGCACTCACGATGATGGACATTGCACGCAAAAAAGGAATTGAAGTTGACATTGAGGGAATAGAAAGAGATATGGGCGTGCCGGTGGTTGTAGTGAATCCCCGGAAAACAAAGTCTGTGGATCCATTGAAAAAAGTGATCGCCCAATTTAGCAAGCACACATTTATTCCACCCCAATTTGATTTTGTTGAAGCGAGGCAATTGGATATGCCTGCTATCATTTCGGTAAAAAAAATATTTCCATCTATCAGTGATTATGCCGCGCAGCATTATTTGATCAATCATGAAAGTTTTCCATTGACTGAAAAAGAACAGGAAACAATTGAACAAATAGAAATTGATAATAAATTTAATCCAAGTAAAACACAGGCGGAAGAAATTGTAAAACGGTATTCCCGCATTAAGCAAATCATGCAAAAAAATGTAGTGGAGCCTGATCCATTGCAAAAGAAATTGTTCACAGAAAAACTGGATAATTTATTCATGCATAAGATCTGGGGATACCTGATCCTGCTGTTCGTTTTGTTTTTTCTTTTTCAAAGTATTTTCTGGCTGGCACAATACCCGATGAATGGAATTGACTGGAGTTTTTCAAAGATCACAGGCTTTTTAAATAATGTTTTACCCACAGCGTGGTGGAGTGATTTATTGGTGAATGGTTTGATTGCCGGGCTGAATGGCATCCTGGTTTTTGTTCCACAAATCATGATCTTATTTGGCCTCATTACGATACTCGAAGACACAGGCTATATGGCGCGAATCAGTTTTTTAAGTGATAAACTCATGCGTAAAGTTGGCCTGAACGGAAAGAGTGTAATGCCCATGATCAGTGGGTTTGCATGTGCCGTGCCGGCGATCATGAGTGCACGGAATATTGAAAATAAAAAAGAAAGATTGCTGACTATTTTAGTCACGCCACTGATGAGTTGCAGTGCACGTTTACCGGTTTATACAATTTTAATAGCACTGGTCGTGCCCAATCATTTTTACTTTGGATTTCTCAGTTTACAGGGATTGGTAATGATGAGTTTGTATATGCTGGGAACGGTGGTGGCATTGGTAGTGAGTTATATTTTAAAATGGGTTATTCAATTAAAAGAAAAAAGTTTTTTCATTTTAGAATTGCCCGTTTATCGTGTACCGCGTTGGAAAAATGTTGGCGTAACAATGGTGTCCAAGGCAAAAATATTTGTAGTGGATGCAGGGAAAATCATCATCATGATCAGTTTGCTGTTATGGTTTCTCAGCAGCTACGGTCCATCTGCAAGAATGGACAGCATTGAAAAAAAATATGCTGTATTGGAACAACAAGCTACAACACCTGAAATGCATACGCATCTTGCAAAGCAATTCAGTTCAGAGAAACTTCAAAACTCGTATGCTGGAATTTTAGGTAAGGCCATTGAACCGGCAATTCGTCCATTGGGATTTGACTGGAAGATCGGGATCGCTTTGATCACATC
This sequence comes from Chitinophagales bacterium, assembly GCA_038257845.1. Classification (GTDB taxonomy): domain Bacteria; phylum Bacteroidota; class Bacteroidia; order Chitinophagales; family Chitinophagaceae; genus JAFDXJ01. Next base: position 7,961 of record JBBSQL010000034.1, read on the forward strand.
ATTTGCAGCGCGCGAAGTTTTTGTAGGAACCATGGCAACGATCTACAGCGTGGAAGATAATAACAACAGTACTTTACAGGAAAAAATGAGGAATGCGGTGCGGGAAGACGGCACAAAAGTTTATACACTTCCGACTGCATTATCGCTGATGGTATTTTATGTATTGGCGATGCAATGTATGAGTACACTCGCTGTGGTAAAGCGCGAATTAAAAAGCTGGAAGTGGCCGATTTTTCAATTCATTTATATGACTGGCCTGGCGTATTTGTTTAGTTTTTTGGTGTATAGGATTTTTTCTTAATTTTATTTGGGCTAAAGCCCATTGAAAAAGATTGATTTAATCCACTGGCTAAAGCCAGTGGCAATTGATAAAAGGCTCTGCATATTTTCATCTGTTTTGAATGAAATATTAAATTTGGATTCGCTTTTGAACTTCTACCGTAATTTGCATATAGCTATTTTTTAAATAAAATATTAAAATGTCATTCGCTTATGAATTTCCTCCAGCTTTAGCTGGAGGAATATTTTGTATAATGTTTCCGGGCTTTAGCCCAACTCTGTTTTTTATATAAAATGAATTATTGAAATGGAATACAACAAATAAGCAAATCTTAAAAATGTTTTGATGAAATTATTATTGGGCTAAAGCCAGCGGCAATTGATAAAAGGTTCTGCATATTTTCATCTGTTTTGAATGAAATATAAAATTTGTATTCGCTTAAGAATTTCTACCATTTATGAATTGCCTCCAGCTTTAGCTGGAGTATAGAAATAATTAAAATGTAATGGGCTTTAGCCCAAATAATTTCTATCTAAAATTCAAATTTTCGAATTTTCTACCAATTTTCATCCCTCCATTTAACCACTCATCATTTTCGAAATTTATATGAATAGCATATAATAGATTGATATTCAACTAATTATTTTATAATATAGTATTGCCTCCTGCAAGTTACCTGAACAAACTAAGTACTATGTGATACATAGTATTAGAAATCCACTTATCTTTGCATTGTCATTGTGATTAAAAACTAGAAATAGGAAAGCATGATGAACCGGATTCAAAAATTTCAAACACATTTTGCGGGAAACCGCGAAAATTAAAAACCCGGAATATGGATATTCAAAACACACAAAGCCAAATGCGAAAAGGAGTGCTGGAATTTTGCATTTTATCTATCATCCGCCACGGGGAAGTTTATCCCAGTGATATTGTAGAGAAAATGAAAGCAGCCAACCTCCACATTCTTGAGGGAACATTGTATCCCCTGCTTACCCGGCTGAAAAATGCGGGCCTGCTTACCTACCGCTGGGTAGAAAGTAATAGCGGTCCACCCAGGAAATATTTTCTGATGACAGACGAGGGCCTGGCATTTTATGCAGAACTCGAAACAACCTGGGATGAACTGGCAGGGGCAGTTAAAACACTCACAGAAATGTCGCCGGAAAATATAGAAACAGAAACTCCCAACCACAACCAATAAAACTTAGAAATATGAAAAAGGTAATAAACATCAACTTCCAGGGACGCGTAGTACCTATAGAAGAAACTGCTTATGACATTCTCAAACAATACATTGATAGCCTGCAGCAATATTTTTCTGCCGAAGAAGGTAATGATGAAATCATCAATGATATTGAAGGGCGTATCGCGGAACTCTTTTCTGAAACTTTGAAGAAAGGCAGCACCTGCATTACGGACGAAGACGTGGATGCAATCATCAATAGTATGGGCCGCCCCGCAGATTTTGAAGCAGACGAAATAAACCTGCAATCCAAAGTAGAAAACGAAAACCGTAAGAGCCAGTCTGAATCAAAAGGCGCAGGCAACGAAAAGGAAAGTACGATACCTCCACCATTAAATCGCCGATTATTCCGCGATGAAAATGATAAGGTAGTGGCAGGCGTTTGCGCGGGCCTGGCGAATTATTTTAATATTGACCGCGTGGTCGTACGCGTTCTCTTCGTCATATTCTTTGGCGCTCTATTTATCCCTTACCTGATCCTGTGGGTAGCTGTACCAAGTACGGCTTCCACCGTGATCGGTTCCATGCGGAAAAGATTGTACCGCGACCCTGAAAATAGTATGATCGGTGGTGTGTGTAGCGGTATCGCGCATTATTTTAATATCAATGTTTGGATTCCCAGGGTTTTATTTTTAATACCATTTATTTCTTTCCTTTTTAGATGGACACATTTCGGCCCATGGAATTTTCCAAACATCGTCAACTTTTCATTTAGCCCGGGCGCAACGATCATCTATATCATTTTATGGATCGCCATACCGGAGGCAAAATCTACTTCAGAAAAACTGGAAATGAAAGGTGAAAAAGTGGACCTGAATAGCATTAAAAGCACCATCCAGCAGGATATGGTGGGTGTAAAAGACCGCGCTAAAAAATTCGGGGAAGAAGTGAAAGAAAGGGCACAGGAAATTGGTGCATCTATTAGTCAGAGAGGCAGATCTACGGCTTCTGAAGCAACTACAGTAGCGAGAAGAAGTAGTGGCGGCCTGGGCAGAGTGATCGTTGTTTTATTTAAAATATTTGCTTATTTTATTGTAGGCACAATCGTTTTTTCACTCGTGGTTTCTTTATTGTCCATTGGGGTTGTCTTTGCTGGCTTCCTGCCTTACAAAGTGTACCTGATCAATGATGGCTGGCAAACTGTTTTCCTCTGGGGTACCTTGTTATTATTTATTTGGGTGCCTGTAATTGGAATCATCACCTGGCTCATCAGGCGGATCGCTAATACAAAGTCGCACAGCAATTTTATGACATATACGTTCATTGCTTTGTGGACACTTGGCTGGGCTTGTATGATATTACTGGTCTCTTCTTTAACCAAAGATTTCGGTTCAAATAATTCTCCGAAAGAAGAAATAGTTCAGCTTATTAATCCCGGTGTAGATAAACTGGAAATAAAAAATGAAAAAAATTCAAATGATTTTATAAGAAACCGCTGGTGGAGATTTGAGCCTTTTGCAAACGTAGATGACGACACAGTTTTTTTGAAAAACGTGGAGATTAAAGTAGTGAAATCTACCAACGATAGTTTTTCTGTAAAAATGTTCCGCGTTTCAAATGGTTCCAGCAGGGCAGAAGCAAATGCATTAGCTAATAAAATTAATTATCCCATTTATCAAAAAGATTCAACGCTCTTTTTAGGAAGCGGAATCGCGATCACGCCACAAGAAAAATTCCGTAACCAGGAAGTTTATATCACAGTTGCTGTGCCGGTTGGTAAAAGAATTAAAATAGACAGGTACGTCGGCTGGGATAATAATGGTGGCTTTCATTTTGGAAATGGTTTTGATGAATATGACTGGAGAAATTACAATAACAATAATGATAACAGTGATGAATATGACTGGGACCACAATGTGGAATATATCATGACGGAAAACGGGCTCAAAAGAGTACACCCGGATCCGAATGTTAATGATGATAATGAAATTTCAGTTCCACAAAATAATCAAAGGCAACCACAGGATTCCACCTATCGTTACCAGCAACCCAATCAGCAGAAAGATTCTGTGAAAAAAATATCGGCAAGCGCAATTGATAAAGAAAATCCAAATATCAAAACTGTATCCACACTTTTCATGCAACGGTTTTTGATTTAAACTTGGTTAAGGTTGGGAAAAAAAGAACCCCGTTCCATTTTTGGAATGGGGTTCTTGCTTTTAAAACGACTGTTTTATTTTTTAATGGGCATTTGTTGGCTTATTTTTGTTTGCATACAGCAAAGTGTATGTATGTTTATTTATAAAAAAATATACTGCAAAAAAGTAAACACATGAAAGAAACAGCTTTTACAAAATTTCATATTGCCCTGGGTGCTAAAATGGCGGAGTTCGCGGGTTATAATATGCCCATTAGTTATTCCGGTATCAATGATGAACACCAGGCCGTGCGCAACAATGCCGGCGTTTTTGACGTGAGCCACATGGGTGAATTTATGATCAAAGGGCCGCATGCCTTATCCCTTATTCAGCGTATCACCACGAATGATGTATCCAAAGTAACAGCCGGAAAGGCGCAGTACAACTGCCTTACAAATGATAAAGGCGGCATTATTGATGACCTGATCGTGTATTGTATCGAAGAAAATAAAGTATATATGCTCGTGGTAAATGCGAGCAATATTGAAAAAGACTGGGATTGGATCAGTGCGCATAATACCGAAAATGCGGACATGAAAAATATCAGCGATGCCACCTGCCTGCTCGCGGTACAAGGGCCAAATGCTTGTAAAATTTTACAGCCATTAACGGACATGGATATTTTGAATTTGAAATATTACACTTTTGTCAAAGGCAAATTTGCCGACGTGGATAATGTGCTTATCAGCGCTACAGGCTATACAGGTTCCGGTGGCGTGGAAATATATTTCTCCACAGGATCCGGTGGAGAAGATAAAAATGATAACGCAGAAAAAATATGGAACGCAATTTTTGAAGCAGGGAAATCTTCCGGCATCAAACCCATCGGTCTTGCTGCGCGTGATACACTCCGACTTGAAATGGGTTTCTGTTTGTATGGAAATGATATTGATGATACCACTTCACCCCTCGAAGCGGGCCTGGGTTGGATCACGAAACTCAATAAGGATACGGCTTTCACCGCTCAGGATATTTTACGCAAACTAAAAGAAGAAGGTATTAAAAGAAAATTAGTAGGCTTTGAAATGGTCGAACGCGGCATACCGCGACATAATTATCTTATCGTGGATGCAGGGGGAAAAGAAATTGGTTATGTAACAAGCGGCACGCAAGCACCTTCACTGGGAAAAGCGATTGGCCTTGGTTATGTTACTATTGATAATGCAACTTTGGATAATGAAATTTTTATCAGCATACGCAATCAACCTGTAAAAGCAAAAGTGGTGAAAGCGCCATTCAGCTAAAATTATAATATGGATACCTCCAAAGAACATGAACAAATAGCCATGAAATGGTTTGATGCTTTTAATGCACAAAACCTGGATGATTTGCTGGCATTATATGATGAACAGGCAAAACATTTTAGTCCCAAATTAAAAGCCAGCCGGCCGGGGTCAAATGGTTTGATTGAAGGTAAAACAGCCTTGCATGAATGGTGGGCAGATGCGTTCAAACGCTTGCCGGGCCTGCATTACGAAGTACAAACGATTACTGCAAATGAGCACAGGGTATGTATGGAATATATACGTGAACTGCCTGGTGAACCTGGACTGCGTGTGGCTGAAGTATTGGAAATTAAAAACGGGAAAATATTTTTCTCACGCGTCTATCATGGTTAATAAATCTTGATCTTCTATCTCAGAAAAAACATACAATGAAATTTTCTGCACGCATTTTTTTAAGTTTATTTCTTTGTGTTTTTCTTTTTTGTTCCTGCGGAAAATATATTACCGAAACCGGTGTGGCTTCTTATTATAGCGATTCATTTAATGGAAAGCAAACAGCGAATGGGGAAAGATTTAATAATAAAGATTTAACGGCAGCACATAAAACGCTTCCATTTGGGACGAAAGTAAAAGTGCTGAATCCTAAAAATGGGAAAAGTGTAAAAGTGCGTATCAATGACCGCGGGCCTTTCGTTGCAGGGCGTATTATTGACCTAAGTAAATTGGCTGCACAAAAAATTGATATGATCAATGCCGGGATTTTGCAGGTTGTGTTGAAATATAAAACTAAAAAGAATTAATTTTTGCAAAGCATCATTTTTACTGTCACCAATGACCTGAACTATGATCAGCGGATGCAGCGCATTTGTTCATCATTATCAAAAGCAGGATATGATATTTTGCTCGTTGGCAGAAAAATGAAAAATTCAATTCCACTTGAAAAGCAAACTTTCACTCAAAAAAGATTGCATTGTTTTTTTGCCGCAGGAATTTTATTTTACGCAGAATATAATTGTAGATTATTTTTTTGGTTGTTGTTTAAAAAAATGGATGCGGTTTGTGCCATTGACCTTGACACAATTTTGCCGGTTTATTTTGCTACTGCGATACGTGGTAAAAAAAGAATGTATGATGCACATGAATTATTTACCGAGCAAAAAGAAATAATCACCAGACCGGCTGTACACCGCGCATGGCTTGCGATCGAGCGGTTTGCAGTGCCGAAGTTCAGGAATGGATATACGGTGAATGAATTTATTATACATGAATTAAACAAACGGTATAAAGTAAAATATGGCCTTGTGCGAAACCTGCCAAAATTTATCGAATTGCCAACTGAAAAATTTACCAACAACAAAGAAAAATTCTTCATTTACCAGGGTGCTGTAAATGAAGGAAGAGGTTTTGAAACATTAATTCCCGCTATGAAAAATGTAAATTGTACACTGCGCATTTTCGGACAGGGAAATTTTTTTAACCAGGCAAAAAAAATTATCAGTGAACATGAGCTTGAAGGAAAAGTAATTCTTGAAGGCCCGGTTTTACCAACTGAATTAAAAAAAATTACACCACAGGCATTTCTCGGAATTATGCTTTTTGAAAATGAAGGTATGAATCAGTACCAGTCTTTGAGCAACCGTTTCTTTGATTATATCATGGCAGGAATACCACAATTATGTGTGGCATACCCGGAATATAAAAAGATAAATGATCAATTCCATATTGCGTATATGATTGAAGATACCAATATTCTATCCATCGCAAATGCACTGAATGCAATACTTTCAGATGATGCGGGTTATGAAGTAATTAAAAAGAATTGTATGATTGCCAGGTTAGATTTAGATTGGGAAAAGGAAGAAAAGAAACTGGAAGAATTGTACATTCAATTTTTAAAAGATTGAAATAAATTGAAAAAAGTATCTTGAAAAAAGAATAGTACCCTGGAAAAACATTTACATATCATTTGCCTCGATGTGCCTTACCCTGTTAATTATGGTGGTGTGTATGACCTTTTTTATAAATTGGCCGCACTGAAATCTTTGGGCGTTTTCATTCACTTGCATTGCTTTGATAATGGCCGGGAACCACAAACGGAGTTGGATAAATATTGCGTGGAAGTAAATTATTATAGGCGGGATACGGGTGCAAAAAGTTTATCGCTGCGCCTGCCTTATATCGTGAAAAGCAGGAGGAACGCTGATTTGCGCAAGCGATTATTACAGGATGATTTCCCTATTTTAATGGAGGGCACACATTGCACCTGGCTGCTGAATGATGAAGCGTTTAAAGCACGAAAAAAATTTGTGCGCCTGCATAATGTGGAGCATTTATATTATAATAAATTATTCAAGTGTACCAATGGAATTCAAAAAAAATTGTACTACTGGTGGGAATCAAAATTGCTGAAAAGCTATGAGAATAAGATCATCAGTAAGGCCAATGCTTTTTGGGCAGTGACAAGAAAAGACGCTGAGTATATTCGCAATGAATTTTCCAGTAAATCTGTTTTTTTCCTGCCTTTATTTTTGCCTGAATGGAAAGTTTGCAGTAAAGAAGGCATAGGTCAGTATTGTTTGTATCATGGAAATCTCAGCGTGGCAGAAAATGAATTTGCTGTGGCCTGGCTGATAAAAAATGTTTTTAAAAAATCAGCTATCAGTTTAATTATTGCGGGCAAAAATCCATCTAAAAAATTACGCGCACTTACGCGTAAATATAAAAATGTGGAACTGATACCAAATCCAACGGAAAGTAAAATGGAATCATTGATCGCGGATGCGCATATACATGTGTTGCCATCTTTCAACAGCACGGGCATCAAACTCAAATTATTAAATGCTTTATATAATGGACGGCATTGCGTTGTAAATAGTGAAATGGCCGATAACACCGGGCTTGATGAACTAACTCATATCAAAAAAACTGCTTCGGGTATGAAACAATTAATTGAACAAATGTATTACCAGCCTTTTTTATTGTCAGAAATTAAAACAAGGAAAAAATTGCTGGAAGAAATGTTTGATAATAGCAAAAATGCGGAGCAGGTTGTGGAATGGATCTGGGGAGAAAATCCTGCCGAATAAAAAAACCTTTTAATTAAATTTCTGCCACTACCGCACTGTCAAATACCTGGTTCCTTTCTGTTTTTAATAAGCGGGAAGGATATTTATTGATCACGGGAAAATCATGAGTGGCCATGATAATCGTGGTACTGTACGTTTTAGAAATTTGAAGTAATAATTGCATCAGCTCATCACTTGTCTCCGGGTCAAGATTTCCTGTGGGTTCATCTGCGAGGATCAATTTCGGGGAATTCAGCAGGGCACGAGCTATATCCACGCGTTGTTGCTCTCCTCCACTCATTTCGAAAGGCATTTTGAAGCCTTTACTTTTTAGGCCAACTTTATCCAATACTTCGTTGATCTTTTCATCCATCAATTTTTCATCTTTCCAGCCAGTGGCTTTTAAAACAAAGCGAAGATTTTGATGGACGTTCCTGTCTGTGAGCAGTTGAAAATCCTGGAAAACCACGCCCAGGTTGCGTCTCAGGAAAGGAACTTTTTTCCAGTTCATTTTTTTTAAATCAAAACCGGCGACCATTCCTTCACCTTCCCGCAATTCCAGTTCACCATATAAAGTTTTCAAAAGGCTGCTTTTGCCGGTTCCTGTTTTACCCACGAGGTAAACAAATTCACCTTTTTCCACTGTAAAATTTACATCCTGCAAGATCAGGTTACTGCCCTGGTAAATATTGGCGTGGCTTAAACTTACAACAGCTTCATTCATACAATTGATTTTGTCAAATGTAAAGTTTGTGCGCTTAGTTTCCGTACGCGGAGATAATTTTACCGATTTTTTAAAAATAAATTTGGATAACTAAAAAATTAGTTTAGCTTTGACTAAAGTTTTAGTTATATAGAAAAATTGTCCAAATGAAAACGCTCACAAAAGCAGAAGAACAAATCATGCAGGCTTTATGGAAAATTAAAAAAGGTTTTTTAAAAGATATCGTGGAAGCTATGCCAATACCCAAACCCCATCATAATACGGTCGCTACATTGCTGAAAATTCTTATTGAAAAAAAATTTGTAGAAACAGAAACTTTTGGACGCATGTATGAATATGCACCATTAGTAAGCAAACCCGCTTATTCTAAAAATAGTTTGAACGGATTGATAAAAGGTTATTTCGGTGGTTCATTCAGTAGCGCGGTTTCATTTCTCGTGCAGGAAAATAAACTCAGCGTGGAAGACCTGGAATTACTGGTATCGCAATTGAAAAAATCAAAACCATAAGTTATGGAAGCTATTTTTTTATACCCGCTAAAAGTGATTATCTGTTCAGCTATATTAATTATGTATTATTGGTTTGCCTTGCGCAATAAGCGCTTTCATTATTACAACCGGTTTTATTTATTGTTCGCATTTGTAGCGAGCTTGCTGTTACCAATTTTAAAATTAAACTGGTTTTATATTCCCGTAGAAAATAATAATGCAGCGCATTGGCTACAGGGGATTATAATTTCTGCAAATGATACCCAGCAAGGATTTGCAGAAAAGTATTTAAATGTAGAAACAATTTCAATCTCTTTGTTTATTTTATTATCACTTACATTTTTGATTATTTTTTTGTTGCGTATTGTAAAAATTTATTCCATAAAGAAAAATTATTCCGTGCAAAAAATGGGTGACATTGATTTTATCAATACTGAAATTCAGCAAGCGCCATTTTCATTTTTAAATATGCTTTTCTGGAGAAATGATATTTCGTTGAATAGCCAGGCCGGACAGCAAATTTTTAAACATGAATTATCACATATCAATGAAAAACATACCTGGGATAAATTATTTGTGCAAAGCATCAATTGCTTTTACTGGTACAATCCATTTTTTTATCTCATGCAAAAAGAATTATTTATCGTTCATGAATTTATAGCAGATGAAAGATCTGTGGGAGATGAAGGCACAGCAGCCTTTGCAGAAATGTTGCTGCAGGCAAATTTTTATCCCAATATATTTTCACCGGCTCAATCGTTTTTTTATTCACCCATTAAAAGAAGAATCATTATGCTTACTACATCAAAAAAACCGCGATATAGTTACCTGCGAAGATTACTCGCTTTGCCCTTGCTGGCAACCATAGTTTTGTTATTCGCATTTTACACAAACAAAAATGACGACACTGCAAAAACAAGTGCAAAAGTAAAAACAACTAACGCTACGCTTTCAGATACCATTCCTGTATATGGAACCTACCAGGGAAAAAAAGTCTATGGCGTAAAAGTATTAACGGCTCAAAACCAGGTGGAACTGAGGTTCCAGGATAACACTACAAAAATATTATCTATGGAGGAAGCAAAGAAACTGGATATACAAATTCCTCCTCCACCACCACCGCCACCTCCTCCACTGCCTTGAATAGTATTACAATTACCGCTGATACCCTTCATTTTGATGGAGATAGTAAATCAACAGTAACACTCGATAATAAGATAGAGGCAAAAGGAGACTTTCACCCTTTATATGTGTTGAATGGGAAAATTATTAGCGAAGAGGAAATGAAAAATTCAACGCTGCATATTAATTCGATCAATGTAATTAAAGGTGATGCAGCCACTAATAAATATGGCGATAAAGGAAAGAATGGAGTTATTGAAATCAATGCAGTGAATGAAAGTGTAAATGCTGCCTTGAGTGCAGAAACTGTAACGAATGGCGAGGCTAATGACCAATATGATAAGGTGTTTACTGAAGCACAAATCGAAGCAAAATTTCCAGGTGGCCAAGGCGCATGGGCTAGATACTTGCAACAAAATTTAAATTCAGATGTCGCGCTAAAGGCGCATGCACCCAATGGAAAATATACAGTGGTTGTATCATTTCTTGTAGATAAAGAAGGTAATATCACTGATGTGAAAGCGTTAAATGATCCTGGATATGGCACAGCCCAGGAAGCGGTGCGTGTGATAAAAGCAGGGCCGAGGTGGATGCCAGCTGTACAAGATGGTAAAAATGTCACCTATCGCCAGAAACAGCCATTCACTTTTATGGTAGGAAGTTAAAAAACTTATTTTTTCATAGTTTTAAAAAAAGAATAACCAATCAATATGAAAAGTTTATTTTTTCCCTGAAGATCAAATTCATTGATTTAGTTTGAAATTAATCGAAACTTAGTTAAATTTGAAATATGAAAGCGCTAACAATTAAAATCCCGGATTCACTTGATATGAATAACAAAGACCTGGCAATGCTTGTTGCTACTCAACTGTATGAACAGGCAAAACTTTCTCTTGGCCAGGCAGCGGAATTGGCAGGCTTATCAAAGCGTGCATTTGCTGAATTATTAGGCAGCTATAATGTTTCTATCTTTAACTTTCCTGCATTAGATCTAAAGAAGGATGTTGCCAATGCCTAAAACTATTATTTCAGACACAAGTTGTTTTATTATTTTGACAAAAATTGGTGAACTTGATCTTTTACAAAAAGTGTATGGTCAACTTTTAACTACACAAGAAATTGCAACTGAATATGGTGAAATTTTACCAGCGTGGGTTGAAATTAGAAAAGTCAATGATACGCACAAGCAACAACTATTAGAGCTGCAACTCGATAAAGGAGAGTCTAGTGCTATTGCATTGGCAATGGAAATTTCAAATTGCACGGTTATATTGGACGATTTTAAAGCCAGAAAAATAGCGCATCAGCTAGGAATAAATTTTACTGGAACTTTAGGTGTAATTATAAAAGCAAAGCTTATGGGTATAATTCCGACTATAAAACCTATTTTAATAAAAATCAAAAAGACAAATTTTCGATTAACCCCAGATATTGAACTTCAATCTTTGAGAGAAGCTAAGGAATAAAATTTCTGGAAATTTCTTAATACATAATTTTCTCATCACCGATCATAATCTCTAATTCTTTTTTCTGGCTTTCTTCAACACGGCCAATGATCTGTGCGGGAATATTTAATGTATGTGAAAGTGTGATCATTTTTTCAGCAGTTTGTTCATCTGTAAAAATTTCCAGGCGATGGCCCATATTAAATACCTGCAGCATTTCGCGATTATCCGCACCGGAATTTTTTTGAATGAGTTGAAATACAAAAGGCGTTTCAAATAAATTATCTTTTATAATTTTCATTGATCCTGGTAAATATTTCATGCACTTGGTTTGCCCACCGCCACTGCAATGAATAGCGCCATCAATTTTATCAAAATAATTTTCCAATAACACTTTCATCAAAGGCGCATACGTACGCGTAGGAGATAATAATAATTTTCCCACCATCATTTTTTCAATTCCATTTGAAGTATTTATTTCAACAAGATCAGTCAGTTTATTTTTCCCTATATAAACTACATCATCATCTAATGAATTTTCATAAGTCTCGGGATATTTTTTTGCATACATTTTTTCCAACACATCATGCCTTGCACTCGTGAGGCCATTGCTACCAAGACCACTATTATAAGCAGTTTCATAAGTGGACTGGCCATAACTCGCAAAACCAACGATCACATTTCCTGCTTTGATTTTATCATTCGTGATCACCTTATTTTTTGGCCAGCGCGCAGCCATTGTTCCATTCACCGCGATCGTGCGAACGAGATCACCCACATCTGCAGTTTCCCCGCCGAGGTATTGAATGTCAATACCAAAATTTTTCAGCATGTCAAAAAATTCCTGCGAACCGGAAATAATTTTTTCCAAAACTTCACCGGGAATTCTTGTTTTATTCCGGTCAATCGTAGATGAAAATAAAATGTTGGAATAAATTCCCGCGCATAATAAATCATCCAGGTTCATCGCAATAGCATCTTGTGCAATGCCTCTCCACACTTCACTGTCACCTGTTTCTTTCCAATACAAATATGCAAGAATACTTTTTGTGCCCGCGCCATCCGCGTGCATGATATTGATGAAATCATCATTGCCCGTTAAATAATCCGGGTACATTTTGCAAAAAGCATGTTGATATATCCCCTGGTCAAGGTGCTGCACCGCTGCATGCACTTCTTCTTTTTGAGCACTCACACCACGTTTGGTATATAAAGACATGAAGAAAAATTATTATTTTAAAATGGCAAAAATAAGGCTTGATGCAATGTGGTTGTTTAAAATCTAACATTCATTCCTGCATGCCACTTATATTTGCGCACGTATGCAGGTTTATACCGATATCAACCAGCTTCCACATTTTAAAAATGCCGTGATCACCATTGGCACTTTTGATGGCGTGCACAAAGGTCACCAGCAAATTATCAGGCAGTTAAAAGAAGAAGCACAGGCAATTCATGGCGAAACAGTTATCGTTACTTTTCATCCGCATCCGCGAACGATTGTCCCGGGGCGTGAACCTGTTTCAATTTTAACCACGCGTGCAGAAAAAATAGATCTGCTGGAAAAAATGGGTATTGATCATTTAGTGATCATTCCTTTTGACCTGGAGTTTTCTCAGCAATCTGCCACTTCATTTATACAATATTTTCTGGTTGAAAAATTTCATCCGCATACGGTGATTATCGGTTATGATCATCGTTTTGGAAAAGGACGCGAAGGTGATTATCATTTAATGGAAAAAATGGGAAAGAAATTTGGATTTACAGTAAAAGAAATTCCGGAACAGGTATTGAATGATGTAACGGTTAGCAGTACTAAAATTCGCGAAGCCTTATTACATGGTGAAATTGAAACCGCGAATAATTATCTCGGGCATGCATATTTCTTTGAAGGGAAAGTTGTGGAAGGAAAAAAACTCGGCAGGACTTTGGGTTTTCCCACGGCAAATATTGAAGTAGAGGATGCTGAAAAATTAATCCCGGCAAATGGTGTGTATGCGGTTGAAATACAAATTGCTGATGACTCCAATTCGCTGAAAGGCATGATGAACATAGGTTTTAGGCCCACTGCCGGCGGCACTTCACGCACGATTGAAGTACATATTTTTGATTTTGAAAAAGACATTTATGAAAAACCAATTCGTGTTTTTGTAAAATATTTTTTGAGAAAGGAAATCAAATTTTCGGGTTTGGATGCATTGAAAGATCAACTAAAGAATGATCAGCTTAATGCATTGGATTTGCTCGGAAAATAATCAGCAGCGAATAATTTTTACCGCCATTTCTTTTAGTAAGCTTTCCTGTTCATTTGATGCATCATTAATGCCAAGGCTGCGAAGATTGTATTGATGCAGCAGTAATAAAATTTTTTCAACTCCTGCAAAACCATAATTTTCGTATGCCTGCATTGCTTGTTTGGTGCTCACCGGATTTCTATAAAATAAATTCATGGCCGATTGCATATTTACATTTTGCATTTCAAAAAGCGTATATACTTTACTAAAAAATCCATATAAAGTTGCCAGTAAAAAAGGCATCGGTGCGGCTTTGGGATTTTCGCCAAAATACTGGATGATGCGCAGTGATTTCGCCAAATTTTTTCCCGCCAATGCAGCCTGAAATTCAAAGGGATTATATTCTTTACTGATGCCGATGAACGTTTCAATATCGCTTGTCGTAATATTTTTTCTATCCCCCAGGTTGATCGCCATTTTTTCCACTTCCTGCTGAAGGCGCACAAGGTCATTTCCGATATGATCAATGAGTAAAGCAAGTGCATCGGGCTTTATGGTAAAGCCTTTGGCAGCAATCATTTGAGAAGTCCATTCAGGCAATTTTTCATCATACATTTTTTTCGTGGAAAGAATCACACTTTTTTCTTTCAGCAACTTGCTAAACTTTGTCCGCTGGTCCATTTTTTTATCCTTATAAGCGATCACAAAAATGGTAGAAGCCAAAGGTTTTTCGAGATAAGATTCAAGCTTTAAAATATCTTTCATGTGCTGCGCTTCCTTGAGCAACACTACTTGCCGTTCTGCGAAAACGGGATAACGCATACATGCATTTATGACGTCAGCCCATTGTGCGTCTTTTCCATAAAAAACACTGCGGTTAAATGCAACTTCACTTTCAGGGAGTAAATGGTTTTCTGCGTAGTTGACCACCTGGTCTATAAAGTACGGCTCATCACCTTCCAGCCAATAGATGGGTTTGAAAACATTTTTTTTCCAGTCTGCAATTATTTTTTCTGCGGCCACGGGCAAATATTATTAAAAATATTTCTAATTTTTTAAAAAAATACTGATCAATTGACAATAGTGACTGATGCATCCTCCAGGATCGGCATATTTTTAAAGCGCAAAATAATATTGGCCACTACTACCACATCGCGCTGGCAATAGGCTGCAATGCGCGGCAGATCATGATCTACGTAATATACTTCCTGCACTTTACTGCCATCAATATCTGTTTTGGAAGTTGGAATCTTCAATACATGCGCCAATAAATTCAGTGAAATAAAATTTTTATAATCACCGAATTTCCACCACTGCAAAGTATCTACCATTTTTACTTCCCATGGTTTTGCACCCTGGATAAAAAGATAAGGTGGCAGTTCCAGGCCATTGATCAGCATCCTGCGGCAGAGATAAGGAATATCAAATTCGCGAATATTATGGCCACAAAATTCAAAGTATTTTTTATGTTTTAAAAGTTGTTGTGAAAGTATATTAAATTCCTGCAACAATTCCTTTTCATCATCACCGAAAATACTTTTTACACGGAGTTCTAATTGCCCATTTTCATGCAGCACGAAATAACCTGTGGAAATGCAAACAACTTTTCCAAACTCCGCAAAGATGCCCGCACGCTGCAACCAACTTTCTTCAGGTGTTGAATTTTCTGGCATGGTTTTGGAAATCTTGTCCGACCAGAGGCTTTTCCATTCTTCGGGAAGTTGATCAAAGGCCGGGGAAACAGGTACTGTTTCAATATCTATGAAGAAGAGGTCAAAAATGGAAGGGCTGTTCATATACTAAACATTTTATTTTTTAATCAAACAACAAACAATGAGTTATTCAAACTATCCTTCAACAGGCTCGCCAAACCAGCCTGCATCCCAGCCACCTAAAGATAATAGAAAAATTATATATGCAATATTAGTTATTGCATTATTGGGTACATGGGGTTATCTCATCTTTAAACAAAACAAATCATCAGATACAATTACTTCATTACAAACGCAATATTCCAGCGTTGATTCCGCGCGCAGTTCCGTGCAGTTGGAATACAATGCAGCATTAGCGCGTATGGATTCACTCGCGGGAAGTAATACTGAATTAACCGGTGCATTGAATGATAAGAAAACAGAAATAGATCAATTAAAAGCAGATATTAAATCTGAGCTCGGCAAGAAAAATGCAGACCTTTCAAAAGCAAAATCAATGATTGCGCAATTGAACGGAAAGATTTCTGATTTGCTTACACAAGTGGAAGAATTGAAAGCGCAAAACCAGGTGCTCACATCTTCTAATCAGCAATTAACAACGGAACGTGATACATTGTCTTCGCAAAAACAAATAGTAGAGCAAAACCTTGCTACGACAAATGCACAGAAAGCAGCAGTTGTAGATGTGGCTTCTACTTTACATGCATCTAATATAAATATTGCAGCGATTGATATTAAAAATAGCGGCAAAGAAAAAACAACTACTACGGCGAAAAGAACAGATGTTTTCCGCATCTCTTTCGACCTGGATGAAAACAGGATTGCACCAAGTGGATCAAAGGATTTATACGTGATTGTTACAGCACCTGATGGAAACCCGATCACGATACCGGGCAGTGGCAGCGGCACTTTCACTACACGTGATGAGGGTGAAAAGGTTTTTACAAGTAAAGTAAATGTGCAGTATGAACAAGGTAAATTAACACCGGTAAGTTTCGACTGGAAACCAGAAGCAGGAAAATACCAGACAGGAAATTATAAGATACAGATATACCAGAATGGTTTTAAAATTGGCGAAGGATATAAGACTTTGAAGAAAGGCGGTTTATTTGGCTAATTACTCCATCTATATAGTTCTCATTATTTTCAAAGACCCCGGAAACGGGGTTTTTTCGTGCGGTCAAATGGAAACATAAGTAAAGTGCTTTTATTTTTTTTAATTGATTGTATAAATCGTAATTCTACTTAAATTTGATTTGCTTATAAAACTAACTGGTATCTATTAGCAATGCAGTCGTGTATCATTGCGTTAAATTAATATTACGTACACATGAAAAGGAACAAATTTCTTATAGGCTTATTAGTTGCGGCCATCACTCCACTACAAATTTTTGCAAAAAATAAAAAATTTTATATGAGCACGGGAAAAGCATTTAAAGTTGCAAAAGGCGAAGGCAGAATACATGGCCATATAAAATTAAAAGGCGTAAACGATAATATTTTGGATGTAAAAATTTCAGGTGCAGATAACGATGGTGGAATGTCCATGTTTGAACAAACATCCATTTCGCAGGGAAAAGGCACACCGCTTCATGTGCATCACTTTCAAAATGAAATCTTCTTTGTAGAAGAAGGCGATTATTTTTTTAAGGCAGGCGATGAGGAATTTCATTTATCTGCCGGTGAAAGTATTTTTTTGCCCTTAAAAGTTCCACATGCATGGACACAAATTTCTGAGAAAGGAAAGATGTTGGTAATTTTTCAACCCGCAGGAAAAATGGAAAATTTTTTTGTAACCATGGCTGCATTGGATCACGAACCAACAAAAGAAGAAATGTCAAAAATTTTTGCTGACAACGAAATGGAAATTGTGGGGCCTGTACTTTCTTATGACAAAATACGGATGAAGTAAATTTGAGTAACACGTCGTGCAGTTCCTTTCTAAATAAAAAATTATGAAATTCAAAAAGGTGTTATTTATTTTCTTAATACCAATTGTTGCATTTGCTCAAAAGAATTCAACCGACTTTGAAGATTATATGCAAGGCCAATCCAGTTTGTACGGTTTTAATGGAAATGTATTGATTGCAAAAAATGGCCAGATTATTTATCAGAAATCTTTTGGTTATGCAGATTTTACAACTAAAAAACTGCTGGATAAGAATACCATGTTTGATATCGGTTCTATCACTAAAGAATTTACCGCAGTTGGAATTCTTTCGCTGATAGACCAGGGAAAACTTAGCTACGCTGATACACTTGGAAAATTTTTCCCGCAACTTCCTTATACAAATATCACCATTCGCCAATTACTCACACACACTTCCGGAATCCCTGATGGTTATGAATTGGTAGAGCAATATTTTGATCATGAAAAAGTTGCAGATAATAATGATTTAATAAATCTGCTGGCTACATATAAGCCAGCATTATATTTTACACCAGGAACAGATCTGCAATATTCAGGAACAGGATTTAATTTACTCGCAAGTATTATAGAAAAAATATCCGGGCAATCTTACAGTGATTTTATGAATGAACATATTTTCAATCCACTTGGCATGTCGCAAACCATGGTAGCTAACTTTCCTCGGAATGAAAAAATTCTCCCGAATCTTGCTCACGGCTTTATGTATGAAGACAGCACAAAAAAATATATTCCTGCTGATAGTATTTTCCATGATTGGGCAACTTATTTTACCGGCATTACCGGTGAAGGAATGATCATTTCTACAACAGGAGATCTTTTAAAATGGGATCGCGCTTTAAAAGATCATCCAATACTTTCCGCAGCTCGCCAGGCGGAAATGGTATCTGTGCAGGCAGTAAAAAAAACTTTTCCAAAAGTGCAATTTGGATATGGACTCAGGGCAGGCAAAAATGAAACAGGCGCGTATGTTTTTCATAATGGATGGTATCCGGGATTTGCAAGTATGCTGATCCGTTATGTGAATGAAGATGTAACGGTTATTGTTTTATCCAATAATCTTTCTCATGCTGAATTTCTTGCGGATGGATTGGCTACGATTGCCTTGAATAAAAAAATAGTAATGCCTTATGTGCATGTAGAAAAAAATATTAAATATTTACCCCTAAAATATGCTGGTAAATATTTATTACCCCTCATGCGGCCACCTTATATGATTAATTTTCCGGTTGAAATAATTGTAAGGAACTCAAAATTATTTATTCATGGTCCAGGTATTTCTGACATCGAATTAATTCCTGAAACCGCAACCCAATTTTTTTATGGAGATGGTAGCGACCAGCAAATAATTTTTACAAAAGATAATGCAGGCAACATTCAAAAAGTATTTTACGTTGGCTACGGTTTGAAAAAAGAAATCATAAAAAACAATACTGTTTTTTAAAAAAATTTACTGCATTACTAAATTCTATTTTAAAAAAATTTCCCCTTTCAAATACAACTTTCCCTGCCCGCTAATTTCTACACGGTCATTTAAATTTTTGCATTGCAAATAACCTTTGCGCGGTGAAAGTTGGATCGCAGTTAATTCATTTTTACCCAACTCTTTCGCCCAATATGGTGTTAAGGTGGTATGCGCTGAACCTGTTACGGGATCTTCATTTACGCCGGTTTGTGGCGCAAAAAATCGCGATATAAAATCAACGTGATCTCCCTTTGCGGTAACAATAACTCCGCGTGCATTTAATTTTAAAATCTCTTCAAATGAAGGAATTATAGTATGGATTTCTTCTTCCGTATTGAAGACAAGTAAATAATCAGTTTTGCCTTTAAAAGCTGATAATGGCTTTTTGTCGAAGCAAGCGATTAATTCATTGGATAATTCTATTGCTTCATATTTGTCCGTTGGAAAATTCAAGGTTAATAAATCTCCTTTTTTTGTTACGGTTAATTCGCCACTTCCTGGTGAATGAAAATGAATAATATTTTCACGATAATTTTCATGATTGAATAAAACAAATGCTGTTGCCAGTGTTGCGTGCCCGCAAAGATCAACCTCAATAGTTGGAGTAAACCATCTTATTTCATACTGATTATTTTGCAACACATAAAATGCAGTTTCGGAAAGATTATTTTCCATCGCAATGTTTTGGAAAATGTCATCACTCAACCATTCATTAAGCGGACAAACTGCTGCGGGATTTCCTGAGAAAACACTGTTGGTAAATGCATCTACATGGTAAATTTTCTGTTTCATTGAATTATTTATTTATCAAAAATAAAAATAAAAACTAATTTTATCTGCCTAAATATTTATTGTCTAGAAAAATAATGACGCTCATGTTTCAGGCAAAATTGCAAGTACAGAAAATCAAAAAAATTAAAAATTCAATCATGAAAAGAATTTATAGAAAAGGCTTTGTTGGCGCAATGATGGATGAGTATGAACGAGCTGCTACAGAACTTTTAGATGTTGTAAAAATTGTCAGGCAGGATGACTTTGTAAAAATAATGGATACGAAAACCACAGACCAAAACTGTATTTCCATCCAGGCAGTTATGAATCATGTAGTAAAAGCCGGTTATGGTTATGCGAATTATATCCGAAAGATGTTTGGTGAATCTTTTATTGAAAGAAAAGATGATTATGAATTATATACGCCACAAAAAGCCTGCGATGAATTGAAGAAAATGCTTGCTTATACGGAAGAGAGTTTGGCAGGTAAATGGTACCCGGTTTTTGAAGACCTTGAAATAAAAAGTATTAAAACTTCCTGGGGCCAGGAATATGATTTTGAACAACTATTTGAGCACGCCATTGTACACATACTCCGGCACAGAAGACAGATTGAAAAGTTTTTGGAGAATAAGTAACAGAATTTTTATAAGATTATAATTTGGTATTTCGGAGTCTGAGTATAAAATTATTCGCAAAATATTTATGTGCTATTATAAAAAAGTAAATGATCCAATTGAAATAATTTTCACCTGTAATATTTAAAGTAATAACTTTAAGGACTGCGAACTTTTAAGTTTTCAATTTAAAAAAATCCCATGCCTGAAGAAAAAACAAGTGAAGTTTCTTTGACCGATTTCAAAAAAAAAGTTTGGATTGCCACTGCAATTATTGCTTTCGTCCTCATATGTATTTTGATTTTGAAAACACTTTTCAGTGTGCTGTTACTGGTTTTTGCCGGAATCATTATGGCTGTATATTTTATTTCTTTTGCAGGTATGCTGCAAAAATATTTGCATTGCCCAAACAAGTATAGCGTACTAATTGCAGTTATCATAAATATCATTTTGATTGTAATATTTTTTTGGTTTGCAGGCATACGCCTCCAGGAACAGGCATCTGTACTTTCAGACAAGTTGCCCGCAACCATTGAAAATGCTAAAGCAAAAATGAGCCAAAGTTCAATTGGGAAAAAAGTGATAGATTATCTTTCTTCCGGCACAGATTCTAAAAAAATGAATGCCGCCATTAAAAGTTTTTTCTCCTCCACATTTGGAATACTCAGCGATGTATATATCATAATTTTAATAGGTCTTTTTTTTACAGCGAGTCCTAAAACTTATAAAAATGGATTTATATCACTGATGCCTGAAAAAGTAAAACAAAAAACAAATGATTTATTAAACTGTCTTTATGATGTCTTACAAAAATGGTTGCTTTCCATGATTATTGGTTTCTTTTTTATTGCAATACTCAGTGGACTTGGATTATGGATCATTGGTATTCCACTTATTTTTACGCTGGCACTTATAGCCGGCTTGTTTAATACTATTCCCAATTTCGGTCCGCTCCTCGCACTTATACCTGCTGTATTGCTGGCTTTAATGCAGGGAACAACCACAGCACTTGTCGTTGCAGGTGTTTATACTTTTATACAAATTATTCAAACTTCTGTGACTCAACCAATCATTCAAAAAAAGATGGTTAGCTTACCACCTGTGCTTACAATAGTCGGGCAGGTTGCATTAGGTTTATTGGGCGGATTTTGGGGCGTTCTGCTTGCAGTGCCTTTTGTAGCAGTCGTGAAAACTGTAGTGACGAAATTATATTTTAAAAAATAATTTCATCAGTACGCCCAAGGATAATAGGTTAAATTTTTTTTTACTATAGTCATCACACCTTACTCGTCATCTTAATCACCGGGATAATCATTTCCTCCAAACTCACACCGCCATGCTGAAAAGTATTGCGATAATAATTTACGTAATGATTGTAATTATTCGGGTAACATAAAAAGCCTTCTTCCTTCGCAAAAATAAAAGATGAATTTACATTCGGCGAAGGTAGCCCGGCTTCCTTCGGATCACGAAAAACCAATACATCTTTGGGATCGTAGTTTAAATTCCGTCCATGTTTATAACGAAGATTGGTAGTTGTTTGTTTATCTCCAATCACTTTCGAAGGATTTTTTACACGCACACTTCCATGATCTGTTGCCAGTACAATATTGATTTTTTTATCAGCAATTTTTTTCAGCGCCTGGTGCAAAGGACTGTGTTCAAACCAACTCTTGGTAATGCTGCGGTAACTCACTTCATCTGCGGCCAGTTCTTTTAAAATTTCAATTTCTGTACGCGCATGGCTCATCATATCCACGAAATTATAAATGATCACATTCAAATCATTTTGTAATAAATTATGCACGTTGGAAACCAGTTGCTGCCCGTCATGATGATGCACAACTTTCGTATAACTATAGCGCACATTTTCCTTGCGCAATTTCTTTAACTGCGCTTTTAAAAAGGCTTCTTCAAATAAATTTTTTCCACCTTCCTCATCATCATTTTTCCATTCTTTCGGAAATTGTTTTTCAATGTCCACAGGTAACATGCCTGCAAAAATCGCGTTACGGCAATACTGCGTTGCGGTTGGTAGAATACTATAAAAAGTATCTTCTTCCAGTATGCGAAAACTTTCTGCGAAAATGGGTTCAATTGTTTTCCATTGATCAAAACGTAAATTATCTATTAGTATAAAAAAAGTTGGCACGCCTTCTTCCATATGAGGAATCACTTTTTCTTTAAATAATTGATGGCTCATAATGGGCGATGAAGCATCAGGCTTTTTGATCCAGTCTGTATAATTCCGGCTGATAAATTTAAAAAATTCTGTATTGGCTTCATGCTTTTGTGTTTGAAAAACTTCCTGCATTTCAGGGCTATTGCTCTTTTCCATTTCCAATTCCCAATACACTAATTTTTTATAAATATCCATCCATTCGCGGCTTTCAGGATTGCTGTTCAGGGCAACGAATAAATTGCGGAATTGCTGTTGGTAAGCATTGGTGGTTTTTTCAGAAACCAATCTTTTATTATCAATTATTTTTTTCAATGCCAGTAATACCTGTTTGGGATTTACAGGTTTTATTAAATAGTCCGTGATCTGGCTGCCAATAGCATCATCCATCAAATCTTCCGTTTCATTTTTGGTGATCATCACTACCGGAATTTGTTTGCTTACTTCTTTGATCTTCTGCAAAGTTTCGAGACCCGAAATTCCGGGCATAGTTTCATCCAGCAAAACCACATCTACTTCATGTTCTTTTACAAAATCAATGGCTTCAAATCCATTGGTGAGTGTATGTACCTCGTATCCTTTTTCTTCTAAAAATAATTTCTGCGATTGCAGGCTTTCTATTTCATCATCTACCCAGAGAATTGTTGCTAATGCCATTATGTGTTTTTAAACCGATTATCATTTTTTTATCAAACCGGCACTGTGTTTAAAATCTATCCGAATCGCCAAAATACAAATTGTACTTTTGCTTCCTGCCTGGAGGCAGTTTGTTTAACAAATAAAAAACATAGATGGAGCAAGTGCTGCGAAAAATAATTAATGATCCCGTATATGGTTTTATTACGATTAACGACCCATTGATCTTCCGGTTGATGGCACAGCCCGTTTACCAGCGCTTGCGCAGGATTCAGCAAATGGCGCTTGCATATCTTGTTTACCCGGGTGCGGTACATTCCAGGTTGCATCATTCTCTCGGTGCCTATCACCTCATGTGCCAGGCGGTTGCAGAACTTCGTTTAAAAGGAATCGATATTTCTCCTGCAGAGGAAACTGCCGTTAAAGCCGCGATCTTATTGCATGATATTGGCCATGGCCCTTATTCTCACGCATTGGAATATACATTAATTCCCGGCGTGCAGCATGAAGACCTCAGCTTGCTTATTATGCAGCAATTGAATAAAACATTGAATGGCGATCTTTCTTTAGCCATTGATATTTTTACGAATAAATATGATAAGCCTTTTTTGCATCAGCTCATCTCTGGTCAACTCGATATGGATCGAATGGATTATCTCACGCGGGATAGTTTTTTTACCGGCGTAAGTGAAGGTGTGATTGGTTATGCGCGGATTTTAAAAATGTTGCATGTGCATGAAGGCCAGTTGATGGTAGAAGAAAAAGGCATTTATAGTGTGGAGAAATTTTTAGTCGCGCGCCGGCAAATGTACTGGCAGGTTTATTTACACAAAACAGTATTGGCTTCAGAAAAAATGCTGGTAAAAATAATGGAACGGGTGCGTGAATTATATCCTGAATCCGGTAAAGAATTATCCATCAATCCGCCACTCGATTTTTTCTTTAATGGCTTTTCTGGGGAAATGACAACTGCCGCGCTCGAAAATTTTTGCCGGCTGGATGATACCGATATTCTTTTTGCTGTAAAAAAATGGGCTTTATTCCCGGATAAAATATTATCTCTTTTATGTACATCTTTGTTAAACAGGAAATTATATAAAACAAGATTGCAAACTCAACCGTTTGGTATAGATGAAATAGCGGAAATGGAAAAGGAAGTAGGGGCAAAATTTGCCATTGAAAAAAAGGATTTACACTATTTTGTTTTTACCGGCGAAACGGCCAATACAACCTATACACCCGAACATGAACGGATTTTAATTATTTTTAAAAATGGTAATGTGAAAAATATTGCTGAAATTGACAACCCGCTTATCCATCAAACCTTGTCAATGCCTGTAAAAA
>JBBSQL010000035.1:0-31643 GCA_038257845.1 Chitinophagales bacterium
CCGAAGAATCCTTAACTGAAAGGGGTATCGAACCCCTTTCAGTTAAACACAAACAAAGCGGCTCTGCATTACCCAAAGAATCAAGTTCTTATTTTTTAACCTAACGGAATTTACTGTCCGTGAAATTCGAGCCACCTCAAACTGCACTAAGTCAGGTCCTGTCATGGCCTTGTGATGGTCAAGTTTTCCGTCTGCTGTTTTAGGCATTGCCCAATTAGGCCAGCGGAATTGTTCTTCAAGTATGTATTTATATTCTTTTCCCTCCAAAGCTGTTTCGTCAGCTTTTTCTTTTTCCAATTCATCCAAATAAGCCAGAAACAAAACCCAGGAAGTTTGTTCAATGTAATCCAGTTCGCTATCTGCACCTGCGTCTTTGTAAAGTATGTCGTCTATGTTTTTAAATGTTTGTTCGAACATGTTTAATTAAGGTTGATTTATTTTAATTATAATCTCAGTTATTTTTATAATATAATTGAATGAAAGATGTAATAGAAAAATTAAGTAATCTTAATTCCATACTCTTCAGCTCTACAGACTATTTCGTTTAATGTTTTTACTCCAACTTTTTCTATCGAATTGATGTTTTGCATATTTAATGTTGCAAGATCTCCCACAGTTTTAATCTCCAATTTATTTAAAATATTTTTAGCCCTAACAGAAAATCTCAAGTCATCAATGTTTATATGTGCCTGATCAAAGTTAAATATCAATTGTTGTTCTTTAGCAATTTGCTTTTTGTACTTATTTTTTAGAAAAGATAGTTCTTTGGTTAAAGCTTCATTTTCCAACAAAGTCTTTTGTAGCCAAAATGATTTTGCTATCAAATCTTTTATAGTTAAGAAGATTTTTCCAAAACTATTTTCTATTAAGTGGCGAACCTTAACATCAGAATAACGAGTTTCAATTGCAATCTCAATAATGGTCTTTTTTTCTATTAAGTAAGCATTTAAAACAAAATGTTCCATTTGTGAAAGAAAAGAATTCTCAATAAGGTTTGTTTCGATTATGAATTTTGTTATCCAATCAGTTTTCATTTGTGAATGTTGATCTATTAAACATCTAATTCTTAGAATTATAATTTTTTCAATTCATTTTCAAAAGCCTAAAGTTAAAGATTTTGAAGACTTGAATTGTCATCAATTTCCCCCATAATAAAATCTGAGAAATTTTCATACCCCATCCATAAATCTCATAATCCTAAAAACCATAATACACAAAAAAGAGGATCATAACAATCCTCCAATCTTATAATCCTACCAATCCTAATACAGACAATAAAAATAATCCCCAACATCATAAAGTAGTGCCCCGGGCGGGACTTGAACCCGCACGACCTTTTCGGATCACAGGATTTTAAGTCCTGCGTGTCTACCAGTTCCACCACCAGGGCTTAAACGATGCTTCAGGGGGAAAGTGAAAGTGAGCGGAAGACCGGGCTCGAACCGGCTACCCCGACCTTGGCAAGGTCGTGCTCTACCAAATGAGCTACTTCCGCTTATCAATAAAAGAACTAAAGGGGTGCAAAAATAAGCTTCTGCATTTCCCTGCAAAATAAAAATGAAACTTTATTTGTATTGCGGCGTGTATAATGTACTACCCTGAACTTCTACATCCGGTTTTCCTTTATAACGGTGCTGGTACAACTGGAAACACATGCCCAGGAATAATGCCACCGTGCAAAACATTTGCACATAAAATATAAACCTGGATGAACTTACCCAATTGTAACGAACATCTTTTTCCCTGCTTTTATCTGCTTCGTATATCATAAAAAAAATTTACCCTGCAAAAATAAGGCTCATGCCTTTATATCACAACTTCTTTTTTACTATTTTGGAAAAATACTTTTTCCCACCCGCATAATATGCCCATAATAGCAAACCATTATAAACGCCCGGTAACGTACTTATTTTTTTTCGCTGCTGCTTTTCTTTTGTGGAATTGGCTAAAGGAGAAAAAAACGCTTTTACCCAGGCACGGCAAACCGCTCCGGCATCGCCAAAACGACCGCTGAATAAGCTTTTCAGCGCATAGAGCATATCCAAAAAAAATCGTAAAGGAAACTTCCATATCTTTTCTTCAAAAGGCAAATGCAGGGAAAGCATCCAGAGATTATTGCGAAAATTAAGGAAAACTTTCCGGCTGTTTCCCTGTGGTAATGTGCCGCCACCAACATGATAAACCACCGACTTTGGACAACACATAATTTTTAAGCCTGCTTCATGAATGCGCCAGCACAATTCAATTTCTTCCATGTGCGCGAAAAAATGTTCATTGAAACCATTAAGTTCCTTGAAAATATCCCTGCGGATAAATAACGAAGCGCCCGTTGCCCAGAACACTTCCGCTGAATCATTATACTGCCCGCTATCTTTTTCGCAGGTATCAAATACCCGTCCGCGCGCAAAAGGATAACCAAGCATATCTATCCAGCCACCCGCAGCGCCGGCATATTCAAACAAGTCTTTGTTTTTATATGAAAGAATCTTTGGTTGACAAGCAGCAATTTTTTTGTCTAATTCCATTAATTCAATAATGGGTTCTATCCAATTGGGCGTGACTTCTATATCCGAATTGAGTAAAATAAAATAGGGCTCGTCCAGCGACTGCAATGCTTTGTTGTAACCGCCTGCATAGCCATAATTTTTTTCTAAATGAATGATTTGAATTTGGGGAAAATGGCTACGCAAAAATTCAATCGAATCATCCGTGGAGGCATTGTCTGCGACATAAATTTTATGCGCCGCGTAAGTGGAAGCAATAACGGATGGCAAAAATTTTTCCAAATAATTGCGGCCATTATAATTCAGGATAACAATTGCAACTGCGGGCTTTTCCAAAAAATTTTTTTTCAAAAATAATGCTTGCAACATAAACGGGTCAACATTTTAATATTTCATCAAATAATATTTGAGCGAAATATGTATCTTCATTTTTTTAAATAATTTTTTCTTACTTATAAAACCACCGCATGTTTGCTGTTACTATTCTCGGGAATAATTCTGCGCTGCCTGCACATGAAAGGCATCCGACAGCACAGGTGGTGACCATTGAAGACCAGTTATTACTGATTGATTGCGGCGAAGGCACGCAAATGCAAATGACCCGTTACAAGATCAAAAGAAGTAAGATCAATTATATTTTTATTTCCCATTTACATGGCGATCATTATTATGGCCTGATTGGTTTATTAACAAGTTACAGTTTGCAAAATCGGCAAACGCCCCTGCATATTTATTCGCCACCCGGCTTGGAAAAAGTCATACAAATTCAATTAGATGTGGTGAATGCAATTTTGCCCTATCAACTCAATTTTCATACAATCGTTGATGCAGGTAAAATTGTGGATGAAGAAAAATTTTCCGTGGCATGTTTTCATGTACAACATCGCGTTCCCTGTTTTGGTTTTCTTGTTTCAGAGAAAAAAAAACCACGTAAAATAGATAAGAAAAAAATGGCTGATTATGATATTCCATATAGTTTTTATGGAAATTTATCAAACGGGGAAGATTACATTTCACCTGTTGGTGTTTGTATAAAAAATGAGTTGCTTACAACGCAAAATATTTCTCCAAAGCGTTATGCTTATTGTGCGGATACAAAATTTTATCCACCCATTGCGGAAAAAATAAAACATGCGGATCTCTTGTATCATGAAGCCACATACCTGGATAATTTGAGGGAGCGGGCCATGGAGCGATTTCATTCCACATCCATACAGGCCGCGGAGTTAGCGGGACTTGCCCTTGTAAAACGCCTGCTGATTGGGCATTTCAGCAGTAAGTATGAAAGCCTGGAAGAATTTTTAGCTGAAGCAGTTCCTATTTTTCCACAAACAGAACTGGCCATTGAAGGCGTGACTTTTATTATTTAATTTTTCCGCGATAAATTTTGCAACATATCAAGTGTCATTTTTTCCAGGTCATATTTATTTTTCCAGCCCCAGTCTTTTTTTGCTTTTGAATCGTCAATATTTTGTGGCCAGCCATCTGCAATATGCTGGCGATAATCCGGCGCATAATTGATTTTAAAAGAAGGAATATGTTTTTTTATTTCTTTGGCAATTTCACGCGGTGAAAAACTAATGCCGGCAAGATTATAAGACGTATGTGTTTTAATTTTTTTTGCAGGCGCTTCCATGAGTTCAATTGTTGCACGGATTGCGTCAGGCATATACATCATGGGCAAATAGGTATTCGCACTGAGGAAGCAGGTATATTGTTGATGGCGCAAAGCTTCATAAAAAATATCAACCGCGTAATCAGTAGTGCCACCCCCGGGATGTGATTTATACGAGATCAAACCGGGATAACGCAGGCTGCGTACATCCACGCCAAAGCGTTCAAAATAATAATTGCACCAGCATTCGCCCGCGAGTTTACTGATGCCATAGACCGTCATGGGTTCAATAATTGTTTGTTGCGGGCAATTCTTTTTGGGAGAAGTAGGACCGAAGACGGCAATGGAAGATGGCCAATATACTTTTTGCAATTTTTCTTCCCGGGCAATTTCAAGAATATTCAAAAGCCCCTGCATATTGAGTTTCCAGGCCAGCATAGGATTTTTTTCACCCGTTGCGGAAAGCACCGCGGCGAGTAAATAAACCTGCGTTATTTTTTGTTTTTGTATAAAAGCCTGGAGTTTTTCTTTTTCCAGCACATTCATTTGAATATAGGGGCCGGTGCCTTTCAGCCATACGCTTTCTTCACGCAGGTCGCAGGCGATCACATAATCTTTTCCAAATATTTCCCGGAGTGCAAGCGTTAGTTCCACGCCGATCTGACCACAGGCGCCGATTACCAGTATTTTTTCTTTTGCCATAGAATGTTTGTTGATCAAAGCAAAGAAAGTAAAGTTTACTGTATTTTCGCTGGCACGTTATCAAATTTCTATGCTACCTGATTTTTTAAAAAGTTTATTTCAGAGCCAGGACTATAACCCGGCTCAATTTTTCCTCATCGCAGGGCCATGCGTAATTGAGGATGAAAAATTATTGCATGATGTGGCTGCATCAGTTTCTGCAACTTGTAAAAAATTGGGCATTCCGCTGATCTTTAAATCAAGTTACCGCAAGGCAAATCGTACGAGTGCCACTTCTTTTACCGGCATTGGGGATGACCTCGCCTTATCTTTTTTAAAAAAAACCGGCAAGCAATTTTCTTTGCCAACAGTTACAGATATTCATGCGCATGATGAAGCTGGCTTTGCGGCCCTGTATGCAGATGTTTTACAAATACCAGCATTTCTTTGCAGGCAAACTGATTTACTGGAAGCGGCTGCTCAAACTGGGAAAATTATTAATGTAAAAAAAGGCCAGTTTACCAGTGGCGCGGCAATGAAGTTTGCAGTGGATAAAATTAAGCGCGCAGGCAATGACAAAATTTTATTGACAGAAAGAGGCAATAGTTTTGGTTACCAGGATTTGATTGTTGATTACAGGAATATTCCCATCATGCAGGCATTGGGTGTGCCGGTTGTGATGGATTGTACACATAGTTTGCAACAGCCCAATCTAAGTTCGGGCGTTACCGGTGGAAATCCTCAAATGATTGCGACCATTGCCAAAGCGGCGATTGCAACCGGCGCTGATGGTTTATTTATAGAAACACATCCTGATCCTTCGAAAGCAAAAAGCGATGGCGCAAATATGCTGGCTTTAGATAAACTGGAGTCTTTACTGGAAAAATTAATTCCTATTCGCGAAGCGATTTTAAAATAAAATGATTATTCTTTTATAAGTGGCTTCAATTTATTTTCTGATTGTATCCAATCTTTTGGTAACAGGCCAAATTCTTTTTTAAAAGCTGCTGCGAAATGGCCCAGGTTTGTATAGCCAACCATATTACCCACTTCCTGTATTGAGTAGATTCCCTGTTTTAATAAATTTTTTGCATGCTGCATCCGGTTCTTCTGGTAATATTCAAAAACGGGCAAACCATAAAAGTTGCGGAATTGTATTTTAAATTTTGTAGGACTCATACCTGCCATTCTTGAAAGACTGGAAATGTTTGAGGCAGGTTCGGAAAAATCTTTTACCAGTTCCGCTTCTGCCTGGATCATGTTATTCACTTCCTCCACTTTTATTTTGAGTGCAAGAGGGCCGGTTTTTAATTTTTCATGAAAGCTGATCAGCAATTTTTCCATTAATAATAAAACCCGGCTATAAATAAACTGGTTCGTTATCGGGTGAAGCCGGTGTTCTTTTATAATTTCATCCATGATGGCACGATAACCCGCATCAATGTATTCAACCTGCTCGCCATGGAGTTCACGGTAATAATAATTTGAAATAAATTTTTCAAAAACATGCGGCTCTAAGAATTGATGAATAAAATTTTGATGAAATAAAATATTCACTGCGTGCACGTTTGTATTTGCGGGGATTCGTACTGTAGTGTTTATGGCGAAATTGCTAAAGCTAATTGCGGGGTTCAATAATGGCTGGCTTTGTATATAAAAAACGGGCTCTTTTTTTTGGGCTTCATCTTTAGCAGAAAGCTCATAAAAATGAAGAATAAAAAATTGCTGGTTTAAATTGGGTTTACGTTTTAATTGTACATCCATATTAAATGTACAATTCATCAGCATTACAGAAATATCATCCTGTAGTTGCCAGGAATTTATAAAACCTGAACCGGCTTCCGGTGTGAGCAGCCATTCTCCTTCCGTGGAAGAACTGCCAAAAGCGCGCGCAATTTTTTCAACCACGAGTTCAAATCTCCTGTCATTGAATTTTATTTCCATGTACTTTTTTCAGTTGAAATTTCAGGAAACATACCAAAGGTATTTTCATACGCAGATTTAAAAGCAGATTTTTTATCAAAGCCAAGTTCATCTAATATTTCAGTGAGTGAATACTGGCTGGACAATATCATTGCCCTGGCTTTATTCATGCGTTGTTTTGCAAAATATTTATGCGGCGGCGAACCATATATTTCCTTAAATATAATTTTAAATTTAGAAGCGCTCATGGCTGCAAGTTTCGATAATTTGTTGAGCGGCATAGGTTGTTCAGAAAAATCTTTTGTAAAAATTGCTTCTGCTTCTTTTACGCGGGTAAGATCATCTATGGAAAATTTACCAGCCGGTAAATTACCGGAAATCTTTTTGTAGAAACGCCGGAAGACCCTTTCCCGGATCAGCATGATCCTGTTATAAATTATGAATCTTGTAAAATCATCTTCCTGGGCATCAAAAATATCATGAAACCATTTTTTGTATTCCGCATCCATTGGTTCATTGTAAAAAAGGCTGGTCAATAAGTTGAGGTGATTATTTATTTGGATACCAGCTTCAGAGCTGCCAAAAAAATGGCTCATTGCATCCTGCCGGATTAAAATATTTATCCCTGACATTCTTTGAAATTTCGCACCCATAAAAATCCATTTCCTGTTGCTTTTATTTAATTGTAATTCCGGAGTAAAGCCATTTTCTCCTGCTTTGGATGCATCATCAAGCCGGAAAATTAAATTTTCATCCCTAATTTTTTTTTGATGAAACTGTACTTCCGTATTAAAGGTTGCATTGAAAATCATGCATTCTATCCCACCCGGGAAAGTCAGCATTTTAAAAAAACCATTCCCGTAAGCAGGCGGTATGTTCACTATATTTTTAGAATGTTTTATTTTTAAAGCTTTGGAAATTTGCTTTAAAAAATTGTCATACGTTGCCAGGCCATATTCTATGGTGATCAATGCATTTTTCTTTAAAGGTATTTCAGGGGATTACGTTTTGCGGAGAGTATATAATTTTTCATATTCAGCCAGAAAGCCAATATCATATAAATAATAACGGGAGAACCCATCGTAATAAAAGAGATGTAAATAAACCATAAGCGGATGCGCGTACTGGCAATACCTAATCTTTCACCAATAGCGGAACAAACTCCAAATGCCTGCCATTCCACAAAACTTCTTAGCTTTTTCATCATGCAATTTAATCAGTTTTCTTTAAATTGGCATACTGGGATAATGATTTTTTTAAATAATTGATTACAAACCTGGTTTTAAAAGCACTTAAAATTGACTATGTAAGCCAGGCGACTTTTTTTTATATATACTTTTATCTTTAAAATGTATGTGAAATGGTTTGTTTCTGTTTAAAATATTTTCCTTTCTTTCAATAAAAATTCTATGAAAAAGTATTTCGAAATATGTTTTTTTACCCTCCTGTTTTTTCCGGCTGTAGCAAAATGCCAGGATAAAAATGACGCGAAAGAATTCTCCGTTATTGGTTATTATGCAGGCAATGCAGAAAAAGTGAGCGAATACCCCATTGAATACCTCACACATATTATTTATAGTTTTTGCCATTTAAAAAATGGCTTATTGCATGTTGAAAATAAAAATGACTCCACAACCATTCAAACGATCGTGGGTTTGAAAAAAAGAAATCCCGGCCTCAAAGTGATTTTATCAATGGGCGGTTGGGGTGGCTGTGCGCCATGTTCTGATGTTTTTTCCACAGCAAAAGGCAGGGATGATTTTTCAAGGTCCACAAAAAATTTACTGGATTATTTTCAGGCAGATGGCATTGACCTCGATTGGGAATACCCGGCGATAGAAGGTTTCCCGGGCCACACATTTATGCCCGCGGATAAGCACAACTTTACTGCTTTACTGCAATCATTGCGCAACTTCCTGGGAAATAAATACGAAATCAGTTTTGCAGCCGGTGGTTTTACTACATTCCTGGATTCGTCTGTGGAATGGGGAAAAATTGCACCATTGGTGGACAAAGTCAATCTCATGACTTATGACCTCGTGAATGGTTTCAGTACCGTGACCGGGCATCACACACCGCTTTATTCCACGCCTGGTCAAATAGAATCAACGGATCATGCTGTTCAATATTTAGACAGTATTGGCTTCCCTAAAAATAAATTAATTATCGGTGCTGCTTTTTATGCCCGGGTTTTTGATGTTTATAAAAATGAAAATAATGGCTTGTACATGCCGGGAAAATTTAATCATGGCATTTCTTATAAAGATTTTGACACAGTGTCATTAAAGAAGCAGGGTTTCATATATTATTGGGATCCTGTTGCGGATGCGCCCTACATGTATAGTATGGATAAAAAACAACTGATCAGTTTTGATGATGCTCATTCCATTTATTTAAAGACAAAATATGTGATGGACCAGCATTTGAATGGCATTATGTTCTGGCAACTGGCCAATGATAAAACAAAAAATGGCTTGCTGGGTGTAATTCATGAAGCTATAACGGGCAAATAAATTGGAAAGAGTTTTAAATTTAGTTGATAAAAAATTTGTAAATCTGTTTAATTTTTCTTAACTTAGGAAATATATAAGTGCTTCAGGTATTTCTGGCATTGTTTTAGTTTATACCAGCACAGTACATTTTTAATTAAAAATAAAATTTCAACTCATGAGCAAGCAAAAATTATTAGCCGGTTTATTACTCGGCGCAGCGGCAGGAGCCGTATTAGGTATCTTATTCGCACCGGATAAAGGAACTGAAACCCGCAGAAAAATTGGCGAAAAGAAAGATGATTTTACTGATAAGATTAAAGACTCTTTTAACCAATTCGTAGATGGTGTTTCTGAAAAAGTAGAAAGCACAAAAAACACTGTAAATGAATGGAAGGAAAAAGGAAAAGATAAACTAAATAGTTTAAAATCAAAAGCTGAAGAAGTTTCATAAATCTAATCATCCTATTTAAAAGAGAAAACAAAAGTTTTCTCTTTTTTTATGCCCTGCATTTAAAATTTATTTTAATGAAGATCTTTATCCACTAAGTTTTTCAGTATTGTATAAAGATCTTGCCTGCCTTTATTATTTAAATTATAGGTCATTAAAAACGCGCAATAATTATGCGTATAATCTACCCAGGGAAATGAACCAAAAAGACCAGGACTACTATAAAATATTTTACCTGTGTCATCATTCATCAACCATTCACCAAAACCATAGCCTGAAATTTTTGATTCATCCGGAGAGTGGATAACATTTACATCCGTTGTGATGCGGTTTTCCTGCATGGCATGAATACTTACAACGCTTAATATTCTTTTACCATGATACATTCCATTGTTTAAGATCATTTCTAAAAAATGCAGGTAATCAAATGCCGTAGAATTTGCACCGCCGGCAGGCAATGGTACTTTTCCCAGCCCAAAATCTGTATGCTGCATGCCTAATGGATTTGCGATCCGTTCTGCAAAAAGTGTTTTAAAATCTTTCCCGCTAATTTTTTCAATAACTGCGGCCGCAATTTGTAATCCCACATTGCTGTAATGAAATGATTTGCCGGGCAATGATTCCATGGGAAGCTCCGCAATGCGTTCAATGGCTTGTGTCATACTTTCTGAAGTCACAATTTCTTTGATGCCATCTTTTAATAAGGGCGCTTTGATGCCGGTGGTGTGTGAAAGACATTCGGTGATGGTTATATTTCCTTTGCCTTTTGTTGAAAGTATGGGTAAAAATTTACCGACAGTATCTTCCAGGTTTAATTTCCCTTCATCAATAAAAGTCATGACCAGCGCGGCACTCAGCCATTTACTGCAACTTGCAATGGGTACTTTTTTATCCGCAGTAAAATCGCCTGAATCCACTTTATTATTTTTGGAACGTGCTATGAAAGTAAAAGCAGATTTCTGTGCGGGTGTCATATTATTAATTGCATGATCATATATGATACTGTCGTTTTTGAAAATGACAAGTACCGACCTGCCGCCCATTTCTCCTGTATTGTTTTGCAGCCATTCCGTTACGTTGGAAAAATCCTGTGAGTAACAATTGAAGCTTAGTAAAAAGCTAAGAAATGAAGTTACAATGATCTTCATTTTAGATAAATGGAATGACATGTTTTTTCTTCATAAACGCATTCATCCATTAGTAAGTATTTCTTTTAGAATTACAATAATACATTGCCAGGTTAAAATTTATGCAACTTTTATATTCAAGGTTTTGATGGCTTGCAGTTTTGTGCCTTTGATTGAAATTTCTTCCTCGATATAATAATCATCTTGTAAGCCAAGCCAGAATTTTGGCGAATTGCCAAAATATTCACTTAGTCTCAAAGCCGTATCCGCAGTGATTCTCCTATTCCCCTTAATAATTTCAGATGATCTTCTTTGAGGAATTTCAATATCTTTTGAAAGTTTATCGGCAGTAATATTTAAGGGGATCAAAAACTCTTCTGACAGAATTTCACCCGGTTGAATATTTTTTAATTTTGTCATAATTTACTTTTGTAGAATTCACGCAGTAAAATATGATTTTTAATTAAACCTGTCAAACCCTTCTATTTTCCGATAAGGCTTTTTGAAAAAATCACCCACCACTTCATTAAACATATCCTTATAAACGATGGGCGTGGAGTGACCAGATGCAGGCAAAATCCATAAATAGGATTTGGGAATAGATTGCGCAATCAGTAATGTATGTTCTGTACGGATCACATCATGATCACCCCCGATCACAAGCACCGGGCATTTGATCTTTGCTAAATCTGCAGTGGAAATATGTGGCGCATTTGACAGGAGATTCATCAATTTTAATTCATTTTTTACCATGGCGTTTGGTTGCATGTGTTTGAGTGTATCATATTGATCCTGCGCCCAGCGCCATACAAAAGGGTCCACTGCCGATGTATCCGGTTCAAGATTAGCACCTGTAACAGCTAATTTTTTCACCTTATCCGGGTGACGGATGGCAAGCAATAAACCATTGATACCGCCATCGCTCCAGCCAATTACGTTGCAGGAATCTACATGCAGGCTATCCAATAATGCATTTAAATCATCTGTCATCATTTCATAGCTGAGCGAATCACTGAAATCGTAAGATTTCCCCTGGGAGCGGCTATCCGCGAGAATCACGTGGTAATTTTTGGAGAAATAGGGTATCTGGTATAAAAAATTATTGATGGATCCACCATTTCCATGAATGATCAGCAGGGGAGTGCCACTACCATATTCTTCATAATACATATTGAACCCGCGTGTCTTTATGTATTTTCCTACTTTCTCATTCCGCCCATAAATCGTCGTATCAAATGGTGATACGCCATCTGTTTGCGCGAAAGAAGTTTGGAATAAAAAAATAGTGAATAAAGAAAAAAAGACAGGCTTTAAATTTTTCATACAAGGATTAATTTGTGGGTATTTAATAAAAAATATTTTAGTAAAGATTGATTAATTTTTTCGTTTCGCATAAATTAATTCGTCCATGTATTCGCCATTTTTGAAAATTGTTTTTTTCAAAACCGACTCCAGTGTAAAGCCACATTTTTCCAACACTTTTTGGGAAGCTTTGTTCGTTCCAAATGGCCGTGCGAAAACACGTTCTATATTAAATTCATTAAAAGCAATTTCTACGACCTGGTTTAAAGCTTTAGTAATAATTCCTTTGTTCCAATATTTTTCTCCCAGCCAATATCCAATCTCTGCATTCTTCCTGTAAATATCCTGCTGCGGATGGATTCCGATTCCACCCACAGCATTTCCCGCAACCTCAATGGCAAAGATGTGTACCGGATCATCTGCAGTTGCGAATTCTATAAACTTTTTTCCTGCTTCTTTGTTATAGGGATGCGGAAAACCATCTGTCATAAATTGCGCGATGCGTGGATTATTCGCATGAAGTACCAGGCTTTCAAGATCATTTATATGCCAGGGCCTTAATGTAAAATCCATACATATATTTTTTTAAATAAAATTCAATTATTGATTTGTGAAGGGAAAGATTTTACTTATCAATTTCATCCGTATCAAATCTTTTGACAGATTGAATACCATTTAATTTTTTCAAATGTTCTACTAAATCATCCAGTTCTTCTTTATCGTGTACAAAAATTTTAATCGTGCCTTCAAACAGGCCTTCCATAGATTCAATGGTCAATGCAGCAATATTGATTTTCATTTCACCACTGATCACATTAGAAATTTTATTCACCACACCCACATCATCGAGGCCGATAATTTTCAGACCGGTAAGAAAAGAAATTTCTTTATTTTTTGCCCATTTGGTTTTTACAATGCGATGCCCATAATTGGCCATCATCTGCGCCGCATTCGGGCAATTGGTACGATGAATACTCAGGCCTTTTCCGGTACTTACAAATCCAAATACACTGTCGCCGGGAATGGGGTTACAACACTGTGCCAGCGTGTATTTTATTTTATCACTGCTTTCTCCAAAGATGATCAGCTCTGAATCCTTTTTGGTGTGCTTATTATCCGGTTCCGTTTTTATTTCAGGGATTTTCACCACGCGCGGCATTTCTAATTTATCGCCCAGCACATGAAAATTTTTCAGGTCTTTGAGGTCATTTGATTTTACCGCTATATTATAAAATAAATCAAGCTGCGAAAGCACTTTATAATAACTGACCAGTTCATCAATATTATGCTGACTGAAAGCAGCACCCATGCCTTCCAGTTTTTTCTGTAAAATATATTTTCCGTCATCCGCGATTTTTCGCTTTTCTTCTTTTAAAGAATCTTTGATTTTGCTGCGCGCTTTTGCAGTAACTACAAAACCCAGCCAGTCATCATTGGGTTTTTGTTTATTGCTGGTAATGATTTCAATCTGGTCACCGCTGCGTAGTTTATGGCTGATGGGAACAAGTTTATGATTGACTTTTGCGCCAATACATTTACTTCCCACAGCCGTGTGAATTGAAAATGCAAAGTCCAGTGCTGTTGAACCGGTGGGCAACATTTT
Organism: Chitinophagales bacterium; assembly: GCA_038257845.1. GTDB lineage: Bacteria > Bacteroidota > Bacteroidia > Chitinophagales > Chitinophagaceae > JAFDXJ01. The sequence goes on from JBBSQL010000035.1 coordinate 13,696, forward strand.
CACTTCGCCTTTTGGCGTATAAACATAAATTTCTTCTGCTAAAAAACTCACTTTAAAATCCTGGAGAAAATCAATACCATCTGTATCCTGGTTGGAAATGGCATCACGGATTTGTGAAAACCATTTATCAAAGCGGTCTTCATTATTGGAACCTTCCTTGTATTTATAATGTGCAGCCAAACCTTTTTCCGCAATTTCATTCATGCGTTTACTTCGGATCTGCACTTCCACCCATTTTCCCTGCGGGCCCATAACAGTCGTATGCAAAGCTTCATAGCCATTGCTTTTAGGATTGCTGAGCCAGTCGCGAAGCCGCTCTGGTGCAGGGTTGTATTCGTCTGTGATAAAAGAATAGACTTTCCAGCAATCTTCCTTTTCTTTTTCCGGCGCAGAATTAATGATGATGCGTATGGCAAACAGATCATACACTTCTTCAAAACTCACATTCTTCTTTTTGATCTTGTTCCAGATGGAATGAATACTTTTTGGCCGGCCAAAAATTTCGAAATCAATTCCTGTACTGTTTAATTTTTCTTTGATTGGTTTTATAAATTCATTGATATAACGGGTACGTTCTCTTTTTGTTTCTGATAATTTTCGCGCGATCTCTTTATATGCATCCGGCTCAATGTATTTCATCGCCAGGTCTTCAAGTTCTGTTTTGATATTATATAAACCCATGCGATGTGCCAGTGGCGCATATACCCAAACAGTTTCACTCGCAATTTTTAATTGCTTTTCCCGCTTCATGTAATCCAGCGTGCGCATATTATGTAAGCGGTCTGCCAGTTTTATGAGAATCACACGCGGATCATCGGTAAGTGTCAGTAAGATTTTTTTAAAATTTTCTGCCTGCTGACTAATATTGGTATCAATGACGGAAGAAATTTTTGTAAGTCCATCCACGATACGAGCGATTTCGGTACCAAATTCCCTTTCAACATCTTCGAGTGTGATGTCCGTATCTTCAACGGTGTCATGCATGAGCGAACAAATGGTGGAACGGACACCAAGGCCAATTTCATCCACACAAATCATGGCAACTGCCAACGGATGAAAAATATAAGGTTCGCCACTTTTTCGCCGCATGGTTTTATGTGCATCTGCAGCCATTTCAAAAGCAGTTCGGACAAGTTCCTTATCACCCCGTTTTAACTTCGGATGAAGGCTTCGCAAAAGCGCACGGTATTTCCGCAGGATCTCTTTTTTTTCCTGCTCTTCATTCAATGTGTATTTGGGAAGCTCGGGCTCTGTAATAGTGATTGTTTGAGGACTCATTCTTGCACGAATTTACTGAATAATGGAAATATTATTCAGCCCGTTAAATTAATTTAGAAAAATATTTTATTAACGGGATTAAAATATTCACATAAATATATAATCGGTTGCCAATTGTTTGAAATGTAAATCATTATTATTTCCTTAGGCATCCAAAACTTCTGTCGCCTTTTCCAGTTTTACATTACTATAATTTATGACTATTTCCTGGTTACCGGCATCTTCCTGCAAAACAATATAATTTTGCTTTTGTTCTTTTCCATTTAATAAAATGATCGTTTTTGTACTATCCTTATTCTTACTGATAGTAATGTTATACATCGTTTTTTCATACTTATATTGAATGGAAAAAGATTCCCATGCAGCAGGTGTACATGGTTGAATATAAAGCTTATTTCCTTCCCTTTTTAAGCCAAGTAATGATTCAAGTATAAACTGATACATCCATCCCGCGGAGCCAGTGTACCATGTCCATCCACCTCTTCCTTCATGTTCAGGAGTACTGTAAATATCCGCCACAACTACATAAGGTTCAACTTTATATTGTTTTATGAGCTCCTCACTTTTTGCATGATTTACCGGATTGATGAGGGAAAATAATTCCCACACTTTTTCATTTTCACCCAAAGCGGCAAAAGCCATCATTGTCCAGATCGCAGCATGTGTATATTGCCCCCCATTTTCCCGCACACCCGGCACATAGCCTTTGATGTATCCCGGATCAAGTTCGGAAGTATCAAAAGCTGGATCGAGTAATTTTATAATGCCATGATCACGATCCACCAGGTACTGATCTACAGATTTCATTCCCGAAACAGATCGTTCTTTTGTACCGCCACCGGAAAGCATGGACCAGCTTTGCGAGATAGAATCAATCCGGCATTCAATATTTTTTGAAGAACCCAATGGTGTGCCATCATCAAAATATGCCCTGCGATACCAGTCACCATCCCACGCATTTTTAGAAATATTTTCTTTTAATTTTTTTGCTTGTTGCAAACATTCTTCTGCAAAAGTTTCATCATTTTGAGCTTTCGCAATTTTTGCAAAACCGGTTAAATTATCATACAGGAAAAATGCCAGCCACACACTCTCTCCTTTGCCTTCAATGCCCACGCGGTCCATACCATCATTCCAGTCACCCGAACCAATCAATGGCAAGCCATGTACTCCAAACCGGAGGCCATGTTTTATCGCCAGTTTGCAATGATCATACAATGGTTCAAAATAATTTAAATACACAGGCAGGTCATAATATGAATCTTCATGTAAATTCAATGGCCGCCCTTCGAGAAATGAAACAGGTTGTTGCAAAATAGCCATGTCACCTGTATGCTGAATGTATTTACTGGTCACAAATGGCAGCCACAAATAATCATCGGAACAATTGGTTCGCACACCGCGGCCTGTCGGCGGATGCCACCAATGCTGCACATCGCCTTCCTTAAATTGCCGGGAGGCACTGAGTAAAATTTGATCCCTGGCCACATTTGGTTTGGTATGTAATAAGGACATTACATCCTGTAACTGATCGCGGAATCCAAAAGCGCCACCGGATTGATAATAACCGCTCCGGCCCCAGACACGGCAGGCCAGCGCCTGATAAACCAGCCAACCATTTGCAAGCATATTTAATGCGCTGTCAGGTGTATTTACATGGACAGTGCCAAGTGTGTCATTCCAAAAATCATGAATTTTTTGTAACGCTTCCCGCGCAAATTCCGGGTCACTGGTTGATTCGATTATGTCACGGACTTCGTGTTCATTATTCCCTGCCCCAAGTCTAAAAATAATTTCTTTTTCTTCACCTGCATATAGATCAATAGGAATTTGAATAGCGGCGCATGGATCCAATGAAGCGCCATTTTTCCCGGACAATTTTACCCTGCCCATGGATGCCGGATTTTGCAGTGTACCATTTCTTCCTATAAATTCTGCACGGTCGCAGGTGAAACTTACTTTATTGGTATGCGCTGTAAAAAAACAAACCTGTTCATTGAAAATCGTGTTATACCTGTTCCTTGAAAAAAGCGCGCCGGTAGCAGCATCTTTTTCTGTAATGATATACATAGAGGTTTTTGAACGCAGGTCGCCTAACACCCATTCTGTATAACCGGTAACACTTATTTTTCTTTCCCACCCGGAAATGTTTTTCAATCGGATCGAAGTAAACTTTAAAGTTTTTTCAATATCCACATATATGGAAATTTCGGAATGAATACCATTTTCTATATGTTCAAAAACAGTATATCCAAAACCATGGCGTGTGATATACGGTTCTTTCCCTGTTGCAGGTAAAGGCATGGGCGACCAGAATTTTCCATCCTCTTCATCCCGTATATAAAATGCCTCACCACCGGAATCAGTTACGGGATCATTATTCCAGGGTGTTAAACGGAATTCGTGCGAATTTTCAAGCCAGGAATATGCAGAACCACTTTCCGAAACCACTGTTCCAAATCCTGGATTTGCGATGACATTCACCCAGGGTGCGGGCGTTCTATTTTTATCATCAGTATAAATAATATATTCTTTCCCGTCTTTGGTAAAACCACCATGTCCATTTACAAAAACAAGATCTTCCGGAAGTTTTAGTTTTTCTGTAGCTGCATTTTTTGAAACATTGCTAAAACTCGGCAAAAGCACCGGCGGTAAAGGTTTTGAATTTATTTTCTTATTGATCTGTTCTTCCAAAGTGCCTGCATGATCATCAATAATAATCCGCGCAATTGTTTGAAATAAAATGCGGTCTTCATTGGTTACCTGTTCGGTGCGCCTTACATAAATATTTCCAGGTTGTTCAATGGATGTTGTGTTTGCAGAAGCAGTAACCAGGCTCATGATTTGTTCCTGTAATTCCTGGCGATAAGCGCCAAAATCTTCATTTAAAATAAGCAGGTCCACGGCAATTCCTTTCATACGCCAATATGCATGTGCTTTAATTAATTGTACCACAAGGGCGATGTTTTGAATATCATGAACGCGTAATAAAACGATGGGAATATCACCTGAAATGGAATAACTCCAAAGCCCGTTTTGGCCTTTAAAATTACTGCTGATCGTTTCGGGTGCAGCACGCAATGTGGCATTTGGGTAAATAATTGCACCCGCCATACGGACATATAATTGTGCTTCACCTTCACTCGCGTTGATTTGATGAAGTATTACCTGGTTATGTGTCCAGGACAATTCAAAGGCACGGTTTCTAATGTGTTTGTCCTGGTATTTAAACATGAGATTTTCACATAATTCTTTCGAAACTGCCATACCGAGAATCATGTCAAAAGTGGCGGTTTGATTCGGTTTCAGCTCAAATTCATAGCAGGTAGAAATACAGGGATCCAATACAGAACCATCGGCGCCGCTCATTTTAAAATCATTATCCATTGCGCTCGGATTTGAAACGGTCCTTCCACGGCCGATGAAATGAGAACGGTCTGTTTCAAAGCCTGCCTGGTCTGTTGCGATACCATCTGCTATAACCAGGTGAAACATCCAGGGTGGGTTTTCATCTTTTGATCTTGGCCTGCGTGTACAAATGATGGTGGATTGTTTGGGATGAATTTTTGTTTGCACAAATAAATTACTGAATGCCGGATGCGCTTCATCATCAGCTTGTGGCGCAATCACTACTTCCGCAAAACTGCTTATTCTGATTTTTTTTACACCCCCATTCTTGTTAGTAACACGAACGCGCCTGAGTTCGATATCGTCTTCAGGGGATACAACTATTTCTGTTTTAGTTTCAAAGCCATTATCAGTGCGCTTAAACTCTGCATGGCCCTGGGAAAAGACAGCTTCATACGTTTTGCTTTTTTGCAAAACCGGCTGGTAGGTATTTGACCAGAATTCGCCACTGCCAAGATCTTTGATGTAGCAAAATAACCCCTTGTTATCGAGTGTACCATCTTCGCGCCAACGGGTTACTGCTAAATTATTCCAATGGCTATAGCCACCACCGGCATTCGTTATAGCTACCTGGTATTTACCATTTGACAAAAGCTGCATTTCTGGTACAACGGTATGCGGTGAATGAATAATGCGCAATTGCTGGTTGGAAGTTGCCGGCCTTGTATCTATGATATCAGATGTATGCGAATAAAAAATACTTGCCCGTGGTATTCTTTCCTGCAATAATAAAATGGCCGATTGCAATTGCGGGTCATCTTCAAATCTTTTTTGCATTTGTTGTCCCAGTAAAATTGTCGCAAGCGATAAAAAACTCATGCCCTGGTGATGCACCATAAATGAACAAATAGGTACATGGTCTTTGCCACGAGGTAAACGCGATGGGGTATAATCAATGGCTTCAAAAAAACCATATTTCCCTTCAAAACCTTTGCGTGACATAGATTGAAGATTGAGCAATGCTTCATGCGGTTTTACCATCAATGCCAATACTGTTGCGTAAGGTGCGATCACGAGGTCTTCGCTCAGACCTCTTTTCAAACCAAGATCAGGTACACCAAATGCGCGATATTGGTAATTCAAATTTGAATCAACCATATTATAACCGGATTCAGAAATTCCCCAGGGCACATTGCGCTGGTTGCCATAATCTATTTGCCGTTGTACCATGGCACGATTTGTTTGTTCCAGTAGTGTGTTCGCATAAGTTGGCATCACGATCTGAGGCATCAGGTATTCAAACATAGAACCGCTCCAGGAGAGCAATACAGGAGATTTCCGGGTATATGTGAGTAGGCGTCCCAGGGCAAACCAACTTTCCTGCGGCAATTTTCCCTGTGCAATTCCGGTAAAAACACCCAGTCTTGCTTCTGATGCTAACAGATCATAATAGCCGCGGTCTTTTTCATGCGCATCCACATTATAACCGATATGCAATAAATTATTGGAACGGTCGAATAAAAATTCAAAATCAATATCAGAGAAGGCTGAACTTTCCGCTATTAATTCCTGTATGGATTCCATTAATTCCAACGCATTTGATTCGCCTTTACTAATTGCCTCCATCCATTTTGCAGATAAGGATTCATCTATATTTTTTTCTTTTGCTACAGGTGAATTTTCAATTTCTTTTTTTAAAATATTTTTTGCATTGGCTAAATCACCCCAGGTTGGTATTGTTTGAAAAAATAATATTCCTTCCATCATTTCCTGCTCAGTGTTTTCCACCCAGGGTGCATAAACCTCAATTTCGTCCAGTACCTGTTGCACCTGTTGACTAAATTTATTTATCCAGTAACCTGTAATGTCATGAAAATTATTTTCTACTTTTTTTATTTCAGTAGAAAGCGTTTGCAAAATTGCATGTATGCTAAATAAAGATTCCGGGCAATGTGCTAAGGTTTCATCCAATGTTTTTGCAAGCAATTTGAATTGCGCGTTTTCATTTTCCGTGATGCTTTCTTTAATGATGATTAAAGTTGTTTTAAGCCCCATGAATAACTCCGGTTGAATAATTTTTTGATGTGGTATTGAAAGCAGGCCTTGTTTGAAAACCATTAAATGCCCGGCAAGGTTTCCGCTATCAACTGAAGAAATATATTTCGGGTTTAAAGGATTTAATGAAATGGTGTCGTACCAATTATAAAAATGGCTGCGGAAGCGTTCCATTTTATTCAATGTACTAAAAGTTTCTTTCGTACTTTTTATTAACAGAGGCAAGGATGAAAAACCAAAGTCAACCGCAGATAAATGGGAGAGAAGCGCAATGCCGATATTCGTCGGAGATGTCCTGTGAGCAACAGCTTCCACGGGGTGCTCCTGGTAATTATCCGGCGGGAGAAAATTATTTTCTTCATTGATAAAGTCCTCAAAAAATGCCCAGGTTTTACGGGATAATTTTCGCAAAAAAATTAATTCATGAGCGGCTAATTCTGCAACGCGCCGGGTACCGGGCTTACTAATTCTCCAGGCAATAAAAGGAGCAATTAGCCACAGCACCAAAACAGGAGAAGCATACAAAATAATCTCCATTGATTTTTGCGCAGCAAAGCCCGCAACGAATAAAATGATTAAGGGGCAAATCCACATGACCAGGTATGTTTTTCCCAGGCTGCTCCTGGCTTTAAATTTCTGGCTGTGCGATGGCGTCCATTCCAGTAAATGCCTTTTTGAAAATATTAATCTCCAGTTCGTGCGAATGATCGCATCTGCATTAAAGAATGCCTCAAATGGCAGGCAAGCCGTATTAAATAATGCGGGATACAGCATGTCCAGGAAAGCTTTACCTGTTTCTTTCAGATGCGGTATCAATTCCAGTTCTTTTGGAGGATGAATGAGTTGCCATAAACCATTAAAAATAATAGGCAACATGAATATTGCAATAAAACCAATTGTCCAGTATGCCGGATGTGGCAATACCAGCCAGCCGAAAAGTATTAGCACAAGCAATGCCGGCGCTACCAGGCTCCGGCGCAGGTTATCCAAAATTTTCCAATGAGATAAACCGGATAAATGATTCCTTTTTAATTTCCCATCCTGCCCGGGGGAAAATGGTAAAGCCCAGGATGCGATCTGCCAGTCGCCACGCACCCAGCGATGCCTGCGGTTTACATCGGTCATGTATTTATACGGGTATTCTTCATATAACTGCACATCGGAAAGCAAACCGGAACGGACATAACTTCCTTCCAGTAAATCATGACTGAGAATGCGGTTATCGGGAAACCTGTTGCTCAGCACTTTTTCAAATGCATCAATATCATAAATACCTTTCCCGATAAAAGAACCTTCCCCAAATAAATCCTGGTACACATCAGAAGTAATTCGCGTATAAGGATCAAGGCCGGAATCATTGCTATGAATTTTTGCATACCACGAACCGTTTCCCCGAGGCAGACTTGCAGACACGCGTGGCTGTAAAATACCATAACCATTTACAATTCTTTTTTTCTGGTTGTCATACACGGGCAATGAAAGCGGGTGTGCCATTGCAGCGATCATTTTTACTGCAGTTTCGCGCGGTAATTGTGTATCGGCATCAAGGGTAATTATATATTTTATAGGTGGTAATACTTGCAAGTCGCCGGAAATAACAGCAAAAGGATTATTATCTTTATTTCGAAGGAAACTATTCAGGGCGGTGAGTTTGCCGCGTTTTCTTTCAAAGCCAATCCATTTTCTTTCTGTTTTATTCCATTCCCTGTTTCTATGAAATAAATAAAAAATACAACGGCCGGTTTTTTCATATTTTTTATTGAGCCTTTCAATACTTTTTTTAGTGTAGTCAATGAGCTGTTCATCATCCGGCATAGTTTGTTCCATTGCATCCGGGAAATCAGTAAGCAAAGCATACGTAAGGCCTTCATTTGGATTGGCGAGATAGCGCACTTCCAAAACTTCTATGAGGTCATCAATAATCGGAACAGACCCGATCATTGAAGGCACAGCAACCATTGTATTGCATTTCCGTGGGATGGATTTTGTGAAATCCATCTTGGGTAAAATTGTTGGCTTTACAATAAGGGTGGAAATCCAGTTAATGATCCAGGAAGCAAACTGGCTTAAGCCAATAAATGACAGGAACCCTATACCGGCAATGATCCAGTAATTAATATGGTATTCGTATAAATAAAAACAAGTGATTGAAACAAGTATGATCGTAAATAATATGATCGAACCTGCATACACTTGTAAATGATTGTTTTTAAATACATGGTTGAATTTTTCCCGGCTGGAAAATTTCATCTGTGCGGCTTTTTGTGTCTGCCGTAAACCTTTATCAATTAGAAAATAACCTACATGCCTTTCACGGACAGGTGCATGTTCATTGTTTTTTTCTGAAGCCAGGTTAATGGCGATTTCCGCAATATCAGTTTCTGAGAATTTACTTTTTTTGGCAATCCCTTCAATGACATGCCGGTAATAATCCCGGGTGGCAAAATCCATGTTTTGATACGTGCCATCTATATCTGTACTAAGAATTTTATTGACCTCGCTTAAATTTTCTACAAAGGATTTCCATTCAGTTGTGCTTAATAAGCGAAGGCTTTTGATACTATTACTGATAGACACCTGGTCAGCCGCCTGTTTCTGATTTTCAAAAAGAATTAGTTCTCCGGCAGTATCGCCCATTTCTGCCAATTGTTGTTCCATCCATGAAAGCGGAAGTGTGTGTGCGGGCCCTTTTCCCTGCAATTTCCTGGAAAATTCTGAAACAAAAGCGCTGCTGAGAGAAGGCTTACTGCGTGCCATATCAGCGATTTTTAATATCAGATCCTTGGGATTATGCTCCACCGTTTTTTTCAATTCATCTGACCAATAACCGGCAATGTTTAAATCAATCCTGTCAATGGCAATGCGCGTGGCGATCCTGCGTAAATTTTCAATCAGTGCAAGGCGAAGCATAATGGGAATTGCCCATAATTCTCCCAATGTAAGTTTGGAAGAAATTTGATATGATTCAATAAAGCCGGTGAGATTCCCGATATCAACGCGCCCATCACTATGGGAAATTATTTCCAGCGCGATATCATAAACCCGGGGAAGTTTTGCAGAATCTCCATTCGATAATATCGGCAAATTCTGGCTATACCCTTTGGGTAAATGTTTTCTGCCAATAGAAATCTGCTCTTCTATCAAATAAAAATTATCCAGTAGCCATTCACTCGCAGGCGTGATATTGCGTTTTTCCTTCACCGCTTCGATAAGCAGGTTGCGGATCTCGAATAATATTTTTTCGTTGTCTCCCAGTCTTTTCAAAAGCCTGTCCTGGCTTTTTGCTTCTAAAACGCCATGCAAGGAAGCAACCCTTTCCCCATGCTGCTTCATCATCCAGCTATTGTATAACTCGGATCGAAGGGGTTCTTCACTGGAAAATTTTTGCTGTACACTTTCTCCTAAAAAGTGAGACCGCATATTCGATAATAGATCATAGACCGTACTGGTAATATTCCGCATAGAAATTTAAATAAAATGAAATAAGAATTCTCAAAGGCAGGTAGAACTGTAAAGATAATTTATTGAGAAGAGAACCGCAACTTATATGCCGTGAAGAACTGTAAAGATATTTTTTTCACATGGTTATATAGAAAATAAAGTGCAGGAATATATATGCTTCTCAGGTAGAAAAACAAAATTGAAATTTAGACCAGCTATTAATTTTCCTGTTTTGTCAAAAAATCTTTTTTGATATCTTCCCAAACCATATCAAAACTTGTATCACTGCCTTTTTTCCAGGCGGCTAATTTTTCGAGCATTTTTTCTTCGCGATCAGGTTTGGATCTTTCAAAAAATTGGTTGATAAAATCACTGTCCTGTTCAAATGCTGCACGGTTGTACAATTCCTTCAGCGCTTTTTCTTTTTGTGTATTGGAAAGCGCCATTTCTTTTTCAAGTTGTTCCCGTAGAAAAATTTTCTCATCATAAGCGCCGTTGGGCAAAATGGTTTTCGCAATTACCGGCATTAATTCTATCAATACCAAAATGATAATGAGTAAATAATACCTTGATTTCGCAGCACTATTATTTTCCAATAAATTGTGCAATGCTTCTATGCGCGTGAGAAAACCATCATTCAGTAATGCTATGAAGGCAGCCATTTCCTTTTGGTTAGCAAATTCAATTTTTTGCAGAGCACTGTCAATTGATTTTATTTGAGTACCCGTTGCAATTTGCATAAGCGTGTATGCGCTGTCAATTTTTACATATTCATTTTGCTTTGCTTTGGCAATATCTTTCAAGCCAATCTTTCCACTGCCGCCACTGCCATCTGTTTCTGCAATAAAATTATTTCTTGACACAGCAACTTCATCATATTTTGCAGCAAGTGATTGTGTTAATATATTTTTTTGCGCCAGCAATTCATTTTTTTGCTGCGCATTTAAAGAATCCATTTTACCTTTTTTTTCCTTGATTTTATTTTCATTATCCAAAGATATCTGCACATGAATTTCTTTATTGAATAAATACAATAATGCAGGCTGCGCCATAAAAGTGCCAATGGTGATGGCTAATAAACCACGAAACAAAAGTGGGATAAATTTCTTTTTATTTTTAGCATTGATGCCTTTGATCAAAGCCCTGTCAATACCCAAAATAATACCGCCCATAAAAATTCCCAGTAAAATCGCCGGAACAATATTATTCACCACCGTACTAAAAAAATAAGACCAGGCAAGCGTTGCAAAAAGCCAGGTACCGAGAACAGTATATCCCGTGATGGCATAGCGGTTTCTGTCCACCCGGCAATCTCGGATGATATCTTCTTCAGCGGTTGCCAACCACCATAAGAACCTGGTAAATAAGGAGGCATGAAAATTTTCCCTTTGGGAAAGCGCATGGGTTTCTGGCTGCATTGCAGGTAATTAAATTTGGAATAAATAAAATAGTGGTTAAGGAAGGAATGATAAATAAACGAACAATATTTTAAATATAGTACGCAGACCGGTTTTAATATTGTGAATGAATGGTGAAAACTGTTGATTTAGGTGGTTATAGACTATTCCGGCGAAATTCCCGCGGTTCATTACCTTTGCCGCTCAAATTTTTTGAAATTGTATGAAAACGGATAAGAATACTATCATTGGTTTTGTATTACTGGGGGTTTTATTTTTCGTGTTTTTTTGGTACACCAATAAACAAACAAATGCGCTGCAGGAGCGGGATGCGCAAGTTAAAGATTCTACGGAAAAAGCAATAGCAGCGCGCACTCCGGCCGTTGATACAGTGGCTGTGCGGATTGATTCACTCCGCAGGGACTCATTATCAAAAATTACTGATGCAGGCGATTTTGAAACTGCGGCTAAGGGAACAGAAACATTGGTAACGGTAGAAAATCCTTTGATGAAAGTGATTTTCACCAATAAAGGTGGTGTGGTGAAAAGTGTGGTATTGAAAAAATTCAGTCAAATGGATAGTACACCGGTCGTTCTGAGTGGCGGCCCCGGTGATCAATTGGGATATAATATTAATACGGGCCCAAATCATGCGGTGCTTACTTCAAACATGTTTTTTAATGCACCGGTGATTACTAAAAATGCGGATGGTTCACAAATGATCACATATACGCTGAATGGTGCAACAGGCCAAAGCATTACGCACCAGTTTAAAATTCCTGCGAATGATTATTTGATGGACTGGAACATTTTATTAAATGGTGCGGATAAATTACTCACTCAAAATTCATTGAATATTCAGTGGAATGTGGAAATGCACCAGCAGCAATTATCTCATGCGTATGAAGTGCAGCAATCGAGGCTTTGTTATTTTGATAAGGATGGCTATGATTACAACAGTGCCATGAGCGGCACGACAAAAGATTTTGAAATACCGGCGGACTGGGTTTCATTCAAACAACAATTTTTCAACAGCACTTTACTGGCAAAAAATAAATTTGCCGCGGGCAAAGCTGAAATGACTTTATTACCGGATACAACTGCAGAATTATTCACTGCAAAAGCAAGCCTCAAAGTACAAGTACCACAAGCTTCTATGGCCACTATTCCAATGGAAATTTATTATGGCCCGAATAATTATGACCTGCTGAAAAAGTATAATAATGGCATGGAAAATATCGTGGACCTGGGAAGTGGCGTATTTTCTTTTGTAAAATATATTAACCGCGGATTCATCATGCCGGTGTTTAATTTCATCGCTTCATTTATTGGTAATTATGGCTGGGTGATCGCGTTATTAACTTTATTGATCAGGCTGGTTACTTCACCGCTTACTTATAAAAGTTATCTCAGTGGTGCGAAGATGCGCGTGATGAAACCTGAACTGGATGCCTTGAAAGCAAAATTTGGTGACAACCAGCAGGGTTATGCCATGGAGCAAATGAAACTTTTCCGCGAAGCAGGCGTAAACCCGCTCGGGGGCTGCGTTCCGGCGCTTTTACAAATACCGATATTCTTTGCATTATACAGTTATTTCAGTTCCAATATTGATTTGCGCGGACAACCATTTTTGTGGGCAAAAGATTTGTCCAGCTATGATGTGGTAGCGCATTTACCTTTTACTGTTCCGCTTGGTTTTGGTGATCATATCAGTTTATTTACTTTAACTGCAGTTGCAACGAGCTTCATGATTTCCCTGTATAATATCAACATGACACCGCAGCAAAGCAACCCGGCCATGAAGTACATGCCGTATTTTTTCCCGTTCATTTTATTGTTTGTCTTTAACCGTTTGCCTTCGGCGCTTACCTGGTATTATACCGTATCAAATCTCATTACATTAGGAATACAGTTTGTGATTCAGACATATATTATTGACCATGAAAAAATACTGGCAAAAATTGATCAGAAGCGAAAAGCACCGAAAGTGAAAAGCAAATTCCAGGAGCGATATGAACAAATGATGGAGACCCAGAAAAAAGTGAAAGAATTGAAAGGCGGAAAAAAATAAACAGCATTTTTTCCAGGTTCCTGTTGTTTTTTAAATGAAGAAGGAGAAATATTGAGTGTGATTACATACAGACTTTTCAAAAAAAGTATAACTTGTGAAATATTCTTTGTTTTTTACCATTAATGAAAAACAGATTTTAGAAGTCTAAAAAAAAACTGCTGAAGCGCCGTTACAAAATATTACTCAATTATATTATCGGCCCGCTGGTCTTTATAGTTTTATCGTTTGCCATTTATGAAAAAATAAAAGGTGAGGTCTCACTTGAGCAAACAAAAGATTTGATGAAGTATGCATTTTCATCAAAAAATACATGGCCTTTAGTTTTCTTATTTGCACTCATGATTGCCAACTGGGGCATTGAAGCAAAAAAATGGCAGATATTAGTGAGGCCTGTAGAAAAACTAAATTTATTTCGTGCCTTCCGTGCCGTATTATCCGGCTTATCCCTTTCATTATTTTTACCCAATGGCATCGGTGAATATACCGGCCGCATCGTGTATATGAAAGAAGGCAACAGGCTGCGTTCAGTAGCACTCACGATTGTCGGCAGCATGAGCCAGGTGCTTGTTACTTTTATTGCCGGCATTGCAGGGCTGATTTATTTAAGGCATTTTACCTGGCAGCAATCCGCTCAATTTGAAGGCCTCTCACTTTTCTGGCTGGATGGCATTATGTATATGATCATCCTGGGGACTTTATTATTGTTATTAATATATTATAAATTGTCCTGGCTTACATCTTTAATTGAAAAAGTACCGTTTATTTATAAGTACAAATATTTAATAGAAAGCATAGAAGATTTTCACCATAAAGAATTAACAAAAATCCTGCTATTGTCTGTCACACGCTTTTGTGTTTTTGTCATACAATATCTATTATTGCTACATATTTTTAATGTGCAGGTATTTTGGCTGGATGCAGTTTTCACCACTTGTGTACTTTTTTTGGTGTTAGCGATCCTGCCAACAATTCCTTTAGCGGATGTAGGATTGAGGGGCGAAGCAGGTTTACAACTTTTTGGTATAATTAGTGCAAATTCACTGGGCATTGTGGCAACGGCGACTGGCATCTGGCTGGTAAACCTGATCATCCCTTCCATATTTGGAAGTTTGTTTATGCTGGGTGTACGGATCTTTAGAAATAAATAATATGAAGAAATTAGTACTCTTAATAACCGGAATTATTTTTACTTTGACTCTCAGCGCGGGCGATGATTTCTGTGGTATCCGCAACCATGCTTTTATTGCCGGTGAAACACTTTCCTTTAATGTTTTTTACAGTGTAGCCGGCATATATGTAAATGCGGGCACAGCAGAATTTAATTTAAAATTGGAGCGGCTGAACGATAAACCTGTGTATCATGTCACGGGAACCGGAAGATCCAACTCGAGTTACGATTGGATATTTAAAGTGCGCGACCGTTACGAAACTTTTTTTGATACACTCAATTTGCAACCCATGAAATTTATCCGGAGTGTGGATGAAGGCGGTTACAAAAAAAATGAGAACGTAGCATTCAATCAACAAACAAATACAGCCATCACCAATGATGGTGTTTTTAAAGTACCCAATTGTGTGCAGGATGTATTGAGTTCTATTTATTATGCGCGCAATATTGATTTTAATAAATATAAAGTAGGCGATAAAATTCCTTTCTCCATGTTCCTCGACAATGAAGTGTATAATCTCTATATCCGTTACCTCGGAAAAGAAACTGTAAAGACACGTTATGGAAAATTTAATGCCATCAAATTCAAACCACTACTTGTAAAAGGAACCATTTTCGAAGGCGGCGAAAAAATGACTGTCTGGGTTTCTGATGATAATAATCATGTGCCTTTGCGCATTGAAAGTCCCATTGCAGTTGGCAGTATAAAAGTAGATATGATGGGCTATAAAAATTTGCGTTATGTACTTTCTTCGCTGGTAAGTTTCAGATAAAATTTTATTAGATTTTTTTGGTTGCCGGCTTTTGTTTTTTATGGCATCGTCCCTTGCGTCGCACACTTGTACGTTCTGTACTTTGAGCGGCAAATTTTAAAGATCTGATGTCGTTTGAGTTGTTGGCTGAGCGACTTGCATTGAGCGCAGTCGAAATGAGCCGAAGCCAGTCGAAACCAGTATTGAATAAAGAAACAAATGTTCAATTAAAAGAATTTTGCTAAATTGTATTCAGAAGAAAAAATGATGGATATAAATAAGAAATCAATTTTTATTTTTCTTTGTAACTTTTTTGATCATTTAATTAAAGGGTATGCGCTATAACTTTGAATTACAGGCTAAGTCTGGCTCTTATTTCAAATCCATAGAGACCTTGGAGAACTCTATGGATAGCACGAATGGTATAAATCTTCTTCCAAATTATTGGACTAGCACAGGTCCGTATTTATCATCCGAGGCAACTTACAATGCATTATATTCTTCTTCATCCTCATCAAATCAAAGTTCAAATGCAAGTCAAACAAATAATCAATATCCCCATCATTAGTATTATAATTATCATAACTATAGGACTTATAATTTATTTGACCGGCAAAAAAAGTGGAGATAATTATAAAAAGAATATTTTGAATAAACCTACTTTAACAACAGGCATCATTACAAATGTTGAACTGAAGGGAAGGCTTGGAAATTTTGTAGAATATCATTTTGATTTTAATAGAAATACTATTTATTCGAATGGGAATGCACATAATGAATACGCCCCATTGAAAAACTTTATTGTAAACAAACAATTCCCTGTCATTTTTAGTTCAGTAAATCCAAATTATAACATGATACTAATTTTGCCCGAAGATTTTAAAGAATACAATGTTCCTTTTCCTGATAGTTTAAAGTGGGTATTGCAATATGTAAAATAGTTTATTAAAGCTGCTGAAATCGCAATTGCACACTATATATAAATAACTATCACGCTTTCCTTAGAGTTAGCGCAGCGCACTAAGGAGGAAAATAAAAGCCAGGCTTAGTCTGGTATTAATTGTTGATTGTAAAATTTAAAGATCTGATGCCGGTTGAGCTGCTGGCTGAGCGACTTGCATTGAGCGCAGTCGAAATGAGCCGAAGCCAGTCGAAACCGGAGTTGAAAAAGGAACAAAATTTACTTTTTGTACAACACAAAAAATCCTAAATCTCACATCCTAATTCCTACATAAATTACAAATCCTTCAGCAAAAAACTCCTCTCCGGCCTAATACCTTTCTCCGTAATTTCTACGGTGCAACATTCAACCGAAGGATCATGTTCAAAAAATAAAACATATTTTTTCTCCGCGGCTTCCTGTAAAAAAGATTTTTTTTCCTGCAATGTTTTTAAAGGAAACATATCATACGCCATAATATAAGGAATAGGAATATGCGCCGCGGAAGGCAGGAGATCTGCCATATATATCAGCGTTTGATCTTTATAAGAAATTTGCGGTAGCATCATTGAATCTGTATGGCCATTTGCAATACGTATTTTAAAATTTTCTGTAAATTCATAGCCTTCTTCCACGGGTATAAATTCCAATTGACCGCTTTCCTGTATGGGTAAAATATTTTCTTTGAGAAAAGAAGCTTTCTCCCGGTCATTCGGCTGCGTTGCCCACTGCCAGTGCTGTTCATTGGAAATATACCGCGCATTTTTAAAAGCCGGCACTAATTTTTCCCCAACTCTTTCTATACTTCCCCCGCAATGATCAAAATGCAAATGCGTGAGAAAAACATGTGTAATATCATTTTTATGAAAGCCATGTTTCGCTAAAGATTTCTCCAGCGTATCATCTCCATGCAAATAATAATGGCTAAAAAACCGTTCACTTTGTTTATCACCGATTCCGTTATCAATAAGAATTAGCTGGTCGCCATTTTCAACGAGCAAACAACGCATTTCCCAACTGCATAAATTATTTTCATCCGGCGGATTTAATTTTTGCCAGATACTTTTTGGCACTACGCCAAACATTGCACCGCCATCCAATTTAAATCTGCCTGTGGGAATTGTATATAATTTCATATTTACAAAGATACTTTTTTTGCCATTTTATTTTCTGCCTTTAATGTTGAATACAACCAGGCTAAACCAATAACGAAAAAAACAATGAGTGATAACACAGAATTTTTCATACTGCCTGTCAATTCTTCGATCAATCCAAAACTAAACATACCAATCACGATGGCTATTTTTTCTGTTAGATCATAATAACTAAAATAAGAAGCCGTGTCTTTTGTTTCGGGCATAAATTTGGAATACGTAGAGCGACTCAATGACTGAATGCCGCCCATAACAAGGCCTACAGCCATTGCAATTACATAAAACCAATATTCAGGATCAGCGCCATGCTCTTTATACCAGGCCGTATAATAAGCGGCCACACA
>JBBSQL010000036.1:0-29684 GCA_038257845.1 Chitinophagales bacterium
AACGTTACAACCGGGCCAAAAATTTCTTCCTGGTTGGTACTGCAGGATGCAGGAAGATTTTCAATAACTGTTGGTTCAATAAAATAGCCATTGGCACATCGTCCTTCAATTTTTATAGCATGCCCGCCACATAAAAATTTTCCACCTTCTTGTTTTGCAGTTTCAATGCAATTTAAAATTTTATCAAAATGCATTTTGCTTACAATTGCGCCCTGCCTGCTTTCCGGCTCCATAGGATCTCCAACTTTTAAAGCTTTTACTTTTTCAACAAATTCTTTTTTGAATTTTTCATAAATATTTTTATGCAATAAAATACGGCTGCTGCATAAACATATTTGTCCCTGGTTGGTAAAAGATGAACGGATTGTTTCCTCCATCATTTTTTCCCAGTTGCAATCTTCAAAAATGACTGATGCATTTTTACCACCCAATTCCAATGATAATTTTTTAAAGACAGGTGCTGCAAGCGATGCAATTTGCGCACCGGCACGCGTACTTCCTGTAAATGAAATCGCTTTTATTTTGGGATGCTTTACAATGCTTTCACCCGTGGTATTTCCACGGCCATGCAAAATATTTAAAACACCATTTGGGAGTCCGGCTTCTTGACAAATTTTACCCAACAAAAAAGAAGTGAGCGGTGTAACTTCTGACGGTTTCGCAATAACGCAATTCCCCGCAGCCAGCGCCGGCGCTATCTTCCAGGTGAATAAATACAAAGGTAAATTCCAGGGAGAAATGCAACCCACAATTCCAATTGGTTGTCGCAATGTGTAGTTGATGGCTTTTTTTCCCATGCTATGACTCGCACTTGCATAGTGCAAAATGGCGGTTGCGAAAAAACGAAAATTATCTGAAGCACGCGGAATATCCATGCGTTTACTTAACCATAATGGTTTGCCATTATCCTGCGTTTCTGCCAATGCCAATGCTTCCAAATTTTCATCAATTAAATCTGCAATTTTATTGAGTATGGTAAATTTCTTTTCAACCGGTAATGCACTCCATGCCGGGAACGCACGCTCTGCGGCATTTACAGCGATCTCCACATCACGTGCATCACTGTCCGGAATTTGTGCAAACACTTCTGCTGTTGCAGGATTTATATCATCTAAAAATTTCCCACTCAACGGACCAATAAAATTTCCGTCAATATAATTTTCAAAATAATAAGGGAAGGAAAGATCCATGTTTCAAATTTTATTTTTTATAAACTACCCGTTCTGCCTCCGTCCACCGCGATGCTCACACCATTTACATAAGCCGCCGCGGGCGTTGCCAGAAATGCTGCGACCGCGGCTATCTCTTCCGGCAAACCAAAACGCTGCATGGGAATATGTGATAACATTTCTTTTTCAATAATACCTTCCGTTACATTATTTTTCGCAGCATTATTTTGTAAAATACTTTCGAGTCTTTGTGTTTTTGTAGCGCCGGGTAAAACATTATTTACCGTGATATTAAATCGGCCAAGTTCATTCGCCATGGTTTTTGACCAGGAAGCAACTGCACCACGAATGGTATTGGACACACCCAAATTCGGCAAAGGAATTTTTACAGAAGTTGAAATAACATTGATGATGCGGCCATAATTTTTTTCTTTCATGCCGGGCAACAAAGCTTTTACTAAAATATGATTACAGATCAAATGTTGATTAAATGCTTGTAAAAATGCAGTTTCTACAGCGTCTGTAATTGGCCCTGATGGCGGCCCGCCGGTATTGTTGACTAAAATTTCTATGTTATTATTTTTTGCAAAAGGAATGATCGCTTCGCGCACATTTTCCGGGTTGCTGAAATCTGCCACTAAATATTGATGCTGCTGATTTTGGGTTGTATCCAAATTTTTTATTGCTTCTTTCAACGATGTTTCATTGCGCGCCATCAGCGTACAATCCGCGCCCAGTAAGGCTAATTCTTTGGCGATGGCAAAACCAATTCCCTGTGAACTGCCACAAACCAGGGCTTTTTTATGCTGTAGTGAAATATTCATTTTTATAAAATTCTGCGTGGATGTCAAACCTAAGTAAAAAAGTTGTAATTTTTCGCCAAAGGTATCAACGGCAAAAGGGCCGGGAAAAAATACCTAATTTTACAACTCTATTTTTTTACCATTAAAATAAATACAATGATAGCAGCTCCTTTGAATATTAAAAAATGGATA
The DNA here is from genome assembly GCA_038257845.1 of Chitinophagales bacterium. Taxonomy (GTDB): domain Bacteria; phylum Bacteroidota; class Bacteroidia; order Chitinophagales; family Chitinophagaceae; genus JAFDXJ01. The sequence goes on from JBBSQL010000036.1 coordinate 2,165, forward strand.
GATGATCACCGTGCCATGTTGAAACCACCTGTTGGTAATCAATGCGTTTATAAAGATGCAGAAAATTTTATCGTGATGGTTGTTGGCGGGCCAAATTCCCGCAAAGATTATCACTACAATGAAAGTGAGGAATTGTATTATCAACTCGAAGGAAATATCACGTTAAAAATAATTGATGATGGAAAGCCACGCGACATTTCTATCAATGAAGGTGATATGTTTTTATTACCACCTCAAACGCCACATTCGCCGCAAAGGCCTGAAAACACAGTAGGTTTGGTGATCGAAAAAGTACGTGAGGAAGCTGCAGATGAAAAAGATGCCTTCATGTGGTTTTGTGAAAACTGTGGAAATAAGTTGTATGAAGAATTTGTTTTTGTCAAAGACATCGTGCAACAATTACCACCCATCATGGAAAAATTTTATTCTTCCGAAGACCTGCGCACCTGCAAAAAATGTGGCACCGTGATGCAGCCCCCCGTGAAGAAATAATTTTTTCCAAAACCATTTTCCCATAACAGCTTGCATGAAAATTGACATACACACGCATATCATGCCGGATAAAATGCCCAATTGGGTAAAAAAATTCGGCTATGGAGAATTCATTCATTTGGAACACCGTAATTGCCGCGCCTGCATGATGAAAGGCGATACGGTTTTCCGCGAAGTAGAAGAAAATTGTTATTTACCCGCACCTCGACTGCGCGATATGGAAACCCACCATGTAGATGTACAGGTGCTTTCAACGATTCCGGTGTTATTTAATTATTGGGCAAAGCCAAAGGATGGTTTGGAAACTGCGCGATTTTTAAATGATCATATTGCCGAAACTGTAGCCAATGATCCCACGCATTTTATTGGTCTCGGTACTGTGCCGATGCAGGATATTGATTTAGCGATTGATGAAATGCTGCGTTGCAAAAATGAATTAATAATGCCCGGCCTCGAGATCGGTTCGAATATCAATGGAGAAAATTTATCGGAAAAAAAATTCTTTCCATTTTATGATGCTGCGGAAAAAATGGGCTGCGCTATTTTCATTCATCCCTGGGATATGATGGGTCAATCGCAGATGACAAAATATTGGTTGCCCTGGCTGGTTGGTATGCCGGCAGAAACTTCGCGTGCGATTTGTTCATTGATATTTGGTGGCGTGTTTGAACAATTTCCAAAACTACGAATTGCCTTCGCACATGGTGGCGGCTCCTTCCCTGGTACGCTCGGGCGAATCCGTCATGGACACGCTGTAAGGCCCGACCTGGTTGCGATTGACAACGCCACTGATCCTTTAGAATATGTACAAAAATTCTGGCTCGACAGTTTAGTACATGATCCCGATGTCCTACAATTTTTACTAAAAATAATGGGTGAAGATAAAATTTGTCTCGGTACAGATTATCCTTTTCCCCTCGGCGAATTATCTCCCGGTGCTTTGATAGAAGGCATGGATTTTTCGGATACGATCAAAGAAAAAATGTTGGGGAGAAATGCGCTGGAGTGGTTGGGATTAAGGAGTAAAGTTTGAGACAAAAGTGTTGAATATTCTAAAATAATAATTTATTTAAAAAACATACAATAATTATGGCTTACCAGTTTAAAATTCAGCTTCAAGGCATTAGTAAACCGCCCATTTGGCGAGTTCTAAAGATTCCTGATAATTTTTCGTTTCATCAATTTCACCTCGCCATTCAAAATGCTTTCGGATGGTATAATTGTCACTTGTATCAATTTTCTGAACAAGGGTGGCGCAGTGATTACAGTATTCAAATGCAGCATGAGGATAGTGAAGCGGATGAATTGGATTCAGGAAAGACAAAAATAAAAAACTACTTTAAAGAGACTGGCGATAAAATGATATATATCTATGATTTTGGTGATGACTGGAAACACCAGGTTGTACTTGAAAACATTACTGCGGATAAAATTCTAAAGCCACAATGTATCAATGGCAAAGGAAAGTGCCCGCCGGAAGACATTGGTGGAATACCAGGTTTCCAGCGTTTTTTAAAATTATCAAAAAATCCTAAAAATCCCGAATACAGGGAAATGATGGAATGGTTAGGACTGGCAGAAGGTGAAATATGGGATCCGAATGAATTTGATTTGGAAGAAGCAAATGAAATGGTGCGGGAAGATAATTACCTAAAAAAATATTAGTTTAGGTGTAAATGTGTAAGACTGCTTATTTTATTAAAATTTGTACTTTTATAGTTGAGAATACAGGTATCTATAAAATAGACCGCATTGCTGCGGCATTCCTATAAATGTTTTCACAACGGAATATTCCTTATTGTGTTCTTAGGTTGGAGTAAATTGATGTGAAAGAACTAAGTTAGTAAAAATCTTGAAAGCAAATCAAAGACTTTATCTTATTCGTATCCCAAAAGCTTCAAAATGGCCAAGGCCCTTGAATTCATTGATGATCGTGTAAATGACGAAGATGGCAACTCCTGTCTGCACTAAAAAAAAACAAATCCCCGATATAATTCCTTTGAACCAGGTCCCTTTGTGTATGTGTATGTGAAAACGGTAATCAGCAAAAGCAATATAAATAATAAAGAAAACAACAAAAATAAAATTCTCACCAATCTCCACCCGTGATTTCAATAAGGCTGTAAAACAATAATTGATCGTATGAACAAACAATTCAATAATATTATACAAAGAAATAATGAACATGGCATATACCGTGTATTCACTATAGCGCAGGCGTGGCTTCCTGAGGTGTAACAGCCAGGTAATGAATGCAAAAACTGGTATAACAGCCAGGAATAATATTTTACTATACACATTGAAAATATGACCGTATTCATTATTGTCATTGAATAATTTTTCTTTTAAATTTAAATCCATGCCTTCAACAAAAGCCGCTATGGCCGTACTCAGTAAAAAAAAGGTAAATGGATTAAAATAATTTTTTCGTTTTTTTTATAATATATTCCCGTGCTACACCACCCGGATCTATGATAAGTTTCCTGGCAAAAGACAATAAACTTTTATCAGCATGTGTAAATGCATGTAGTGCTTCTTCAAAAATATGTTTAAAAGTAAAACGGGGTACATCAGATTTCTGACCGCAGTTATTGCAATAATTTTTTGTAAAACTGTTCCCGCAATTTTCACAGATTTGGTCCATTCCTTATAATTTAAAGATTGCGAAAATAAAGGAATGATATTTAAATCTTATTTAAATAAATCGTACTCGCAGATTGATGAAACATGCATGCGAAATATTTATAAACTTTATACAAATATTTCTTAATCATTTAGCTCAATCCACACCGGGCAATGATCACTGGGCTTTTCCCAGCCTCTTACATCATGGTCAACGCCGCCGGCTTTTAATCTTTTATCAATTTGCGAATCAAGTAAAAAATGATCTATGCGCAAGCCAGCATTGCGTTCATACGCCTGGCGAAAAAAATCAAAAAATGTATAGATGATTTCACCGGGATATAATTTTCGGATGGCATCCGTCCAGCCCTGTGCTATCAGGGTTTTGAAGGCTTCGCGCACCTCCGGCCGGAACAACGCATCTTTTACCCAGCGCTCCGCTTTATAGGCATCCAATTCTGTCGGTATCATATTATAATCCCCGGTAAGAATTACCGGTTTTCCACTGGCATATAATTCCTGCGCATGCGCGGTAAATCTTTCTATCCATTTCATCTTATAATCGAATTTTGGCCCGGGCGCAGGATTGCCGTTCGGCAAATACAAACAGCCAATAATAATTCCATTTACAGTTGCTTGAATATACCGGCTTTGCGTATCATCGGGATCACCGGGTAAGCCACGCATCGTCTCTGCAGGAAGTTCATTTTTTGCAAGTATCGCCACGCCATTCCAGCTTTTTTGTCCTTGCCAGATTGCCTGGTAACCCACATCCTGTATAGCTTCCAGGGGAAATTTTTCATCGGGCGCTTTTAATTCCTGCAGGCAGGCAACATCCGGTGCTTTTTCTTTTAACCAACGAAGTAAAACCGGCAACCGGCTGCTGATACCATTTACATTGAACGTTGCTATTTTCATAAGTATGTGATATGTAAAAATTGATTTATAAAAATAAGAAAATAAAATTTGCCCTAAAATATTGAAGTTTTTTTATTTCAGCTTTCTAAATATTTGTTGATAGAAATTTTATAAGAAGTCTTTTAATTTTGTTCAAATTTAAATAAAAAATAAAAGTCCATTAAAGATGTTGACTGTTTTCAATCTCTTCTTCATGATACACATTTGTAAACGCGCCAATTACGGCCTTACCATTTTCAAAACTCAGTTTCTGTAATTGAAGTGCTATAATATCTTCCGCAAAAACTTTGCGATGCATGGGATGCATGGTTCCGCCCGGTCCACCTGCTGGTTTGGACGGATCGTATTGAAATGGCGGATCTACCAAAGTGCCGCGTGGATACATAATTGGTGGAACACCTTTTCCCCTGTAATCTATATCCCGCGGATGTTCCAGCCCAAGCGTATGGCCGAATTCATGCGCGGCTGTGGTGGAACCTTTATACAAATTATCCAGTTTAAAATAACCGCTGTTACAACCCAATCCATCTACATAAGAAATATGTCCATAAGCAAATTCTTCAATGCGGAAATAATTATTGCGTGTATTTAAATTACTATAAATGTCAATGTCGGATATTGATTTTTGCAATGCTGCAGTGATTTCAAAACGCACCTGGAAAACATTTTCCCGGATTTTTATTTTAACATGCGGTTCATTCCACATAGTTTCAATTTCTGTGCGCATCAATTCAGTGAGTGCTTCATCCGACGCATTACCATACGTGATGATATGCGCCCGGATAATGATTTCGTTTTTTATATGATCTATTTCTACTTCGCCCATGATTTTTTTTGTGAAAATAATTGAAATTATGTTAGTAGAATTTTATACCGATTGTTGCAAATTGCTTAAAATAATTAAACGTGTTCTGGCATTTAGCAAAAACACAAAGCGTTCCTCCGGAACGAGTGTAACTGTCATCATTGTTTTTCTACCCACAAATTGTTCCTCCGGAACAAAGAGAAAAAAAGACTATAGCAGATTTAAACTCAATTTTAAAAAAGCAGGGTAAGCGTTTTCAAATATTTTTTGAACTTGCAATAAAAAATTTTACAAGAATTAATTACCTAAAACAGATTATTTAAAAGCCAATATATTACCCAGCTTATGCTGAAAAATATAACATTTCACTCTTTCAAATTTGCCCTGAAAGTTCCTTTCGGCTGAGTAGCAGTAAGGCCTGTAGCTTTTTGATTATTCATTTCAAAATGCAAAGTATAACCTGCTTTATTTTTTATAGTGAAAATATCGGGCGCAAAAGGCACTAATTCATATTCGCCATCACCCGGACTGGAAATCCAAAGTGTTGAATCTTTCAGATAAACCGTTGCAGTAATCGGCGCTGCTTCAAAAACATATACGCCTGTATATTTTTCTAAAGCATCTGTGGTCAGTTCAAAAACCTTTTTACCTTTCAGTGAATTGATCATTTGCAAAGTATTTTGACTTTCATTTATTGAATACGCTTTTTGAAAATATATGAGCGCATTAGCCGTATCTTTGTTGTATAAATAAGCAGATCCATACGCATAATTTGCATCTTCACTATTCGGGTAATTTTCTACATTCATTTTAAACAAAGCTATTGTCCTGGAAACAAATTGTTTGCTCATAGCAATCATTGCAAAATCGTTGATCATGTCTTGTGGAGGTAAAACAATATATCCAAATTGTTTGGATATACTTTCATAATGATCCTTGATCTTTTTAATAATTGCCGAGGATGAATCCAAAAAATCATCAATACTAAATTTTAATTTATAATCCCGAAAAATAAATCGCAGGCCTTCGTATTCACTGATAAAAGGCACAGAACCATGATCATCATCTTCGTAATAATTGGATGCATAAGCCAGGCCATTGTCTGGATGCATTTTAATAAAATCATTGAGCGCAAAAATGGATCGTATATGCCTCGTTCCTGATGTGGTATCTTTTTTCAAAGATTCTAAAGTCATGCTTTCGGGCATTGTATTGGCAATGCCGATATATAATTTCGTACCCGCATAATTTTTTTCTTCAAGTTTCTTTTCAGTAGCTTTTAAAAATGCTTCATGACCAAACCACATGCTCGGATCAATAGCAATATATGCATTGAACATTTTTGTATGATTGGTTAAAATATTCATCGCTGTTAACCCGCCGAAAGAATGGCCGATCAACAATTTATAAGGCTGCACCGGGTACAAAGAATCAATATGCGGCATGAGTTCATTTTGCATAAATGCAATAAACTTTTCATTGCCGCCGGTGTTTACCGAAGCATTGCTGTCCATGTAAGGCAGATCATTCATAATATGCGTGGGCGTTAGATCCCGCGTACGATTCGTATTTAAAATTGCCACTACGATCATGGGCGGAAAATTAGTGTTACCGTCTATTTCACCCAATTGACGAATCATTGCAACAACACCTTCAAAATGCGTATCACCATCGAGGAGATATAAAACCGGGAAACGCTCTCCTGCGTATTTATTTCCAGGTTTCATTGTTGGGGAATAAATCCATATTTTTCTTTGCTCGCCCAAAATTTTTGAATAGACACTGTCCACTTTTCCTGAAAGAAAAATATCATTCCCTGTTTGCGTGTGTGCTAACAATGAAAAGCAGATAAATGCTGCAGTTAAAATAAATGTTCTCATGTTTAAAAAAATTGATTTTTATTTTTGTAATTATATCTAACAAAGAATTATTTTATATTTTGTTACGGCTTCGGTATTGCCGGTCAGGCGACACGGCAACGGCTACCCCCGCAATTTTGACCAATATTTTTCCATCCAATTTTGATTGGAGATTCCAGCCATTTTGATCGGAGACCTCAGCCATTTTTGGTCGCCTGACCAAAAATTTTCCTAACCAATCCGAATATTTTTTGTCCAATTCAAATAATTGATATCAATATATATTTTTTTTACTTCGGTAGACAAGACCTATAAGGTTTTGAAAACCTTATAGGTTTAGAATTATTTCTCTTCCGCGTATTCCAAAATATCACCCGGCTGGCAATTTAATGCTTTACAAATGGCTTCTAAAGTGCTAAAGCGCACTGCTTTTGCTTTACCGGTTTTTAAGATAGAGAGATTGGCCAATGTCAATTCCACTTTTTCTGATAATTCATTTAATGACATTTTTCGTTTGGCCATCATCACATCCAGGTTTACAATTATTGGCATTTGAAATAAAACTTCCTGCTTCAATACATACGCCTATAAATATATTATGTGCAACCCTGACCAACCTCTCGTAACCACCGACAATCTCCAAAAGAAAGTATATCCTAAATAGACTTTCACAAAATTTCGTCCTGAAAATGTTCTCTCTCTACTTGTAAGACCAGTAAAATATTTTTTTATTCAAAATATATTTATTGTTTATCAATAAATATTTATTATATTTGCAAAATAATTTAAAATCTTAAAAATTATGTCAAAAACAAACAACTTCGTATTCTGGGGCCTGTATATTATGGCCTGGCTCATTTTTGTCGGCTTGTCCATTGAAGCAGGAGGCTTAATCGTAAATTTCTTTTTCAGTTTGTATAAGCCTGAATTTGTCCAAAATCTTTATCAAAAGTTGGACTTAACTGAAATGTATAAAGACAGTAAATTAGCTTTTTTCGGCATCTATAGCTTTATCCTAATCATTTCAATTTTAAAGGCTTGCTTATTTTACATAGTTATCAGACTAATGCACAAAATGGATTTATCAAAACCGTTTAACACTTTTGTTGCGAAACAAATTTCTAAAATTAGTTATTACACCCTTTCAATTGGACTGTTAAGTTCTATTGCCAGGCAGTTAGCTAAAAATTTAATGCATTACGGTTTTGTCACCGACAGCTTAAACCAATTTTGGGCAGACAGTCAAGCATTTATTCTGATGGGCGCTGTAATCTATATCATTGCAACTATTTTCAAAAAAGGAGTAGATATCCAAAACGAAAACGATTTAACTGTATAAGATATGCCAATCATTGTAAACTTAGATGTGATGATGGCAAAGCGAAAAATGTCGCTTAATGAGCTATCAGAGAAAGTTGGACTAACGCTTTCTAACCTTTCCATCTTAAAAACGGGAAAAGCCAAAGCCATACGTTTTAGCACTTTAGAAGCTATTTGTAAGGCGCTGAATTGTCAGCCTGCTGATATTCTTGAATATACAGAAGAAACCAAAAACTAATCCAATTATGAAAACACTATTTATATCGTCAGTTTTATTACTGCTCTCTTTATGTGTAAATGCTCAAAATAACGAAAGCATTATCATAGGTAAAAAAGAAGTCATTTATTCCAAAGTATTAAATGAAAATAGAAAAATTTGGATTTATACGCCAAACATTACTTCTCAAAGTGTAAGCCCAGATAAACGATACCCTGTATTGTATGTGTTAGATGGTGATGCTCATTTCTTTTCTACTGTTGGAATTATTCAACAACTTAGTCAAGCCAACGGAAATGGTGTATTACCTGAAATGATTGTGGTTGCTATTGAAAACACAAACAGATTAAGGGATTTAGTGCCGTCTGATGATGTAACCAAAACAAACCCTTTTGTTGACTTTTTATCTACCGAACTAATACCATACATAGACAAGAATTACAATACCGCCCCTTACAAAATGTTAGTTGGTCATTCCTTAGGTGGTCTCACAGCAATTGATATTCTCACTAAATTTCCCGCATTATTTAATGCGTACATCGCTATTGACCCAAGTATGTGGTACAATAACGAAAGTTTTCTAAAAAATACTGTTGCTCAATTGCCTAAGCAAAATATGAATGGAAAAAGATTATTTGTTGGAACGGCTAATACAATGCCCAGGGGAATGACAGTATCACAGCTCAAAACCGACAATACAACGGAAACGCAGCATATCCGTTCAATCTTTCAGTTGGATAATTTCTTGAAAACAAATACAAATGGTCTGCTTTATGCTCAAAAATATTATGAAACAGAACGACATAATACAATCCCATTGTTATGTGAGTATGATGGGTTACGTTTTATTTTTAACTACTACCTTTTAGATTTATCTGAAAAAGATTTTGCAGACTCTACTGCCTTAATTGCTTCGACATTAAAAACGCATTATGCAAAAGTTTCAGAAGAAATGGGTTATAAAAATTCGGCACCTGAGGCGCTCATCAACTACTTAGCATACGAAGCTTTGGGTAAAAATCAATTCAATAAAGCGCAGGCATTATTTAAACTAAATATTGAAAGTTATCCCAAGAGTAGCAATGTTTATGATTCGTATGCAGATTATTATCTCGCCAAAAAAGATACTGCCAATGCCATCGTAAATTACAAAAAGGCATTGCAGATTAGTAATGATGCTTCAACTCTTGGAAAATTAAAAGCTATTACTCAATTAAAAACAACTCACTCTTTTATTGCAGATTTACAGATATATACAGGTGTTTATACCTTGGTAGCTTTCAACCTTAATATGCGTTTGGAAATTCGTGATGGTAAGCTTTTGGCCCTCGTTCCTGGTGATGAAGCGGGTGAGTTTTTGCCAATTTCTGAAAATGTATTTATTGTAAATGGTAAACAAGGCTATACAATTACATTTCAAATGGATGGTAACAAGCCCAAAGGATTTACTTCGGTACAGCCCAATGGAATTTTTAAAGCCATTTTTAAAAAAAAATAGGTCATATAAAAAAAAAGTTGAAATTAATTATGACTGCAAATTATTCAAACAAAACTATAGCACGAATTGCGTGGCTCTTATATCATTTTTGAATTAATAAATAAATGATCCACAATTTATTTTAAAACGGTCAACCTTTTTCAGGCATTGACATTAATCATTAACCATTTACCATTAACAATTTCTCCCTATCTTTAAAAAAAACTGCCATGAGCCAGAGGAGAAAATTTTTACAACAACTCGCCTTTTCTGCGGGTGCATTTTCTGCAAGTAGTTTATTCAATAATGTTTTTGCTGCGGATTTCCAGGTAGCAGAAATAAAATTAAACGGGATGCCGCCGGAACAAGCAGCCGCAGATGAAGATTACTGGTCAATTATTCAGCAGGCTTATACCGTGAATCCGAATATCATTAATTTAAACAATGGTGGCGTAAGTCCCTCCCCACGCATCGTGCAGGAAGCTGTGGAAAGATTTAATATTTTAAGCAATGAAGGACCATCTTATTATATGTGGCGGATTCTTGACCAGGGCCGTGAACCATTGCGTGAAAAATTGGCCTTACTGGCCGGTTGCAGCCCGGAAGAAATAGCCATCAACCGCAATTCTACAGAAGCGTTGAATACAGTTATTTATGGCTTAAATTTAAAAGCGGGCGATGAAGTGATCGGTACAAAACAGGATTATCCGAATATGATCAATGCCTGGAAACAAAGAGGCCAGCGGGAAGGCATTGTGTATAAACAAATCAGTTTTGATTTTCCCATAGAAGATGATGATACAATTGTGGCAGCTTATGCTGCAGCGATTACTCCAAAAACAAAGATCATTCATGTTACACACATGATCAATTGGGTTGGACAAATTATGCCCGTGAAAAAAATTGCACAGCTGGCGCATGCGCATGGCATTGAAGTATTATGCGATAGTGCACATGCATTTGGTTTGCTGGACTTTAAAATTCCGGACCTTGAATGTGATTATTTTGGCACGAGTCTTCATAAATTTTTAAGCGCACCAATTGGTACAGGAATGTTGTGGATCAAAAAAGAACATATAGAAAAAATATGGCCGCTTGTCTGCAATGATCATCCAAATAGTGCTGATATCAGGAAGTTTGAAACCCTTGGTACGCGCAGTTTTCCGATTGAACAGGGAATAGGTGAAGCATTGAATTTTCATAATGCAATTGGGCCGAAAAGAAAAGAAGAACGCATTCGTTTCTTAAAAAATTACTGGGCGGAAAAAGTACAAAATATTCCGGGCGTTTCATTCAGCACTTCGCTTAAGCCTGCGTATTCATGCGCGATTTGTGGTGTGAGTGTAAAAGGCTATACGCCCGGAGAATTGGATTCCATGTTATTCAACAAACATAAAATTCATACTGTTGGAATTGTCTGGGAAAATATAAGTTGCGTGCGCGTTACGCCACATGTTTATACCACACTGCAGGATTTGGACACACTGGTAAACGCAATCGGAGAAATAGCAACTACTAAAAAATCTGCATAAAAATTAACGGACATTCTTTATTATTATCCTAGTTTTTTGCCTTAAAACTTTTTTGTAAAACAGGGCTTATACTCTTTGCAACATTTAAAGAAATTTGACTCAGTGCATTATTGTATTTTACAACATTTGCTTTCAATTCAACAATTTTTTGCGGAGGAAGGTTAGTCATTGTTAATGAATCCGAAGTGCTCATTGCCAGGTTTTTATACTTATCAAAATTCTGTTTAATCTCCGGGTTATTTTGTTCGTTTACATATTTCCCCAAAGTGTCTAAAGCTTTTTGTTGCTCTGCTTTTGCGGTGGCAATATCTGCCTCTGTCTGCGGGTGATTGGAAAGGCTATCAGAAATAGAATTATTTTTATTTGAAGCCGCCAGTATATTCAATGCCTTGGTATTATTTTCAATGATTGATGATTGCTGCGCGATCGTATCATTTTTATAATAAGTGCTGATAAATGTGAATGTGCCAACCGCAATAGTCATGATAAAACAAACCAGCATATACCGGTTGATTGTCTTGATCACCTGCGGATTTGTATGTGGTAAAGCAACAATACTTTGTATTAATTTATACGCTAAGAACATTAATAAAAAACCAAATCCTGATAAACCAACACCGAGAATTTTTACAACGTCGAGGCTATCCATTTTTTTAGTTTTAGAAAATAAAGTTAGTGGAAAAATGTTTGCTCAAAATTTATTTTGGATGAACGCATGTTTACATTCAAGTTGCTTTCATTTTATTTTAAGTTTAAAATCCTTAAAGAAAAATTTCTGAATTTGCCGATTAAACGACTTGGTGTAAATTGTGCCATTCAATATGTCTACCAATATTCCCGAAATACGAACTGTACAAGTGATGCGCTACATCACGCCATTACGCGAAGGCGGTTCATTGCCGGCCATTGCGGAAGCGGATGATGGTTTTATGTATGTGATCAAATTCAGTGGTGCAGGCCAGGGAAAAAAAGCGTTGATCGCAGAATTGATCGGCGCGGAAATAGCGCGTGCTTTGGGTTTGAAAGTTCCGGAAATTGTTTTTGCCACATTGGATGAAGCCTTTGGCCGGACAGAGCCCGATGAAGAAATACAGGATCTGCTGAAAGCCAGTACAGGATTGAATCTCGGGCTGCATTATTTATCCGGTTCCATTACATTTGATCCGGCTGTTTTTACAATTGATTCGAAACTTGCTTCGCAAATTGTATGGCTCGATTGCCTGTTGACAAACGTGGACCGAACTGTAAAAAATACCAATATGCTGAGCTGGTATAAAGAATTGTGGCTGATAGATTTTGGTGCTTCATTATATTTTCATCATTCATGGCAGAACTGGAAAGCGCAGGCAGAAAAACCTTTTGTTTTGGTAAAAGATCATGTATTGTTACCGCAGGCAACGCAACTGGATTTGGTAGATATTGACTTCAAAAAGATTTTGACTAAAGATTTAATTGAAAATATTATTGCGGTGATACCGGAAGTTTGGTTGAAGGATGAAAAAACATTTTCTTCCGTAGAAGAACACAGGAAGGCCTATATAGATTTTTTATTAACCAGGATCGCTCATTCCGAAAATTTTGTAAACGAAGCAAAGCATGCACGAGCATCTATTATTTGAGTACGCGGTTATTCGCATTATGCCGCGCGTGGAGCGCGGGGAATTCCTGAATGCGGGTGTGATACTCTATTGCCCGAAAGCAAAATTTTTGAAAGCAAAATATTTTTTGGATAAAAAGAAGGTTGAATATTTATGTGGTAAAACAGATATTCAGGAACTGGAAGATCACTTAAAAATATTTGAACGCATCAGCAATGGCAGCGCAGATGCGGGTCCTATAGCGCAACTCACGCTGGCAGAAAGATTTCGCTGGCTCACCGCAACAAGAAGCACGATCGTGCAAACTTCCAAAGTCCATCCCGGTTTTTGTACTGATGCGGAAGAAATGCTGGAAAGGCTTTTTGAACAGTTAGTGATGTGAGGTGTTTATTTGGCTATCCTAAATTTATATATGCTTTATGGTGGAAGAAATTCTATATGATTTTATTGCTGATGTTATATCCGAATTCATTTCAATTTTACCATAATATTCAAAATAACCAACTTTTTTATTGTCATCAAGTATTCCAATTAAATCTGAATTCAGAACGTCAATAGAGTTTAAAGTAAAACCATATTCATCCTCAAAGTTAATTGTAAATCTTCCTGGCATATAACTCTCTCTTAAATCATTAAAATTGGTAATACTTAATTTAAAATAAAAGTAATTCCCTCTATATAATGCGTCTAAATTTGCACTTGCATCTTCTTTAATATATGATAAACTATATTCACCTAAATGAATTTGCTTTGGTTTTAATGAATCTAATTTGATTATATTTTTTGAATTTAAATCAGCTAGTTCCGTAAGTTGATTCCCTATGACTTTATAAACTTTATCCTTATATACAAAGGTATTTTCAGAAACTTGTGTAGTGGAATTTTCTTTACATGATGCAAAGCTAATTGCTAAAGTTAAAAAGAGAATGTTCTTGAATTTCATAACTATTTAGTTTTGATTTGAAATGTAAGGTACAAATTTCTAAGATACTCTTTTAAACAATGCAACTCTTTTTTTTTAACCTAAATCATATCACCGCCACAACACATTTCTCCGCTTCTTGCTTCCTAATATTCATCATTTAATATTCCGTTTTTAAATGACCGATTATTTTATGGTAATCCCTGTGCAGTTGGGTAAATGCAAAACTATCGTTATGATTAAATACTTTTGCAGAAATTCATTTCATTTGCGGGCTTTTGCGTTCTTGTGGCTATGGCTAAAAATTATCTTGTGTTTTAATTTTGTCTTTTATATATAATTCAGCGTTAAGAAGTAAGGTTTCATTATATGCATTAAAATTCGTCCACAAATTTTGCCGGAGTTTTTTACCAAACATATTCATTCCCCGGATGTATTCTTTATATGCATGTTCCCAATCCAAATCAGGGCTATTAAATCCGAAAACTTGAATCCTATATTTATTATCTTTCGCTTCAAAATTTATTTGAATATTCACATGCCAGGTAAGACCCGTAGACGAAATACCATTAGTAGAGGGTAAATCAAAATACCCCTTTCCAAATATTTCCCCGCTTTCCTGGTCGGCCACTTGTATCACAGACTTTGAATCATGGAATGTTTCTGCAAACCACATTTTTGCGGCTTTATAAATTTGCACTTTGGTAGCTGGAGTATCCAGTGTTACTACACTTTCATAAAATATTTGACTTCCTTTAAATGGAACTTTGATGGTGTCCGACTGCTGGGCATGAAGTGCATATGGTAATAAAAGCAATAAGTATAATAGTTTCTGCATGGTATTTAACTGCTTTGTGCTTCACCAATCACACCGGTGCAAATTCGGTCTTTACCAAATTCTAATTTGATCGCATAGTTTTGTGTATTCCACGAACACTTTATAACATCCCCAGAAGTTTCTATCAAAGTAGGTTTCCCTGCAATTCTAACAATTTCATCATAAGTTCTACCCGCTATCGTACCCATCGATCTCATATTTCTATGTAAATTTTTAGAAGCAGCTGCACCGGGATTGAATAACATTTTATAAAGTGTCATTGCAATAGCAATTCCTGCAATCCATAAAGCAACATCAGTAAATTCCATATTTTAAATTTAAAATGGCGACTAATCCCTTTATTTTATTCATCCGTGAACTAACCAAATATCCTTTATTTTTCTTTTGAAAGTTCAAGATCATAATATTCTTTATTTTTAGATCTCATTAAATAATGCGTTTCATGCTTTGACTTGCCTATTCGAATATAATTTAAATACTTTCTTTCTTCCCTCGCAAATTTTCCCATTTTCTTCCTCCCGCATCATCGAACTTGTTTTCCTGCTGCCATCATGGCTCCAGCCGGGCGGGCCGAAAACGTAATTCCAGCGCTGTTTCCAGCTTAAGCCTTTTATGCGAACATCTTTTGCCATTTGTTTCCATTCATGAAAAACAATATTCACAGCATTTGGGTTTTCTATATTTTTTGTAAGTCCGTAAATGATTGGCTGGTATTCTTCTTCGGGTAATTCAGGCTGGAATGTGCCAAATAATTTATCCCAGAAAATGAGAAACATGCCCATATTTTTATCTAAATATTTTGGATTATTTGCATGATGCACGCGGTGATGCGATGGTGTTACAAAAATATATTCCAGTGGCCCCATTTTTTTGATCAATTCTGTATGTACAAAAATTCCCCAGATTTGCGTGGCGGAATACATGAAAACAATATCGGCCGCATTAAATCCAAGCCAGGCAAGTGGTAAAAAATAAATAAAACGATAGAGTGGCTGGAAAACAGAAGACCGGAATCCCACGGAAAAATTCAGGTGTTCTGAACTATGATGCGTGACATGTGTGGCCCAGAAAAACCGTACTTCATGATCGAAGCGATGTAACCAGTAATATAAAAAATCTTCTGCGATAAGTAAAATGAACCAATACATAAAACCCCGCTCCCATTTGATCACGGCGAATTGAAAGATCCAGGCAAGAATCGCGATATAAATAATGCGGAATAATAAATCAACAACGGAATTGAGGATCATTAGATAGACATTCGCCGCAGTGTCTTTCAGCGTATATGCTTTTTTATGCTGGAAGTGGGACAGCAATAATTCACCGCCAATAATGATGATATAAATGGGGGTGGAAATGATCCATAATAATTGCTCTTTCACTAATTCCATGGGCGTTTGCTGCTTGTTCCTGCGGCGAAATTAAAACAGTTATGGGTATGCTTTGCCAATTTTATGAGATATAAATGCTAAACATGTATAGAAAGGTTGTGAATACATGGGAAATATGAAAACAGGAAATTGTTATTAAGATAAATGGAGATAAAATATTGGAAAAGAAAAAACATATATTAAAAAATGCCGCTCCAATGGAGCTCTATTTACTTTTCAATTGTAAATCCTACCAAAGTGCCGTCCTGATGGGACTATAATAAATTCCCTGATGGAAAAATCCAGCCCTGCTGGGGCGACAGTTTAGTAGCAACAATTATTACAATAAAATGCCGAGCCCTGGCGTGGCGACAATTTGGTAGCATAAAATATTACAATGAATTGCTGAGCCATGTAGGGGCGACAGTTTGGTAGCATAAATAATTACAATGAATTGCTAAGCCCTGTAGGGGCGACACTTTGATAGGATAAGCTATAACAATGAAACGCAGAGCCCTGTAGGGGCGACAGTTTGGTAGGATAAGGTATAACAATGAAACGCAGAGCCCTGTAGGGGCGACACTTTGGTAGCCTTAATCATAGTTATGTATTGTTGAGCCCTGTAGGGGCGTCATTTTGCTAATATGGTTTTATGATACAAATTTTTAGACATGTAATGACAATAACCGGGAATATTTAAAAATCAATTTTAAATTAAATATTTTTGTGAATAAAATTCTGCAGGCAAAAGCAGGAGGAATCACATGAATGAAAAAATATTAGATAACTGGCAACAAAAATCTGCCGCACATCAAAAAGAGTATAAGCAATTTTTAAAAAAAGCCGATACGCGTAAAACGCTGAAACGCCTACCGCAATTACATGAAGAGGCATTTGAAAAAATTGATTGCCTGCAATGCGCGGCCTGTTGCAAAAATTATTCTCCCCGTTTTAAAACGCCCGATATCAAACGCATCAGTAAACATTTAAAAATGCGGGAATCCGTTTTGATAGATACATATTTGCGGCTGGATGAAGATGGTGATTATGTAATGAAATCCGCGCCCTGTGCATTTTTGGGCGCAGATAATGCCTGTACGATTTATGCTGAAAGGCCTTCAGATTGCAGGCGTTTTCCCTATACGGATGAAGATGTATTTTTGAAACGCGCAAAGATCACGGAAAAAAATTCTACTTTTTGCCCCATTGTTTTTTATGTGCTGGAAAAATTAATGGAGGTGAAATAAATTTAAAATTGAATTGCTGGTCAGGCGACCAACAATGGGAAGCTCAAAAGAAATGTGGCTAAAGCCTTTAACTCCCTCGAATACTTTTAATCCACGACTTAAAAGTCGTGGCAATTGATGCTTCGTATTATTTATACTTTTAAAATTTAAAAAAAATCATTGAACATTTCATAAAATGGAAACAGTAAAATAATTGATTGATAAATGACAGATGCTTAAAGAACAGAAAGTACAAGTGAGTGACACAACAGGCGATCCTATGAAAAACAAAAGCCGGCAACCAAAAAAAAACTTAAACACAAAATGAATTAAACAATAATTTTTATTCAATTCAAAAATCAATATTCCATTTTTCTTAATGTTGGCGCTTTAAACCAGGTAGTAATCACTACCACTAATGTAAGGCAACCACCAAAAACCACGGATGGAACAACGCCCAGTAATTTTGCTGCCACACCACTTTCAAATTGCCCCAGTTCATTGCTTGAATTAATGAACATGCTGTTTACACTCAAGACACGGCCACGCATATTATCCGGGGTTTTTAATTGCATGATCGTACCACGCACCACAACGCTGATCCCATCCAGCATGCCGCCAATGACCAATGCGCCGAATGATAACCAGAAGGATCGCGAGTATGCAAAAATGATGACGCAAATTCCAAAACCAGCAATCGCGAAAAATAATTTTTTCCCTTGTTTTGCCTGCATTGGTGCGATCGTCAGCAAAATCACGCTGCAGATAGAACCCAGGTCTGTAGCGGCATTCAGCCAGCCGAAACCTTCAGCACCTACTTTCAAAATGTCTTTGGCATAAACCGGAATCATGGCCACAGCGCCGCCAAAAAAAACCGCAAACATATCGAGCGTAATGGCACCTAATAATTCTTTTGTTTTAAAAACAAACCGCAAGCCTTCTTTCACACTTTCCCATGTTCGTTTTTCTCCCTGTTTTTCTGTGGGAGGTTTTCTTTTTATTTGCAATAAAAAAATAAAAGCCACCGCCATCAATCCGAGTATAGTTAGCAGTGTTCCACTGACGCCAATGATAGCAATTAAAAAACCACCAATAGCGTGGCCGCTTACGGATGCACCGAGCCATGCGCCCTGGCTCCAGGTCGTTGCATTTTGCAAATAACTTTTGGGAACGATATACGCAAGTAATACATTGAAAACCGGCCCGGTGAAAGCACGTATAATTCCCGTACAAAAAATCACCATATAAATCAATACGGCAATTCCATGATTCGACAAATGATTGGAAGTATATTCTGTAGAAAAAAGAAAGAGTAATGAGGCACAGATAAAATATAAAATTAATCCGCGCAACAGCATCCTTTTCTTTTCATGCATATCAATAAAATGGCCGGCATACAATGCGAGTGAAATTGCCGGGATTACTTCCGAAAGTCCCAACAACCCGATGGCAAAAGGATCCCGTGTGAGTAAATAGATCCACCAGCCAAGCACCGTGCTCATCATGCGCAGGCCCATCACAAAAGAGAACCTGCCAATCATCAGATTTTTAAACTCTGGAATACGGACGGATGCGAGCGGGTCATTTTTTATCTGTGCATCCGGCATTGAATATTTTTAAAATAAAAAAGTTGATGTTCATGCAAATGTACTTCGCACAAATTAAAAAATATTAAGGCAGGGAGAAAAATTGCCTTGTTTCTTCCGATGTGTTTTTAATAGCATTGAGCACCACATCAAGATGCGCTTCATTCCGCAGAAAATCGGCGTTGGAGACATCTATATAAATTGTTTTTATATGGTGCTGCTTTATATAATCTGAATAGGTTTCCTGGATTTGATGCAAATAGTCAATTGAAATATTTTTTTCAAAAAGCCTGTTTCTTTTTTCAATATTTTTTTTCAAAATATTTACAGGTGCGTGCAGGTAGATCAACAAGTCCGGCGCTTGTAATTGGGGCAGGAGCATGTCGTAAAACTTAGCAAATAACCTGAATTCTTCCTCCGCCAAATTGATTTTAGCAAACAACAGGCATTTGCCAAAATAATAATCTGAAATAGTGATTTGCTGGAAAAGATCATTGGCTTTTAAGCGGTCTTTTAATTGTTTGAAGCGTTCTGCTAAAAAAAATAATTCGAGCGGAAAGCCTTCTCCCTGCGGGTTCTCATAGAACGCAGGAAGAAATGGATTCTCAGCAGCTTTCTCCAGGATAAGCCGTGCATTCAATTTTTTTGCCAGCAATCTTGCGAGTGTGGTTTTGCCGGCGCCAATATTTCCATCAATACTTATAAAATGATATTTCATAATTTGGATGCAACAAAAATAAGGGTGAAGGATTTACTATTTACAAATTTTATACACATTCAACGGATCGGTACATTCCTGCAAAAGTTTTTGTATATCTTTCTTTAAAACAGGATGAACAATGAGGGGTGCAATTTCAGCCAAAGGTTCCAGCGCGAAACGCCTTTGCGGCAATAGTGGATGCGGCACTGTCAGCCCGGGTTCATCAATTATATCGTCATTAAATAATAAAATATCAATGTCAATAATCCGCGGGCCCATTTTAAATAATCTTTCCCGGCCCATTTCTTTTTCAATCGCTAATATTTGTTTTAATAATATTGCTGCCGAAGTATTTGTTTCAAGGCAGATTGCCTGGTTAATAAATTCAGGCTGATCCCTTATACCCCAGGGAGCCGAGCCATATAAAGACGATGCGGCAATTATTTTACCGCAATGTTCTTCCACCAATTGAAAAGCAAGGGCCACCTGCGTTTCAGGATTATTTAAATTACTGCCTGTAAGCAGATAGGCACGATTCATGTTTTTTGAAAATTGGCTTCAAATATCTGTTTTATTTTTTGAAGCCGTTGTTGTTTCCTGAAAATATACAAGCCAAATTGATTTTTTTTCTCAAACGAAAATTATTCAAATAGCTTTGCTTTCCAAAATCTTCCAGGTATGTCGAAAAAATATAGTCAGTGGAAAGCCATGATGGCCATCGCCAAAGCGAGCCTGATTGCTACTTTTCGTAGTCCTTCTGCGGTGGCATTCAGTGTTGGATTCCCGCTTATTTTCATCCTGGTTTTTGGTTTTATCAGTAATGGAAACGGTTTTTCTGCAGATGTTGTTTTTGATAAAAATGCGGATACTACGAATGCCATTTATAAAGCTTTAAATACCAATTCAGCATTTAATATTCTTCACCAGCCGGACAGCGTTTCATTGTCCGATCTTGAAAAAGGAAACTTAACTGCCGTTATAAATATTCAAAAAAAAGCAGCGCCGGATTCCGGATATATTGTTTCGCTGAAAAGCTCTGATGCAGTAAATCCGCGCAACATAAGCATTGTAGGTTCCGTAATCAAAGAAGTGATCGGCAATATGAACGCGGTTATTTATCCGCATTCACCAACTGTTGCCACGCTGAATCCTGTTATAGAAAAAATACCTGGCAGGGAATACCGTGAAATTGATTTTATCTTACCGGGACAGTTAGGTTTTTCTTTATTAAGCGCCGGTGTATTTGGCGTTGCATTTCTCTTTTTCAATTTGCGTCAGCAACTAGTATTGAAACGTTTTTTTGCAACACCAGTGCGCCGATCTTATATGTTACTGGGCGAAGCTTTGAGTCGCGTGATCTTTCAAATGATTACCGCCATCATCATTATCGGCCTCGGCACAGTTGCATTTCATTTTACACTCGTGCATGGCTTCATCACTTTTCTCGAGATCATGGTGTTAAGTTTTATTGCATTAATTGTTTTCATGGGTTGTGGTTTTATAGTGAGTGGTGTGGCAAAAAATGAAAGCACAATTCCGCCATTCGCGAATTTATTTACACTGCCGCAATTTTTATTGGCAGGTACATTTTTTCCCATCACTGTTTTTCCTAAATGGTTGCAGGTTATCTGTAATCTTTTACCACTTACACATTTCAATAATGCCATGCGCGCGATTTCATTTGAAGGTGCCAGCCTGCTTGATTGCTGGAAAGAAATTGGCATCCTGCTGATCTGGGGCGTGATCGTGTATGCCATTGCCATAAAAGTTTTTAAATGGGAATAAATTTATTCTTCTAAATTAATTGTATGCGTGTTTTAAAATTAGCCGTCATCTCTTTTATCATTTTATTTATAGTTGTTACTGGAATTGGACTTTTATTTCCAGCATCCATCCGTGTCTCGAGGGCAACAGATATTCATGCGCCGGCAGACAGTGTATTTTTATATATGTCTGATATGAAATACTGGAAGTTCTGGATGAATGGCGCAGACACAGGCACGATATCTTTTGTATCTCAAAAGACAAGCGGGCCGGGGACTGTAGCGCGTTTTGGAAATTATGAAGTGAGTGAAATTTCAGTTTCCCAGGATTCCATTATTACAGTATGGAAAGGTGAAAAAGGGAATATACAAACAGCCGTTTTTAATATTATTCCGCGGGATGCAAATAGTGTAACGGTGAACTGGTATTTCACTTCGGTAGCCAACTGGTATCCCTGGGAAAGATTTAGTTCTATGATGAATGATAAAATCATGGGACCACCCATGGAATCGAGTTTGTCGGATTTAAAAAAGAGGCTGGAAGATCATTGATCATTTCAACAGGTCCAAAATAAATTCAAAGACTTTTTGCAATTCTTTTTCCGTGATGCAATAAGGTGGCATAATGTAAACAGTGTTGCCCAATGGCCGGAGATAAATGCCTGCCGCGAGCGCTTTTTCGGTGATTGATTTGCTTAATGAATTCAGGTATTCTGTTTCACCTTCATCAATTTCAAAAGCGAGGATCGTTCCTAAATGACGGATATTTTTTATTTGCCTGCTAAATTTTTCCTGTTGCATTTGTAGTTGCTTCGAAAAAATTTCCACCGCCGTACAAAGTAATTGTATGTTATGCTGACAGTTTTCATTTTCCAGCAATTCCATGCTTGCCAGTGCGGCACTGCAGGCAATTGGATTCGCCGTGAAAGAGTGACCATGAAAAAATGTATGCAAAGGATTATCACTTAAATAAGCATTATAAATTTTTTGCGTACAGGCTGTTGCACCCAGCGCCATTGTGCCACCAGTCAGGCCTTTGCTCATGCAAAGAATATCCGGCTTTTCTTCCATGTATTCACTGGCAAAGAATTTCCCGGTGCGGAAAAAACCCGTCATCACTTCATCTGCGATACAAATAATTTCATGTGTTTTTATTTTTTTCAATAATGCATTTAAATAAAAAGCTTCATACATGTGCATGCCACCCGCGCCCTGCACCAACGGCTCATAAATAAATGCAGCAATGTTTCCTGCATGTTCATCAATAGATTGAAAAATTGATTCTGCATTATTTTCATTGGGCGTATCAATAAAAATAACTTCGAAAAAAAGATCCTGGAAAGCTAAAGTAAAAACACTTCTTTCACTCACGCCCATGGCGCCGAATGTATCACCATGATACGCATTTTTAAATGCCAGAATTTTATTTCGTTTTGGCTTGCTATCTTTATTCCACCAATATTGCAAAGCCATTTTCAAAGCAACTTCTGTAGAAGTAGAACCATTGTCACTATAAAATATTTTTGAAAATCCTTCGGGTAATTTTTCCAATAATTTCTCTGCCAGGTCAACAGCAGGCTGATGCGTAAAGCCCGCAAAAATTACTTGTTCCAATTGTAGTGCCTGCTCATATATTTTTTTTGCAATAAATGGATTTGCATGGCCATGTAAAGTAACCCACCAACTACTTATAGAATCAATATATGCATGTCCATTTTCGTCGAAAAGCAGGCTGTCCCTGGCTTTCACGATAGGAATTGGCAGTTGCATATTCTTTTGTGCAGTGAAAGGATGCCAGATAAATGCTTTATCCCGTTGTTGTAAATTCATGCGCAAATGTATCAAACAAAAAATGGGTTCAAATTTTTTGAACCCATTTAAAGATAATAAATGAATATTCTATCAATGAATCACGATCACTTTAAAAGAGCCTGGTAATTTTTTTGGCCTTTGTGCATCTGGGTCAGCCGGTTTTTTTGGTTCGAGATTGGAAGCGGATAAATAAAGCGTATGCGTATCTTCATTTATTGCAATTGTTCGCGCGCTTCTTTGTGTTGTTATGGTATATGCCACTTTATAATGATCTGCATCAATTTGTTTAATTACAGTTACGTTTCCTTCACCGTTTGACGTAAAAATCATTTGCAATTTTTTGTCGAAAACCAATCCATCACAACCTTCTCCAATAGGTAATGTGGCAACTACATTACCATTTAAAGCATTCATTACAACCATCTTCATATCACAACCTGCGAATAGGCGGTTATTTATATTATCCAATGCAAGGCCAGTAGGTGATTCCCCTGGCGTGAGCGGCCATTTAGTAATGAGTTTATATGTATTTAAATCAACAACAGCGATCTCATTTTCATCTTCGAGGTTTACAAACAATTTCCCTTTACCATCACTCACTGCTTCTTCTGGTTTTCCCTGTAATTCAATAGTAGCAACTACTTCATTCTTAACCGGGTCAATTATAGAAAGTGATTTTCCGTGGCCATTACATGTAATTATTTTTTTTGAAAAAGGTTCATAAGTAATGGCATCCGGGTTTTCACCGGTAGCAATGGAAGCCAAAATTTTATTCGTTGCAAGATCAAATACAAACACATTATTCAACTTACCATTACTCGTATAACCACGATTTAAAGCATCATAAAATGCAACACCATGCACGCCGGTTGTGCCGGGAATAACACCTATAGAATCCCCGGAATTCTCATCCAAAACATTTACCTGCGAACCATGCGTCACATAAATTTTATGGTTATGTACAGCTATATAATCCCAGCCGCCTTCGCCACTCACCGGAAATGTTTTGATGACTTTCATGTCCTGTGCAACACAACCTGTAATTGTAAATAAGCAGGCAGTAATTGCAAATAATAATTTATTTTTCATCAATATTTTTTTTTAAAGGTATATTCTTATACAGGTTCAAATATTACTTCTCTATGTTAATTTTATGATAGAGACAGCAAAGCATACTTTTCCAAAAATCATTTCCCATACATGTCTAGTAATGTTTTCAAATCATCCAGGGTATTTATTTCTTCCAGGGTTTTATCTTTTCGCCAGCGGCTCATTCTCGGGAAACGCAATGCCACACCGCTTTTATGACGTTTACTTTCCGCAATGCCTTCAAAGGCAATTTCGAAAACAAGTTCAGGTTTTACGGTTCTTACCGGCCCGAATTTTTCCAGGGAATTTCTTTTGACAAAATTGTCAACCTGAGCAAATTCTTTATCTGTAAGGCCGGAATAAGCTTTGGCAAAAGTGACTAGTTGATCTCCATCCTTCACCGCAAAAGTATAATCGGTATATAAATTTCCGCGCCTGCCACTTCCCTTTTGTGCATAGACTAAAACACAGTCAATCGTTAATGGTTCTATTTTCCATTTCCACCAATCTCCTCTTTTTCTGCCTGTTTGGTAAATAGAATTTTTCTTTTTCAGCATAATACCTTCACTATTCATCTCCCGGGATTTTTGCCGCAGTGTTGCTAAAAAATACCAGGAATCAAATTTTATTATGGGAGAAATTTGCAGGATGGAATTATTCACTTCGCTTACCAATTTTTCCAATAATTTACGGCGCTCATATAAAGGTTTCTCCCTGTAATCTTTTCCTTCAAATTCTAAAATATCATACACAAAAAAATGAATAGGCGCTTCGCTTAATTGTTTTTTAGAAATATTTTTTCGGCCGATACGTGTTTGTAAAACTGCGAAGGGCAAGGGCTTTCCGTCAATAGCAGGAATAATTTCTCCATCCAACGCAATACCATTGGGCAAGATCCCTTTTAAAATTTGATACTCCGGAAATTTTTCCGTCATTAGTTCTTCTCCCCTGCTCCAGACAAACAAATCATCATTTCTTTTAATGATTTGACCGCGTATGCCATCCCATTTCCATTCCGCCTGCCAATCATTAATTTCGCCCAAATCTTTTGGCTCCATATCCAATGCATACGCTAAATAAAAAGGATATGGTTTTGAAAAATCTGTACTGTTTGCCGCTTCGCCCAACAGGTCTTCAAATTTAGTAGTAACAGGATCCCAGTTGCCCGTGATCCTGTGTGCAATAGAAGATGCGGGAATGCAAATCGTTTTGGCGAGTGCATTCACAATCATTTTTTGAGATACACCAATGCGAAAACTTCCGGTGATTAATTTATTAAAAACAAATGATTCATCGCGGTTCATATTTTGCCAGCAATACGTGATGAACTCTTTTTTTACGCCTTCGCTTTCTTTAAAAAGACTGATAAATTTTTCTGCATAAAAAGACAAATTAGTTTTATTATTTTCATCAATATTTTTTTCAGGTAAAAGTAAAGAGATCGTTTCTGCGAGATCTCCTGTTGTATGATAACATTCTTCCAGTAACCAATCTGGTATCTGCACTATCTCGCTACACCAATGGCGTAAAAGGCCGGAAGAAGCTATACGTCGCGGTCTGCGGCCGGTAAACAATGCAATCACCCACACTTTATCTTTATGTGGTGCGCGCATAAAATAATCTACGAGCGACTGAAGCTTGTCATTTGTTTTGGTGGTCTGATTGATATTTTTCACGAGTTCTGCAAAAAAAGCAAAGCCATTATTCTTGGTTAAAACCTCATTTACTTCTTCTGATTGTATCATAATCCTTCATTTATTTCGTCAGCAACTCCTACAATTTCTTTACCATCTTCTTCATCTCCAAATTGTGTTTTCACTTCTGCTGCAAAAGCAATTTTTTCTTCATTCAAATACCTGCTAAATGCCGCCTGGAAACCATGGGTTACATATACATTTTCCGCGCCTGTTGATTTTACGGCAGAAATTAGTCCATTAAAATCTGCATGATCACTCATGGCAAATCCCGCATCCGCATTGCGTCTCCGGCGGTGGCCGCGCACCTGCATCCAGCCGCTGCAAAAACCTGTTGCATAAGGCTGCAATTTTTTTATCCATGCAGAACTATCCGCTGAAGGTGGCGCTATAATCACAGCTCCTTTCAATTTTTCTTTAGGCAATTCGTTTGTAATTGGAATGACGGGATGCAAATCCCAGCCGCTTTGAATAAGTACATGTTGCATATTATAAACTGCACCATGCGCATAAATATCCTGTGTAGTTTCTTTGACCGCTTGTATCACACGTTGCGCTTTACCAAGACTATAAGCAAGTAAAACACTTGCTTTTCCATGTTCTTTATTTTTATTAATCCATAAAATAATATCATTATAAATTTCCTGCTGCGGTTTCCATGAATAAATAGGTAAACCGAATGTGGATTCTGTAATAAAATGATGGCAACGCACAGGTTCAAACTGACCACTGATGCCATCATCTTCCGTTTTATAATCTCCACTAGCCACCCAAATTTCTCCTTTATATTCCACCCTGATTTGTGATGAGCCAATGACATGCCCCGCCGGAAAAAGTGTAACAGCTACACCATTGATATTAACTGTTTCATTCCAGCCAACAGACTGGTAATTATTTTCCCCAAGACGATATTGCAAAATTGGTTTTGTAAAATGATGGCAGAGATAATGTTTATGCCCGTTATACGCATGATCTGAATGGCCATGCGTGATAATCGCATAATCAACAGGCACCCAGGGATCAATATAAAAATTTCCCTGTGCACAAAACAAACCTTTTGAAGTAAAGCTGATCAATGGTTGCATACTAAAAATTTAAGTACAAATTACCTGCCCAAAATTTTGTCTGGACAGATTATTGTATATATTTTTTTACAAAATCTATTATATGGCAAATAATAAAAATCTTTTAGCAAAAACATCTATGTCAATAAATGCAAGCCCCGCCCAAGTTTGGGATACTTTGATCAATCCAAAGACAATCAAAAAATATTTTTTCGGAACTGATGTGGAAACAGACTGGAAGCCGGAAAGTTCTATTCGCTGGCATGGTGAATATGAAGGAAAAAAATACGAGGATAAGGGTAAAGTGCTCGAAGTAATTCCAACAAAAAAATTGCAATACACGTATTGGAGTTCGATGTCAGGTAAAAAGGATGCACCTGAAAATTATGTAAAGATTACATGTACCATTTCAAAGAAAAATGAAAAGACTGTCCTGACATTTACACAGGATAATAATCATTCTGAAAAATCAAAACAACAAAGCATTGATAACTGGAAAACTGTTTTGAAAAAAATAAAATCTATACTGGAAGAGAAAAAATAATTTTGAAACTTTAAAAAAATAAATGAAAGCAAAAGCAATGATTCCCTGCATCGGGTATAAAGATGCGCCGGC
>JBBSQL010000037.1:0-29145 GCA_038257845.1 Chitinophagales bacterium
ATTAATCTGATTGAGAGAAATCATATAGATAAATGCGCATCAGAGGCGCGATAATAAAATCGCAGATTCAATCCTTAGAATAACAAGACCTGGAAAATTATTAATAGTAAAATGGCAGCAAATACCTGTTTAAAAACTCCTCCAATCAACTGCTGGTTTACACCAATACCTGTAAGTAAAAGCTTTCCCCGATAACCATTTTCTTCTGTTCAGAAAGTTTTACAGCAGGTTCGTCCAAAACCCCGGAAAAATCTTTCTCTAAAAAGTTATATTTATAGGTAAACTATTGTAACTGGTTTTAGATATGGAAGATTAATGTACTTATTCCCTGCTAAGGCTGCAAAAAAGACTTGCGCCGGCAAACTTTTTCAACTTATGGCCTGGTTGCAGGTTACCAAAAAAATAGCATGATAGCAAAATCAATCAAAGGAAATTCAACAGAGGAAGTTCAATCCGCTTTACAGCAAAGCATGGCCGATGGTTTCAAACCCTCATTGGCTATAGTGTTCATTTCAATCAAACAAAACATAGAAGCGATTTGTGATATGCTGAATAAAGAAGGCATCAGTATTTTTGGTTCAACCACCTCAGGTGAATTTATCAGTAGCGAAATAAGTGAAGGAGGCATTGCATTGATGCTTCTTGATATCAACCGGGCTTATTTCAAAGTAACCTTCCACGAAACCGGTAAAAGTTCTGCTTACGAAATTGCAAAGCAGTTTGGAAAAGAAGGGAAGAACGCATTTGCGAATCCTGCTTTCATTATTGCTTCCGGCTGGTTGCATACTGATGGAGAACAAATTGTAAAAGGCATTGAAGAAGGCTTTGATGGTGAACCTCCCATTTTTGGAGGAATGGCTGGTGATGATCTTGCATTAAGGGAACCAAAAGTTTTTACCTATGCTAAAAGCAGCTCAACAGGCCTGGTTGCTATTATAGTTGACCGTGATAAAATTGATATAACAGGTATTGCTACCTGCGGGTGGAAACCCATTGGTATTACAAAGACTGTTACAAAAAGTAGTGGTAATATTGTTTACACAATTGATGGGCAGCCTGCGCTGGATCTTGTTATCAAGTATCTTGGGCTTACTATGGATCATGAATCAACTGCCAGCAACACGGTAGTAAATCTTGGCGCCTATTATCCTTTACAATTAGAAAGAGAGAACGCACCGCCCGTAATGCGTACAGCCATGCTTGGTAATATAGAAGACCGTTCACTGGTATGTGCAGGCACAGTGCCGCAAGGCGCTAAAGTTCGCTTTTCTCTTCCACCCGATTTTGATGTAATAGATACAGTAGTAGAAGAATGTACTGAATTGAAAAACGAAAACCAGGCCGGGGCAGATGCAGTTCTTATGTTTTCCTGTATCAGCCGGTATTTATCATTTGGTGTAATGACAAGCGAAGAAATTGAAAGGGTGACACAAGTCTGGAATGCACCCTTTATCGGCTTTTTTTGTTATGGAGAATTTGGAAAATCAAAAGCAGGAAAACATGAGTTTCATAATAATACCTGTTGTGTGGTAGTGATGAAAGAAAAATAAAATCAATAAAATGTCAATACATTTTTTATGCAAAAAAAGAGTACAACAAACGATTTATCAAAACCCGCAGCATACCAGGAATTGGTTGGTAAAATATCTGTCGTTTATTCAAAAGGGCAGTCCCTTGCTGTTCAGGCTGTAAACGTTCAGTTGTTGGAAACCTACTGGCAAATCGGGCAGCATATTGTTGAATTTGAGCAGGCAGGTAGTGTGCGTGCTGAATATGGCAAAGCGTTGATCACCCATTTAGCCAAAGACCTTACATTGTTGCATGGCCGGGGGTTTAGCAGAAGCAATGTTGTGTATATGAGGCTCTTATACGTTCGCTATCCAATAAGTCAGAAGCCTTCTCACCAATTGAGCTGGTCGCATTTTGTAGAGCTATTGAAAATTGAAGACGATGTAGAACGACAGTTTTACGAAAACCAAAGCATTGCGGAAAAATGGTCAGTACCTCAATTAAAACGCCAAAAAAATACTGCTCTTTTTCAACGCCTTGCACTTAGTAAGAACAAAGAAGAGATTTTAAAATTATCATCACAAGGGCAAAGTATTTCTAAAGCTTCCGATATTATAAGAGACCCTTATATTTTTGAGTTTTTAAAAATCCCCGAAGAACAATTACCATCTGAACAGGAATTAGAAAATCATTTGTGCAATAACCTGCAGCAGTTCTTGCTCGAATTGGGAAAAGGGTTCACTTATGCCGGCAGACAATACCGCATGAGCATTAATAATAAACATTACCGCGTTGACCTTGTTTTTTACCACCGCATATTGCGTTGCTTTATTTTGGTTGACCTAAAAATAAACGAAGTACAGCATGATGATATTGGCCAGATGAACCTATACCTTGGCTATTTTGTGAAAGAAGAAAATACAGAAGGTGACAATCCGCCAATAGGAATTATCCTTACAAAAAATAAAGACGAATTATTGGTTGAATATGCCACTTACGGCATGAACAGCCAGTTGTTCGTAAGCCAATACCAATTGTACTTGCCAGATAAAACAGATTTGATAAATCTTATCAGCAATACAATGCAATATGATGAAAATAATAAGCAGGGAGAAGCTGGTTAAAATGAACGGGAGGTGAGATATCAGGTAGCGACATCAGCCACGGCGGGATTTCTGTTTTATTATTGGATATGGACCCGGCCAACTTCCAAATATTGTTTGATGATTATACGGGTAGGGACGTTGCGGAAGTAGCTGAGGCAATGACGGAGCAAGCATTGACGCTTTTTTCAAGACCGGCCTTTATATTAAGCAACAGCATCGAAAAGCCCCTGGATATAGGATTGGGCGAAAATATATTGCAATCCGTTTCCCATGTGGCTGGAAATGATGTTACCATCTGGGGTGGTGGTGCAGGCGACGACCTGATATTTAAAGAAACTTTTGTATTTAATAATACCAACATTTCCAATCAGGGAATATTAATGCTGCTGTTGAATGAAGATAAAATATTGGTGAAGGGTATGGCCGCTTCGGGCATGAAGCCTATGGGTACTGAAAAGGTCATTACGAAGTGTGAAGGAAGCTGGATTCTTGAAATTGATAACCAGCCTGCTGCTGACCTTGTGACGAAATATATGGGCGAAAGTCTTTCTCCTGAAGATTTCAAAGTTTTCAACATAAAGAGCATTTTTTTAAATCTATTGAGGGAAGATAGTAGCAGTATCATTCGTTCCACGGTCGGCTTCAACATGGATACCAAAGGGATTGCTGTAACAGGGAATATAAAGCCCGGTGATAAATTCAGATTCACATTCCTTCCTGATTTTGATGTATTGACCGAGGTCAGCGAAAATGCAAGGCAGTTTCAGCAAACAGAAATGGCCGAAGCGGATGCCCTTGTTATGTTTTCCTGTATCGGACGCATTGATGCCTTTGGCCCTATGACTTCCGAAGAATTAAAAGGAATTCAAAGTGTGTACAATGTGCCCATGGCTGGTTTTTTTAGCTATGGTGAATATGGGCGGGCAACGGGTGGCAACAATGAATTTCATAACATGACCTGCTGCTGGGTGGCATTGAAAGAAAAGTAGAACCCATTATTAATGGTGAATTGTTAATGGTTAATGAGAAAATATGAAGGAGAATGTAATCAAAACAAAAAGTTTTGCTTTTGCGCTTCGGGTAATTAAATTATATCAATACCTGCAGGTTGAAAAGAAGGATTATATACTCGGCAAGCAATTGATGAGAAGCGGAACATCTATTATAATACCATCCAAACTAAAAAAAAACTGACTAATCAAAAATTAACCATTTTCAATTAACAATTACCAATTACCAATTATCAATTATCAATTAACCATCGTGAAAGCAAAATCAATAAAAGGAAAATCCACAGAAGAGATTAAAGCTCTACTAATTGAAATAACGGACGTCAAATTCAAACCGACTTTAGCCATTGTATTCATTTCTATTAAACAGGATAGAGAAGCTATTTGCAAATTACTTGACGAAAAAGGCATTCAGATTTTTGGCGCTACTACTGCAGGTGAATTTATTGATGGCGAAATTGAAGCGGGCAGCATTGTTATGCTATTGCTTGATATGAATCCGGCATATTTTAAAATAGAATTTCTGGAAACAAGCACAGAGACCAGTTTGGAAGACGCAAAAAAACTAGGTATTGCTGGAAAAGAAATCTTTGCCAACCCGGCGTATATAATCGCCACCGGTGGAATATACATAGATGGTGATAAAATTATAGAGGGCATCATACAAGGTTTTGGGAAATTTTCATCGCCGGTGGTTACTGAGCGAAGCCGAAGTGCAGAAAGCGAATTAACCGTATTTGGGGGAATGGCAGGAGATGATTTAATAGCAGAAAAACCACTTGTTTTTACCAACGGAAAAAGTAAAGACAACGCAATTGTAGCACTCATTATTGATGCGGACAAAATAGATGTGAGAGGCATTGCTACCTGTGGCTGGAAAGCTGTTGGAACCACAAAAACAGTTACGAAAAGCGAAGGTAATATTGTATATACCATTGACGATAAGCCAGCACTTGATATGCTAATGAAATACCTTGGCGTTGATGTAAAACAGGATGAAAACAAGGGAATCGTAACATTTCAAAACGCCTGGTATTATCCATTGCAATTGGAACGGGAAAATGGAGATACTGTCATACGGGCAACCAGGTTTGCAAATAGTGAAGACCGTTCACTCATTTGTACTGGTAGTGTACCTCAAGGATCGAAAATCAAATTTTCGCTGCCACCAGAGTTTGATTCCATCGAAACAGTGGTTGCAGAATGTGAGAGCATTAAGGACAA
Organism: Chitinophagales bacterium; assembly: GCA_038257845.1. Taxonomy (GTDB): domain Bacteria; phylum Bacteroidota; class Bacteroidia; order Chitinophagales; family Chitinophagaceae; genus JAFDXJ01. The sequence continues at coordinate 4,850 of JBBSQL010000037.1, forward strand.
CGCACAGCAGCAAGCCGATGCGTTGATCATGTTTTCATGCGTTAGCCGACATTTATCCTTTGGGGTTTTAATGAAGGAAGAGATAGACCAGGTGCAAAAAATTTGGGATGCACCCATGGCAGGCTTTTTTACCTATGGTGAATATGGAAAGTCTAAAATCGGCAAACATGAATTTCATAACAATGCCTGTTGTGTGGTGGCGCTAAAAGAAAAATAATTATAGCATTATAAAATAAACCAAACTAAAAAATATGAAAAAAATTTCCAGCCTCGGTTGGTGTCTCCACCGACCGAAATCATCTATTAAAAATTTAAAGCCAAAATTAAACCCTATGAAAAAAATTTCCTTCTTTATTTTATTATTTTGTCTCAGTATTTTGATTCCAAATGCGGAGTTGCAGGCACAATTATCTTCTTCGCAGTTAGACACATTGGTACAAAATTCTCTGAGTAAATTTAATGTGGCAGGCGTAGCCGTAGCCATTGTAAAAGATGGTAAAATTTTTTATGAAAAAGGTTTTGGTGTAAAATCAATCGCAACAAATTCACCGGTGGATGTGCATACTAATTTCCAGATTGCTTCCAACAGCAAAGCCTTTACCACTGCTGCCTTATCAATATTAGTGGATGAAAAGAAAATTTCCTGGAAAGATAAAGTGCGTGACTATCTTCCCGAATTTAAAATGTACAATGATTATGTTACAGAAAATTTTCTAATAGAAGATCTCTTGTGTCACAGGAGTGGCCTGGGTTTGGGCGCAGGCGACCTGATGGACTTTCCCGACGGAACAGATTTTACCATTAAAGACAAACTGACCTTTGCACAATATTTTAAACCAACTTCTGCTTTCCGCACTCAATTTGATTATGACAACCAACTCTACATGGTTGCAGGTGAATTGATCGCAAGAGTAAGTGGAATGACGTGGGAAAAATTTATTCAAACCAGAATTCTTGATCCATTGCAAATGAGCAATTCTTTTGCATCGCTGGATGCAATGAAAGATAAAAAAAATATGGCTACACCACATTCAACGAGTACCGGTAAAATAAGAACGATAGGTTTTTTTAAAGAAAATATAAATGGCGCTGCCGGTGGAATTGTATCGAATGTTGATGACATGAGCAAATGGATGATCGCACAATTGAACAAAGGAAAGTATGGTACTGATTTAGATAAGCAATTATTTACTGAAGCCAGGCAAAAAGAAATGTGGACCATTCATACAGTTTTGCCGGCAAGTGATTTTCCAAGATACAATCAACATTTTGCAGGTTATGGTTTGGGCTGGGGACTGGCTGATATAAAAGGAAATCTACAGGTATCGCATACCGGCGGCTTGCCTGGCATGCTGACTAGCGTTACACTAATACCTGATATGAAATTGGGTATTGTTATTTTAACCAATACAGAAAATGGCGGAGGTTCTTTATTCAATGCTGTCAGGCAAACTATTATTGATAGTTATTTAGGCTTGGATGATTTTGGTTGGGTGGAAAAATACAGCAATCGAATGGAATCAAATGCAAGTAGTGCCGACTCTGTTACAGCAAAAGTTTGGGAAACCGTTGCAGATGCGAGAGGCAGCAAATTCATTACAGAAGAGATTATCGGCATCTATGAAGATAAATGGTTTGGTAAAGTAGAAGTGTTTTTAAAAGGAGATCAATTGTGGTTCAAATCCTATCGCTCCCCAAAACTAAATGGCCCAATGGCTTTTTATAAGGCCAACACGTTCGCTATCAAATGGGAATACCAGGACATGCCTGCTGATGCATTTGCGATGTTCACCCTGGATGAAAATGGCCAGGCTCAAAGCATAAAGATGAAAGGCATTTCTCCTGACATTGATTTCAGTTTTGATTTTCAGGATCTCGATTTTCAAAGAATAAAATAATAATCCATAAAAAAATATTGCACAAAAAATGAAAGCAAAATCAATCAAAGGAAAATCAACAGAAGAAATTAAGAACGCTTTGGCAGAAAGTATGTCTGATGGTTTTAAACCAACACTGGCTATTTGTTTTATTTCCAAAAGCCTGGACAGAGTTGCAATGACTAATTTAATGGATGCCGCAGGCATAAGTGTTTTCGGTTGCACCACCAATGGTGAGTTTGTTGATGAAGAACCGGAAAAGGGTTCCGCAGCCATTCTTTTATTAGACATGAATAAAGAGCACTTTGAAATTTATTTTGAAGAATATCCGGAAAAAAATTATCGGGAAGTTGCAAAGGGAATTGCTGAAAAAGCAAAAGCAAAATATGAAGTACCTGCTTTTTTTATCGGCATAAGTGATGCTGCTGCAGATGGTGAAGAAATATTGCGCGGCATTGAAGATGTAGCAGGATCAGCAGTAAATGCATTCGGTGGAGCCGCCGGTGATGACTATTCATTTTCTGAAACATTTATATTTACCAATGGTAAAGACAGTGACAAGGCGATGGTATGTATTGCATTGGATGAATCAAAAGTGCAAATAAATGGTATTGCTACTTGTGGATGGAAACCAGTGGGCACAGAAAAAATAGTTACCAGAAGTGAAGGCAACCATGTGTATACAGTAGACAATATGCCAGTGCTTGATTTAACTGCAAAATATGGTGGCATTCAAAACGTAACTCCTGAAAACAATAGTTTACTCGTAGAAATAGCAGCTAACTTTCCTTTGCAATTGCAGCGTGAAAAAGGAGATCCGGTGATGCGGCCAGGTCTCGTGGTGGACTGGACAGATAGATCTTATTACACCAGTGGTGCAGTGCCGCAGGGGTCAAAAGTTCGTTTCTCTTTACCTCCTGATTTTGATGTAATGGAGAAAGTGGTAAAAAGCGTAGAGAATTTAAAAGACACCGTAATGCCGGAAGCAGATGCTGTAGTGGTATTCAGTTGTGCCGGCAGAATACTTTCACTTGGGCCATTGATGAGTAAAGAATTGGAAGGCATAAAAGATGTATGGAACGTACCAATGGCCGGCATGTTTAGCAATGCAGAACTTGGCAGAGCGACCGGTGGAAATTTAGAAATGCATAACCTGACTACTTGCGTGATAGCGCTCAAAGAAAAGTAAATTTTTTTATGTACCCGGCTTTTGTACTACTATTAAGCTTTTGTTGCGTCGCACACTTGTACCCCTACAATTCTATTCGGCAAAAAATACACACATGGAAAATAAAATAAAATTATTTGAACAGAAAAAGGTAAGAACGCATTGGGATGAGAAATCAGAAAAGTGGTTCTTTTCAATTATTGATGTTATTGAGATATTGAGTGGAAGCCCGAGGCCAAGAAAATATTGGAACGCTCTAAAAACTAAGCTCCAACAGGAAGGAAGTGAACTGTCCCATAAATTGGGACAGTTGAAAATGGAAGCAGATGATGGTAAACTCAGACTTACTGATGTTGCCGACACCGAGCAACTTCTCAGGATCATTCAATCTATACCTTCCCCTAAAGCAGAGCCTTTCAAACAATGGCTGGCAAAAGTTGGCTACGAAAGATTGCAGGAAATATCTGACCCGGCACAAGGCCTCGAAAGGGCAAGAGAAAACTGGCAAAAACTGGGACGTAGTGAAAAGTGGATACAACAACGAATGACTGGACAGGAAACCCGCAACAAACTTACTGACTATTGGAAGGATAGTGGCGTAAAGAAAGGCGATGAATTTGCTTTCTTAACCAACATCATTCATCAGGAATGGACAGGCCTCTCAGTAAAAAAGCATAAAAATTTAAAAGGGTTAAAATCACAAAATCTCCGGGATCACATGAGCGAAGCAGAATTAATATTTACTGCTCTGGCCGAACTTTCAACAAGACAAATTGCCGAAACTGAACAGGCCAAAGGTGTAGCTCAAAATGCTTCTGCCGGAAAAAAAGGCGGCAGAATAGCTAAAGATGCACGGCTGGCGCTTGAGGATAAAACTGGAAAGAAAGTTATTACTGGCGAAAGCTTTTTGCCACTTTCGAAAGAAATTAAAAAAATTAAAAATGCAAAAAATATATAGAAATTTGTAGCTCATACTTTTCCTTAAACCAAAATGATGAACCAACATCTTCAAAACATTTTAAATCTTATTCAGCAGCAAGAAAAAATAACTGCCGAAGAAAAAGATTTACTTCAAAAGGCAATCAAAAAAGCCGACAGCGACTTCACCATTTCAGAATTCAAACTGGATCGAACGGAAAAAGTAAAACGTACTACCGCCATCCTGCTGGAAGAAACGATTGATGAACTCGAGCTAAAAAGAAAAGCCATTGAAGAAACAAATAGTGCATTAGAAAAATCATTGCAGGAATTAAAAGCTACACAGGCACAATTGATACAGTCAGAAAAGATGGCTTCTCTTGGAGAACTCACCGCTGGTATTGCACATGAAATTCAAAACCCCTTAAACTTTGTCAATAATTTTTCAGAAGTAAGCAAGGAACTCCTTGATGAAATGAATGGAGAACTGGAAAAAGGCGACATAGAAGAAGCAAAAGCAATTGCTGCAGATGTACAACAAAATTTAATAAAAATTAATCATCATGGCAACCGCGCCGGGGAAATTGTAAAAGGTATGTTGCTGCATTCCAGGACCAGCAGCGGCATTAAAGAACCCACGGACATCAACGCCTTATGCGATGAATATTTACGCCTGGCATTTCATGGCCTTAGGGCAAAAGATAAATCTTTCAATGCGACACTCGAAACACATTTTGATGACAAGCTCGAAAAAATAAATATCATTTCACAGGATTTTGGAAGAGTAATTTTAAACTTACTGACCAATGCTTTTTATTCAACCAACGAAAAAATAAAAATTGCCGGAAGCGATTATAAACCTTTGGTGAGCGTACGCACAAAAAGACTGGCGAATAAAGTGGAGATAACTATTTCAGATAATGGCAATGGCATTCCGCAAAATATTATTGAAAAGATCTTTCAACCTTTTTTTACTACAAAGCCAACAGGCCAGGGCACTGGCTTAGGTTTAAGTTTGAGTTATGATATAGTAAAGACACATGGCGGGAATATCATCGTTCAAACAAAAGAAGGAGAAGGAACAATATTTATCATTGAGTTACCAATTGTCTGAATTCCCGAATGAATACGGGACAGGCACGGATTAAGTCGGATTAAAAGATTACACAGATTAATAAAAGTTTTGAGTTTAAATATTTTTAGAATAGAAAAATCAACGAAACTCTAAATCAGTTTAATTGTAAAATTGAACTGGCGATTAAAGATTTTTTTGATAGATTCAAAGAATAAAGTTGTGGTATTTTAAAAATAGAAAAATCCGTGAAATCAAGTAATCCGTGAAATCCGTGATTCAGACATTATAAGCAACCCTAAAAACTTTTTTAAGAAATGAAAAAAATAATACTGGCGGCATTTTTCGGGTGCCATTTTTTTGTTTGCACCGCGCAGGATTTTACACAGAGTGGCGCACAAAACATCATCAATTATTCACCGAAAGAATATGGCGCATTTCAGCAGAACTGGGCGATCACCCAAGACAAACGTGGCATTATGTATTTCGGAAATGGTTCCGGCCTGCTGGAGTTTGATGGCGCTACCTGGCGGCTTTATCCGGTGCCCAATAAATCCAATATATTTTCCCTGGCGAATGGGAATGATGGAAAAATTTATGCCGGCGCGCAGGGGGAATTGGGTTATTTCCAGGCAGACTCTTCTGGTAAATTAATTTTCCATTCCCTCATGAATTTTTTACCAAAAGACAGGAAGGATTTTTCTGATGTGTGGAATACATACATTACTGACGGGCAAGTTTATTTCAACACCGGCAATTATATTCTTATCTGGAATATTGCAAAACAATCTTTTAAAATCATACAAAGCGAAAATGGTTTTCATACCATGTTCCTGGTTAATGGAAAAATCTATGTGCGTGAATGGAATAAGGGACTGATGGTTATAAATGATGATGCAATCTCACTTTGCAGTGAAGGTGAAAAGTTTTCCAAAGAAAAAATCTATGGCATGCTTTCATTCCCCGGGAAAAAGGGAATCATTTTAATAGTGACGAGATCAATGGGTTTATTAAAATATGACGGTACACATTTTATGCCTTTTAAATCAGCAGCCGATGAATTTATAAAAAACAATTTAAGCTATTTACCCGGCGCTGTACTTTCCGACGATAATATTTTATTGGGCACGTTAAACGGAGGTGCCATTATAATTGATACCGCCGGCAATGAAGTACGGCGTTACAACAGGGAAGATGGCATCATTGATAATGTCATTCAATATACTTTCCAGGACAGGGCCGGGGAAATATGGCTGGCCACAAGTAATGGCATTTCGGGTATTGATTATGCTTCACCGGTTACCTGGTTTGATTCCAGGAATAATATTACCACTACGCCGAATGATATCATCCGGCACAATAATATTATTTATACTGCCACAAGCGATGGCGTTTATTTTTTAATGCCACATAGTTCATCTTTTCAATTATTAAAGAACAGCCACAATCAATCCTGGTCACTTGCAGAAGTTGGAAATGATTTATTGGTGGGCACTTCTGATGGCCTTTTCAAAGTGGAGCATGACGAATTATTGCCCATTCGAAAAACAACAGGGAATGAATACAATATTAATATTCTAAAAAGATCTTCCATTGATTCAAACAGGTTGTATGTGGGCACAGGCAGCGGTTTATGGTCTGTCTTATCAAATGGCAAAACTTATACAGATGAAGGACAAATTTTGAACAACCCGGATCAGTCAACTGCCATTACAGAAGATTCCGATGGACGTGTTTGGCTGGGCACATTTTCATCCGGGCTTTTCAGGATAAGTTTTAAAAAAGATGCGCAGGGTAATATAAATTTAAAGAATGCGTCAACAGAACATTTTGATAAAACAAATGGCCTGCAGGGCGGCTTTGTTTTTATACAAAAAATAAATGGAATCAATTATTTTTATACGCCTGATAGTGTATATACTTTTAATGAAAATAAAAAAATATTTACTTCGGAGACATCCGATAATATCATTCGAAGTTTTTATAAAATAACGAATGGCAATACCATTAATTTTTTTCACCAGGACAATGTCGGCAGAGTCTGGATCGGCGCCAAAGGCAGGCTGGATATGGGTTCGCCGCAAAATGATCATTCTTACAAATGGCTATCAGCGCCATTTAAAAGTTTTGCAGATGAAGCTATTTACCAGATCTATGCAGAAAATAAAGAAGTAGCCTGGATTGGCACAGGTTCCGGAATTATCAGGTATGATTTTTCCAGGAAAAATGTAAATAATAATTATGCGGCATTGATCCGGAGTATTATAACGGATAATGATTCTATAATATATTATGGTGAAGGTTTGGACAGCGCGTCTATCAAAACAATAAACTTTGCGCACAATTCCCTGAAGTTCCGGTATGCTGCTACAAGCTATGAAGGAAAAAATGCTAATCAATTCAAAACTTTTTTAGAAGGCTTTGATAAAGACTGGTCTTCATGGTCCAAAGAAAATGCGAAAGAATATACCAATCTTCCTCCCGGCAAATACACGTTCAAAGTAAAAGCAATAAATATCCAGGGCATTGAAAGCAGCATGGATAGTTATTCATTCGAAATTTTACCACCCTGGTACCGCACCTGGTGGGCATGGTTATTATATGCAATTTTATTTTGCCTGCTCACCTTCGTGTTCATTGGCATTCAACGCAGGCGCGTACTTGCAAAAGAGAGACAGCGCTCATTAATTAGAGAAGAAAAATTAAAAGCCGATGCAGAAAAAGAACGTCATAAAAATATTGAACTCATCAGCGAAATGGGAAAAGATATAACAGCATCCTTGTCCATCGAACACATCATTGATACGGTTTATTCACACGTGAATAAATTAATGGACGCTTCTATATTAGGCATTGGTATCATTAATAAGGATAAAGCTGCGCTGGATTTTCCGGCCACCAAGCAACAGGAAAAAACGCTCGCTCCTTACAGTTATCAACTGGATGATACGAGTCGCCCGGCAACATGGTGTTTCAACAATAAAAAAGAAATTTTCATCAATGATTTTGAGCGGGAAAATGCAGCCTATATTTCAAACATACCGGAGATCAATGAGAATGAAAAATCCGAATCAATCATTTATTTGCCATTGATTTATAAAGACAAATCTATTGGCGTAATTACCGCGCAAAGTTTTCATAAAAATGCTTATAACGATTATCACCTGAATGTGCTGCGAAGCCTTGCAACCTACACTGCTGTTGCCATGGACAACGCTGATGCATATAGAACATTAAAGTCAACGCAGGCGCAATTGATCCAGTCAGAAAAGATGGCTTCACTCGGGGAACTCACTGCTGGCATTGCACATGAAATTCAAAACCCGCTCAATTTTGTCAATAATTTTTCAGAACTGAACTGTGAATTAATCAGCGAACTGGAGGAGGAAATAAATGCAGGAAATTTAGAAGAAGTAAAAGCGATTGCACAAAATATCAGTGCCAATGAAGAAAAAATAAATCATCATGGAAAACGCGCGGATGCAATTGTAAAAGGCATGCTCTTACATTCGAGAAGCAGTACGGGGATGAAAGTGCCCACAGATATTAATTTTTTATGCGAAGAATATATTCGGCTGGCCTATCATGGTATTCGTGCCAAAGAGAAAAACTTTCATGCAGATTTACAAACCAATTTTGATAACACATTGGAAAAAATAAATGTGATGCCGCAGGATATTGGCAGAACTGTTTTGAATATGCTCAATAATGCTTTTTATGCATGCACAGAAAAAGTGCGCATGCTTGAAAAAGAAAATCCCAGGGAAAATAAATATGTACCCGGTATAAAAGTAACAACGAGGAAAAATAATAATGCAATTGAAATATGTATAGAAGATAATGGCACCGGCATACCGGAAGAAATTTTAGATAAAATCTTTCAGCCATTTTTTACTACCAAACCCGCGGGGAAAGGAACCGGCCTGGGATTGTCTTTGGCCTATGATATAGTGAGTGTACATGGAGGTGAAATAAAAGTAGAAACCAACCTGGGTGAAGGAAGTAGTTTTATTATTTCAATACCGATAAATTAAAATGAAAAACATTTTATGCTAAAAAGGAGTTGCTCGTTTCTAATTTCAAAATAAATAAAATTAATCTACTTAAAGAAGTAAACATACTATGAATACCAAAAAAGAAAAATTGCTCTTTGACACTTATAGAAGTTTTATAGACCAGTGTCTTGGGCGTATAAAGCCTGATTCACTCAACGAGATTTTATCGGAAAAAGCGATGGGCTTTGGAACAACTGCAGATGAGAAAATATTTGGCATTGAAGACTTTCTTAAATTATTAAGCATTCAAAAGGAGCAAAGTGAAGGATTGGACATGAACTGGGAAATCGACAATTTAAGCCGATATGTTAATTCAGAAGAAAACCTGGCTGTTTTTGCTGATGACCTTCATTTAACCATTGCCGTAAATGGTGAAAAAATAAAAATGTATTTACGGATTTCCATCATAATGGAATATAAAAATGATAAATGGATAATAATACATTGGCATGGTTCTAAGCCGGAAAATGTACAAAGTGAGGAAGACACTTTCGGCATTGAAAGTTGGAAACAAAAAGTAGATGAATTAGAAAAATTAGTCGCAGAAAGAACTGCGGATCTTGTCAGGAAAAATAGGGAACTGGAAATTGAAACATCCCTGGAAAAGATAAGAGCAGTGGCCATGAGTATGATGAAGCCGGATGATTTGCTGGAAGTATCCAAAGTGCAGTTTAATGAACTAAAACAATTGGGTTTTACAGAGATGAGAAATACATTAATCGGCATTTTTCACGACGATAAAAATTATTTTACTGATTATGATTTTTCTGATTTTTCCGGCGGTTCTAGTACCAATATCCCGTATAATAAAAATGCATTAATTGACAGAAGCCTGCAACAAATGAAAAGTGCTACCGATGCGTTTACCGAATTTATTGTTGAAGGAAAAGAATTAGAAGAATGGAAAGCATTCAGAAAACAAAATGGCGAATATGATGATTCAAGAATAACAGATAAACTATACTATTATTTTTATTCTATCAGCACAGGTAATGTTGGCCTTTCAACCTTTAAGAAAATAAGCGATGAACAATTAATCATACTCAAACGTTTCAGGAACGTTTTTGACCTGGCATATCAGCGATACACCGATATTTCATTGGCGGAAGCACAAGCAAGAGAAGCACAGATTGAAGCAGCTTTAGAAAGAGTGCGCAGCAGAAGTTTAGCCATGCACAATACATCCGAATTACAAGAAGTCATCCACACGGTACATAAAGAATTACTCCACCTGGATATCTCCATTATAGGAGGTTCTTTTATAGTTATTAATAGTGAAATTGAAAATGAACTCCACTGCTGGGGATCTGGTGGTACTGCCGACACAACTGAAGAAATACATATTCCACTTTATAAAAAACCTTTCTGTACCAATCTTATAAATAGAATAAAAAAAGGTAAAGGATTTTTCACAGAAGAATACACACAGAAAGAGAAGAAAGAATTTTTCACATTTTTATTTAAACATGAACCCTGGTCAAAGTTAAAAGCTAAACAGAAAAAAGAAACGTTAGAAAGTTCCGGAGGATATACCCGGTCCTGTATGGTGTCTCAACATACCAGCATTTTTATTATTAATCATTTTGGTGAAAAATTTTCAGCAGACGATAATGATATTCTCAAACGTTTCGGAAAAGTTTTTGAACAATCCTATACCCGTTTCCTTGACCTGCAAAAAGCAGAGGCACAAACAAGAGAGGCAGAAATAGAGCTGGCATTAGAAAGAGTCCGGGCCAAGACCATGGCTATGCAAAAAAGTGAAGAGCTTGCTGAAACTTCTTTTGTGCTTTTTGAACAACTTAAAAAACTGGGCGAAACGAGTGACCAGATTTCAATCGGCATTTTTAATGAGACAGACAATAGCATGGATTTGTACTCAACAGTAAATGGTTTACAGTGGAAAGAAGCTGCAAAGATTGACCTGGATGAACCCGTTGTATTAAATAAAATTTATGTTGCATGGAAGGCGCAAAAAAAATCGTTGGTAATAGACCTCACCGGTAAAGAGCTCCAAAAGTATAATGCGTACAGAAAAAAATTATCCAATCAGGATTTTAAAGAAAACCGCTGGGTTATTCATACCGTTTTCTTTTCAAAAGGCGTAATCACTTTTTCTACAACCGAACCTCATGATACTATGCAATTACTGGAAAGATTTGCAGGTGTTTTTGATGGCACTTATACCCGTTTTCTCGATCTGCAAAAAGCAGAAGCACAGGCAAGAGAAGCGGAAATAGAATTAGCATTAGAAAGAGTGAGAGCCAGAACCATGGCGATGCAGCACAGTGATGAATTGGCAGATGCTTCCTTATTATTAGATCAGCAGATAAGAGGATTAGGAATAAAAACAAGAGGCTGTGCCTTTAATATTTATGGTGAAAAAGAATCTACTGAATGGTTCAGTAATGAGATGGGCACCATGCACACTTATAAAACGCCCAGAGAAAAAGTCTTTCTCGATTATTATGACGCAGGACAAAAAGGTGAAACATTATTAATTAAGGAATTTTCAGGAAAAGAATGTGTTGATTGGTACAATTATCTATGTACGCTGCCGGTAATTGGTGATGGGCTGAAAGAAATGATCGCTAACGGCGGCTCATTTCCCACACGACAGATAGATCATGTTTCCTTCTTCAAATACGGTTATCTGTTATTTTTAACTTTTGAACCTGTTCCTGAATTTCATGAAATTTTTAAACGTTTTGCAAAAGTATTTGAACAAACCTATACTCGTTTTCTTGACTTGCAAAAAGCGGAAGCGCAGGCAAGAGAGGCACAAATTGAGGCTTCGTTAGAAAGAGTAAGAAGCAGAACAATGGGTATGCAAAAAAGTGATGAACTTAAAGAAGTAATACAGGTTGTATACGATCAGTTCATTCATCTAAATATTAATGTAGAACATACCGGTTTTATTTTAGATTATAAGCTCAGGGATGATATGCATATCTGGCTCGCTGACCGCAACAACATTCAGAATGAAATTATCTTCCCTTATTTTGATTCACCGCACTGGAACAGTTTTATAAAAGCGAAAAAAAATGGCTCAGATTTTTTTGCCAATCAATTAAATTTTGAACAAAAAAATAAATTCTATCTCGATCTTTTTAAGCTTATTGGGGAATTGCCGCAAGAGGTAAAAGATTATTATTTTAGTTGCGAAGGACTTGCTATATCTACTGTTTTAATAGATAACGTTGGCTTATACATTGAAAATTTTAAAGGCATCCCTTATTCACGTGAAGAGAACGACATTCTCATGCGTTTTGGAAAAGTTTTTCAGCAAACTTATACCCGTTTTCTTGACTTGCAAAAAGCAGAAGAGCAGACAAGAGAAGCACAAATTGAAGCAGCGTTAGAAAAAGTACGTTCCGTAGCGCTTGGTCTCAAAAAATCTGAAGATATGCTTGAGGTTGCTCAAGCATTATACGAACAGTTGATTTTACTAGGTTTTACAAATATTCGCAATTCTATAATAGACATTGATAATGAAGATGGCGAAACATTTTTAGATTATGATTACTCACATGAAATGGGCGGAACAGTAACTCCCATGTCCTATAAAGATGACCCCACACTTAAAGAACAGCTAAAAGATATAATAACGACTACAGATGGATATTCAGAAACAATCCTAAAAGGAAAACAATTACAAGATCTCATTAACATGAGAAGAAAGAATGGTGAAAAGGAAGACCCCCGTTTGCTTAAAGCTGATAATGTTTCATATATATTATTTGCTTTCGGAAATGGTGCTATTGGAGTTTCTAATTTTGGAACGCTATCAGAAAAACAAAAAGCAATTCTAAGCCGTTTTCGAAATGTGTTCACTTTTGCATACAAACGGTATAGTGATTTGACAAAGGCCGAATACCAGGCACGGGAAGCACAAATTGAAACCGGGCTCGAAAAAGTGAGAAGCAGAACGTTGGCCATGCAAAAATCGGATGAACTGGCAGACACTTCAATAGTTATTTTTGAACAACTGATTAATCTCGGCATTGAACCCAACCGCCTTTTTATCGGTATCATTAATAAAGAAACTGCCGCCATTGAAGCCTGGGCAACCAATGAAGATGGAACAAAAATTGGCAATCATTTTACTTTAAACACGGACAAAAATAAATCAGTAAAAAAAATGTATGATGGATGGAAAGAGAAGAAATCGTCCATCACCATTGATATGACTGGTGAAGAATTGCACAATTATTTTCATTACCTGTCTGATGAAATGCATATTCCGTTTAAAGGCGGCCTTTCACAAAAAAGACGCATTCAAACAATTGCCTATTTCGGCCAGGGGTTAATTGGCATGGCTTCGCCGGATGAACAACCGGAAGCAACTACTCAATTGCTCGAACGATTTGCAGCAGTATTTAATTTAACCTACACCCGTTTTAATGATTTAAAGATTGCAGAAGCACACGCCATTCAGGCCGAAGAAGACCTGGTAAAATTGCAGATAGAAAAACGAAGAGCAGAAGAAGCATTAACCAATTTGAAAGCAGCTCAATCACAGTTGGTACAATCAGAAAAAATGGCTTCATTGGGAGAACTCCCCGCGGGCATTGCGCATGAGATACAGAACCCATTGAACTTTGTAAACAACTTCAGTGAAGTGAGCCAGGAGTTGCTGGATGAAATGAAAGAAGAGATGGATAAAGGAAACCTGGATGATGTAAAAGAAATTATGAATGATGTCATTCAGAATTTAGAAAAAATAAATCACCACGGCAAACGTGCCGATGCAATTGTAAAAGGAATGCTGCAACATTCGCGATCAAGCACAGGTGTAAAAGAGCCAACAGATATTAATGCTTTGGCAGATGAATATTTAAGACTGAGTTATCACGGGCTTCGTGCAAAAGACAAAAGTTTCAATGCTGAAATGAAGACTGATTTTGATGAGAGTATTGGCAAAATAAATATCATTCCGCAGGATATTGGAAGAGTTGTTTTGAATTTAATAAACAATGCATTTTATGCAGTTGATGAAAAAAAGAAATCAGGAATTGTGGATTATCAACCAACAGTTTCCATCAGCACAAAAAAATTAAACGAAAAAGTTGAAATACGTATAAGCGATAATGGAAACGGAATTCCGCAAAACATCGTTGATAAAATTTTTCAACCATTTTTTACTACCAAACCTACAGGACAAGGAACTGGATTGGGTTTGAGTTTGAGTTATGATATTGTAAAAGCGCATGGAGGAGAGATATCCATAGGATCCCGTGGAAAAGTAGAAAGCAAAGAAGGAGAAGGAAGTACATTTATTATTGTATTACCTGTGATTAGCTGAAAGAAAAATAAATACGAACTTCATGACCCGTTTGAATAACAAAATTATTTAATTAAAACAGATACAAATGATCAAGAAAAAAAACTTTCAATTTTTAAAGAATCTTAGTCCGGCATATAAATACCTGTTATTGCTTTTTCTATACATGTTGAGCTATACAAACCTTGCGGCTCAGACTCCCAAATTAGATTCCATCAATAACCTTATTGCAAAAGCAAAAACAGATACTGACAGAATCAATCATAATATTGATAAAATAAACCTGCTGGCAAGAAGTGATCTTAATGCGGCTATTGCTCTCGGTAAGACACAATTAGAAGATGCTGATAGCATCAATTACTATAGAGGAGTCGTAATACTCCGTAACCAGTTAAGTAACAATTATATTTTTACAGGAGATTTTAAAAGCGCAGTAGAAAATATTCAGTTTCTTGAAAAGTATATTAAACCAAAAGACTCCATAAACTATTCCGGTATTTATTCCATGTATGGAATGATGTATGGAGTAAAGGCTGTCTATGATTCTTCAATTATATTTTATTCGAAAGCAATTGAATTAAATGAAAGAATACATAATAATAGTCAGTTGCCAGGCAATTATTCAAACATTGCAATCGGTTACCAGCAATTGGCAAATTATCCAATGGCATTAAAGTATCAGCAAAAAGGTTTATCACTTGCGCAAAAAACGGGCAATCAGGAACAAGAAGCTAACACTCTTTTAAATATGGCAATTACCTATGAAAGTATTGGTGATACTGTAAAGGCTATTCAAACTTATTTAAGCTCAAGTGAACTTGCTAAAAAATTACATTCCAAACGTATTGAATTATATGTTTACACAAATCTCTCTACTCTATACATAGGTTCACAAGAGTGGGATAAGGCTTATGACCTTGCAATAAAGGCAGCCAACCTTGCCGGTGAAGCAGGGGATATCGGGATACAGGCTGCCAGTTTATCAAAAGCGGCTATCAGCCTGGCCAATCAAAATAAATTTGCAGAAGCGACCCAATTAAGTAAAAAGGCAATCGCATTGGCCGATTCATCAACACAGCCATTGAATATTTCCCAGGCGTACAATGCTATGGGCACCACTCTTTTTCTGCAGAAAAAATATAAAGAAGCGATTCCCTATTTTGAAAGAAATATTGAGGCATTTGGAGGAGCTTCCAATTACGACTTTGCTATTGGAGAAGCATACAAATTTTTATCAAAATGCTATGAAAACACCGGCAACTATGAAAAGGCATTGAAAAATTACCAAATAGGGGTAAGCATATTTGACTCCATAAGCAGAAAGGATAATGTAAGAAAAGCCACCGAGTTGAGTATGAATTACGACTTTGAAAAAAAACAGGAAGTACAAAAAGCTGAACAAAAATTAAAAGATAACATTTCACAGTCAAAACAAAATGCATTATTAGCGGGATTAGGAATTTTCCTTTTGCTGGCAATAGCTGCATTTGCAGGATTTAAGAATAAGCAGAAAGCGAATGCCTTACTCAAAAAACAAAAGGGAGAAATCGAAAGTACACTTGGCAAACTAAAGTCCACACAGGCACAATTGATCCAATCAGAAAAAATGGCTTCACTTGGTGAACTCACTGCCGGCATTGCACATGAAATACAAAACCCTTTGAACTTCGTGAATAATTTTAGCGAAGTGAATAAAGAAATGATTGATGAAATGAAAGAGGAATTGGCAACAGGCAACTTGCAACAGGCAATTGAAATAGCTAACGATATAAAAGCAAACGAAGAAAAAATAAATCATCATGGCAAACGTGCTGGAGATATTGTAAAGGGAATGCTTCAACATTCACAAAGCAGTACAGGTAAAAAAGAACCAACAGATATCAATGCATTATGTGATGAATATTTAAGATTGAGCTATCATGGATTACGAGCAAAAGATAAAAGTTTCAACGCAGATTTCAAGACTAATTTTGATGTAAGTATTGGAAAAATAAACATCATACCACAGGAAATTGGAAGGGTATTATTGAATTTATTCAATAATGCATTCTACGCCTGTACTGAGCGACTTGGAAGTACGGTGAATCAAAAGCTCAATGCTCAAAGTTCAGCGCTCACAGCCAACTATAAACCAACAGTTACTGTCCGCACTAAAAAGCTTGATAATAAAATTGAAATAGAAGTCACTGACAATGGCAATGGCATTCCTCAAAACATTGTTGATAAAATTTTTCAACCCTTCTTCACCACCAAACCTACAGGACAAGGAACTGGATTGGGTTTGAGTTTAAGTTATGATATTGTAAAAGCACATGGCGGAGAAATAAAAGTAGAGAGTAAAGCGGGTGAAGGCAGCACATTTATTATTCAACTTACCACATAATATTATAAAAATGAAGCAATGTTCCCTTATTGTCATTTTAATAAGCATCTGCTCTCTATTGCAGGCCCAAAGTAGCCAACAAACGCTGACCGGCGAAGACAAAGTGATTGTAAATAATAAAAAGAAATTGGCAGCTACTACAAACGACACAACAAGAAGTTTATTTATGGGTAGTTTGGGCTTAAGTTATGAAGGCATTAATACAGACTCTTCTTTGAAATATGGAATGGCATCACTTCACCTGGCAGAAAAATCTGGTTACCCCCATTATATTTCCAGGGCGCTGGCAGGATTGAGCGGCATATTGCGCCAGCAAGGAAAATTCGTAGAAGCGCTAAATGTACTTTACAAAGCTTTGGCCATTGCACAGGAGCATGATTTAAAAAACGATATTGCCAGGAGCTACCGGCGTTTGGGTTTAGTGTATTTTGAATTAGAGAACTATACGAAAGCTGTGGAATTGGACAGGAAAGCATTGGTTATAGACAACGATTTGCAGTTAATGGGCGGATCTCAGATTGACCATGTTTTTTTAGCAGACGCTTTTGTGCGGCTTAACAACCTCGACTCGGCTTTGGCACATAGTATCATGCCAAAGGATACCCTTAAAGCTATAAAAATACCATTTTATGGAACACTCGGAAGCATTTACTTAAAAATGGACAATAATGCAGCAGCAAATGTTTTCTACCATAAATGTTATGATTCAAGCCTGGCAATAAATGATTTTGGTGACGCAGCCATAGCCTGCAATGGACTTACGGAGATGTACCTGAAATTAAATAACACCGACTCGGTTATTTATTATGCAAAGAAGGGCTTTGCATTCGGGCAAAAAGCTTCCTTTAAAAAAGAAATGATGAAAGCTGCCGCTGCACTTGCAAAAATATATGATTCCACGCAACCAGCACTGGCGCTTGGGTATTTGAAAATGGCAGATGCCGCTAAGGAGAGTCTGTATGGCGTAAGTACCATCGAAGCGATACAAAACCAGATCTCGCAGGAACAGGCAAGACAAAAAGAATTGGAAGATGCAAAGTTATCTTACCAAAGTCGCTTGCGATGGTATGGAGCCCTTGCAGCATTTATGGGTTTGCTTGCATTTGCATTTATATTATATAGAAACAACAAGTTAAAGCAAAAAGCAAATGTTTTATTACAAAATCAAAAAGAAAAAGTAGAAAGCACTTTATCAGAATTGAAGTCAACTCAATCTCAACTCATCCAATCAGAAAAAATGGCTTCGCTGGGCCAACTCACCGCTGGTATAGCACATGAAATTCAAAACCCGTTAAATTTTGTGAATAATTTTTCGGATGTAAATAAAGAACTTTTGCAGGAGCTAAAAGAAGAAGCAGATAAAGGAAATATGGAGGAGGTAAAAGCAATTGCAGACGATGTTATTGGCAATGAAGAAAAGATAAATCATCACGGCAAACGAGCCGATGCCATTGTAAAAGGAATGCTCCAACATTCGCAATCAAGTACAGGACAAAAAGAACCAACAGATATTAATGCTTTATGTGATGAATATTTAAGATTGAGTTATCACGGATTGCGTGCAAAAGATAAAAACTTTAATGCAACACTTCAAACTGATTTTGATGAAGCGATTGGAAAGATAAATATCATTCCGCAGGATATTGGAAGAGTTGTTTTGAATTTAATAAATAATGCATTTTATGCTATTGCAGAAAAAGCCAAATTGAACCTCGATGATTATGAACCAAATGTTTCAATCAGTACAAAAAAATTAAATGACAAAGTTCAGATCATTGTAAAAGACAACGGCAATGGTATTCCTCAAAATATAGTAGATAAAATATTTCAACCATTCTTCACGACCAAACCAACTGGACAGGGAACGGGATTGGGATTGAGTTTGAGTTATGATATTATAAAAGCACATGGTGGGGAAATAAAAGTAAAAACTAAAGAAGGACGAGGAACCGAATTTACAATCATGCTATAAATTATTTATTTATGAAATGCCTTTTTCTTTCGTTAATGCTATTTGCTGTACTTTCCATTTCGTATGGACAGGGCATGCAACCAGACACTTTGAATCATTTTAATCAAAGTATAAAAGATGATACAAATTATATAAAACTCCTGCTCGACTCTGCTGAACTGTACTCATTTTCAAGCCAGAATACAGGGTTATTACTTTCTGAAAAAGCACTTGATCTATCCAGGAAGATTCGTTTTACAAAGGGAGAGACAGATGCATTAAATTTTTTAGGAGAAGCATATCATTTTCAGGGTAATTATCCAAAAGCACTTGAAATACAATTTGAAGCTCTTCAGATCAATAGGAAGGTCAATGATTTTGAGGGGGAGTTCGAAACACTTGGTTATATTGGCATTGTTTACAACGAACTCGGTGAATACCGGCAAGCGCTCCAATTTTTGTTTCTTGCTAAAAAAATATTTCCCCTGTTGGCCAATCAAGATCTCAGTTTTATTCTTGCCAATATTGGGGATGCTTATGATCAGATGAAGATGCCTGATTCTGCGATATTTTACCAACGCCAAGCTTATAAAGAATTTTTAAACCATACATCCGATATGCATTTAAAATCATTTATTTTAAGGCACATGGGAAATACTTATTCAAGAACTGGAGAAAAAGATTCTGCCATAAAATTTTACAATGATGCCATTTTGAATTCCCTTTCTACCAATGATAAACTTAATATAAGCTATACTCAAAAAGACCTTGCAGAACTGTATAAATCTCAGCACAAATATGACTCCGCTTTTTACTATGCACGACAGGCCTATGCTAATGCACAAAGCGTACATGCAAAGTTTCTTATGCTGCAGGCATCCACTTTTCTAAGTGGGCTGTACCGAGAAACTCAAAATGAAGACAGTGCCTATTATTACCTGGAAATCGCTTCGGTAATGAAGGATAGTTTATATGGCCCTGAAAAAATAAGACAGTTACAAGTGCTTTTGCTTAAAGAGCAGCAGAGTCAGCAAATAATTATTCAGCAGCAGCAAGAACTTAGAAGCAAGGTAAAATACATTTTACTACTGTTTACCCTGGGCTTTTTCTTACTACTTGCATTCATTCTTTTGAGAAGTAATCGCCATAAACAAAAAGCTAATATTGTTTTAAAAGACCAAAAAGAAAAAGTAGAAAGTATTTTGTCAGAATTAAGATCCACCCAGGCTCAATTAATCCAATCAGAAAAAATGGCTTCGCTTGGAGTACTTACTGCAGGCATTGCGCATGAAATACAAAACCCATTAAACTTTGTCAATAATTTTTCTGAGGTCAGTAATGAGCTAATTGATGAAATGAATATAGAGTTGGATAAAGGAGATGTGAATGAAGCAAAAGAAATAGCTGCTGACATCAAACAAAATTTAGAAAAAATAAATCATCATGGCAAACGTGCAGGAGATATTGTAAAAGGAATGTTGCAACATTCGCAAAGTAGCACAGGCAAAAAAGAGCCAACCGATATCAATGCTTTGTGTGATGAATACCTGCGATTAAGTTATCATGGACTAAGAGCAAAAGATAAAAGTTTCAATGCAGAATTTAAAACAGATTTTGATGAAAGTATTGGGAAAATAAATATCGTTCCGCAGGATATTGGAAGAGTAATCTTGAATTTGATCAACAATGCATTTTATGCAGTAGATGAAAAAAAGAAATCCGGATTAGCAAATTATGAACCAACTGTTTCAATTAATACAAAGAAGTTAGGAGATAAAATTGAAATAAAAGTTACCGACAACGGCAACGGAATTCCTCAAAATATAATTGATAAAATATTCCAACCATTCTTCACCACCAAACCCACAGGACAAGGCACAGGATTGGGTTTGAGTTTGAGTTATGATATAGTAAAAGCGAATGGTGGGGAAATATTCGCAGAATCCCGTGGAAAAGTGAAAAGTAAGGCGGGAGAAGGAACAACATTTATTATTCAACTACCAGTTGTCTGAATCACTGATTAAAAGATTACACGGAAATCAAATACATCAACTATTAAAATCAAACAAAATGAAATCAGTGAAATCCTTAAATCTATATAAATCCGTGATTCAGACAAAGTATGATATTTTAAAAGCGCATGGCGGACAAATATTCGTACGCGCAGCGTCCAGTGGAGAATCCCATGGAAAAGTGGAATCGAAAGAAAAAGATGGAACAACATTTATTATTAAGTTACCGACAACATAATATAATACACTGCGATCCCAGTGGTACCGGAATGTAATTATGAGAGGCCTGAAAGTAGATTGATTTACCGGCATTAAAATTCTTATCCAATTTTCATTTAATGCGTTCTCGCATTTTTAATAAAAACCTCATTCACTTCGCTGGGTTTATTAATCAGGTTAAAAAAATCGTCAAGGTAACTAATGATCTCTATTTTGCTTTTTTTGGTGAGCAAATCGAAATTATTGATTAAGGACTAAATATTGTTTTTTTGTTTTTTAAAAATATCCAACACATCATTGATCTCTTCTATACTCCTTGGGAAACCGCGATATAACCTCTCTGTTACACTGGTAATATGCAGTCTTTCATCAGGAACTGAATAATCTGTATTTACAAATCCTGAGAAATCAAAATCATAAGGCACAACATAAGGCCGTTGTAGAGAATCTTTTTTTGAAAGGATCAAATTTGTATTATGATTTACAGGAACGCCCCAGTCGGTATTGCCAATCATGTATTCGAATATGGCAACTATGGTCATTTGCCTTTGATCAACGTTCCGGGGATCCATTTTGCCAGTCTTCCAGGATTTGCAGTCGTTGCGCTTTGCAACATTTTTTATGTCCTCAATAAGAAAAGCATGTTCTGAGATAGTCTTTTTTTTCCCTGCACTATCCACCAATTCCAGGTTCAACAGGCGAACCCGGAAACTCATGTCAGTGATCAGGTTATATATCTTATAAATCAAAAACTCCTTGAATAAATACTGTTCATTAGTTTCAGAAATTTTACACTGGCTCACCAGTTTTAGGTCTTCTAATGATTTCATCACAGAGGAGTCATTGTATTTAAAAGCGACTTTTAAAGGAGGTAGGTAACAGTATCCTTTTCTAAAATGTCCTCTTACTGTAAGAAGTATTGGATCGTTGATGACTATATTTCCCGGAAGAGTGGCTGAGAAATTTGCGGGAAACTCAGCGCCGGTTTTTTCTTTTTGCCTGAATAGCTTTACCATATCGGTCGTTATGGTAGCATTGATCATAGAAGTATCCTCAAAAAACTTCACCTTATCAATGGATGAAGTCTGGCTATATGCAATCTGGCATAATAGAAAGGAAATAATTAATAATGGGTATGAAATTCTTTTCATGATTCCAGCTTTTTTTATTTTATAAAATGAAACAGTAAATTCAAATAGAATAATCTTTACCTAATAAAAGATTTTTATAACTCCCTCTGTCATTTAACCTTAATTATTTCCTTCACCGGCTTTATCAATTTTTTATTTATTTGTAAACTTCAGTTATCACATGTCCAATAGATCCGCTTGGCATTTGAACATGAAGAATCGCTGCTAATGTAGGCGCAATGTCAGTCATATAAACCTCCCTGTTTGTTGTACCAGGAATCACATTCCATCCATACCAAATCAAGGGAATATGCGCATCATAAGGATTCCATTCTCCGTGAGTTGTACCGCCTTCTAAAAAACCATCTATCCATTCCGGCTGAAATATAATTTGAATATCACCACTACGCGAGGGATAATAACCATTGGTAACTTTATTTTTAATCGTGTTATTTAAGGTTACCTCATTTAATGCATCCAGCGCAAAAGCCCTGGAGATGCCAGGTTGGTGCATTAAAAAATCAATGATGGCATCATATACTTTTTGTTTATCCAGACTGCGGCCTGATGCCAAATCGTTGTGATCGAGAAAAACCTGATTATTAATGATACCAATCACCAGGTTGTCCGTATTGAATTTATCTTTTAATAAAGCATTGAGCTGATCACTTATTTTTTGGTCGTTTACATTTCCTGCCGGAATAGAATGTTGTTTTAAAAAGGCAGGAACGTGAGCGACTCCATGATCTGCAGTAAGAAAAACAAGGTATTGTCCTTTACCTACCTGTTGATCCAGGTAATCTAAAAATGCACCGATATCTTTATCAAGTCTTAAAAAATCATCTTCGGCTTCTACAGAATTAGGGCCAAAGGTATGGCCAATATAATCAGGAGTTGATATGCTGATCGCCAAAAGATCTGTATTTGAACCTTTTCCTAACTGCTCTCCATCGATGGCGGCCTTTGCCATTTCGAACGTAAAAGTGTTGCCATAAGGAATTACATGGATCATTCCATAATTCTTGCCAATATATGGTTTCAAACTGTAAGGAAAACCTTCTTTTCCTCCGAAAGGCCTGTATTCATAAGGCTCTACATCGGGTGTGCTTTGAGTATATTCACTTAAAGGATACAGTGTATTCCAATCCTTTTCATAATAAGAATCCACTAATTTTTTTGAGTTTAGGTCCTTCACCCATTTAGGTAAATCGTTCATGTAATACGAAGAAGTGATCCAATTTCCTGTACTATCGTCGTACCAATAAGCTCCATTAGCACTATGCCCTGCAGGTAATATCGCTGCCCTGTCTTTAAGAGCGATACCAATAACTTTGCTTTGGAAATTAGTGGCAAGATGCATTTCATCACCAATTGTTGTAACAAGCATATTATGTGGGCTCATCTTACCTTCAGTTGTATTACTACCAACAGTTTGTACATTATCGTCTCCGGTACAATACACCAATTTTGAAACATCATAATCCCACCAATCATTTCCTGTGATACCATCAATCGCAGGAACTGAGCCGGTATAAATGCTTGTGTGGCCGCAGGCTGTAAAAGAAGGAATATAAGGAACCATTGTATTTTCGCACGAAAATCCCTGGGTGAGCAATCGCTTAAAACCACCGTCAGGCTGGTAAAGGTTATAGTAACGGTAAAGGTAGTCCCAGCGCATCTGGTCTATTACAATTCCTACAACTAATTTAGGTCGCTTAAAGTCATTACCGTTTTGCTTGGTTATTGCATCAGTATTTTGTGAGTATGCAGAATAGCTGTAAATGAAAGTTGCTAATAACCACAGTAATTTACGCATAGGTAAAAAAATTAAATTATTAAAAACTGAGGCCGGAAAAATAAAAATGTCGAAAAATGATTTACCTGATCAACTACTTAAAAAATCTTTTCAAAAACCACAAATATCATTATAATGATTCAACAAATCGAACAGAATCGTGCACCCGTAAATTCTATTTCTGATGTTTGTGATGACCTTTATGATGATGCCCCGATTCATTTTCCTTAAGAACCAATTTTTCGATTCCCACTTCACTAATATTTTCGAGGTCATCTAAAAGCCCGTGATCAGACAAATCAAGCGGATGCGAATTTTCCCAATCGTAATGCGCAATTTTTTTTAGTCTTTCTATTACAGGAGGATCCTGTACTTCAATGGCAAGTTCCCTGCGATGGTCAAAGCTTCCGGGAGTCAAATTGATAGACCCAATAA
>JBBSQL010000038.1:0-28528 GCA_038257845.1 Chitinophagales bacterium
ATTAAATATGCTTATTTTCCTTTTTATTGCAGTTCTTTTTCTTACTTATTCCAACGGAGGTAATGATAATTTTAAAGGTGTGGCCACTCTTTGGGGAAGTGGAACGCTTGATTATAAAGCAGCTTTAATCCTGGCTACCATTGCAACATTTGCAGGTTCTGTTTGCTCCTGGTTTTTTGCAAAAACGCTCATAGAAAATTTTTCGGGTAAAGGCTTACTTCCGGATGGTATTATTCATTCAGCGGATTTTGTATTAGCAGTAACGCTGGCCGCCGGTACGACTGTTTTATTAGCCACGCGATTTGGATTTCCAATTTCTACAACACACAGTTTGATAGGTGCATTGGTGGGTAGTGGCTTAGTGGCGGTGGGAACAGGCATCAACTTTAGTAAACTTGGAAACACGTTTTTCATCCCACTTTTAATTAGTCCAATCATTGCAGTATTACTGAGTAGTTTGGTCTATAAGTTTTTTCATTATGCAAGAAAAACAGCCAACATTTCAGAAGAAGATTGTTTATGTGTTGGCCGGAAATTAGTTCCTATAGCGAGTTTAGTCAATACGTCTGATAATTTTACAGCATTACCAGTTGTTCAAACAACCATAGGCAACCAGGAAGATTGCGTTAAGCAATACAAAGGAAAATTTTTGGGCATCAATTTTCAACGGCTATTAAACAATCTTCATTATGCCAGTGCAGCTATAGTTTCGTTTGCACGAGGATTGAATGATACACCTAAATTGGTTTCACTCTTATTGATTACCCAGTTATTTCACATCCCTGTTTATATCTTCATTCTTTCCATTGTAATGGCTATTGGCGGTTTGCTTAATGCAAAAAAAGTAGCCGCTACTATGAGTAGTAAAATTTCAAAGTTCAATCATGGGCAAGGTTTTACAGCTAATTTAATTACGGGAACATTAGTGATAATGGCATCAAAATTTGGATTGCCCGTTTCTACAACGCATGTTTCTGTTGGTAGTATTTATGGCATTGGATTAGTAAATAAAACTGCCAACAATAAAGAAATTTCTAAAATTGTCTTATCATGGGTTTTAACTTTACCGGTCGCCGCTTTGCTAAGCGCTTTATTTTATGTAGCCATTCAATTAATCAATAAATAAATATGTCAACATCTTATTTAGAAACTACCCGAAACGTTTACAAGGAAGCAGCGGAAAAACCCGATGTCGGTTTATGCTGCACCACCACACCGATCTGGCAATTGCCGGATTTGAATATTCCTTTAATCATGCAACAAATGAATTACGGATGTGGCAGCACCGTGAATTCCAGGGACTTGGTAAACAATCCTAAAATTTTATATGTGGGTGTGGGTGGAGGAATGGAATTGTTGCAGTTTGCTTATTTCAGCAGGCAAAAACACGGTGTTATAGGAGTGGATATTGTAGATGAAATGTTGGAAGCCAGTAAAAGAAATTTTGACGAGGCAGAAAAATTAAATCCCTGGTTTAAGAAAGAATTTGTGCTTTTAAAAAAAGGCGATGCATTGAACTTGCCTGTTGAAGATAGCAGCATTGATTGTGCAGCACAAAATTGCCTGTTCAATATTTTTAAACAGGAAGAATTAAAGCAGGCATTAAAAGAAATGTATCGTGTCTTAAAACCCCGTGGGCGTTTGGTTATGAGTGATCCGGTTTGTGAAACAGAAATGCCAGAATCATTGAGGGAGGATGAAAGGTTGCGGGCTTTATGTTTGAGTGGATCACTGCCTTTGGAAGAATACATTAAAATGATCACAGATGTGGGTTTTGGTACAGTGGAAATAAGAGCCAAAAGGCCTTACAGGATTTTAGATCCCCATAACTATACAACCGATAAATTAATTTATATTGAAAGTGTGGAAGTATGCGCCATTAAAGATCCGATGCCAGCCGATGGCCCTTGCGTGTTCACCGGTAAGGCAGCCATTTATTACGGAACTGAAGAATGTTTTGATGATGATAATGGCCATTTGTTGGTTCCTAATCAACCCTTAGCAATTTGTGATAAAACGGCAGGAATTTTGGCTGCATTGGGCCGCAAGGATATTTATATTTCAGGAAGCACCTGGTTTTATGACGGTGGAGGATGTTGTTAAAAAGATTCGGTATGAAATTTCATGTAGCAGAAAATTATTTTAAAAAATGTTTAAAAAAAATATTAAATGAAGTACAGATACAATTTTGCAATAAATAATAGAACATAGCAACAGGAATCAGCTATCGTATTTTTTGCTTCCAGGCCTTTTAGACATTGATAAGGAAAAAAATTTACTTCACTTGAAAACTTCATAATCTTAAAAATATAAAAGTGCATGATCAGCATTATAATTCCCACATATAATGAAGAAGTGAATATTGCTGAGTTAATTGCTGAAATAAAAAAAAGAGACCACGAAAAGTTAATTTTGGAAATCATTGTATCAGACGGGCAAAGCACAGACAGAACAGTTTCAAAGGCTTCAAATGCAGGCGCAACGGTAGTTGTATGTGAAAAAAAAGGAAGAGCAGCACAAATGAATTATGGCGCGTCTGTAGCAAATGGAGAAATTTTTTATTTTCTTCATGCCGACAGTATTCCACCGGAAGATTTTTCTACACACATCTTAAATGCTTTAAAATCAAAATACATTAGCGGGTGTTTCAGGCTTGCTTTCGATTATAAACATTGGTTTTTAAAAGCCAATAGCTGGTTTACACGGTTCGATGTGAATGCGGTTCGCTTTGGTGATCAAAGTTTATTTGTAACAAAAAAAGTATTCCGGGAATGCAATGGTTTTGATGAAAATCTTTTGCTGATGGAAGACCAGGAAATTATTCACCGCATTAAAAAATATGGAAAGTTTATAGTAATGAATGGAGCAGTAATTACATCAGCCAGGAAATATATTGACAATGGGATTTACAGGACGCAGGCCATTTTTTTTAGAATATGGTTTATGTATTATTTAGGTTATTCACAGGAAGATTTAGCCAAGCTTCATCAAAAATTAATTAAAAAACAAAAGTTTGAAAAACTGCGGAACTTATTCTCCAAAATATAAAACCTTGTAAATTTTTTAGTTCTAATATTTAAAAATTCAGGATTATGGCAAAATTCGAATTCGATATTATAGTTATTGGCGCAGGTTCCGGCGGTTTAAGTGTGGGTTTATTTATGGCTACAGCGGGCTTCAAAGTATTGATGGTTTCCAAAACTGATGCAAAGATCGGCGGCGATTGTCTCAATGATGGATGTGTGCCCAGTAAAGCGTTGATACATGTGTCACGGATCGCACACAATGCAAGAATAGCTTCTAATTTTGGATTGGAAGTGATGGGTAAAGTGGATATAAAAAAAGCAACCGATTATATATACCAGAGGCAGGAAATTATTCGCAAACATGAAAATGCAGGGTGGTTACAGCAACAGGGAGTTGAAGTAGCACTCGGTGATGCAAGTTTTTCAGGAAAAAATGAGATCGAAGTAAATGGTAAAAAATATACAGGCAAAAAAATTGTCATTGCCACAGGATCCAAACCCCGGAAATTAGAAGTCCCCGGTGTAGAAAATGTAAAGTATTATGACAATGAAAGTATTTTTCATATTTCAGATTTGCCGGAAAAATTATTGGTAATTGGCGGAGGCCCGATTGGCATTGAGATTGCACAAGCCATGAGCCGACTGGGAAGTAAAGTTTCAGTAATTCAACATGGTAGCAGGATTTTGGAGCATGATGATGCAACAATAGCTGATATACTTTTAAAACAATTACAGGAAGAAGGTATTGAATGTATGTTCAATGCAGATGTTGATCATTTTATTTCTGCTAAGAAAGCATTGGTAAAATGTAAAGACGGAAGTACAAAAGAAATGCTTTTTGATGCAGTGTTTGTAGGTATCGGCAGGGACGTAGATTTAAAAACTTTACAACTTAGCAATGCGGGAATCGCAGTGAAAGATAACAAAATCGTAAAAGATAAATACCTGCGCACGACCAATAAAAATGTATTTGTTTGTGGAGATGTAGCAGGCGATTTAATGTTTTCTCATGCAGCCGAATTTCATGCGCGCATTGTATTAAACAATTTGTTTTCACCATTTAAAAAGAAACTAAATAATGATCACATGTCGTGGGTAACATTTTCTGATCCCGAACTGGCTACCTTTGGACTGAATGAAAAGTTATTGAAAGAAAGAAATATTTCATATAAAAAATTAGAACAGGAATTTGCAGATGATGACCGGGCAATTGTTGACAATTATCGTTATGCTAAAATGATTTTATTTATTAGTAAAGACGGATGGTTCAAAAAAGAAAAAATCCTCGGAGGTACAATGGTCGCACCTCATGCGGGAGAATTGATTCAGGAATTACTCCTGGCTAATACTAGTAATTTATCTATCAATGCCTTCTTCAATAAAGTATATCCGTACCCTGTTGCAGCGCGGATTAATCAAAAAATAATTGGCAGGCATAAAGAAGAAAGTTTGACAAGCACCATTAAAAAATTATTACAAGTTGTTTTCAAATTATTCAATTGATGGAATGGTGGGAAATCTTTAAGGAATGGTTTTTCAGCCTTGGCGAAAAATATAATGTAAATCCTTACATCTTTGGGATAATTTATTTAGGCGCTATCCCCTTTTTCTTTTTTTTCCTTTACCGGACAATAAAAAATATCAGGCAAAAAAAATCTATTGTCTTCCCGGCTTTGTTAACCGGCCTTTTTTTTATTTCTGCCTATTTATACCTTATTATTGCTGGTAAAAATATTCCTTTGTGGGTATATATTTTTATTGTCGTAATGGTTGGCTATGGAATTTATTCTACTTTAAAAAAAATAAAAGAAAAGACAAGGAGAAATGAATAGAATCTATAAGGTTTGCAGCAGAGAAAAAACTTATAGGTTTGAATGGATAGAAATTTTCTTCTTACTTTACTCAAAGAAATTAAATGAATATCATTCAATCAATTTTTGACACGTATGGTTCTGCTATACTCTTCACTATTTTCATTCTTTTTTTTATACTTGAATCAAAATTTCAATTAAGAAAAAGAGTGCAAAGTCGCTGGAAAAGAATTCTCATCAATTTTTCGGTTTCCATTCCAGCCTTTGCATTGCTTCGGCTTTTATTTATTCCACTGATGGTGTGGCTGGCATACGGAAATGAAGAATGGCATTTCGGGCTAAATTATTTGTATGCAGCGCCTGTATGGTTAAAAGCTTCAATAGCTTTCCTCTTACTGGATTACAGTAATTATTTGTGGCATATAATTCTTCATAAGCTTCCGCTGATGTGGCGGTTTCACATCGTTCATCATACCGATCTTGACCTGGATATTACCACCGCTTTCCGATTTCATTTTGGAGAATTAATCGGTTCTGTTTTCTTCCGTGGAGCAGCCGTGATGCTGATTGGCGTTTCTCCATTAATGGTTCTCATTTATGAAATTGCATTTGATGTATCCAATCAATTTCAGCACAGCAATATGAAAATCCCTTTCCGGCTTGAAAAAGTATTCAATAAAATATTGGTTACTCCCAGGATGCATGGCATTCATCATTCCATGAAAAAAAGAGAAACGGATAGTAATTTCTCCATCATTTTTTCTTTTTGGGACAGGTTGCATCATACCATAAGACTAAATGTACGGCAGGATGAAATTATTACAGGCGTGCCGGCTTATCGGGATGAAAAAGAATTGACCACAATAAACCTATTGAAATTACCTTTTACCAAAATCCGTCACTGGTTGGAAAGTTCATCAACAAATGATGGAAATAAAAATGAATTGATTAAATAAGTTTTAAAGTAAATAAATCAGCATTTGCTATACTATTTATTTACTTCTTCACAAGTTATTTTTGAACATGTCATTCTCCTGTTTCCAGGATTTATATTCATAACTAAATCTAAGAAAACGGAACATATTTATAGAATCATTTCTTTACAGTTTTTTAATTTTTCTTAACCTATTAGTTTGGCATTAAAAGCGTATTAGAATACCATTAGAAAATGACCTGAAAAAATAAACTTTATTACACATAGAATCTTTCGCCGCTGATACAACTATGCATTTCAATTATTCAAAAGCAATATTTTCCAGGCCATGAACTTTATAGATATCTTATACTTATATCCAATCAATCCTTCGGGATATGAATTATATTTGACCAGATAAAATATCTATTCAGATATTCGCTGTTACTTTTAAAAATTAATACTTATGTTACTTAGAACACTACTACAAAAATTGGCAACGGAAAAAAACAATCCTTGTGTTACTATTTCTTTAAACACACATCGCACACATCCTGATAATGCGCAGGACATTATTGTATTAAAGAACCTGGTTAAAGAAGCGGAGCAACGCGTTACGAGTGAGTTTGACAAATCTAAAGTGGCAGCTCTTTTAAAGAATATTGAAACTGTGCAGAATGATTTTGATGTAAATTATAACCTTGACAGCCTCCACATATTTCTATCAAATGATACGAAGGAAATTGTGAAAACTCCATGGCCGGTACAGCAAAATATGGTACATATCGCTCAATCATTTTCGGTTCGACCATTGATAAAGGCTTATAGCCGCAGTGAAGATTATTTAATAATGGTGCTTTCACAAAGTGGTGTTCATTTATATGAAGCAGTAAATGATGGAATCATTCGCGAAATTATTAATAATGATTTTCCTTTTACAGAAAACATTCCACCGATTTTTTATCCTGAAAAAACAAGTGACCCAAAGTATGTAGATGATTTAATTAAAAACTATTTCAATGCAGTTGATAAAGCGCTCGTAAAGGTCCATCATGAAACGGACTTGAATTGTGTCGTTGTCTGCACGGTTGATAATTATAGTTTACTCACACAGGTAGCTGATAAACCGAGTGCGTATGCTGGTTTTGTACACATTGATTATAATAAAAGAGCTCCTCATCAAATAGTACAACAAACCTGGGAGTTTATTCAAGGTCTGCAGCAGCATCGCAAAAAGGAAGCAATTAAAGAAGTAAAAGAAGCGGTTGCACAGGGCAAAGTTATCACAGACATACAAGAAATATTCCAGGCAGCAATTGACGGCAGGGGTGAACTTTTGATTGTACACAATGATTTTTCACAGCCGGTATTGATGACAAGTGAAAGAACATTTGACATTGCTGAAAACCCCGCAAGTCCGGGAGTTATTGAAGATATCACAAGCAATATTGCATGGGAAGTGCTAGCAAAAAAAGGAAGAACAATTTTTACAACACAGGATGAGATAAAAGACCTGGGTGAAATTGTTTTAAAAACACGATACTAACATTGTACTATGAAGGCATGATGCTGGTTCATCAAAATAAAAAAAACCGGTATTAAATTTTCAATTAGAGTAGCAAAGAAAAATGGGCGTTTAGTTACTATGTTGGATCATGCTTTATATCAGAAATTAATTCATTTAAATATGCAGAAGTAATGGGATTGTCCATTACTTCCTGCATACCTCCATAATGCAATAATTTTTCTGCGATATTTTTCATCGCATTGATCGCAATTTTTAAAAACCCTGGGCCAAGGCTAACTCTTGCAATGCCTATCTTTTTTAATGTTTCAAAGTCTGGAATGCCCGGAATCAGTAAAATATTTACAGGTAAACCTACTTCCTGAACAATATTTTCCATACTTTCTTTTTCTTTTAAAACAATTGGATAGAACCCATCTGCCCCGGCATCTTTATACGCTTTTCCTCTTTGAATTGTTTCTGACAATTTTTCTTCAGCAGATAAATGATTTGCTCTGATATAAATATCTGTTCGTGCATTAATAAATAGCGAAACACCCATTTTAATTGCTGTATTTTTTATACAACTAATTTTTTCACATTGCGCATTTACTGAAATCATCAAGGAACTGTCATGAGCACTGTCTTCAATATTAATTCCTGAAATACCTGCATCAATAAGTTGCTTTATGTTTTCTTCCAGCGTTATAATATTTGAAGCGTAGCCACTTTCTATATCCGCAGTTACTGGAATTTTTACACTTCCAACAATTTTCTTTAAGATTGGCAACAGCTCTTTAAAGGAAATAATTTCTCCATCAGCATACCCATTGCTAAAAGCAATTGATGCGCTGGCTGTTGCTACAGCCTTATAACCCAAACTTTCTAAAAGCCTTGCACCTAAAGGATCCCAGACATTTGGAAGCACTAATATTTTATTATTGTGATGGAGGCTTTTAAACAAGTTTACCTTATCCATGAAAATTTTATTTTGTAAAAGCATGTTGTGTTTTTTACTATTTTATAAAAGTTCCTGTATACTTTTTTGCAATTCAGGTACGGCTTCTTTCATAAACCAGGGATTGATCATTACCCAGTTTTGATTACGGGGCGAAGGATGTGGCAAGGGAAAATATGCAGGTAAATATTCCCGGTAATTTCTTACAGTTTCTGTAAGGCTTCCCCTGAAATTTTTCTTTAAATAAAAACGTTGAGCATATTGACCGACTAATATAATGAGGGGCTTGTTTTTAAAATATTTAAACACCTGAGGATGCCATAAAGGAGCACATTCAGGGCGTGGCGGAAGATCCCCGGAAACGCCTTTCCCCGGATAACAAAAGCCCATTGGCAGGATCGAAAATATATTGGGATTATAAAAAGTTGCTTCATCTACATTCATCCATGCCCGTAATTTTCTGCCACTGGCATCATTCCAAGGCACCCCTGTTTCGTGCACACGTCTGCTGGGCGCCTGGCTGATTATAACAATTTTAGAATACTTACTTAATTGCACAACAGGCCTGGGGCCTAAGAGTAAATGTTCTTTGCAAATTGCGCACTGCTGTATTTTTTTTAAAAGATTATGCATTATCGTGTAGGTGGGAATACATGCGAAACTATCAAACAATTGAATTAAAAACTTTAAAACCTCTTATTACATTTGGCGCCAACATTTCTAAAAATAATTATCTTGTGAAATATTTATTTACAAATTCTGTTATGCCCAAAATATTTAAACCAGCTTTCTTATTCCTGCTCATTTTATTTTGTAGTCTATTTTGTCAGGCACAATTCAATCCTGCAAACATCCCTGGTAACGAATTTCTGAAAGGCTATGTAAAAGATATTTCAGGAGAAACCATCTCCTATCATTCATTTCATCCTTATGCAACTGACGCATTACTTACACGTGTTACAGATGGAAAAAAATCTATCGAATGGCAAACTGAAGCGATCCCCTTAAATTATAAAAGTAATGAAGTGTATTTCGCCTGGATTGCAGGCTATTCAAGCGGTACAAGCGGCGCAGACAGGCATTTTGAATTATACATAAATAACGAAAAAGTGCTCACTTTCACCACGATTGCAAAAAATATATTGGAATCCTGGTCTGTGAAAGGTTTGCATGATGTGGAATTATTTTTTCAGCAAAAGTCCGTGGATAATGTCAATGATGTGTATGGAAATATGTATTTAAAATCCCGGTTTCATTTTATAAAAAAGGTGAACCATTAATATTAAAAGTAATTGGGGAAAAAGCAGAAAGCCAGGATTGGTACATGACTTTCAAATATGAGATGAGTGAAAAAATAAATATTATTCCTCAACCTGCCCTGGTAAAAAAAGGAAAAGATACACTCCAGTTAATTGATGTGCAGATTGATCATACCAAACCAACTGGAAATGTAATCATCACAACAGATGTCAATAAAAATACGATCACACAAACACTGTCATTGGGCGTAAATACATTTGAAATATTAGTTCCCAAAGTTTCAAAGGAAAAAAATATACAAGTCAACGTTGTTGTTACTGATCTGCTAAGCAAAAATGAAACGGTGCAGTTAAACCCGGTAATTTATCGCGAGTTTGATTTTGTATCACACTCGCACAATGATATTGGTTACTCTGATTTACAGGATACAGTTGAGCAAAAACAAAACAGGAATATAAGAGAAGCCATAAAGTTGATTAATGAAACTTCAACATTACCGGAAGATGCCCGGTACAAATGGAATATAGAAAGTTTATGGGCAGTGGAAAATTTTATGAAAGTTGCCACTGAAGATGAAAAAAATATTTTTGTGCAGGATGTAAAGGCCGGAAGCATTGGCCTGCCTGCTTCTTATGCCAATGAATTGACAGGACTCAGCAGCCCTGAAGACCTGATCCATTACACCGAATATGCATTTCAACTAAATCAATTATATGGAATTCGTTTTAATACAGTGATGATTTCAGATATTCCGGGAGTGAGTTGGGCAATGGTTCCCGCATTAGCAGAAAGAGGTATAAAATATATTTCAAGCGGCCCCAATTATGTTCCTTCCCTTCCTGACCTCGGGGATAGAGTTGGCCATTCCGACAAAGCATGGGGTGATAAACCTTTCTATTGGTTATCGCCATCAGGAAAAGAAAAAGTTTTATTCTGGCAGGCATCAAAAGGTTATAGTTGGTTTCACAATTATAATGTGGGCCGCGCCGGAGAAAAAACAAAAAGTAACCTGATGGAATATTTAAAGGAATTGGAAGCGGAAAAATATCCTTATGACATGGTTCAATTGCGATACACAATTCCTGCGGATAATGGCACAACAGATCCGCATCTTTCTGATTTTGTAAAAAACTGGAATGAAAAATATATTTCTCCAAAAATTGTTATTGCAAATGTGGGTGAGATGATGGTGAAATTTGAAAAGAAATATCATGATAAAATTCCGGTTTACTCAGGCGATTATTCTCCTTACTGGGAAGATGGTGCGGCTTCCACCGCGAAGGAATTAGCAATCACAAAACATAACAGTGAAAGAATGAATCAAACTGAAATCCTGGCTTCTATCATCAACCCGGAGAAATACCAGGCAGAAGATTTTTATAAAGCCTGGCGCGATGTGGTTATGTTTGAAGAGCATACCTGGGGATCATGGAACAGCATTTCTGATCCGGATAATACATTCACAACTTCACAATGGAATTACAAAAAAGATTTTGCTATAAATGGTGAGAAAATATCTGAAAAATTATTGGCAAATATTATTTCCAATGCCAGTGATTCATCCAATCAAACTTACCATGTTTACAATACCAGTTCATGGAACAGAACGGATTTAGTTTTTCTAACAAAGGAACAAAGTATGATTGGAAATACTGTATTAGATGAAAATAATAATCCATGTATTTCTCAGCGTTTATCAGATGGAAGTTTGGCTTTTCTTGCAAAAGATGTTCCTGCTTTAGGATCTAAAAAGTATAGGTTGGTAAAGCAGACCCCGCCTTTTGAAAATGATTTAAAAATTAGTCAGTATACAATGGAAAATGATTTCCTGAAAGTCACTATCAATCCTGGAAACGGTTCTATTGAAAGCATTATTAGAAAAGACAATAACGAAGAGTTGGTGGATAATAAACAATATGGAATGAATCAATACTTATACGTTCCAGGCAGAGATCCATCAAAAGCAGAAAGTGCAAAAAATGTTTCTATTCGCATAAAGGAAAATGGGCCTTTCATAATTTCTTTACTGATTGAATCTGAAGCTCCGGGAACAAAAAAACTTTCACAGGAAATCAGGCTAATAAAAAATATCAACAGAATTGATTTGATCAATACTGTTGACAAATTAAAAGTGCGTGACAAGGAAGCCGTAAATTTTGCATTCCCATTTAATATATCCGGTGGCAAAATGAAAATTGATTTGGGTGTGGGAATTTTGGAACCAGAAATAAATCAGTTAGATGGCTCATGCAAAGATTTTAATTGTGCGCAGCGCTGGGTTGATATATCCAATGGTAAAACAGGAATTACCTGGACAACCAATGAAGCGCCATTAATTGAGATTGGAGAAATGATCAACGAAGAATTATCGAACAATGGATATAAACTTTGGAAAAAGAAAACCACTTTATCCAATACATTTTATTCTTATGTGATGAATAATTACTGGCATACCAATTTCAAAGCCGACCAGGAAGGAGAAATTACTTTTCATTATTCCCTGTTTCCCCACAACAGGTTTGATGCCGCAACTGCCACCAGGATGGGAATTGAAAGCAATCAACCATTCATTGTTTCACAGGCAGATACGAATAATTCTGAATTGAAATCATTACTTACGATTGAAAATAAAAACATCATACTTTCAACTATAAAACCTGCTGCTGATAAAAAAGGCATGATACTGCGATTATATAATTCAAGTTATCAAGCTCAAATTCCGGACATAAAATGGGGCAGGCTACAGCCGAAAGAAATTTATTGGAGCAATGCCAACGAGGAAAAAATAAAATTATTTAAAGGGGATGAAAGCTGGCCTTCATTTTCTTTCAAAACTTTGTACCTGGAATTTTAAAATGTTTCTTTGATAAAGAAAATTTAGTAAAGCTGTTGGCGGGGACACCAACACTTGCTACTCCGATATTACTTCAGCTTCTGTTTGCGTCCCCGCCAACAGAAGCTGGCTGCCAAGTTTTTTAACCAACAATGCAAACTCATTGCTATTGTTAGTGAGTGCAACAAAAGAATTTTTCTGAAATCAATTTTCGCTCAAATCCTTTTCGTAGTTCAATTCCCCATCCACAATTCTCGCGGGGGCTGTATAAGGATGTTCTGTAGCTTTATCAATAGCCATTATATGCATTACTTTCCAACCATGTAGTTTTAAATAATCTGAAACCATAGAACGGTGACAACGCCACCACACGGCTTCGGAACACATATATGCCGTGCGTTTTTGCTCTGCTATTTTTTCCAGCTCTACTATTCCTTCTTTAAAATCATCGGTTTCCATATAATCTGCATAGCTTCGAAAAGCTATATGTCTCCATGCAGTATTTTTTGATTTTGGGTTTGCCTTTCTTCTGCCACCAAGTTTTTTAATATGCATATATTCAATATTATTTCCAGGCAATGAAATCTCTAATTCTTCTTTATTGAATTGTGGAAATTTTCTTGAACCCGGATAGCTCCTGATATCAGCAACCAGTTCAATATTAAATGAATGAAGCATAGCTACAAATTCTTCAAGGGCACGGGTAGAATGCCCAATGGTCCAAATTGTTTTATTTTTTTCCGTCATTTTTAATAAATTAATTTAGCATGCGTAAAATCTATTGGAAATAAAAATTGATAGAAATGGTCTTAAAAACTTTTGGCCATTTTATTATATTTATTCCTGTATTCAATTGGAGTTATGCCGGTAATTTTTTTAAATGTTGTCCTGAAAGCCTTTGTGTCAGTATATCCTACATCTAACATCACTTCATTTATATTTTTCCGGCTATTCTCAAAACTTCTTTTTGCTGCTTCTATTTTTACACGCTGTATATATTCTAATACCGAATTGTTTGTAGCATGCTTAAACCTGCGTTCAAAAGTTCTACGGCCCATTGCAGACATATCCGCCAGTTCATCAATGGTCATTCTTTCCTGAATATTTTTTTCAATAAATTCCTGGGCTTTTAAAATTTCTTTATCATTATGATGTTTCTGCCCTTTAAACATGGCAAAGGCCGATTGGCTGTCGCGGTCTATATCCACAGCAAAATATTTGGAGGCAAGAATGGCAGTTTCCCTGTTCGTATATTTTTCAACCAGATGCAATAATAAATTCCAGTAAGAGTTTGCTCCACCACTGGAATAAATTCTTTTCTCTTCTGTAACAATAGTTCCATCCACCACATCTACAGCAGGATACATTTCCCTGAACTCGTTGGTAAATCCCCAATGTGTAGAACATTTTTTTCCATTCAATAAACCTGTTGCACCCAATAAAAATGCACCCACACAAAGTGAAGCCACTTCAGCGCCTGTATCATATTGTTCTTTAATCCAGGGTACAAGATTTTTATTTTTTGCAACGGCAGTTGACATATCACCAGACAAAGCAGGGATAATAACCAAATCAGTTTTCTTAATAGCTTTCAATTGTCGGTCAGTATGTATTGAGAACATTCCGTTGTTCAGCTTCACTTCTTTCTTTGCTCCCACTAATTCTACCTCAAACAAAGCTGCATTGCCTGATGCTGTTAAAAATTGGTTTACTACAGTGAACAAATATTGAGGGTCTGCTACGGCCTGCAACACGGATGATTCAGGAACGAGGATAGATATTTTTTTCATAAAATAAAGGTAAGAATATCTTTGGACGTAATTAACCCTTTAAACAGTCATATATGCCACCCTTCAAAACAAAATGCTGTTGCCATCTTTGTGTTATCAAATTTATTAATCACAATTAAAATTTAAAACAATGGAAAATAAAAAATCAAATCCGGTAGGTTGGTTCGAAATCTATGTAGATGATATGAATAGAGCTACCAAATTTTACGAAACAGTTTTTAAAACAAAACTGGAACAAATGAGCGACCCTACAAATTCATTAGTGCAAATGAAATCTTTCGCTGGTAATATGGAAAGCTATGGCACGCCAGGTTCCTTGGTAAAAATGGAGGGTGTAAAAGCCGGAGGTAACAATGTGGTTATCTACTTTAGTTGCGAAGATTGTGCAACAGAAACAGCAAGCGTAGAACCTGCAGGAGGCAAAGTTTTTAAACCAAAATTTGCTATTGGTGAATATGGTTTTTGCTCACTGGTTTACGATACCGAAGGAAATATGATAGGATTACATTCCATGAAATAAAAAATGTTGAAAATGAGAAAAGTAAAATTATTAATGCAAATGACCATTAACGGATATGTTGCCGGACCAAATGGAGAAAATGACTGGATGACCTGGAATCCTGATGCCGAACTTATAGAGTTTATGAATTCCCTGTATGATTCTTCAGGCACTCTTTTACTTGGCAGAAAAACGGCTGACTTTTTTATAAATTATTGGGAGGATGCTTTTAACAAGAAACCTGAAACTCCGTTTGCAAAAAAAATTGTTGATTTGCCAAAAGTGGTTTTTACCAAAACACTTGACGAATCAACCTGGAACAACACAACATTGGCAAAAGGAAATCTTGCAGAAGAAATTGCCAACTTAAAAAAACAAAACGGCAAAGACATTATAATTATTGGCAGTCCGACTTTTGTTTCATCACTCATAAAAGAAGGACTTATTGACGAGTATCATCTTATTATAAATCCAACAGCTATGGGGAATGGTATGACTATTTTTAACTCCCTTGACAGCATACGGAAATTCACACCTATACAAGCAAAACTCTATCCGGGCGGCAAAACTGTTTTGAGTTACAAACCAAAAAATGACTGACAGAATAATATAACAACCAACATCACTTCGGGCGAATAGAAAGGCTTGATATATCATCTCATTCATTAATACAAGTTAGTCATGTGAAAAAAATAGAATTCACAATTTAGATAAATGCACCCAAAGAAATTGTTTGGTAAACTTTATGGAATGCTATCACTTACAAGCAATGGACATCTGTTTTTGTACCCGACTAAAACGCTGTTAGCGAGTAGATACAAGAATTCAAAATAAAATTTATTGATAACAAAGGCGATCGTATGCACAGAATTATAGAAACTAATTTACCTTTTGAACAAGTTTCATTTAAACATAAAGGAGAAATAAAAAATGGAATTGAAACCTCGTTGGACTGGGAAGATTCAATGGAAAATTATTTCTTAAACGAATCAAACGGCGTGACAGAATTAAAAATGGATATGGATATAAAAGAAGAATTTGAAAAATATTTCATAGACACTTTTCCCAAAGCCGTTGAATTAATCAAACAAATTTCAGAAAACAAAAAAACAAAACAAAACAAAATGACAAATCAAATTTATCCATGCTTATGGTTTGACGGACAAGCCAAAGCCGCAGCAGATTTTTATTGCTCAATTTTTAAAAATTCAAAAATAACCACTGATACGCCAATGGTAGTAAACTTTGAACTTAATGGAAAAAAATTCATGGGTTTAAATGGCGGACCCCAATATAAATTCTCACCTGCAACATCTTTTGTTGTTGATTGCGAAACGCAGGAAGACATTGATTTTTATTGGGAAAAATTAGGCGATGGCGGCATATACAATCAATGTGGCTGGCTGGATGATAAATACGGTGTTTCATGGCAAATTGTTCCAACCATATTAGGAAAGTTAATGGCCGACCCCGAAAAAGCGCCGCGGGTAATGAAGGCATTTATGCAAATGAAAAAATTTGATATTGAAAAATTGATGAACGCTTAAAAAAAACATATCATGAACAAGACACTACCAATCACCTTCACAGCTGTACTTCAAAAAAGTGCCGCAAAGAGCGGGTGGACATACACCATCTGGAAAGAATCAGTAGCATTTTTTGGAACAAGAGGCTTGGTCAAGGTAAAAGGAACGGTAGAAGGACAACCATTTCAAACTTCATTTATGGCATTGGGAAATGGTACTCACAAACTACCTGTTAAATCTGAATTGCTAAAAAAAATAAAAAAGCAGGCTGGAGATAAAATTACCGTTTGCATCAGGGAAAGGTTAAATTAATAACGCATAACGGGAATGACACAAATCAATTCTTATTTAACCTTCAATGGTAACTGCCGTGAAGCAATGATCTTTTACAAAGAATGCCTGGGTGGCGAACTCTCATTTCAAACAATTGGAGAATCGCCACTTCCTGAAAAGATGTCGGCTAAAATGAAAAGATATATTGTACATGCTACATTAAAGAATGATAAATTAATACTGATGGGTTCAGATATGGTTTGTGAAAAAGGTTTGCTAAAAGGCAATGCAACTTCAATGATGCTTAATTGCAGCAGCGAAAAAGAAATAAAGGTTAGCTATAAAAAGCTTTCGGCAGGCGGCGAACAAACGCACCCTTTAGAAGAAACATTTTGGGGAGCGGTATTTGGCGGACTAATCGATAAATATGGCAATAATTGGTTGTTGAATTATACAAGGAATTTCGAAAATTAAATTTTTATCAAAAAAAATAAACAAAATGAAAAAGATAAACATCATTTACTGGACAACAACAATTATCATCGTTTTAATGGAAGGAGTATTACCTGCATTCACTTCACAAACAGAATTTGCTAAAGAAGGCATCCGGCATTTGGGATATCCTGAATATTTTGGAAATGCATTTGTTATTTTTAAAGTTTTGGGAGCAATCGTTTTAATTATCCCAAAAATTCCGAACCGCGTAAAAGAATGGGCTTATGCGGGATTTGCATTTGATTTTATTTTTGCTTCCATCAGTTACTTTGCGGTTGATGGTATTACTTATCAGGCTTTTTTTCCATGGATATTTTTCGGTCTCCTTGTGATTTCATATATCAGTTACCATAAAAAATTTCAAAAATTTTTAGTATAGTTAGGCGCTATAACGGCGAATTTGGAATTAATGGCCGCATTGTGATCTCATCCACCAAAAAATTATCTGGCGTTTCTATGAGGTGAATGATTAAATCTGCAATATCTTTTGGCTGCAACATATTACTATGTGATTGTATGCCTGACGTTTCAAAAAAATGGGTATCAATACTACCGGGATTTACACAGGTAACTTTTATTTTGTAAGCACGAAGTTCTTTAAACAATGCTTCACTGAAACCTTGCATTGCATATTTAGTCGCGGAATAAGCCGCACCTTCTGATCTTGTTGTTTTACCTAATATAGAACCAATGTTGAGAATGTGACAAGTGCTTTGATTCACTTTCATCAATGGAACTATTTTGGAAGTGATATAAAAAGCGCCGTTCAAATTGGTATTGATCATTTCGTGCCAGCGTTCTAAAGAAAGTTCATCAATTTTTGTAAAATAGCCGGCTCCGGCATTATTGATAAGTATAGAAGGTGAATGTGTTTTAGAAAATATTTTTGAAATCCAGGATGCAATTTCTTCCTGTTTAGTAATATCCATTACGACCGGAATAAAATTTTTTCCCAATTTATTTTCAATTAATTGAAGCTTTTCTTTATTGCGTGCAAGCCCATAAACGATTGAGCCTTTCTCAACCAACGCATTTGCAAGTGCAGCTCCTAACCCACTGCTGGCGCCTGTTATTACTGCTATCTTTCCATCAACATTCATGCTTTCTACATTAAAAGATCATATAATTTTATTGCGGATTATAACTTCCCGGAACTGTGCGAAAACCAATTGCCAAACGATTCCATCCATTAATAGCAACGATGGCCATACTTAATGCCACCATTTCTTTTTCATCAAAAAAATTATGTACTAAATCATATATGGAATCAGGTACATCATTTTCTGAAATCAATGTAAGTGCTTCCGTCCATTCTAAAGCCGCGCGTTCGCGTTCAGTAAAAAAAGGAGTTTCCCGCCAGGCACTTAAAGCATATAATCGTTGTTCTGTTTCACCGGCTTTTCTTGCATCTTTCGTATGCATGTCGAGACAATATGCGCAACCATTTATTTGTGAAGCCCTGGTTTTTACTAATTCATACAAACTAACTTCAAGTCCGGAAGTAGCAACATATTTCTCAAGTTCCAGCATTGCTTTTAAAGCTTTGGGTGAAACTTTTGAATAATCTAATCTTTCTTTCATCTACTATTTTTTTTATGCAAATTATACCATTTAATCCTTTATAATTTTATCATACCAGTAAAGATTGTGTAAAATATTTTGATAAAAATTTAATCCAGTGTTTGCACACCACCACCATTTACAAAAATAGTTTGGCCGCTCACCCATTCTGATATTGGCGCTGCAAAATAAAGCATAGCCCCGGCAATATCATCTGCAGTTCCTAAACGTTTTATAGGCGTATGAGCCAGCATCGTTTTTTCTATTTCCGGCGTTAAAACACTTTCCAATGCAGCAGTTCTTGTTGCACCCGGCCCCACACAATTTATGCGTACTTCCGGTCCAAAATCATGTGCTAAATTTGCAGCCATATGATTTACAGAAGCCTTGGAACCTGCGTAACCACTCATGTTGGGGCTTTTGTTGATACTCGACATAGATGTTGTAAAAACAATAGACCCATAACCGGCTTTCTTCATGTGTGGTACACATAATTGGCACAAACGCCAACCACTAAAAACATTTAATTCATAATCCCGTTTTATATCATCAACAGAAATTTTAAATGGATTTTCACGGCCGCCACCACCTCCTCCTGCATTATTAATTAGAATGTGAATTCCTCCTAATTTTTTCACAGTTATTTCAACTAAATTTACCAGGTCTTCATCTTTTAAAACATTGCAGGAAACAGCAATTGCCTGTACACCAAATGCCTCAATTTCCTTGGCTGTTTTTTCTGCATCTTCCAATTTAAAATCACCAATAGCGATATTAGCTCCTGCTTTTGCAAGCAATATTGCAGTCGCTTTTCCGATGCCATTTGCGCCACCGGTAACGATGGCAACTTTTCCTGATAGATCGAAAAGATTTGAAATTTTCATGATTATAGATTTTAATTGAATTAATTTTTTTATTTTTTCTTCATAAAATAATCTGCTACTGCCTGGTATGCCGGTAAAGAATACGCATCATTCGCTGAATTTGCTGCCACGGGATGAGAAGCTAATCTAACAATAACCAGCTCAGCTTTTGGGTCTATATAAATCGTTTGCCCATGTACGCCACGTGCGGCAAAAGCGCCATCATTATTTTCTGTCATCCACCACAT
Organism: Chitinophagales bacterium; assembly: GCA_038257845.1. Classification (GTDB taxonomy): domain Bacteria; phylum Bacteroidota; class Bacteroidia; order Chitinophagales; family Chitinophagaceae; genus JAFDXJ01. The sequence goes on from JBBSQL010000038.1 coordinate 19,560, forward strand.
ATCGCGGTAAGTCCAGCCTTTTAATTCAGGATGTCCTGATTTTGCAAACGCTTCTTTACTGCCGCCTCTTTCAATATCTTCAATAGCTGCGGCGGGTATAATTTGTTCCCCGTTCCAGCTTCCTTTGTTTCGAATCAATTCGCCAAATCTTGCGAGGTCACGCAAGCCCGCATTAAAGCCACCGCCCGCAAATGGTATTCCCAACGCATCAACCTGGTAATAGGCATCCTGCTCCATGCCTATTTTACTCCAGATTCTTTCTGATAATAATTCGTTCACTGATTTACCTGTTGCTTTCGAAATGATCCAACCCAACGCATCCGCATTTACCGTTTTATAACCAAAGGCTTCGCCGTGTTCTCCCTGCTTTTTTATTGTTTCTAAATATGCATAATATCCAACAGGGCCTTTATCATCTTTTGCTTTTGGCAGTGGGTTTCCAGCTGCAGAAAAATCCCAGATATCTGCTTTTGGATTTGCATAATCTTCACTATATTTTAATGCAGTTGTCATATCCATCACCTGGCGAACTGTGGCATCGCCATAAGCTGAATTTTTTAATTCAGGAACATAATATGTCACTAATTTATTTTCATCTATTGCATTTTCTGCTACAAGTATTGAAGCAAGTGTTCCTGTAAAAGATTTGGTAAGTGACATTACTGCATGCACATCATGTTCTGTGAGTTCTCCAAAATATTTTTCATAAACTATTTTTCCTTTGTGAAGGATAATAATACCATCGGTATAATTTTTCCACAGAGAAGTTTCCCATGTCATGGGTTTTTCTTCATTCCATGGAATAAAAGTGATGGAATCAATATCTTTATTCAATGAATATTCGAGTTTTGATGGTGCGAGTAAGCCACGCGAAACATTAACGGTAGGCAGCATTTGCCGCATGTGCACGACACTCCAGCGTATTGCAGGAAATTCAAAAAAGGAACCGTCCCAGGTGTGCAATACTTTATCAGCGGGTGGCGGAAATCCCTGCATCCATCCGAAATTTTTCGGTTCACTTTCTTTTGCTGAAAGAAATTGGCCGTTGTTTTGTGCCATCAAATTCAGGTTTGTACATGAAAGTATGAAAACAAAGATTACTTGTATTAAATAAATGAAATTTCCATTTTGTTTATTGTTTGTTTTAACGATCATATGTTTATTTTTAATCAGTTCATTGCCACTAAAACATTTTTTCTAACTGATATTCAAATAGCAACAAATAAAAAATGAGGATTAGAAGAAAATCTAAGCCTCAAAAATAATTTATTACCGCTTTTCAGCTACAATTATTTTCCTTTCACAAAGTTAATTATTGCAGATTGGAAGACAAAACTTCCTGGTCATTATTCACTTCCAGGATTGTGAATGTATTGTACCCTTTAGGCACTTTCCATTTAACTTTTTGACCTTCGCGAAAACCAATTAAGGCTGTTCCTATTGGGGCCATGACGGAAATTTTATTCTCTTTGATATTCGCTTCTTCAGGAATCACAATTTTTATTACCATTTCCTGATCTCTTGAGTCTGATTGTATTTTTACGATAGAATTCAGGCCGACAACATCCAGCGGAAAATCATTACTATCTACGAGTTTTGCTTTCTTTAATTCAGCCTGCAGATCGTCTGCTTCCTGCTTATTAAATGTTCTTTGAGAACGCACATTTTTTAAATATGAATTTAATAATGAAAAATCATTCTTTCTAAGAATCAATTTGCTTTCTGTCTTTTTCATGTTTTTATATTTATTGAGGTTGAAAATTTTGAATAAATTCCAAACGTAATTTATATTTTAATTTAAATTTAAATTGCTGAATAGATGTTTGACCGATAGGATATTTATAGTCATGCATCCATATCTTTTATTGATTAAAAATGTAAATACCTTCCCCACTTGTTATTCAGGTAATGTAGGGGAAATAATTCCTGAAGACTTAGTGATTTTTTAAAAAATCTATGGGTTGATTTCCCGGGGAATAAAAAAAGATATAGGTTGAACTCACCGTAAACAGTGAAGGCTGGGAGAAAAATTCGTTAAAGATATATTTTGTAATGCGTGCCATGTCTTTCTATAATTCAACTTTAAAACCGTTCAAATATGTATTAAAAAAAAACAGGTTTACAAGCGTATTCCTGTCTTAATTGTTTTGACAAATGTAAAACACCTGCATTAAAATGGCATTAATTCCAGGTTAGAAAGTGATTAGAAAATCACAAGTGAATCAACAAAATATTTCCACAAAAGCGAAATCACTTTTTAGTATTTTTCCATTTCATCCATTGCAATCGTTGCATGCGCATAAGCAGCACCGGCACGCATTTCAGCAGCTACCCAAATAGCCTCCATAATTTCTTCTTTACTGGCTCCTTTACGCAACGCCGTTTTTGTATGCGACCGGATACAATATGGGCATTGTGTTACATGCGCAACAGCAACTGCAATCAACTGTTTCGTTTTCTCCGGCAGTGCGCCTTCTTCAAAAACCGTTTTACTAAAATTTCGCCAGGCTTCTAAATTTTTAGGCGCTAAAGCAGCTTTTTTGTCAGCAAGTTCCTTTGTTGTAACAGGAAATAAATTTTCGTTTTCCATAATTTAATTTTTAAAAGAATTAATAATTTTTTATACAAGTTCTGCGTCCAAAATAATCTTTAAACTGAATGCTTTACTTACAGGGTGAACTTTAAACTCACCAGTCTTTTTATATGAGTTTTTTCATTTGGTTAATGTTTGAAAATAGATTCTAAAATTGTTCAATTACAATTTTGTCCTTCTCTGCACCAATGTTTAAAAGAATTGTTTTGATACTATCTATCATCGGATCAGGACCACAGATATAGAAGTACTGAGAGAAATCTTCTATCTTTTCCCTGAGATAGATTTCGTCAATTTTTCTATTATCATATTTTCCTGATTTTTCATCGGTAAGTGTGTTTATAAAATTTTTACCCAGCATTTTTTCAAACTCATCTTTCAGAATAATATCTTTTGAAGTTCGGTTGGAGAAGATCAGTTTATTATTTCCAAGTTTTCCATCTTTTTGCAATTGTCTGAAGATGGCAATAAATGGCGTAATGCCCGCCCCGCCTGCAATCAGAACGCCTTCACCTTTATAATGTATGGCACCCCATATATCGTGCAAAATCAATTCATCGCCTTTGTGCAAGGTTCCTAATTTATTAGTGACGCCCTTGTGGTCATCATAAATTTTAATAGTAAACTCAAGATGATCCCATTCGTTAAGGCTGGTAAAAGTAAAAGGCCTTCTTTCTTCTTTCCATTCAGGAAGGTTGATAACAATATCAGTCGCCTGGCCGGGTTTATATTTATAATTACCAGGTTTGCTTACTTTAAACCGCTTTACATTGTGTGTTACAAATTCAGTATCCAGAATTTTTACAATGTGTTCTTCGTTTGAATATTCTTCCATAAAAAAATTTTAAATTTTAAATTTTATTTTCTCCGTGTTGTTTTGTGAAGGGCACCAAACGCGGCGAACAACAGGCTTCATTTCAATGATCATTTAACGCTACGTGTGCTGAAAAGGCAAGGTACAAAATGTTGCGGTATCGTTTCATATAGTAATGTTAGAATTAAGATGAAATTCCCGGGTTTGTTATTTTACAATTTGCCATCAACCGTCATTATAAATTCTTTCAGTACAAGCGCTTCATTATGTATTTCATCTCTTGCGCCATACACCAAAGTCACGATTCCCTGCTTCATATATTCTTTTAAAACATCAACCAGTTCCTTATTTTCCTGGAGTTCCTTTGTATATTTTTTAATGAACGCTTTCCATTTCTCCGGATCATGATCGAACCATTTACGAAGTTCCGTTGTGGGCGCAATTTCCTTCATCCACACATCAACGCTTGCCTTTTCTTTTGTCAATCCTCTTGGCCAGAGCCTGTCCACCAGGATCCTTGTTCCGTCATCACTATCGGGTTTTTCATATACCCTTTTAATTTTAAGTTCCATTTTTAGCTTCCTGTTTTTAGACCCGTTTTCATTTTCAAAAACCTTAAATGCTATTTTCGAAATTAGTCGTGTGAGATCAAAGACTATTTGCTTTTGTTAAACGGGCAGCTAATTTTTTTTCAATAGCTTTTATGATTTTATCGTACGCCGTATTGAATTTTTCAATACCCTCATCTTCTAATTTTTGAGTAATAACATTTATATCAATTTCATTTTTTACCAACTGATCCAGCACATGAATTGTTTTGCCAGGATTGCTCTCTAAAAGATTTTCTGCCACGCCATGATCATTAAATGCTTTAATCGTTTCTAATGGAATCGTATTAATTGTTTCATCACCTATCAGTGCTTCTACATATTTTACATCACTGAACGAAGGATCTTTACTGCTGGTGCTTGCCCACAATACTTTTTGCCGCTTTGCGCCTAAAGCTTCCAGCTTTTTAAAACGCTCACTGGTAAAAATTTCTTTATAATCCTCGTATGCTTTTCTGGCCGATGCAATGGCTACTTCACCTTTTAAATTATTTAGGCCTTTGCTTTCAAGCATCGGGTCAATCATAACATCAATACGACTCAGGAAAAAACTGGCAACAGAAGAAACCTGTGAAATGGATTGATGGTTTTTAACCCGGTCTTCAAGCCCTGAAATGTAAGCATCCGCAACCTCTTTATACCTTGGTAATCCAAACAGTAATGTAATATTAATATTAATTCCCTCACTGATACATTTACGGATAGCAGGCAAACCTTCTTTTGTTGCAGGAATTTTGATCATTACATTCCGACGGTCAACAGCTTTCCATAATTCACGTGCTTGTATAATGGTTCCTTTTGTATGATAGGCAAGATATGGTGAAACTTCAAGGCTTACAAACCCATCTTCACCATTACTATTCTCATATACATTTTTGAAAAGATCAGCAGCACGCTGAATGTCTTTTACTGCAAGACTAAAAAAAATAATACCGTTATCTTTTTTTGTTTGAGAAAGAGTTTTAATGTCTTCATCATAATCTGAGCCCGAATTAATTGCTTTTTCAAAGATGTATGGATTGGAAGTGACACCACTAATTCCGTCTTCTTCTATCATTTTTTTTAATTTCCCTGAATTCATAATTTCCCTGTCAAAAAAGTCAAGCCAGATACTCTGACCAAGTTCCTTTATGTTCAGTATTCTAAGTTGTTTCATTGTGTGATTGTTTTAATGTTATTGCTCTTTTGCAAAATTATTTTTTAATGATTACTAATTCCTTCTACAATACTTAGGCACCCTTTATAACTCCAGAATCTGCCGGATCATTTGATTTGTAAATCCCCATTCATTATCGTACCACGCCAGGATTTTGACCAGGTCGCCGTCCACAACTTTCGTCATTTCCAAATCAATAATTGCTGCAAAAGAACTTTGGATAATATCTGAAGAAACAAGCGGCTCATCTGATACAGCCAATACCAGTTTGTACCTGTCTGTCTTCGATTCTTGGATTAGTACATTATTAATTTCTTCAACCGAAGTATTTCTTGAAGCTACAAATGTAATGTCTGAAATAGAGCCGGCGACTACGGGCGTACGAACTGCTATACCATCGAATTTGCCATCAAGTTGTGGAAGCGCTTTAATCGTTGCTGTTGCTGCACCCGTTGTCGCAGGTACTAAATTTATACCTGCAGCCCGGCCCATCCGGATTCTTTTTTTTGATGGCGCATCAACAATAGACTGGGATGATGTATATGCATGCACTGTATTTAGAATTGCTTTTTTTATTCCCACACGGCGATCCATAATTTCCATTACCGGGGCGATGTTATTAGTGGTACAACTGGCGCAGGAAAATATACTTATTCTACCATCCGCAGTATTTACGCCATGAACAACTGTTGGCATATTTTTACTTTTCGATGGCGCTGATATTACAACGATCTTTGCACCGGCATAAATATGTTTTTCCGCGTCTTCCTTATTTGTAAAGAATCCGGTACTTTCAATTACTACATCTATTTCCAGTTTTTTCCAGGGTAGTTTTGCAGGATCTTTTTCAGAAATAAATAAAATTTTTCTATCGCCAATATGCAAATTATTACCCTGGATACTTATTTTATTTTTAAACTTACCATAGACACTATCGTAGGTTAATAAATAAGCTGCATTATCAATACTCATCAAATCATTCACAGCTACCAATTCTAATCCAGGCGTATCTATAATTATTTTCAATGCTGCTCTTCCGATTCTGCCAAATCCATTAATTGCTACCTTTTTCATGTATATACATTCTGTTTTTAATACTAATAATTTAGCTTCAATCTTTTTCTACAGAAATTCTAAAATCCTTATTTTCCCAATGTTGTATATCCTGCCAAAAAAAAGTAAAAAGGATATCACTTTCTTTAAAAGTGCCTGATGGTAAATCAGCTACATGTACGCCCAAACCTGTATCCCGTGTGGTTATTTCATTCTTTGTTGTCCAGTCATCTATAGTCCACCTAACAATTGCTGATGATAAAGTTTCAATGCGCAATCTTTTATTTTTAGGTATTGAATTGCATGGATAATCAAAACGCCATACTTCCCAATCTACCTTGTTCTCATTTTGGATATAACGCTCCTGCGTATGCATCGGCATGTCAAAAACTTTTTTATGTCTCAATGCCCAACACAATTTTATATACTCTGCATGTGCCCACACCAAAGGCAGGGCAGATCCAGTATGTTTTCCGAGGTAAAGGCCTTGTTCCGGAATATCATCTGTGTCCCACACTTGCTCTGGCAACAGACCATGATTTGCAAAAGCCTCCATTGTCTTTAGTAAAGCCGTCGCTTGTTTAAAATTTCCGGCAGCAATTTCGTAATGGGCACGTTCACCTGTAAGCAATGGCCATGCCCTGCCAATACCGGTACCATCATAAGGGCTGCCATCTTTATGTTCTCCATAACCATCATTATTATAGCGATGCCAGCATGGTCCATAAGGTGTATCCGTTTTTAATGTTGCATCTATAACTTTAATGGTATTTAAAATTTTTGGATCATCTGCTGAACGTAAGCCAAACCGCACCAATGCCAGTGCATCTATACTCACAAATTCATTGATGGCAACATAGCTTTCATTTTCTGAATGATTTTTTATACGCATACTCTTTCCATTCAAATCTTTCGCAGCCAACTCTGTTGGATTAATTCGTATATAATAACCTTCAACGCCCACTGATTTCGCTAAGGCAGTATCGGTAACATAAGTCCAGCGATCAATATTGCTATTCCAGTAATCAGCCGTTTCGCGGCAGTAAGCAGCAATGCCGGGTTCATTATTTATATCGGCAAAATCGGCGGCTGCCAACAACGCCGATATTTCTGTCGCCAGTGTAAATACGGATATCCCGCTTTCTTCCTCCCAGCGGTCCTGGCTTGTTGCCGGGCCATGCTTTAAAATATAGGAAACCGCTTTCTTTACTACATTCCAATAGGATTTAATCATGTGTGCATCCAAAGCGCCATTTGTACTGCATAAGTTGACCAGCAGAATTGGTAATGCGATTTGATCTATTTGAATGCCTGACCCAAATGGTCTTCCCGATAACCACATATTCTGTGACCAATGGCCATCCGCTTCCTGGGTTACCATCAAGTAGTTTATTGCCCTGAAAGCATCATCTTTAGCGTTCATGGTTAAAAAGCCACCTGCTATTTGCACCAGGTCTCGTGGCCAAACTAAATGATAACCACCAATATCATCATCGCCCTTTGAAGAACCCCAGGGAATTGACATACTTGCAATAGTGCCACCTACAAATAATTTTGACTCATGTATGCGTAATACTGCTGCACTAACCCGGGAAAGTGCTCCTAATTTATTTCGCGTTTCCTTTTGCGGCGATAACGATTTTTGCCAATACTGCCATTCTTCAGTATAGCGTTTTTTTGCATAGTGAAATCCATCCATAATACTTGCCCAGGCATGGTGACCTGCCTCCACAGTATCGTGTCCAAAACCTAGGGCCAGGACAAAGGAATTTTCCACTCCGGACAAATCTATTTCAGCAGTCATTGCCACGTTCCCATTTTCAGCGCGCTGATATTCCCAGGTCATCTTTTTGTGTGCCTCCAGGTCTTTGTATCCGTCAGAAACCCCGACAAATCCAACTGAACGTTTTAACCATTTATGAGAACACGCCAAAGCCAATACAAGCCCATTTCTTTCTGCAAAAAGCATGGGGATACCTTTGTAATCTCCCACCCAGGCTGCATTTCCACCACCACTGTTGCCTAAATGCGGGGCGAGCAAAACATATATATGGTAATCTTTTTTTGATTTTTTCTCCGGCGAAAATTCAATTTTTTGTAAAAGCGTATTGCGAAGCGGGTCTGTGACAATTTCCTTTTTAATGGAATACTTTTTATGCAGGCAAACGTTTGTGATTGTATAGGAAGGTATTCCATCTCCGAACATTTTGGTCGTATGCTTGGTGTCTCTTTTTTCTTCTGAAAAAAAATCCTTTCCATCTGTAACAATCAATTCCATATCCCGCGTACATGCCTGATCTTCCATGGGAAAATATACTTCATCTATAATGCCATGGCTTAAAGTAAAGCTAACCCTGGATAATGAATTCAATGCCTTACCAATTCCGGATTTGGCACTTGATGTCCATCTGCCCGGAATACCAGGACTGCCTGGTGGAGTTTCTGAATTTTTAAACATAAATTTTATTTTACGATCAGTTTACCTTTCATTACTACATGAATGCTGCAGAAATAATCAGCACTTTCTGTAACAACTTTACTCCAGGATTGCCCCGGATCCAGTGGCCCTGAAGTCCAAAGTTTATTTTTTTCTTCAGTTACATCATGTGTTACTATATCGTGGTTTGTCCAGACTACAGTATCTCCTTTTTGCAAAGTGAGTTCAGCGGGTTGAAATTGCATTTGTTTAATATCTACCTGGTAAGTTTTATGAACTGTATTTTCAGGAGTTGAAGTGCAACCTGC
>JBBSQL010000039.1:0-26790 GCA_038257845.1 Chitinophagales bacterium
GAAACATACACATGGCCTTCATACAAATCAATAGAAAAAAGAAAATCATTGAGATCGCGGTCATACACACGGTAACAGGAGATGCCCTGCCGCCTGGCAAGTTTACTACGATGTTTATACATCTTTTGTAAACGATTTTCAAATGCCAGGAGTGCAATTGGAGTCATGTGCGGCTTAAAATTATATGCAAATAATTATGCCAGTTTAGCTAACGCTTCTTTGATGCGGGCAAATGCTTTTTCAATATTTTCCATGCTGTTGGCAAATGAAAAACGCACGCAATTTGGTTCACCAAATGCATCGCCCATCACGGAAGAAACATGCGCATGATGTAAAATATATAAGGAAAGTTCGTTTGAATTTTTAACCTGGAAATCACCCGCTGCTTTCCCAAAATACGCCGATACATCCGGGAATATATAAAACGCACCCTGTGGCTCAAATGTAATGAAACCGGGTATTTCTGCCACTAATTCCATGATTCGTTTACGGCGTTTGGCAAATTGTTCCAGCATTCTTTCACTGGCTTCATGGCTTTCACTTAATGCCGTGATCGCGGCTCTTTGTGTCATAGAATTCGCACCGCTGGTAATTTGCCCCTGTATTTTTTCACAGGCTTTTACGATCGTTGTATTTCCGGCCATATAGCCAAGCCGCCAGCCGGTCATGGCAAAACCTTTACTCAAACCATTTACAATAATTACCCGGTCTTTGATGGAATCAAATTGAGCAATGCTTTCATGTTTGCCCGTGAAATTGATATACTCATAAATTTCATCAGATAGAATCCAAACATCCGGATGCTTTTCAAAAACTTTTGACAAACCTTCTAATTCATCTTTTGTATAAACTGCCCCGGAAGGATTACAGGGAGATGAAAACATAAATAATTTCGTGGCTGGTGTGATTGCATTTTCCAGCATCTCCGGCGTTATTTTAAATTGTGTTTCCACAGTTGATTTTATCTCTACTATTTTTCCACGGGCAAATTTTACCAACTCGGAATAGGTGACCCAATAAGGTGTGGGAATAATCACTTCATCACCTTCATCAACTGTAGCAAGTACTGCATTTGCCAGGCTTTGTTTTGCACCCGTGGAAACAATAATATTTTCTGGTTTATAATCTAATTGATTATCTCTTTTAAATTTTGTGCAAGCTGCTTCACGCAATTCCGGGTAACCAGCAACAGGCGGGTAATGGCTCCAATTATTTTGAATAGCTTCAATAGCTGATTGCTTAATATATTCCGGCGTATCAAAATCCGGTTCGCCCAGGCTCAGGTCAATGACATCAATGCCTGAAGCACGCAGTTCACGGCCAAGTTTTGCCATTTTCAATGTTTCCGGTTCATTAAACCTGTCTAATAAAGTGGATAATTGCATATCGGTTATTCATTTAAATAACCGCAAAAATACGAATTAAGATTTTAGCCGGGAAAGATCATCAATATTTTGTCATAGAAAATGCATTCTAAGAGTTACATTTTGTATAGCAGAACATAGATAAATTTTATTGCTTAGCAAATTTGGACATATTCGAGAAAAATTTTTTGAGATATCGGACAATTTGTTTTCCCGGTTTTATATTTAATAGATGTATTACATCGTTAATTTATAAATTGCACTATCTTAGTTTAAATTAAAATTCCCGTATGCAAGCAAACATGTTCCAAAATGACGGTAATTTATTGCAAGTGAATGTTGAAGTTGCGCTTTTCAATGAAGACGGTATTTGGATAGCGTATTGTCCTTCTTTGGAGGTATCATCTTATGGTGATGATAAAGATGAAGCGAAACAAGCTTTTGAAGAAGCGTTGCAAATTTTTCTTAAAGAAACAAATAGAAAAGGAACGCTTGAGAAATACCTGCTAAAATTAGGTTGGCGATTACAACAAAAACCAAAACCTGTCTATAATCAACCTAGCTATACATTACAGGATAATAATAAGCTTTTCAAAAAAAGCCCTTTAATTTATAATGAAAAGATAACTATACCTGTATCATAAATTATTATGGAATTAAAACCAATAACAACTATTAAATGGAAAAAATGGCTTAAGTCCTTAGGACTTAAATATAAAAGAACGGAAGGTAGCCATGAAATTTGGGATTATCCGGATGATTCCTTGCTTCGTCCTGTTGTATTTAGAGGGAATAAAAAAGAAATACCAGGGGTTCACATACTTACAAACTTGCAAACATTGGATATAGATTATAAAGAATTTCAAAAACAAATTCAAAAAGTATAAATAAGTGTCCGGATTTTTACAACTTATCATCATTTTATAAAATGATAAATAATGATGTACAGTTAAACTGTAACAGGCATCTATAATTATTTTTGGTAAATATTTTTCAATTATGTTCTATCAAAGCCGCGCCCAATGCGGTATTCCCGGCACCTTGTAAAAAACCTTTGGCATAGATCGTATATACTTTTCCCCCCAAAAAATTAAATGGTGTAGAAATAATTGTACTGTCTGATGTTTGCATTTGCAAATTATAATCTCCTGAAGGAATTCCTTTAAAAGCGACGTAGGTAGAATATGTATTTTGATCGTTGAATTGGCGGGTTCCAAGATAAAATGTATCTATGGGGTTTTCAAGTGTTGCAGTAATATAAGAAGCATCAGGGCAGAACTGGAAAAATCGAATCATGGAAGAATCTGCCGAGGGAATTGTATAAACATCAGAAACCATTGTCATGTTTAATTTTGAGAATGAATCAATGGCAAATAAAGAATAAAAAGATCCTGGATTTAAAGTTGTAAAAAATGCATTCAGCGAATTGGATAATCCGTTGTCAGCGATACTGAGTTTTGAAGTAACAGGCGCTAAAGGTATGTAGGCTGAAACATCATTGAAATTTAAATTCTCAGAAAAAGATGTATTATTATCCAGGAAATTGATGGCCGGTGCATCAGGAGATGCATTGATACATTTTATATTCGATGGAATAATATTTCCGGTATCACTTTTTTTACACGCAAAAAATAAAAAAAAGCACAGGGAGAGAAAAATAAAAAATAGGATTTTATTGCGAAACATATTTCAAAATTACCGGATATAAATTAGTCTCAAAAAAAATATGGCGGCCCTGTTAAAACAAAGGCCGCCATTTATTATTCATTTATACGTGTTATGGTAAAATCACACGGTCCACTACCTGTGCGACACCATTTGTACCCAGCAGATCGAAACCAGTGACCATGGAAGGCACTTGTGCTGAACCTACAAGGCTTACAGTTGGTGGCGTGGAGCCTACCAGCAAATCATCGCCCTGGAGATTTTTCAATGTTATACCTGCTATGAAATCCGCTTTAAAAAATTCTGTCGGTAATACATGATCCTGTACAATTTTTTTAATTACCGCTGCATCCGCATTATTGATGTCGTCAACTGTCATATAACCGGCATCATTAAAAGCTTGATTGGTTGGTGCAAACACGGTATATTTTCCACCGTTTTGTAAATCAGAAACAAGTTCACTTCCTGCTCTGTCAACAGCAACTTTCAATAATGTCAAATCAGGATTTGCGGCAACCATATCATACAATGTACTTGTTGGTGGCACTAACGCTTTTTCCAGGAGGTGAACGATACCATTTGCTGCCTGTACATCTGTTAATTTAAGATGAACACCATTTATAAAAATTCCACTGTCATTTATATTGGAAAATACATGCAGGTTAGAAACAGTGGTGATCGTATCTCCCAATGGAAATTGTGAAGAATTTATTGTATGATCTACTTCATGATATAAAACAAGTGCCGTAAGATCATCTGTTGAAAGATTGTCCAGGTAAGCCTGGTTTATACCTGCATTTTGAAAAGCAGCATTATCCGGCAGGAAAAATGTAATATTCGTTGCATTTTGAACCTGCGAAACGAGGCCGGAGCGTACCAGTGCAGATTCCATCATAGAGTAATCAGCATTCCCTGCGATAAAATCAGAAATATTTACCGGGACAGGATTGATATCATTGTTGTTTTTATTGCAACTCACTATAGTTAACGCACCAATAGCGAGTCCTAAAAAAGCAATAAGTGTCTTTTTCATAATTAATTTAAATTTTTAAGCGATGTTTATATCAATCATCATGCCGTGCATGGAAATTTTTTAAAAACTAAAATTAAAACAAAAAAAACTTCACGTTCAACTTGTGGATTTTCTCTTTTCACATAACTCTTTGTTTCAAACCCATCTTTATTATCTAATAGTGCTTAATTTTGTACCGTTATGCCACATGAATCCATTTCGGTTTTTGATATGTTTAAAATTGGGGTGGGCCCTTCCAGTTCACATACACTTGGCCCCTGGAGGGCAGCGATGCGTTTTATTCATCAACTCAAAGAAGAAAAAAAACTTAGCGAAGTAAAGGCAATCCAGGTATTGCTTTACGGCTCCCTGGCCAAAACCGGTAGAGGTCATGGAACCGATATTGCAATGATGATGGGCCTTTCCGGCGAAGACCCTGTGACAGTGCCGGTTGACAGCATTACACCAAAGATCAATGCTATTGATTCTTCAAAAAAATTAAAACTGGATGGAACGCATGAAATTGTTTTTGATCCGCATACGGATATTCAATTTTTATTTTCAGAATCACTTCCTTTTCATCCCAATGCGTTAACCATAAATGCGGTTTTAGAAAATGGGGAAAAAATCAGTGAAACGTATTACTCTATAGGCGGTGGTTTTGTAGTGCAGGAAAATGAAACTTCTATTGGTAAAGAAACCATTTCCTTACCATTTCCCATTAACAATGCAAATGACTTGTTGCGTTTTTGTATTAAAACTGGAATGAGCATTCATGAAATAGTTTTGGAAAATGAGAATGAATGGCGGACCGAAACTGAAACCAAAAAAGGTGTTTTAAATATCTGGCATACCATGCTTAATTGTATTTATCGCGGCTGTCATAGCCAGGGTGAATTGCCCGGGGGGTTGCATGTGCGTAGGAGAGCTTTTGACCTGAACAAAAAATATACTGAGGGGAAAAAATACAATAACATAGAAGAGTGGTTGCAAATAATTAAAGAGGGCGGTACGCAGTTTAAATACATTCTCGATTGGGTGAGTTGTTTTGCATTAGCTGTGAATGAAGAAAATGCATCTTTTGGCCGCGTGGTTACTTCACCCACAAACGGCGCTGCGGGTGTTATTCCTGCTGTGCTTTTATACTATATTATTTTTTGTGATGGACATGATGATCAAAAGATCATAGAATTTTTATTGACTGCTGCCGAGATTGGAAGTATTTTCAAAAAGGGCGCAACTATTTCCGCGGCCATGGGCGGCTGCCAGGCAGAGATCGGTGTATCTTCAGCAATGGCGGCAGCGGCATTAACCGAATGCCTCGGCGGCTCCCAAAAACAAGCCATGATGGCGGCAGAAATTGCGATGGAACATCATCTCGGTATGACTTGTGATCCAATTGGAGGTCTGGTGCAGATTCCATGTATCGAAAGAAATACGATGGGTGCCATAAAAGCGATTACTGCATCCCAACTTGCATTACAAAGTTTACCCGATTATGCAAAAGTAAGTCTTGATAAAGTGATCGCTACCATGTGGCAGACAGCGCTGGATATGAATACAAAGTATAAAGAAACTTCGGAAGGCGGCCTCGCCATTCATATTCCGATTAGCCTGAGTGAATGTTGATTTAATTTCCCGTAATTTTTATTTCATCAATTTGAAAAGTGGTCGTTTTTTTGGTGCCGGAACCATCCGCACCTTCATACACAAATGCGAGATAAATATTTGAATACGAACTAAGGTCTATTTCCCCGGAAGAAATGAAACTTCCATAGCTGCTTGTATGTCCATGTGAAATGGTAGCCGGCAAAACTGCCCATGAATAATTCCAGGGTTTGCCATCGCCATTATAATTCGTGGACAATAAAACTTTCAAAGTTGCGCCATTATCATAGCCGTCAGCATTCGTGAATGAAAACTTTTTTACACTATAAGTTCCAAGTGAAATTGCGGGGGTTACCATCCAGGTTTTAACGACATCATTCCCAGATAAATAAGCGGAGATTTTTGCATAATTATTTGATTGATAATTCGCGCAAGTATATTTTACGCTGCCTGATTCAGGCATATTTATCCAACCGGCTAAATTAATATTTGAACCAACAGGCGCATCTGTAAAATCCTGGCTGAAAATAATATTTCCACCGGAACCATCACAGCGCAAACCATAAAATGGGGTGTCAGAAGTGTCGCGGATATACAATTGTTTTGTAGTACCATATACCGTATAGATGGCTGTAATAGGGCCATTTCCATTGGGTAAATTGTAGGATGCAAAATCCGCATAATTACTATTGCGTAAAATTATTTTATCGCCTTCACAAGTGCTCATGGTAAAATTCATTGCAGAGGGTGAAGACTGCCCGGCTATGGCAAAATTTTTCGAAGTATCTGTTGTGGCAAACTGGCAATTATTAATTTGAATCAGCATGTTTTGATAATTGTCATTCAAATTAGCAACGCTTACTTCTACAGGTAAAATTTGATTCGAATAAGAACCCCTGATTATATATTGATCAAAAAGTGTCGCAGCTAATGGAGATAGTGCCGGAGCGGTTCCTGAGCGATCAATACCACCGCCCAATTGAATTAATTTATTATAATCGCCCAGGTACAAGCCTTTTATTTTTATAAAAATTTCTCTGCCGATCGGGTAATCTGTGTACAGATCATAGCGATCTAAAGAAAGAGAAATGCCAGCGGTGGAATCTTCAATGACAATAGATTTATAAAAATTCCCGCTGCGGTCATCCGCCACTACAATGCCGCGAATGATCTTATCTTCATTCACTTGTTCTACCATACCATTTGTATGCAGGTTCTTTAATTCTGCTATTGAATAATTACTCACAATGTTGGGAGGAATAAATACTGGCGGTTCATCAAATTTTTTATCACAGGATACTGCAATATTGCAAAGTAGCATGATGGTTAGATAAAACATGTTGGTGGATTTTTTATTTTTCATAAATCAGTTTTTATTTTTCTAAAAACGAAGTGAAACACTCATAAAATAATTGATACCGTAAGCATAATAAAACTTCGCAGGAAACTTATTTACATCATGTCCTGCGAAATCAAAGCGCAATTGTTCATAACCACCGGTTTTAAAATCCTGGTTATTCATTAGGTTGCTGATCCCTAATAAGAATGCGATGTATGTTGGTTTTGCGTGATTGATTGATTTGCGTAATCGAAATGAATAGCCTCCAAAAAAATCAAGTGTATACTGCGCCTTCAGTTTTTGTTGCGCTAGAATTTCATTCCACAAATCAGATTTTGGGTCAACACCTTCGATCGCATTATACGTTCTTCGAATGGGATTAAAATCCAGCCATATATCATCAAAATAATTTGCTGTAAAACTCACAAACCAAAATTTTGGTGAACGGTAACTGATGCCTGCACTATAAGCCTGCTGCGGCGTTCCTGAAATACGGTAGTTTTCGCTATATACTATTTCATTAGACAAAACAGTTGCACGATTGTCTAAAATGATTGTGGCGTTTTGCCTCGATGTATAATAATATTTTCCCAATGATGCAGCACCTGTGAAAGAAACATTCCGTATTAACTTTGCATCCAGGCCAAATTCAATTCCCATGTATTCGCGGTCAATATCCCGAATCGCATAGTTTACAAAATTGCTGTAATCATCGTCATAGAATGTAAGCACATTGAAACCATGTTGAATACTTGTATAATATGCGCCCAACCTGACTTTCAGTGAAGGTGCATTCAATACATAACCAAATTCCGCAGTTTGAATGAGCTCACTTCTTAAGCTATCCTGTAAAATGTCCCGACTGCGCGGGGAGATATACGCATTATCATAATAAGGTGCACGCGTGAGGTAAGCACCATTTAAATAAAAATAATTCCGGCCATTTAATTTATACGTTATACCTGCTTTAGTTGAAAAATTATTAAATAAATTCACAGTAGAATTTCCATAAGAGTTAGCAGGAAATAAACCACTTTTTACATAACCTGTCCGGAAAAAACTTGTTTGCGAAAATTCTGCGCCTGCCATAAAATCAAAGTGCCTTGTTTTATATAAGTATTCAGTAAATGCAGAAACTTTTTTGAGTGTGATCGCATAATCATAACCATATTTATCACCTTCTTTAATAACTCTATTCGGCCGGTTTAAATCATTTTGAATAGCATTCGGATCGTTGGGAAAATCCTGTTGTGCAAACTGGTTCAGGTCTATATAAAAATCGCCACCTAAAAGATCTTCAAGTTGCTGGTAATAATGATTTTTTTGCCACTGAAAATTAAATCCTGTTGTGAGAAATGAATGATTATTCATTCTTGTATTGAGTGTTGTACTGAAATTATATTTACTGGTATGCATCATCCTGTCTTGTAAAATATATAGCGAACGGTTGCCCGTAATGCTATTCCCAGGAATTCCATTAATATCATAAACCGTTTGAAAGTTGGAACGGTTTACGTCATATAATCTTTGCCAGTTTATTTGACGCAGTGATTCATCACCATAAAAATTTTGTGCAACAAGTTCCTGCTGAAAACTATCTTTTTGGTAAGATGGTAAATACTTATAATAATCCGGTCTTGGATCGGATGCATTGAACCAGTCAATACCGGAAACAGACCGGGTTCCGAATGTATATCCCGCCGCTGTTATAAGCGTTGTGTTTTCATTTATTTTAAATTCATCTGATGCAATGATCAACGGCATTTTTGTTTTACCAACACTTGCATTTCTTTTTTTACCATTTTGAAATCCCCAATAAGGATTATAATAATGAGAATCCGCAAGCGTTTGCATTTCCGCTGTAGCTGCGCCCTGGCGACCATTTTCAACAGGTGCATAAAAAGCGACCAGCGAAAGAATTTGTTTTGAATTAAATTTTTTATCAATTCCCATATAGGCACTCCAGCCATTATAATAAGTGCCGGGAACATAGCCTTCATCCGACCAGCGCCTGCTGAAGGAAAAAGAAAATGCCCAGCCTTTTTTACTCATACCCGTGCTATGCGTCAACATCCAGCGATGCAAATAACTGCGGTTGGAAAGGGCATAACTGAAAGTGGTTTGAACACGCTGTTTAAATGCACGTGTATCCATATTTGTAACGGTACCGACATTCCCATAACCAAAAGATAAATAGCGGACACCATAAGAAACTTCCCGATTACGCAATACATCATTGAGCCCGCTCCAGAGATTATAGGGTGCAGAACCATTGTCCAGGTTTTGCATGGGAATGCCATTCATATAAGTGCCGGATAAATCGCCGTCGTAACCACGCAATTTATAACGAGCCACACTAAAATTAAAAGAAGCTGCATTTAAAAATGGGTCACGCCCTGCTGTGAGTAATGAAGAAATATCCTGGTTACCTGCATCATTTAATTCGCCATCGTCCGATGAAACCAATGGTATCCGATCCTGTGACAAGTCTTTCAAACTTTCATTATAGGCTGAATCTTTTTTTGCAATCAGGGAAGTATCACTATTTTTTTCCTGGGAAAAAAGATAATTGGAGAATAATAAAGTGATGAGTAAAATAAAATAGCGCATATTAAACATTTTTAAAAGCACTTACAATATATCCGTAAATAATTTTTTATTGTACTACTTTATTCAAAACCTTTTTTGTATATTATGCAACTTCATGTCATGCTATGCATAAAAAATTGTTTTTCCTTTTCGCCGTTTTATTTCTTCAGCAAAACTATTTGCTGGCGCAAAAAAATGTGTACCAGGTTGCAGTGATCGGATTTTATAATTTGGAAAATTTCTATGACACCATTGATAATCCAATCGTAGATGACAATGATTTTCTTCCGGGTGGCGCTCGGAATTATAACAGTGAAATTTATTGGAATAAAGTCAATCATTTAGCGCGCGTGCTTTCACAAATGGGAACAGCATACTCTAAAGATGGTCCTGCAATTTTGGGCGTTGCCGAAATAGAAAATGATACCGTTTTGAATGACCTCATTCGTGATCCGCAGATTGCCGGAAGACATTACCAATTTGTGCATTACGATTCACGTGATTTGCGCGGAATTGATGTGGCATTATTATACAACCCGGATTATTTTAAAGTGGAAGAAAGCAAGAAACTTTTTGTGCGTATTCCCATAGGCACGAAGTCTTCTTATTATACAAGAGATGTTTTATGGGTAAAAGGAAAATTATGTGGTGAAACGATTTATGTATTTGTAAATCACTGGCCAAGCAGACTGGGTGGCGAAGAGCGCAGTGCGCCTGCCCGTGCAGCCGCAGCAATGGTCAATAAAAAAATGATTGACTCTATTCAGCGACTTGATCCAAATGCGAAAATAATAATGATGGGCGATTTAAATGATGATCCCATTAGTCCAAGTCTCGTAAAAGTATTGGGTGCCAAAGGCAAAATTTCGGATATGAAGCCTGGTGATTTATTTAATCCCTGGATGAAATTATATAAAAAAGGCATTGGCACTTTGGCTTACCAGGATAGCTGGGGATTATTTGACCAGGTATTAATTAATTATCCCTGGCTGGATCATGAACAGCAAGGTTTTTTTTATTCAAAGCAATTTATTTTTAATAAAGATTATATGATTGAAAACCGCGGCAGATATACCGGTTATCCCATGCGCACCTGGGATGGAAATAATTACCGCGGTGGTTTTAGTGATCATTTCCCTACGTATCTTGTGTTTTTGAAAAAAGTAAAAAAATAATTTTTTGGCTAAAGCCAGTTTTATATTTTTTATTATCCACGGCCTGAAGGCCGTGGCAATATAAAATCATGGCAATTCAAGGTAATGGCAATATAAGTCTATGACATTTCATGCTTCTCCAATGTGCCGGAGGAACATCTTGTGGGTAAAATAAATAGGTAATTTTTAAATCTGCGTTTCGGAGGAACGCTTTGTGCTGCAATTTTAAAACATCCGATTTTCAAAATTCATATAAGATACTGCATCTTCAATTTCTTCATTTATTATTTATTAGAAAGCATCTCTAAAAATTTTCCCAAACCTTTCCTTTTCTCTTCGTCTAAAACGTAAGAAATATTTTGTGTGTAATAAGTATGTAAGTCGTAAACCGGAAATGGATTTTGAGCAATCACTTCTGGTAAGTTTTGCAGGCCAATTTTATTTGCCTCATTAAATATTTTAATGAAATTTTCCGGCAGTTTTTTATTGGAAACCCAGGCGGCAAAAACGAAAGGCAGGTGGGTCATGTCAATCCAGCTTTCAGCCAAATCATATATAAATTTACTTTTTTTCCGTTGCTCCAGTGCCCGGTCACCAATAACGATTCCGGCGGTTGTGCCGGCAATATTTTTTATATAACCTGGCTTTGCCTCTATTAATTCAGGTGAAATTTTCCAGTATTTTTTCATTAAAATTTTAGCCAAAGCCACAGAAGTACGGCTCTGATAATCGAGGTACACTTTTTTAATTTCAGGAAGCGGGCAATCGCTGAAAAGGCATACACTGGCTACTTCTCCCGTTGCACCAATACAATAATCGCTGATGATATAATGTTCCTTCATTTGAGGTATAACCGCGACCGGAACAAGGCCAATATCAATTTCATCCAATATCAATTGTTGAGCTATTTCCGAAGGAAATGTTTCTGTAAGTGTGATCCATTCCAGGAGTTCCGGAGAATGTTCTATACCATATAATAAAGGCTTTGTGTTTAAATAACTTACGGCCGCTACTTTTATTTTGTCCAATTGATTTAATTTGCGTGCAAAGAAATGAACAATTCATGGAATTAAACCAACTTACTGCAGTTTCGCCTGTAGATGGACGCTATCGGAAATACTGTGAAAACTTAGCGAACTATTTTTCGGAATATGCTTTAATGAAATATCGTGTACATGTGGAAGTAGAATATTTTATTTTTCTTTCGGATAAAAAAATGTTTTCCATTACAGCAGGCACGAAACAATTATTGAGAAATGCGGTCAAAAATTTTTCCTTGAGAGATGCGCTGTCTATAAAAGAAATCGAGAAAACGACTAACCATGATGTAAAGGCTGTTGAATATTTTTTAAAAGGAATTCTTGATAAATCTAAAGATATATCCACAAAAGAATGGATTCATTTCGGACTTACCTCACAGGATATTAATAATACAGCAATTCCACTGAGCTGGAAAGAATGTATGGACAATGAATTTTTACCCAAACTTTCCGGGCTGCAAAAAAAATTGCATGCATTGGCTGTACAATGGAAAGATGTTTCGATGCTGGCCCGGACGCACGGGCAGCCGGCTTCTCCCACGAAATTGGGTAAAGAAATTTTTGTATTCGTGGAAAGATTGCAAAACCAGCTTGCGTTATTTTCTCTAATTCCATACACTGCAAAATTTGGTGGTGCCACAGGAAATTTCAATGCACATTACGCTGCATTTCCACAAAAAAACTGGATCAGTTTTGCCAATGAATTTGTAGATAAAAAATTGGGTTTACAAAGATTGCAATTCACTACACAAATTGATCATTATGATAATTTGGCTGCGCAATTAGATAATTTAAAACGCATTAATACAATTCTCACAGATCTCGCCCGGGACATGTGGACGTATATCAGTATGGATTATTTTAAGCAAGCTGTAAAAAAAGGAGAGATCGGTTCATCTGCCATGCCGCATAAAGTAAATCCCATAGATTTTGAAAATGCAGAAGGAAATTTTGGTATTGCAAATGCAATGCTGGAGCATCTTTCAGCCAAATTGCCCATTTCCCGTTTGCAGCGTGATCTGACGGATTCAACAGTGTTGAGAAATCTGGGAGTACCCATAGCGCATATTTTTATTGCTTTTCAATCGCTCGAAAAAGGCCTCGGAAAATTGTTGCTGAATGAAGATAAAATGGAAGCAGACCTGGAAAATAACTGGGCCGTTTTAGCGGAAGCTATTCAAACAATTCTGCGGCGTGAAAATTTCCCCGGAGCGTATGAAGTGCTAAAAGATCTAACACGTGGAAAAGATAAGATCAACAAAGAATCATTGCATACTTTTATTGATACGCTGGATTTGAAACCAACAATAAAAAAAGAACTAAAAAAATTAAGGCCCGGAAATTATACGGGTAAAAATCCGGTATATTAAAAATGTTTTTTCTCATTTATATTTGTATTTCTTTTTTCATTTATTAAAAATTTCACACATGAAAACCTTCTTCTTCTTTTTTGGAATTGCCTGTATGTATTCTTTATCTTCCTGCACTGGAGGAATGGATACAAAAACAAGTTCAACGGATTCTTTTTCCAGTTCAAATCCATTTTTCGAAAAAAGCAGCCTGCCATTTGAAGCGCCGGATTTTTCAAAAATTAAAGACGCAGATTTTAAACCTGCTATGGAAGAGGGCATGAAACAACAATTGGCAGAAATGCAACAAATAGCTGATAATCCAGATTCGGCTACATTCGATAACACGTTAGTTGCCATGGAAAAAACCGGTGTTTTATTGAATCGTGTAAATAATGTTTTTAATTTACTCACAGGTGCCAATACCGATTCTATATTGCAGGCATTCTCAGAAGAAGTAGCGCCCCAACTTGCTGCGCATCACGATGCGATTTATTTAAATTCAAAATTATTTGCGCGTGTAAAATCTTTGTATGAGCATCGGGATACATTACAGAAAGATTCTGAATCAAAAAGGTTACTTGATATTTATTATCAAAGATTTACGCTTGCCGGTGCAAATTTGTCGGATGCGGACAAAGACAAGTTGAAAAAATTAAATGGTGAAGAGGCTTCATTAACCGCAAAATTTACGAATCAATTATTAGCTGCTGCAAAAGCGGGAGCCTGGGTAGTTAGCGATACGACTGTGCTGGCGGGACTTTCACAAGGAGAGTTGGATGCCGCAGCACTCAATGCGAATACCAATAATATGGCAGGGAAGTGGATGATCAGCTTGCAAAACACAACTCAGCAGCCTGCATTGCAATCACTCACGAATCGTAATTCAAGACAACAACTTTTTGAAGCATCCTGGAACCGCGCAGAGAAAAGTGATTCCAATGATACGCGTGCGACTATTTCACGCATTGCAGAAATTCGTTCCCAACAGGCGCAGTTATTGGGTTTCAAAAATTATGCTTCCTGGAAATTGCAGGATCAAATGGCGAAAGAACCCGGCGCTGTTGATGCATTTTTAGGAAAATTAACACCCGCAGCAACTGCGAAAGCAAGGAGAGAAGCGGGTGATATTCAAGCTGTAATTAATCAACAAAATGGTGGTTTTCAATTGCAGCCATGGGACTGGAATTTTTATTCAGAGCAGGTAAGAAAAGCAAAATTTGATTTGGATGAAAATGAAGTGAAGCCCTATTTTGAGTTGAATAATGTATTGCAAAATGGCGTGTTTTATGCAGCCAATTTATTATATGGCATCACTTTTAAAGAAAGAAAAGATATACCGGTTTATCAAAAAGATGTTCGAGTTTTTGAAGTAACTGATAAGGATAATAAAGCCATTGGTTTATGGTATTGCGATTATTTTAAAAGAGATAATAAATCCGGCGGCGCATGGATGAGCAATATGGTAGAGCAATCTTATTTAATGGGTACAAAGCCTGTTATTTATAATGTGTGCAATTTTTCAAAGCCTGCTGAAGGCCAGCCAGCACTTATTAGTTTTGATGATGCAACAACTATGTTTCATGAATTTGGCCACGCATTACATGGCTTATTTGCCAGCCAGCAATATCTAAGTTTATCAGGTACAAATACGGCGCGTGACTTTGTAGAATTCCCTTCACAATTCAATGAGCATTGGGCGCTCGATTCAACTGTGTTTGCGCACTATGCAATACATTATAAGACAGGTGAAAAAATGCCACAGCAATTGGTAGATAAAATAAAAAGAGCAGCTTCATTTAACCAGGGTTACCGGTTGACAGAATTATTAGCGGCTGCAAAACTGGATATGGCATGGCATTCATTGTCCGCTAATGAACCTTTGCAAAATGTAGATAGTTTTGAAATGCTGTCATTAAAAAATGCAGGACTGGCTTTGTCACAAGTGCCGCCACGCTATCGTTCCAGCTATTTCCTGCATATTTGGAGCAATGGTTATGCGGCAGGTTATTACGCGTATTTATGGACAGAAATGCTGGATGATGATGCATTTCAGTGGTTCAAAGAACATGGAGGATTAACGCGTGAAAACGGGCAACGTTTCCGCGACATGATTTTATCAAGAGGTAATACGGAAGACCTCGCAACATTGTACAGGGATTTCCGTGGGCGTGATCCGGATATTATGCCCATGTTGCAGAACAGGGGATTGATTGATAATAAATAAATTGATTTTGGATAAAAAAAGCGATAATTTTTTTCATCGCTTTTTTTATGTTTAATAGATTTAATTTTTGTGTAAAGGCATTTTTTTAGGCAATTAATAGTTGCTAATCATTTTTTATTATTGCAAAATTCATTTTTAATCAACATGCACAAAACGTTCCTTCGGAACGATAGCTCAATGATTGGTTTATTGCTACCCATGAAATGTTCCTCCGGAACATACCATTAATTGGTAATTTGTTTTAAATTTTTTTTAAAAAATTGAATGTGATATTAATATTAAAAAATTCTTTTGTGGGTAGAAAAGTACATTAATTTATGAGTTAGCGTTCCGGAGGAACGCTTTGTGCTCAAATAATTGCAAATAAGAGCCAGAAATATTTTTATGTAATTCACAAAAACCATATAGTTCGTGACTTTATATCAAATAGTATTAAACGGCATATAGAAGTTGCTCAAGGATCAGGTGTACAAGTGTGCGCTCTCTACGGTCGTAGAGACAGGCGCAAGGGACTATCCAATGAAAATCAAAAGCTGGTAACCCAAAAAAACATGAACAATATTTATTGAAAATTTAAATAATATTCATTTTTTTCAATTCCGGTATATTCGCAAAGAATCATGGAGAATTTTTATGCAAAAAAATGATATTCGAAAAAGCAGCCTGGATAGTTTGGGAAAAAATTTTATTCCGCAGGAGTTTTTACCTAAAGGAAAAGATGAGTATTACCTGCGCATGAAACAGAATAAACAGGGTTTCACTTATCGCGGATTGCGTACGCGCGAAATAGATATTTTAATTGCCAATGAAAATACCTGTCCGAACTGGGGAGACTTTCTTGTGACAGATGGCTTTGATCCAAAGCTGGTTCAGCATTGTAAATTTTATGGTTTGATTCGCATAGGAAAATTATCGCCGGCTTGTTTGCAATTCAGTGAAATGCAGTATTCTGTGGGTTTGTATAATTCCACGATCATTAATTGTGATTTTGGAAATAATGTGGCGATTGATAATGTGCATTATCTGTCGCATTATATAATCGGCAATGAAACGATTATCGTGAATGTGCAGGAACTCGCCACAACGCATCGCGCGAAATTTGGAAACGGCATTTTGAAAGAAGGTGAAAAAGAAAGTACGCGCATTCAAATGGAAGTGTGGAATGAAAATGGTGGTCGCAGCATTTTACCTTTTAGTGGTATGCTGGCTGCAGATGCGTATTTGTGGAGCCGTTATAGAAATGATCTTGAACTGATGGAAAAATTTAAACAGTTTACATCATCACTTTTTAGCACTGCACATGGGGAATACGGGGAGATTGGCGATCGCAATGTGATCAAAGATTCAAGCATTATTAAGGATGTAAAGATTGGAGATGACGCATATATTAAAGGTGCGAATAAATTAAAAAACCTGACCATTCATTCCGGCGCTTCGGGTAAATCGCAAATAGGAGAGGGCTGCGAATTAGTGAATGGAATTATACATGAAGGATGCCGGGTTTTTTATGGCGTGAAAGCGGTACGTTTTGTTATGGCATCGCATTCACAACTGAAATATGGCGCGCGGTTGATCAATTCTTACCTGGGAAATAATTCCACGATCTCCTGTTGTGAGGTTTTGAATTCACTCATCTTTCCTTTACATGAACAGCATCATAATAATTCATTTTTATGTGCCGCGCTGGTGATGGGACAAAGTAATATTCCGGC
The DNA here is from genome assembly GCA_038257845.1 of Chitinophagales bacterium. Classification (GTDB taxonomy): domain Bacteria; phylum Bacteroidota; class Bacteroidia; order Chitinophagales; family Chitinophagaceae; genus JAFDXJ01. Next base: position 17,060 of record JBBSQL010000039.1, read on the forward strand.
TGGTGCAACTTTAGGGTCGAATCATAATTCAAGAAGTGCGGATGGTGAAATGCTTGCCGGGCGTGGGTTCTGGCCGGGACTTTGCGTGAGCACCAAACACAATTCACGTTTTGCTTCTTTTACGATACTGGGAAAAGGAGATTACAATTATGAAATGGATATTCAAATTCCATTTTCATTAGTGAGTCAGAATGAAGCAGAAAATCGTTTACAAATTTTACCTGGATATTGGTTCTTATATAATTTTTATGCGTTGGAAAGAAATGCCTGGAAATATAAAAACAGGGATCACCGGGAAGAAAAAATTCAACGACTTGAATTTGATTATCTCGCGCCGGATACAGTGAATGAATTAATGAATGCGATGAAGATTATGCAAATAGCTGTCGGAGAAGCATGGTATAAAAATAATAAAGAAGATCAAGAATCTGACAAAGCATTTCTAGAAAAAGGGATTGAATTATTAGAAAAAAATGATACAATAATTGATGCATTAGAAATTGTGGTTGATGGATTTGAAAATTCAAAACGGAAAACTGTTTTGTTGAAAACGCGGCAGGCTTATAATGTATTTAAAAAGATGATTAGGTATTATGCCATTTTGCAATTTCTGGAATTCCTTGAAACACAGGATGGCAAAGCATTTGCAAGTCTGAAAAAATTAGCTATATCAAATACAAAAGAAGAAAAATGGGAAAATATTGGCGGCCAGCTTTTACCAAAAACAAAATTGGATCAATTGCTTAATAAAATAAAATCCGGGAAAATAAATTCATGGGAATCTTTGCATAAAAATTATGTAAAAGCAGGAGAGGAGTATGCATCAGATAAAACGAAACATGGACTTTCTGTCTTGCAAATTATTTTAGGAAAAAAAATTAATGCTTTAACGAAAACTGATATTAAAAATTTACTGGAAGAAGGAATTACAACACGGAAATGGATAGCAGAAAATGTAGTTACTTCACGTGAAAAAGATTATTCAAATCCTTTTAGGAAAATGTCTTATCTCAATGAAGAAGAAATGGAATCGGTATTGGGAAAAATAGATGAGAATGAATTTATACAGGCACATAAAAAAGAATTGAAGAAGTTTCAGTTGAGGATAAAGAAAATGATAAATGAATTATAAAACTAAATGCAGCCTGATTTATAACATATTTACATACTCAATTTTTACCCAAAACAGTTTCATCTTAAATGAAATGCATTATGCATCGAGTCAAATAATTGCGCTGGACTTTTAAGCATTTTATTTATTCTAACCACTATTGGTGACCAATGGTAAATTCCATTAACTAATTGTATAGGTTCATCATGATTTATATCATCTAAGAATGACAAAGATTTTAAGGCAAGAATTAAATTGCTTTTATTGTATTTTATTTCATACGCTTGCATCATCTGGTCTAATGAAAAACTTGATGATAGAAAAGCTATATCAATAAAATCTTTTAAACGAGTGCCATTCACTACGATGGCATTTAATTTCATGGCTGCAATATCAAGAAGACTGGCAATTCTTATCTCTTCAATATTATCCAAGGGTTTAACGAAGGGATAAGCATGTGTAATCAAATCAATTTTGATATTATTAATTTGACCTTTTAAAGTGTTTTTTCCAAGAAAATCGACTTGAAACCCGAAATCTTTTTCAAGGATAACGGCAATTTTCTCTTCATTGAATTCCTTTAATGAAAAAAGATCAATGTCAATACTTTTCCTGTGACCAATTCTCAAAGAAAGTGCTGTGCCACCCACCAGGAAAAAGTCTTTCAAATCCTCATGCTGCATCAATTTGATTAGGAGTTCCAGTGTCCCTGCTGCAATTGTTTCTTTTTGTAACATTTCATTTCAGATAATTCAATTTTAAAAATGAGGCTCGCAAAGTTCATATCTTTTGCATTCAGGTAAGGTATTTGTTTTACAGCTTCTCTCATACCTTCAATGCCATATAAATTTAATGCAGCATACCAGTCATCCGGCCAGCCTCTTTCGATCACACGCTGCACGACTACATTCCGCATTTGCTGGTAATCAAAATTTATGAGATCATATTCCCAAAGTAAGACAGGATTAATAGTAGAATTCGTATGGTTTTTAAAATCCGAAAAATATATGATGCCTGGCATTTCCTTTTTCATTAAAACCTTCATCTTACAAATTTATTGAAATTAAATTTTGTAAGGGACAGTATATTTTTTAATATCTTTCTTGTATTTATTTGCGCCGTATAAGTGCCTTATGCCATTATTCTGCTTTTCTGTTGTTCGTATTCCTGTTGTGTAATAACTCCACGCATTTTCAGGTTATACAATTTTTCTATTTGATCTGCCACACTCACATTATTACTTCGTGGATAGTAAGATGTTGAAGAAACACCATCATTATATTTTAAATCAAAAATATTATCGTTCATAGATATAAGAATTATGCCATCTATAAACCCAATGATGGATGGAACAATAGTCCAGAAAAATATTAAATACAAAATGCCTTTTGAATTATTGCCAAGATAAAACTGGTGGACGCCAAAACCACCCAGGAAAAAGGCAAGCACGGCAGCGACGATCTTGTTTTTCATAATAATAATTTTAAACAAGATACAAAATATTTTGAAAACTGCTACATAAAAATGATAATAAGTCCAATCTTTATATTAATGGCAATTCTCGGTCATTGTGTATATTTCTGCCATTCAGGATGACGTTGAATATATGCAACTACAAATGGGCAGACAGGTTTTATAGTAAAATTGTTTTCCCGCGCATATTCCAGGGTTTTGAGAATGATAGCAGAGCCCGCCCCTTGTCCACGCAGCGTTTCAGGGACTTCTGTATGAACAAGGGTGAGCAGGCCATTCTCCAAATTATATTCTATAAATGCGATACTGCCATTGACATTCATTTCAAAACGTTCTTGCGTTGTGTTATTATACAATGAAATCTCTTCAAAATTATTTGCCATGATAATTTATTTTTTTTAAGAATGATGCGCACTTACATCAAATTTAATTCTTTACACCAATTCGCCATATTTTCCAGCCTGGAATTCTTTAATGGCTTCCATAATCTCCTCCTGGGTATTCATTACAAATGGCCCATAACTTGCGATCGGTTCATCAATTGGTTCGCCACTCATAACGAGCAAAACTGCGTCATCACTACTTTCTATTTTGATATCTTCCCCTTCATTTCCAAACAAAACAAAACTATGTTCTTTTGCATTTTCGCCATTGATGGTTGCATTGCCATTGATTAAAAGTATAGCAGTATTATGATTTGCAGGAATTGAAAATTGTGTTTTGCCCCCGGCATTCATTTTTATATCAAATAAATTTACCGGTGTATAAGTTTTTGCCGGGCCTTTATTTCCATTGAATTCTCCAGCAATTACATGAACAGTTCCTCCATTATTTTCCAGGTCAATCTTTTTCATTTCTCCTGAAGTAATTGCCTGGTAATGCGCCGGTGTGCCTTTATCTTTTTTGGGTAAATTTATCCAAAGTTGCACCATTTCAAAAGGTCAGCCTTTTCTTGAAAAATTCTCTTCATGGTATTCTTTATGGAGGATACCAGCGCCTGCTGTCATCCATTGAACATCACCCGGATAAATGATGCCACTATTGCCCGCACTGTCATGATGCGCCACGGCACCCTGGTAAGCAATCGTTACAGTTTCAAATCCTTTATGCGGGTGAACGTCAACGCCACGAAGGGTTTCAGAAGGGCCGAAATCAAATGCTGCATTGAAATCCAGCATTAGGAAAGGACTCATACGCCTTTGAGAAATATTTGCACGCGGTATAAAATTATATACGCGGAAACCATCGCCAACCATTCCGGGTTGTGCGGGTTTCGGGATAATTCTTTCAATTGATTTATTCATGATTATTTATTTTATAAGGCAAAAATACAATTTGAACAAGGGGCTTTCCAATAACATAGGTTAATTAAAAAATTGAAAGCTTTTTAAATTGTACATTAAGAAAACCGAAATCAACTTTTAGCAAAATAGATTTTCTGAAAAAATTATAGTTGTTTTATTATGCCAACAACTTTTTTATCAATGGGTAATGAAACGGTGTTTTCATTCAGTGCGTTAAAAGCTACCCAACGAAAATTTTCCTGTTGAATTATCCCGGATAATTGTTCTTCTGAAAAATCAAATTGTGATTTCGAAATTTTTAAATGACTAATATCATTTGCTTCAATAAGATAGTAGATAGAAATGACCTGGTCCTTTTCATTAAAAGCGGATTGCTGAAAAAAATCAGTTGTATAAAGATGTTGTTTGATAGAAATATCCAGGCCGGATTCTTCTTTGAATTCACGAATTAAACAGTCCTGTGTGCCTTCGCCAAATTCGAGTCCGCCGCCGGGAAATTTTGTGTAAAATTTGCCGCGAATAATTTCATCACTTACCAATACATTTTTTTCTTCATCCATCAAAATGCCGTAAACACGGATTGTAAATGCCTGGATCATTTTTACAAAAATATTTAAATTGAATCAAGGAAAAATTCTCCTTTAAAGGAAAGTTCGGCCGGGCCACAAAGCCAAATATCAATAAACTCATTAGGTCCTCTTTTATTAAATTCAACAGCAAGTTTACCGCCCAAAGACTGAACATCAATATGATTAAAGCCGCTGTCATTGTGCGCGAAAACCAGTGCAGATGCGGTTATGCCTGTGCCACAACTCATCGTTTCATCTTCTACACCGCGCTCATACGTGCGGACAAAAATGCTGTTTTCCAATTCTTCCACGAAGTTTACATTAATGCCTTCCTGTTTATATTCAGGGCTGTAGCGGATTTCTTTTCCTTCTTTTGCTACATTATAATTTCTTATATCTGCTACTTGTTTTACATAATGTGGTGAACCGGTATTTAGTACATACGCATCCGGGAAAACATGTTCCATTTTATGAACATCATTCATTTTTAAATAAACCCAGCCATTTTCTTCAACCCTTGCTTCATGCGTTCCATCTATTGCCTGAAAAGTATAATTGTTTTTTTTGATGCCCAGCATATCAGCAAATTTGATGGCACATCTGCCTCCATTTCCGCACATACTGCCGGGGTTTCCATCTGCATTATAATAAACCATTTCAAAGTCAGCACCGGGTGAATTTGAAATTAGTATAAGACCGTCTGCGCCAATACCTGTATGCCTTTCACATAACTTTTTAACTTGTTTGTTGGTAAGATTAATTATCCCCTGGCGGTTGTCGATCATGATAAAATCATTGGCTGTGCCATGGTATTTATAAAACGAAACTTGCATATTTTTTGATTTGCTTACAACATTTTGTGAAAAAGGAAACCATGAAAATTAATCCTGGTTTTTGGTGCAAAATTACAACCTTTTCAAAGTAAAAAGGATGAATAACGTAAGAGAAACCCAGAATTAGAATTTTAAATTTCCGGCTATTGCCTTACTTTTGCGCTTCTTAAAAAGAAATGGTCCTGTGGCCGAGTGGCTAGGCAGAGCTCTGCAAAAGCTCGTACAGCGGTTCGAATCCGCTCGGGACCTCTAAAAGGAATCACAGCAATGTGATTTTTTTTATGCAAAAAATTGGAGTCTATTTATTGTCATTTTTCTGCAACGCCCTTTTGACTTCAGTATTAACTACCTGTGCCGGACATTTTCAGCAATGGGCAAATAAATGTTTACAGTAGTTCCTTTACCAATAGCAGAATCAACATTAATACGGCCTTTATGTAGTTTAATGATTCGGTTTACAAGCGGCAATCCAACGCCGAAACCTGAAATTGTTTTACTATCTGCCGACCTGTAAAATGGTTGAAATATATTTTTTAAATCATTTTCTGAAATACCTTTTCCGTTATCCTTTACCGTGATGATTACTTCTTTGGAAGATACACTTAAGTTGATCCGTGCATGATTATCTACTGAATATTTACAGGCATTGGAAACTACATTTTTAATAGCAGTAAATAATAATTCAGCATTGCCGAATACCAGTAATTTTTCTACATCTTCAGGCAGTTCATCAAATTCAAGTTTCACTGAATAATCTTTATTCATTTTAATGATCTCTCCCGGAAGCTGCATCAATATTTCATCAATTCTTACCGAATTAATTTCAATTCCCCCGGTGACAGTTCCGCCTGTTGCAAATTCTAATAGTGTTTGTGTGAGTTGACTTAAATGCCGTACATCCTGGTAAACAGATTGCATAATTTCACGGTATTCTGTGGCATCCCTGTTTTTTTGCAGAGACACTTCCAATTGACTGGATATGGACGTGAGCGGCGTTGATAATTCGTGTGATGCTGAAGATATAAATCGTCGTTGCATACCAAAGCTTTGCTGTAAACGGTCCAATAATTTATTCAATGTGACTATTAAATAATTCCATTCATCATCAGCCTTTCCTGGTTTTATTCTCATAGTAAGATCTGTTGCAGAAATATCATCTATATCTTCCGCGATCTTCCGGATCGGTTTCAGAAGTGCTTTTGAAAAAAAGTAGCCTGAAGTGATGGCAATCAAATTTCCGCATATAAAAGTGATAAGTAAAAGGAGTTTAAGTTTGTCCAGGTTACGGATACCTTCTTCATCGTAGGCTGTTGCGACGATTACGGGCTTACTTTCATTATTAATATTGTAACAGGCAATTGCTTCTTTGTTGCCCACTTTGAAAAAATATTCTTTTTCTGCCCTGGCTTTATTCAATATTTCATTGGTGATATGAATTGTATCGCTTGGTGTTTCACTGTTTTCATAGATTCTTTTATTTTGTGCATCATACACCTGGATACTTTTATTTTTCATGGGAATGACCGTGATCGAGTCAATTTCTCTCATCAATGCAGGATCAAAAGTGCCGGGTACATGCAACATATTAGCCGTTGTTAACGCATGGTTGGTTAAGTGTTCTTTAAGACTTGCGATTCTTATATTGTAAAAAAAATAATAAATAAACCCGCTGAATAATGCAAGTAAAATACTTGTAATGATCGTAAACAATAGCGTTATTTTGATCCGTACATGCATCAATGATCTTTTAATATATAACCCATTCCAATATGGGTTTGAATAAGTTTTTGTTCAAAGGGTTTATCTACTTTATTGCGCAGGTAACTGATATAAACATCTATCACATTGGTATTGGTTTCAAAATCTACATCCCATACATTGATGGAAATATCTACCCTTGAAACCAGCCTGTTTTTATTGCGAAGCAAGTATTCTAATAACTGGAATTCTTTAGCCGTAAGATTAATTATTGTACCATTTCTTTTGACTTCTTTATTATCCAAATTCATTACAAGATCTGCCGCTACGAGTGTATTGCCGATAGATTGATTATTTGTTGACCGTTTAAGAAGTGATTTAAGTTTAAGCAGAAGTTCTTTAAATTCAAATGGCTTCACCATATAATCATCTGCACCGGATTCGTAGCCTTCAATTTTATCATTTAAGGCACTCATTGATGTTAGCATTAGTATAGGAATGTCCTGGTTTTGGTCGCGAATGAGCCTGCAGAGTTCATAGCCATTGATGCCCGGAAGATTTATATCAAGAATAACCAGGTCAAAATCATTTGCAGAAAATAAATGATAGCCTATTTTGCCATCATACGCGACAACTGTTTCAAAGCCCTTTTCATCCAGGCCAAACTTCAGTGTATCCGCAATTTTTTTTTCGTCTTCAATAATCAATAATTTCTTTCCATCCATATTTTACAAATTGAATATATCAACTGCAATTTACTTCTATTCATTTTAAGGAGAAAATATCAATGTTTTTCTAACCACATTCTAATATCCCCTTAATACCAATTTAATAGGCTGTTAATAATTTTGTGATTAGTAAATTAAGTAAAAGAACTGATATGTATCCACAAAAATTTGCAGGAAACGAAGATGCCGTTGTTAACCATGGAAATGATATATCCGAAATCTTAAAAAACGAATTGGGCATGGCCGGGTACGCAGATGAGTACAACTTTGAAAACGATTCGAAAGATGAGAGTTTGAAAAAGTTGCTTCAATCATATAGCGCTTTTAAAACAAATTCACAGAATGATATTGAAAAGTGGAATTTAGAATTAATGGTTGAAGACCTGGATGCAAATCATTTTTTAGCCAGGGAAAATGCCGCTGTTATTTATAAAGAAGCGCAGAAAGTTATTTATCACCATGCTGAAAATCACCCGGAATTGACTTCACTCACAGAAGTAATTTTTTTATTCCTGCACGATTTGTTGCACCAGGTAAAAAAAGAAGAAGTTTTTTTATCAGACATCCGGCAAATAGCGAAAAACAAATGGCGCCTGTTGCCGCCTGTCTATACCGGCTTACAAGAATGGAAAAATAATATTAACCTTTTACAAAATAGTGTGGATGAGTCATTGAATTATTTAAAATTGATCCGTCGCCTAACTTTAAATTATAGAATACCACCAGGTGCCAGCCGCACCTATGTCTCCTTGTTTGAAAAACTGAAAAGACTTGAAGATTTATTAACGCTTCATTTTCACCTGGAAAAAAAGATCCTGTTTCCAATGGCGATTACGCTTGCTGAAAAAAAACGAAGCAAAATAAATATACTGAAATTCTTAGGATTATAGAATAGGTGATTTTATTAATCCCATTCCCGCATCCAATCAATTGATTGCCGGGTAGAGTAGTAGAGACTTTGTAAAATCCCGGCAGTTTGCGCAACTTTAAGATCACGATTATTTTCTAATCGTTTTCTAATTTCTATCTAACCTGTTGCTAATAACCCCGCTTTACCTTGCACCTGTTATCAATTTAAAAATAACAAAAAAAATATTATGAAAATTAAACAATCCATTGCAATGTATTCAACATTTGCAATTGCATGCGGAGTCTTACTGTGCATGCCGGCCATTGGTCAGACAAGCACTAAACTTACAGATCCTGAAATTGCTTCTGTTGCTGTCACTGCGAATCAAATTGATATTGAGTACGCCCAAATTGCTATAAAAAAATCAACAAATGCGGACGTTGTGAAATTTGCTGAAACAATGGCGAAAGACCACCAGTCTGTAATTGACCAGGCAGTAGCATTGGCAAAAAAATTAAACGTTACGCCTAAAGATAATGCTACCACACAATCTTTTCTTGCCGGGGCAAAAAAAACAAAGGCCATGCTCAATTCAAAAAAAGGCAACGATTTTAATAAAGCCTATATTGATAATGAAGTAGCTTATCACAAAGCGGCCATCAATGAAGTTGAAAATGTATTAATACCGAATGCAACGAACAGCGAACTGAAAAGTTTATTGCAATCTGCATTACCACTTTTCAAATCACATCTTGCACATGCAGAAATGATTCAAAAAGAATTTAACAAATAATGCGAAACACAATTTTAAAAATTAAAAACAGTGCATTCCTGTTGAGTTTTATTTTACTATTAGCAGGTTGCACTTCAACTCCTGAAAATACAGTTCATAAAACTTACCAGGTAGATATTAAACAAATGCAATTTCAACCCGCTGAACTCACTTTGCAAAAAGGAGATACAGTTGTCTGGACAAACCACGACATCGTAACACATGATGTAACTGAAGAAAAAAATAAACTTTGGACTTCAGGGCCACTGGATCTGGGGCAATCCTGGAGTAAAGTTGTTACAGAAAGTGCTGATTATTTCTGCAGCATTCATGTAGTAATGAAAGGTAAACTGATCGTAAAATAAAATTTATGTTTAAAAATTCAGAAACTCC
>JBBSQL010000040.1:0-25283 GCA_038257845.1 Chitinophagales bacterium
CTCCTCGTTTTCAGGGTCAGTTTGGCTTATCACCCCTATCAGCGATTTATCTTTATTGGCCTGCTGCAATAGCTTTATGGACTTATCGCGGCCCGCGGTAATGGGTATCACCACCCCGGGAAACAAAACGGTATTGCGCAAAGGCAGTAATTGAATTATATCCGGGATGACCAGGTTTTCATCCTGCTCTTCTTCATTTTCATTGATCGGAATAATATTCAAAAAATCTGCTTCATCTTCCATTCTTAAAAAAAATTGATCCTTCATATTTTTAAATTAGTTGTAACGTCAATTTGGCATAGCCAAATAAAATAATGATTATTTTAAAGTAAACGGTATAAAGTCAATTAAAATGCCAAAGCAAAAATGCAGGCATTTTATATGTAAATTGGCGCAAAATGGCGCAAAAAAAGACATCCGTATGACGGATGTCTTTTTTAATAAAGCAGCAAAAAATTACAGCAAACGAAAACCAAGTCCCAGTTGAATTTGCTGGTTTTTCCATTTATCTTTATTATCAATATCATTGATATTGCTCAAACCAATATTATATCTGCCATACACTTTCAAGGAACCCAGGTTCACCTGCGCGCCAACTACGGCAGCAAAATCACCAGACTTAAAAGCATCAACACCATTTTGTAAAATGGTTTCGTGCTTATTCATCAATATACTATACTGAGGGCCTAAATTAATCGTCAATAATTTCGTTAAATTTATTCGTAACAAAACAGGAATACTCAAATAATTCAATGTTTTTTTCTGGCCATTCAATGCCATATTATAAATATCTGTGGCATCACTTGCAATCGTTGTATTTGTTTGATTAAATAAAACTTCTGGCTGAATGCCGAGTGTTTTGCTAATATCTATTTCGGCAAAACCTCCCAGGTGAAAACCTGCATTGAAGCCACTTTTAAAAGCCTGTCCATCAATTTTATTGAGGTTCACACCTCCTTTCACACCAAGGTGAAAATCTTGTGCATTGCTTGTTGTATGTATGCAGGCAAAGCATGCAGCGATAAAAATTATTTTTTTCATACGATTTGTTTTTTGTTGCATGGCGAATTTTATGCCATGATCTTTCCACAAACGATGAGCGCTTTTCTCTATTGTTTGAATTTATTTTTTCTAATAAAATATTAACAGCTTAGAATACCTGCTTATTTATTTTTTATCCAAAATTTTGAACAAGAGATTTTGAAAAAAATTTTTATGCAAGTTCTATTAAAGTTATTTCTGGTAAAATTCCCACACGGCCCGGGTAACCGATAAATCCCCAGCCGCGGTTCACATATATCTTTTGATTTTTTTCTTCATACAAACCCGCCCATTCTTTATAAAACCATTGCACCGGGCTCCATTTAAAATAAGGATTCTCTATGCCAAATTGCATACCATGCGTATGCCCGCTGAGCGTAAGATCAATATCCGGATAATCAGGCCTGATCTGCGCATCCCAATGACTTGGATCATGACTCATCAAAATTTTGAAAGGATAGTTTTCTGTTCCGGAATATGCTTCATCCAACTTTCCATATTTTGGAAAACTTCCAAAAGCGCTCCAGTTTTCAATGCCCAGCAAAGCAATTTTATCCCCATTTTTTTCCAGCACGATATGTTCATTCATTAATAAACGCCAGCCCAATTTTGCCTCGACAATTTTTAAATCTTCCAGGTTTTGTTTTTTGGCTTCAGGGCTGGGCCAGGAAGTATAATCACCATAATCATGATTACCTAAAGTGCTGAAAACACCCATGGGTGCTGTGATCCGGCTGAATACATCCATATAGTCCTGCATTTCTATTGCTTTGTCATTCACCAAATCGCCCGTAAAAAGCACGATATCTGCTTTTTGCGCCAGCGCCATATCCACGCCCCTGATGACCGCTTTCTTATCCGTAAAACTTCCGCTATGAATATCACTGATATGCAGAATACGCAGGCCACGAAAAGCTTTGGGTAAATTTGAAAAAGACAGTTTTATTTTTTTTACGCGGTAATCATATTTATTGGAAAAGCCGTATAAGAGCGTTGCAAACAAACCTCCACCCATTGCCACTCCGGCCCAGGTCAAAAATACAGATCTGCTAATACCCGTTCCCGAAGGTGCAAAATCAGCGCCCGTTTTATAAAAGATTTTTCCCATCAGCCAAACAATACCGCGGCGGATATCATCGGCCAGGAAAAAAACAGCGCCAACCAGTTTTGCAAAAAATAAACCCACAATTATCGCGAAAATATAATTGCGCAATACGACATGCGATTCAAAATAATTGATAAAAGGATAAGACAATAGAAATATTAAAGCCAGTACAGAAATCGTCCAAAACATGTATGTATAAAGCATTCGGCTCCTGTCTCCTCCCGTAAATACAGACCGCACCGCGAAATACACATAAAAGTCTATGAGTAAAATAACGACGGCCACGACCCATATCCCATTCCAGTTTCTCATCTCAAATTTTTTGCAAAATAAACGACAATCTGTTAAACCATTCAAAAACAGGAAGAAGCTTTCATTTATCCACTATATTCAATCGCTCCATTTTTAACAACGATATATCCACAGAACGGAGATTAGATTGGGAAAAATGAAGGCGAAAAATTAATTTCGCAAATTCATGCATTTTAAAATCGGCAAATGATAAAATTCACTTTTTATGGCCATGCCTGTTTTTTAATAGAAACAGCCGGGAAGAAAATATTGTTTGATCCTTTCATTTCCGGTAATGAAGCGGCAAAAAAAATTGATATAAAAAAAATAGAAGCGGATTATATTTTTATTTCACATGGGCATGGAGATCATACTGCAGATTTATTGGAGATCGCAAAAAATACGAATGCATTGTGCGTTGCGCCCGCAGAAATTTCCTATTGGCTCGAAGCAAAAGGAATTACGAATGTTCATGGCATGAATCATGGCGGGCCTATTTCTTTTGATTTTGGGACGGCTCGTGGCGTACAGGCAGTTCATTCATCTTCATTGGGCGATGGCACGTATGCCGGCAATCCCATGGGTTTTGTTTTCAATACCAAAGATGGAAATTTTTATTATGCAGGCGATACGGCATTGACGATGGATATGCAATTAATTCCACGCTGGAGCAAACTGGATTTTTGTATAATGCCCATTGGTGGAAATTTTACCATGGATGCAGATGACGCGATTGAAGCAGGCCGTTTTGTACAATGCAATGAAGTTGTTGGTATTCACTACGACACTTTTTCACCCATAAAAATTGATACAAAAGAAGCGATTGAAAAATTCAAACAAGCAGGAATGCATTTAATGCTTCCAAAAATTGGAGAAACAATAGACATAAAAACAGGCTCATAAATTTACTAAAAAAAGGTCAGGAAAATATGGCAAGAATCATTGGTGTGGCGAATCAAAAAGGTGGTGTGGGAAAAACAACAACGGCTATTAACCTGGCTGCAAGCCTTGGTGTGCTTGAGTATAAAACATTATTGGTAGATGCCGACCCCCAGGCCAACAGTACAACCGGCGTGGGTTTTGACCTGCATAATGTTACCAATAGCCTGTATGATTGTATGGTGAACCAGGTTTCTGCCCGCGATGTTATTTTAAAAACAGAAATTCCCAATCTTGATTTAATTCCTTCGCATATTGACCTCGTGGGTGCGGAAATTGAAATGATCAATTTTCCCAACAGGGAAATGGTTGTGAAAAATATCCTGGATGCCATACGTGATGATTATGATTTTGTGATCATTGATGCATCACCATCTCTTGGCCTTATTACGGTGAATACGTTAACTGCCGCGGATAGCGTGATCGTGCCTGTTCAGTGCGAATTTTTTGCGCTGGAAGGTTTGGGAAAATTACTCAATACCATCAAGATCGTACAAAACAGGTTGAATAAAAATTTACAGATCGAAGGTATTTTGATGACTATGTATGATGGCCGGCTGCGACTTTGCAACCAGGTCGTGAGTGAAGTGCGCAGGCATTTTGATGAAATGGTTTTTAATACCATCATTCACAGAAATACACGCCTGAGTGAAGCGCCAAGTTTTGGCAAACCCGTGATTTTATATGATGCACACAGTAAAGGTTCTATCAATTATATGAACCTGGCAAAAGAAGTGTTGCAAAAAAATAACCTTACAAAAATGAAACAAGAGGAACGGATCATGGAATAAAAATTGATCTTTCCGATTTAATATTTGTTATTTATATAGAATGTCCAAATTAAAACAAAATAAAGAGATGCTGGGAAGAGGCATCCGCTCATTGCTCGAGAATATTGATATTGATCTGAAAACAACTTCTGGAAATCTTCAGAATACTGTGTTAGATGCAGCGACCAGTTCCAACAGGATTTCTATTAATCTCATAGATACAAATCCCAAAAATCCGCGGAAAAATTTTGATGAACAGTCATTGCGCGAATTAGCAGATTCTATTCGCATACACGATATTATTCAGCCACTTACTGTGTCCAAAACTGATAAGGGCAGATACCAGTTGATTGCCGGGGAACGCAGGCTGCGCGCGGCTAAGCTCGCCGGCCTTACAGAAATTCCGGCTTATGTCCGGCAGGCAAATGATATCCAGTTACTCGAATTGGCCTTGCTTGAAAACCTGCAAAGAGAAGACCTGAATGCTATTGAAATTTCACTCAGTTATAAACGCATGATGGATGAGATTCATTATACGCAGGAACAGGTAGCGGAAAGGATGGGAAAGGAAAGAAGTACAGTAACAAATTATCTACGGCTTTTAAAGTTGCCCCCGGAAATACAACTCGCTGTGCGTAATGGAATGATCAGTATGGGCCACGCGCGGGCATTAATAAATATTAATACCATTGACAACCAGTTATTCATTTTTAATGAAGTAAAAAATAAGCAACTGAGTGTGCGGCAAACGGAAGAATTGGTGCGTAATTTATTCAAACAGAAATCACCTAAAAAAATTTCCGGGAAAAATAAATTATCACCCGTATATAAAAGACTTGAAGATACTTTAGCTTCCCATTTTTCTACCAAAGTAAATTTGGCGCACAATGGCACAAAAGGCACAGGCAACATTCGCATCGAATATTTTTCATTGGAAGAATTGAATAAAATCCTTGACCTGATGCAGGTGCAGGTAGATTAACGCATGGTAAAAAAGCGCCTCATCATATCTGTCTTTTTTCTCGCTTGCGGCTTTTTACTGAAAGCGCAGAACACAGACAGCGTAAATGTTTCAGCAGATACAATCGTTAACAAAAAACAGGATTCCCTTTCAGTAAAAGAACAAAATAAAATTGCTTTCCTGGAAAAACATGAACCTCGGAAAGCGACATTACGTTCTCTAATTTTACCCGGTTGGGGACAGGCATATAATAAAGAATACTGGAAAATTCCTATAGTTTATGGAGCGCTTGCTATTCCCACTGCAACTTATTTGTACAATAATAAATGGTATAAAAAAACCCGGGATGCTTACAATATCGTTGTGAATAATGATACGGCGATGTTCGGGACAATAGACCCAAAATTGCAGCCACTGATCAGCAACCCGACAAGTTTGCAATTTTACAGAAACCAATTTCGGAAAGACCGTGATTATTCTACCCTCTGGTTTATAATTGTCTGGGGGTTGAATATTGCGGATGCCACTGTTTTCGCGCATTTGAAGCATTTTGATGTAAGCGATAACCTGAGTATGGATATCCGGCCGGATTTTAATCCCCAATTAAAGACAGCCGGAATTGGTATTGTTTTTAATTTTAAAAACCCGGCAACGAAATAGCTTTTTTTACTTCTTCTGCTTTGTCTTAAAAAAAAATCCTAATATTACTTTTGAAAAGATAGTATGAAGATAGTTTTAGCTGGTTATGGCAAAATGGGTAAAGCCATTGAAGTGATGGCAAAGGCAAAGGGTCATAAAATTGTGTTGAAAATACATTCATCCAACGCCGAGCAAATGACTGTGAAAAATTTACGGAAAGCAGATGTATGCATTGAATTTTCAAATCCTTCTATTGCCGTTAAAAATATCATAGCCTGCTTTGATGCAGGTGTACCGGTTGTTTGCGGCACCACAGGCTGGCTGGATCATTGGGCCGAAGTGGCAGATGCATGCAAGCAAAAAAATGGCGGATTTTTATACGCCAGTAATTTCAGCATTGGAGTAAATCTTTTTTTTGAATTAAATGATTTTCTTGCTGATATAATGAAGGAAAGAAAAGAATATGATGTTCATATTGAAGAAGTGCATCATGTGCATAAAAAAGATGCCCCCAGCGGAACAGCCATTTCACTGGCTAATCAAATTATTCAAACAAATCCCGGCAAGAAAAAATGGGTAAATGAGCAAAGCGCGGACAAGGATATATTGCCAATTATCAGTAAGAGGGAAGATGAAGTTGCAGGCATACACGTGGTAAAATATTTTTCAAATAATGATGAAATTATTATTCAGCATAATGCATTTAACCGTAAGGGATTTGCAGCCGGGGCACTGGTTGCAGCCGAATTTATGGAACTTAAAAAAGGGATTTTTTCAATGAATGATGTGTTGAACCAACTGACATGAGAAACTATTGCTTACTTACTTTCATCATTTTATTTTTCTTACAAACTGCCATGGCACAACAGTCCGTAAAGGATAGCATTTTTGCCATCACGCAAACAACGAAAAATTCAAAAAAATTGCTGGATGCCTATTATCAATTGTCCTTTATGCAGGTCAATTTTGATGATAATATTATATATGGAAGAAAAGGTTTGGCAATTGCTGAATCTTTAAAAGACAGTTTAGCGATTGGTAAATTTTTTCAAAACCTCGCTGTCTCTTTTTATTTCAAAGGTATGTATGACAGTACCGCAAGTTATTACTACAGGTCAGTGGAAATGCTGGAAAAAAAGAATGCTTATATCGAACTGGCGAATACCTATAATGGCCTGGCAAAACTTTTCCGGAAAACAGGCAATTATGAAAGGGCGCATCAGTTTTATGATAAGGCCATGGATATTTTTGTCCGGCTTAAAAACAGGCAGGGTATTTCTACGATCTATAATGAAAGTGGCGTAGTGTATGAATACGAAAAAAAGTATGATGCTGCCATCAAAAATTATAATGCCTCTTTAGAAATTTGCAAGCAATTAAATGATCAACTGGGCATTTCTTATGCATTGAATTTCCTGGCTGGCGTATATGTGATACAGGGAAAATTTAAAGAAGCTGAAAAAAATAATTTTGAAGCGCTGGCCATACGTGAAAAGCTGAAAGATACGTTCAGCATAGCTTTGATCTACACAGACCTCGGTGCCCTGTACCTGGCGGAAAAACAATATGATAAAGCAGAAGCAAGTTATTTGAAAAGCATTGAACTCATTGCGCCAAAAAATTTCACCGACCTGATGATGATCAATTATAAAGAACTTTCTGCAATTGCCACGGCTAAAAATGAACCGCTGCAGGCGCTGGCTTATTTCAAAAAATCATCCGACCTGAAAGATTCTATTTATAAAATATCTTCTGTAAAGCAGGTAGAGGAATTGTCTGCAAAATATGAAACTGTAGAAAAAGAAAGACAGATACAGCAACAACAATTTGAAATCACCAAACGCAATTATTGGATCACGGGTTTTATCATACTCATTATACTTCTCACTGCCCTGGGTTATTCCTGGTACAGGAGATATACACTGAAGCAGCAATCAAAACTTCAAACAACCATTATCACGCAGCAGGCGCTTGCCACCAATGCGGTAATTGAAGCGGAAGAAAATGAACGAAAAAGAATCGCCAGTGATTTGCATGATGGTATTGGGCAAATGATGAGCGCGGCAAAAATGAATTTATCAGCGCTTGAAAATGAAATTTATTTTCAATCTGAAAAACAAAAAAGTAATTATGATAAAATCGTCAGCCTGGTGGATGAAAGTTGCCGGGAAGTTCGCACGGTTTCGCATAATATGATGCCAAATGCGTTAATGGCAAGCGGGTTGGCAGAGGCATTGAAAAAATTTATTGACCGGATCAATGCGAAAGGTTTGGAAATACATTTACACACAGATGGATTGGATGGAAGTTTAGATTCAAATATTAAATCCGTTTTGTACAGGATCGTGCAGGAATGTGTGAATAATGTGCTGAAACATGCACAGGCAACGCATTTGGACATATCAATTTTAAAAGATGAAGATGGGATTAATGCTACTATTGAAGATAATGGAGTCGGTTTTGAAACAGGCAAATTGAATGATTTTGGTGGCATTGGATTAAAAAATATCATGCGTCGTATTAGTTATCTTAAAGGTAAAGTGGAATGGAACAGCACACCCGGGAAAGGCACTTTAGTAGCTATTTACGTACCTATTGAATAAAAAGCTTAATTTTCACAAAAATCCAATCAAATGAAACCCCAAAAAATCAAAATTGCTATTGTAGATGATCACCAGATTGTCATAGATGGTATCAAATCTTTACTTGAAAATGAACAAGATTTTTCAATAGAAGTGTGCACTACATCTTCCCATGAAATGCTTGAATTACTGTCCAGGATTCCCGTTGATATTTTACTCACCGACATTATGATGCCAGAAATGAACGGACAGGAATTAGCTAAAAAAGTGAAAGAGAAATTTCCACAAATAAAAATACTTGCATTGAGTATGAGCGGACAGGGAACGACTGTAAATGAAATGATCAAAGACGCAGATATTGCGGGATATGTATTAAAAAATATTGGCAAAAAAGACCTGGTGGAAGCTTTGCATAAAATTGCAGGCGGCGGTATCTATTTCAGTGACGAAATTTTAAATGAATTGGATAAATTCAGCCACGTAAAAAAACAAAATGAAGATGCGCACCTCACAGCCCGTGAAATAGAGATCATTGGTTTGATTGAAGATGAAATGTCTAATAAAACAATTGCAGATACTTTATACATCAGTGAAAGAACGGTGGAAACACATCGCAAAAATATTTTCAGGAAAACAAAAACAGGCAGTGTTATCGGGCTAATAAAATATGCGTATGAGCATAAACTTATTCAGAAAAAGATTTCCTAATTAGATAAATGTTTATAATTAGTTCCCTCTTTTCAACTTTGAATTATGTCACATACAAGGCCATCAACAAAAAAACCTCACTTATGTGAGGCTTTTGCGGACCGGACGAGACTCGAACTCGCGACCTCCGCCGTGACAGGGCGGCATTCTAACCAACTGAACTACCGATCCAAATTTTAAAGAACAAATATACAATTCAAGCCCTACTTCGAACTCGTCTCTACGTCCGTAGAGATGACAGGGCGGCATTCTAACCAACTGATCTCTACGACCGTAGAGACCGATCCAAAAAAAAACTTTATCCCTGTAATCTTTAAAAATCTTTCCAGATTTTATATCTTTCGCCAGATTTCAGGACGGCAAAGATAAGGGTAAACACTTTTTTTGAACAAATCTTTCTTTGCCAAAAAATCTCTATGTATTTTTACCCTAAATATTTGATCAAATATGCCTACTTATCCCAATAGACAGTTTCTCGATTTTGAAAAACCTATTAAAGAATTGTATGAGCAAATAGACCAGGCAAAGAAACTGGCTGAGAAAAATCAGAAAATTGATTATACGTCTACCATCGCGCAACTCGAAAATGCTATCCTGGATAAAAGAAAAGAAATTACAGAACATCTTACACCCTGGCAGCGCGTTCAGTTGAGTCGTCACCCTGACAGGCCCTATACCACAAAATTTATTTTAAAAATGTCTGATAATTTCCTGGAGCTGCATGGCGACAGGAATGTAAAAGATGATAAAGCCATGATCGGCGGTTTTGCTGATCTTGATGGACAAACAGTAATGTTTATTGGCCAGCAAAAAGGTATTAATACAAAAATGCGGCAGCAAAGAAATTTTGGTATGGCCAACCCGGAAGGTTACCGCAAAGCTTTACGGCTGATGCGGCTTGCAGAAAAATTTGATAAGCCC
Source organism: Chitinophagales bacterium (assembly GCA_038257845.1). GTDB lineage: Bacteria > Bacteroidota > Bacteroidia > Chitinophagales > Chitinophagaceae > JAFDXJ01. The sequence continues at coordinate 9,958 of JBBSQL010000040.1, forward strand.
GTTGTTACATTAATTGATACGCCCGGCGCTTTTCCCGGTGCAGAAGCCGAGGAACGCGGGCAGGGAGAAGCCATTGCAAGAAATATTTATGAAATGATCCGCCTGAAAGTGCCGATAATTTGTGTGATCATTGGTGAAGGTGCAAGTGGCGGCGCTTTGGGAATTGGTGTGGGTGATAAAATTTTGATGATGGAAAATACATGGTACACAGTGATCTCTCCCGAAAATTGCAGTTCAATTTTATGGAGAAGCTGGGATATGAAAGAAGTGGCTGCTGACCAGTTAAAATTGACTTCAAAAGATATGAAGGGTTTTGGTTTGGTAGATGAAATAATCCCGGAACCCGTTGGTGGTGCGCATTGGGACTACGATGAGTCTTCCAGGTTTTTAAAAGAATCAATCCTGAGAGCGATTGCGGAAATGAAAAAGTTCTCTCCCCAGGAGCGTGTTAATATGCGTATTGAAAAATTTGGGAAAATGGGATTCTGGGATGAACTCACCGATTAATTTTTCAAAGTATTCGTAAAAAATAATTTTCATTTTTTTTAAAAGATATTATGGTAAAAGGTTTTGATACTTCATTTCTAAAAGGCACTGGTGTTGCACTCGTTACGCCATTTAAAGAAAATGAAGAAATAGATTTTGAAGCGCTTTCAAATATCATTGATCATGTAATCAATGGCGGTGTGAATTACGTAGTTGCGCTGGGTACTACTGGAGAAACGCCAACACTTTCACACAGTGAAAAAATGGATATCATTCGCTTTGCGTATGATTGTGTGAATGATAGAGTGCCGGTGATCGTCGGTGTCGGCGGTAACAATACAGCAAGCGTTTTAAATGATTTAAAAGAATTTCCACTGGAACGCGCAACAGCAATATTAAGCGCTGTGCCATATTATAATAAACCTTCACAGGATGGCTTATTCCTGCATTATAAAAAGTTGGCTGAAAATTCTCCTAAGCCAATTATACTCTATAATGTGCCCGGAAGAACAGGCAGAAATTTATATGCTGAAACCACGTTGAAATTAGCACGTGAAGTGGGCAATATTGCAGGGATTAAAGAAGCGAGTGGCGACTTTAGCCAATGCATGCAGATCCTGCGGGATAAACCGGATTATTTCACCGTTGTGAGTGGAGACGACGGACTTGCATTACCGCAAATGGCTTGTGGAATGCAGGGTATCATTAGTGTTGCGGCAAATATGTTTCCCAAAGATTTTTCCGCGATGATCCACTTTTGTTTAAATGGAGATTTTGCCACAGCAAAAAAAATGAATGATAAATTGATAGCAGGTTATGACCTTATGTTTGCAGAAAATAATCCCGCTGGTGTAAAAGCTTTTATGACTGAAAAAGGTTTATGTAAAAATTATCTCCGGCTTCCATTGAGCCCGCTTTCTGAAAATTTGCATAACAGGGTTAAAAGTTTTTTGGCTAAATATTAGATTAATTAGTAAAAACAGAAATACTTTATCTTTTCTGAAAATTTAATTTTATTTCCACCTTATTTACAGATATCTCAATCTATTTAAAATACTCCCATCGCAAAGTTTGTTCTATTTTACTTTTGATATAATAATACTTTATTTGAATGATTAAAGGCCTCGGAACAGATATTATAGAAGTGAACCGCATTGCCGAAAAAATTGCCAATGATTCGGGTTTTAAGGAGTTAGTTTTTTCCGAAAACGAGATTGAATATTGCGAAAAGCAAAAATATAAATCTGAACATTATGCAGCGCGCTTCGCGGCTAAAGAAGCTTTTTTTAAAGCACTCGGAACCGGCTGGGCTTCCGGCACGCATTTTAATGAAATAGAAATTCAACGCGATGCAGCCGGTAAACCATTCCTGAATTTTTTGGGCGAAACAAAAAAAACTTTTGCAGCATTGCAGCAGCAAAAAATTTCTGTTTCTTTGTCACACACAAAAACACTGGCAACAGCCGTCGTAATTATTGAAGATTGATATGAACCCATACGCATTTGAATCAACCGAAAAAAGCAAAAAATACCAGGAAGAAAAATTGGTATCCCTCTTACAATACTTAAATATTCATTCCCCATTTTATAAGCGCCTCCTTGCTCAACATAAAATTGATTTGCATGAAATAAAATCTTTGGATGATCTCGTTAAACTTCCCGTCACGAATAAGGAAGACCTGCAAAAAATGAATGCAGATTTTTTGTGCGTTGAAAAAGATAAAATAATTGAATACGCTTCTACTTCCGGTACGCTTGGAAGTCCCGTCACCATTGCATTAACGGAAAATGATTTGCAACGCCTTGCCGAAAATGAATATAATTCTTTTGTTTGTGCAGATGGTTCGGAAAATGATATTTATCAACTCATGCTCACTTTGGACCGCCAATTCATGGCGGGTATTGCGTATTATAATGGCCTGCGAAAATTAGGCGCCGGCATTATTCGCTTAGGCCCGGGCGTGCCGTCATTGCAGTGGGAAACGATTCAACAACTCAAGCCCACAGCTATTGTAGCTGTTCCATCTTTTATTTTGAAACTGGTAAAATATGCCCGGGAAAATAATATTGATCCGAATAACACGACTGTAAAAAAAGCAATTTGTATTGGTGAAAATATTCGTAACACCGATTTTTCCTATAATATTTTAGCAAAAAAAATTCTGGAATCCTGGAATATAAAATTGTATTCTACATACGCTTCCACGGAAATGCAAACTGCATTTACAGAATGTAGCGCCGGCAATGGCGGACACTTACAACCGGCTTTACTCATCGTGGAATTATTGGATGAAAACAATCAACCAGTTCCGGAAAATATGCCGGGAGAAGTCACCATCACAACGCTTGGAGTAGAAGCCATGCCACTGCTGCGTTATAAAACGGGTGATATCTGTCTGAAATTTGAAACACCTTGTGCTTGCGGCCGCAGCAGCCTGCGATTATCACCCATTATCGGCCGGAGAAAACAAATGATCAAATTTAAAGGCACCACACTTTACCCGGCTGCATTATTTGATCTTCTTAGCGAAATGAAAGATGTACGCGATTTTGTAGTAGAAGTTTTTCATAATGAAATTGGCATGGATGAAGTGCTGATATATATTGTGCCGGCTGGAAATGACAAGGCCTGTGATCACCGCATCCGCGCACATTTGCAGGCCAGCCTGCGCGTAAGCCCGCAACTGGCTTACATTTCAGAGAAAGAGATCCAGGTGATGCAAATGCCTGAAGCCGGCAGGAAAGCCGTAAAATTTATTGATAAAAGAATCTCCTGATCATATAATAATTTTATTTCCCGGACAGTATTTTTCAATATTTTTTTTAAATACGGGAAATATTTGTAGAAATGCTTTCTTTGCGCTGTAAATAAACTCATCCATGGTTCCAATTGGAAAAGAAATTCTTACTGCCGGTCAATTTTCAGATATTTTATATAAGCATGAAAAAGTTTCATTGCCCGCATCCGCATTAAAAAAAGTAATGCAGAATTTTCATTTTTTACAAAAATTTTCTGCGGGTAAACTGATCTATGGGATCAATACAGGTTTCGGCCCGATGGCGCAATATCAAGTGAATGAAGAAAACGTTTTACAACTTCAGTACAATCTCATCCGCAGCCATAGTTCGGGTAGTGGCAAACTCATGGAACCCATACTGGTAAAAGGTTTGATGATTGCCCGGCTGAATACGCTCATGCTGGCATATTCCGGTGTGCATACCGATGTGGTGGAATTATTAGCAACACTTATCAATAAAGATATTACCCCTTGTATTTTTGAACAGGGCGGTGTAGGCGCAAGTGGTGACCTGGTGCAATTGGCGCATCTTGGGTTAGTTTTGGTCGGTGAAGGGGAAGTAATTTTTGAAGGCAAAATTTATCCAACAAAGAAAATATTTACTCAACAAAAAATTAAACCCTTATCCATTCATCTCCGCGAAGGCCTGGCTATTTTGAATGGGACCTCGGCCATGACGGGAATTGGTATAATAAATAGTTTGCTTGCAAAAAAATTATTAGCATGGTCTGTGATTTTTTCTGCCATGACCAATGAAATTGTAGAAGCGTATGACGATCATTTTTCTACAGAATTAAATAATGCAAAACTGCATGCAGGGCAAAACCAGGTTTCGGAAATGATGCAGGCTATTCTTTCAAAAAGCAAAATGATCCGGAATCGTACAGAACATTTATATCACTCTGAAACGCTGAAGCAGCAATACATTCACGATAAAGTGCAGGAATATTATTCATTGCGCTGTGTTACGCAAGTGCTCGGGCCTGTTTATGATACTGTTTCATATGCAGAAAATGTGCTGATCAATGAATTGAATTCAGTCAATGATAACCCGGTCATTGACAGTAAAAATAAAAATATTTTTCATGGTGGAAATTTTCATGGTGATTACGTCTCTTTAGAAATGGATAAATTGAAAATAGCCATTACGAAATTATCCATGTTATCTGAAAGGCAATTGAATTATTTATTGAATGATAAATTGAATCAAAAATTGCCACCCTTTATTAACCTGGGAAAACTCGGTTTGAACTTTGGAATGCAGGGCATGCAATTCACGGCAACTTCCACCGTGGCAGAAAATCAAACACTTTCATTTCCCATGTATGTGCACAGTATTCCTAACAACAACGATAACCAGGATATCGTAAGTATGGGCTGCAATGCAGCATTGCTTTGCAAAAAAGTAATTGATAATTCTTTTACCGTGCTCGCCATTCAGGCCATTGCAGTCTTACAGGCGATTGACTATTTGCATTGTGCCAAAAAACTTGCACCAATTACATCTGAAGTTTATAAAACATTGCGGAAAATTTTTCCAAAATTTATAGAAGACCAACCGAAGTACAAAGGCCTGGAAGAAATAAAAATTTTCCTGCAAACAACTGAACCAACCATTTCCTTGAACATATAATTTGATGGCATGAAAACAGCATTGGTAACAGGTGGCTCGCGTGGCATTGGAAAAGCAATAGCTCAAAAATTAGCGGAACAGGGATACTTTGTATTGATCAATTTTCATACAAATATGGATGCAGCAGATGAAACACTTGCAACAATTAAAAATAATGGTGGCAATGCAGCTTTACTAAAAATGGACGTTGCAAACAGGGATGAAATAAAAAACATTTTAGGTGATTGGATAAAAAATAATTTGGATAAACAAATTGAAGTATTGGTGAATAATGCGGGTATCAAAGATGATAGTTTAATGATGTGGATGAAAGATGAACAGTGGGATTCCGTGTTGCATACAAACCTGGATAGCTTTTTTTTCGTAACACGATTAGTACTTGAGAATATGATGCTCAATAGGTATGGAAGGATCATCAATATTGTTTCATTGTCTGGTCTCAAAGGCCTGCCGGGGCAGGCAAACTATTCTGCCTCCAAAGCTGGTGTAATTGGCGCTACGAGAGCGTTAGCGCAGGAAGTTGGCCGGAGTGGAATTACTGTAAATGCAGTTGCACCCGGGTTTATCCAAACAGATATGATTGAAAATATGGATGAAAAAAGTTTAAAAAAATTGATCCCTGTAAATCGTTTTGGCACACCCGAAGAAGTGGCACTTACGGTTGCTTTTTTAGCATCGCCGGAAGCAGGTTACATTACTTCACAGGTTATATCTGTGAATGGAGGCTTGTATTAAGTACAAAAAATAAAAGCATATTTTTATCCCAAAGCTTGTGAATTTTTCATGCAGTATTTATCCAAAATGATCCCCATAGATATTTTAAAAATTATTCCTCAACGACCGCCATTTGTAATGGTTGATCATTTAATAAATGCCAGTGAAAAAAATGCTGAAACATCTTTCCACATATCAAAAGAAAATGTACTTGTTGAAAATGGTTTTTTAAGTGAAGCAGGATTACTGGAAAATATGGCGCAGACAGCCGCAGCAAAAGCAGGGTATGAAGCATTCAAAAAAAATATGCCTGTTGAACGGGGTTATATAGTCGCTGTTAAAAATTTCGAGATCATTTCATTGCCCGCAATTGGCGAGGAAATCCGCACGACTATTACAATCCGTGATATTGTTATGAATATGATGGTCATTGATGCTACTGTTGAAAACAATGAAAAGATCATAGCGAAATGCGAGATGAATATCATGATTGAAAAACCGGCGCGCGAAGTTTTCATCACGGCTGATAATATAATTTCTCCTTTGGGCGACACAACAAAAGAAAATTTTGATAGAATTAAAAATGGACAAACAGGTATAAAAAAACATTGCAATACTTCCATTGCTGATACAGCTTTTTATGCTTCGCTGTTTGAGCAAGGAAAAATATTTCTTCAAAATGAAGCCAATGCTTTTACAAAATTTGAAGAAATGCTGATTGCAACTATCAGCAACACAATTCAACAAACCAATATTGATCTCAAAAATGAAAAACTAATCCTCATCATTTCTTCGACGAAAGGAAATATTGGTTTATTAGAAACTGAAACGTACACTTTGGACCTGGAAAAAAGAATTGCATTACATACTTCAGCAAAAAAAGTGGCTGATTATTTTGGACTCATACAAACTCCAGTTATTATCTCAAATGCTTGTATATCGGGCATTGCAGCGATACTCACCGGGAAACGTTTGTTGGATTCAGGCCTTTATGATTATGCAATTATTGCAGGCGCAGATGTAATTTCAAAATTTATTTTGAGTGGCTTTGAATCTTTCCAGGCAATTAGTGATGGTCCTTGTAAACCATTTGATGAAAATAGAAATGGTATTACTTTAGGAGAAGCTGCGGCATCCGTGTTGCTCTCCGTTTTTCCGTATAAAGGCACAAATATCAAAGTGATGGGCGGATCAGTGAGCAATGATGCAAACCATATTTCTGCACCATCGCGGACTGGTGAAGAATTATCAATGGCCATTGAAAATGCACTCAATGAATCTGGTGTGCATGTGAATGAAATTGATTTTATTTCGGCACATGGTACTGCCACAATTTATAATGATGAAATGGAATCAAAAGCGTTGCATTTATCCGGACTTGAAAAAATACCGGTGAATAGTTTGACAGGATTTTTTGGTCATACTTTGGGAGCTGCGGGTTTAGTGGAGTCAATTATTTCAATAATTTCCATGAAAGAAAATACGATGATACCAACTGCTGGATTTGAAAAATCCGGCAGTGATACACAATTGAATATTTGCAGGAACGTTTTTCAAAAGGACTTTAAAAATTGCCTGAAGACGGCTTCAGGTTTTGGCGGGTGCAATGCAGCCGTGATTTTTAGTAAAATAGAAAATTGAAATATTGAAATTGGAAACGACTTATCATATTAATTCGAGTTGCGTTATTTGTAAAAACACAGTTTACAAAAACGGTGAAATTATTTTTACAAATGATGCTGAAAATTCGCCTGATTTTTTATTTACTGTTTATAAAAATTTTGAAATCAATTATTCCAGGTTTTATAAAATGGATTCCCTGTGTAAGCTTGGTTGGCTTTGTTCAGAAATTTTATTGAAAGAAAGTTTACTAAAAGAAAAATATAAACCAGCAGAAATTGGCCTGGTCTTTTCCAATGCAAATTCCAGTCTTTCAACAGATATAAAATATATAGAAAGCCTGCAGGAAACACCCAGCCCTGCCCTGTTTGTGTATACTTTACCAAATATTGTAACAGGTGAAATTTGCATACGCAATGGTTTTAAAGGAGAAAATTCTTTTTTTATTTTTGAAAAATTTAATCCTGCTTTTTTAGCGAATTACGTATCTGTGTTGATGGATAAAAACCTTGTACAGGCCTGTATATGCGGTTGGAATGATTATTTAGAAACGGGTTATAAGGCTGCATTATTTTTAGTAGAAAAAAATGGTGGTAAATTTGCAGTTCCATTTTCAGAAGAAGCGATGTCGAAAATTTTTAATGATTAAAAATGAGTGAAACGATATATATAGCAGGACTTGGTGTTATTAGTGCACTTGGAAATAATGTTGCCGAATGTCTTACTTCTTTGGAAAGTGAAGAGGCAGGAATTGGTGATATTCGTTATCTTGAAACAACTCATTGCGGTAAAATTCCTGTAGCTGAAGTGAAATTGAGTGACACTGAATTACAACAACGCACCGGTTTGCATGAGAATACAAGCCGCACAACCATGCTGGGTTTCATGGCAGCTAAAGAAGCCATGAAAGACGCTGGAATACTTATGGATAAAAGCTTTCGCATTGGTTTGGTTTCCGGGAATACCGTTGGAGGAATGGATAAAAGCGAAGCTTTTTTTACAGCATTCTCAGAAAATAATGATAAAGGAAAATTGCGTTTTGTGCATGATCATGAATGTGGATGCGTTACAGAAACTATTGCAGAAGCATTGGGAATAAAAGATTTTATGACAACAATCAGTACCGCATGTTCATCTTCTGCCAATGCGATCGCTTATGGAGCAAGACTAATTAAAAATGACATTCTTGATATCGTTGTTGCCGGCGGTACGGATGCGCTTACTAAATTCACTCTGAATGGTTTTAATACACTGATGATATTGGATAATAATTTATGTAAACCGTTTGATGAAAACCGCAATGGCCTGAATCTCGGTGAGGGCGCAGGTTACCTTGTTTTAGTTTCTGAAAATGTAGCCAAAAAGCTCAACAAAAAAATGTATTGCAAATTGAGTGGGTATGATAACAGCAATGATGCCTATCATCAAACAGCGTCATCACCGGAAGGCGAAGGGCCATATCTTGCAATGAAAAATGCATTGAAAAAAAGTGGTTTAAATGCATCAGATATTGATTATATTAATCTTCATGGAACAGGAACACCAAACAATGACAACGCGGAAAGCATGGCTATCAAAAGAATCTTTGAACCGGAATACCCGCTGATGAGTTCTACGAAATCATATACAGGCCATACGCTTGGCGCTTGTGGTGGTGTAGAAGCTGTTTTTTCAATTCTTGGAATGAAGTATGGAATGATTTTTCCAAACCTTCGGCTTGAAACACCCATGCATGAATTTAATTTTTCACCAGTTCGTAAAATTATAAAAGAGCAGCACATCCAGCATGTGATGTCCAACTCTTTTGGCTTTGGCGGCAACTGCGCATCATTAATTTTTTCCCGTATATAATATGAAGACATTTATTCGTGCAGCTTCTTGCATTTCACCACAAAAAACATTTGAATCAAATGGTTTCCTGGATGATATTGTTGAATCCCATGAAACGCGTCTTAATGCAATCCAACCAAATTATGGAAAATTCATTGATCCAAAATTAGCGCGCCGGATGGGGAAAATTATAAAGATGGGCGTAGCAACGGCGATGGATTGTTTGCAAAAAGCTAATGTAGAAATTCCCGGTGCAATTATTACGGGAACTGCTTATGGCAGCCTGGAAGATACCATCACATTTTTATCCAGGATGATCGAAATGAATGAAGAAATGTTACCACCCACAGCATTCATTCAATCCACACACAACACAGTGGCAGCACAGGTTGCGCTTATGCTGAAGTGCCATAATTATAATAATACTTTTGTACATAAAGGTATTTCCTTTGAAAGTGCTTTGCTTGATGGCATGATGCTTTTGCAGGAAAAAGAAGCTTCAAATATATTGGTCGGCGGCGTAGATGAAATGACGGATGTGAGTTTTAAAATACTCACGAGGCTCGCCTTATATAAACGAAAACCTATTTCAAATTTGAAATTGTATGAGGAAGAAAGCAAAGGCACCATTGGTGGAGAAGGCAGTGTATTTTTTTTATTAAATGATCAGGCTTCAGCAGAAAACCTGGCTGAAATTGTGGGCTTACAAACATATTTTAAGCCTGGCGATGCTGAAGAAATGGAAGTGAAAATTCAAAACTTTCTTAAAAAATATTCACTCGTTCCGAATGATATTGATTTATTTATCATGGGAAAAAATGGTGACTTAGAAAATGATAAAGTGTATCATGATTTGGAAAAAAATATTTTCAAAAACACGCCACTGGCAAAATATAAACATCTTTGCGGTGAATACCCAACATCCGTTTCATTTGCTTTATGGTTAGCGGCCATGATATTTAAAAATAAAACCATTCCGGAAATTGTATTGGAAAAACCCTGCAATTCATTCCCCAAAAAAATCCTGGTTTATAATCATTACTATGGCTTATATCATTCATTGATGCTGGTTTCAGACTGTTCAATTTAAATTATGTTACGCGATTCATTATATACTACCATTTCCCTGGAACATACTCCAGGGTTGATTATTGCGGCGATCAAATTAAATGAAGCTCATGAAATTTTTCGGGGGCATTTTCCAGGGCAGCCCGTTTTACCCGGCGCTTGTATGTTGCAAATGATCAAAGAAATCCTACAAAAAGAAACTTTTATTTCCCTGCAATTAAAGAAAGCTGGTGTTATAAAATTTTTAGAAATGATCACACCAAATGAAAATAATTTGCTTAAAATAAATATTACCTATCAACAAGAAAGCGCATCAATTTTCCGAATCAATGCTTCCATAAAAAGCCGGGAGAAATTATATTTTAAATTCAACGGTATTTATGAAAAAACAATATTGCCCGAAAAAAAATAATTCTTTTATGTAGTTTGATGTTGCAGAATATAATCCGCCACTGTTTCTACATCCACGAGAATGCGCCTTCCTTCTTTGGGATCTTGAATAATAATTCCATATTCTCTTTTCAGCATTACAATTAATTCCAGTGAATCTATAGAATCCAATCCCAGCCCTTCTCCAAATAAAGGCGTATCATCTTTAATGTCTTCCACAGGCATGGGAGACAAATTCAGGTATTCAATAATTTGCTTTTTCAGTTGTTCTTTTAATTCCGTTTTTTCCATTTTCTAAATTTTTATTAAACCAGTTTTTTATACTTTAATCCGATAAAAGAAATGATTTGTAAAATCAATGTTATGAAAATTAAAGATAACACATTTGAGAAAACATCTTTTAATTTTCCACCTTCAAGAAATAATCCATAATAAGCTTCCAAACACCAGTGCATCGGCGATAATTTCATAATTGTATGAAATGATGATGGCATCGCAAATGCAGGCACCATCAGCCCTCCCACTGCTGCGAGGATCACAATGGAGATAGCGCCAAAGCCATTTGATTGTTCTTCCGTATTAGCAAAAATACCTATACATGTTGCATAACTCACCGCACACCAGCCACAAAAAAGTGTTACCAATATTAATCCGCCAATATCTGCCGGTAAATTCAATTCCGGTAAACCAATATAAGGAAAAACAAAAACGCCGATCGCAAAAATTATTACGGCCTGTAACATAGTTACCAGCAGGTAAGTGATTTGTTTGGAAAGAATGGAGATAAAATAACTGGATGGCAAAGTTTTTAATCTTAAAAAACTACCACTTAATTTCTCCCGTACAATACTTCCACCTAAAGAGATCACGATAAAGAACATCGCGAAAATAGTCCAGGCGGGCACATTATGTTGGGAAGCATTTGGTATGCTCCGGCTATCATCGAGTGATACCGCTACTTCACGGATGTTTACATCATTTTCTAAAAATTCATTTTGCAGTGAATCCGGCATTTCTGCTTCATTTAAAGAAAAATAAAGTGTGCGCAAAATCTGCCGGCTTTCTACCAATTGCAATGCGCCTGATAATGCGCCTTTAATGGATTCGCGCATGGACGATTGCAAAACGGGTTGATACATTAATTTGACAGGCAGGCTATCTTTTGTTGTGGCATTCAGCGTATCAGTTTCTAAACCAAATGCATTCATTGCTTTGCCTGAAAGGGAATGTGCTTTCGCATTTATTTTTTCAGAAAATTGCGGGGGAATTATGAGCGCAATTAACGCTTCATCATTGTGCAAACGATTGGCTATGCTTTTTTCATTTTCATTTTTAGAAACAACAATAGACTGGAACATGTTTGCTTTTTCTAAGCCTTCAATAAATTCATTGCTGATCTTACCGGTATCCTGGTTACAAATGATCATTGAAATTTTATTCTTATTGAGCAAACTAAAAGTGCTGTTTTGAATACTCGTTACAATGATCACAAGCAAAACGGGCATGGCAAACATGAACACAAGGCCAACACGATCCCGCGTAAGGATTCGCACATCTTTTATTATTGTTGACCAAAGTTTGAACATGATTAATCCCTGTATTTTTTTCCTGTTAAGTTTAAAAATAAATCTTCCAAAGCATCATTGCCGTGCTGACATAAAAGTGAAGCAAGATTATCATGCGCAATGATTTTACCTTCACTCACCAGGGCAATATGATCACATAATTCTTCTGCCTCAACTAGTTGGTGTGAAGTATAAATCAATGTGGTTCCATTTTTATTCAGTTCTTTTAAATAATCAATGATCGCTGAGCGTGTTTGCACATCAACGCCCACAGTTGGCTCATCTAAAAATAATATTTGCGGACTGTGAATAACGCCAATAGCAAGATTCACCCTGCGTTTCATACCGCCTGAAAATTTCTTCACCGGCGTATTTTTTTCCTTTATAAGTCCAAGTATGTCAAGTAATAAATTCGTTTTTTCTTTGATTTCATTTTTTTTCAAACCAGATAAAGCACCAAAATATTGCAGGTTTTCTACCGGGCTTAATTCCTGGTAAAATGAAAAATCCTGTGGCACAAAACCAAATAATTTTTTTACGGTTACATCATTTTTTTGAATGTCATTTCCCAGCAAATGAATTGTTCCCTTTTGTGGCGAAAGCAATCCGGTCATCAGCATCATTAACGTTGTTTTGCCGGAACCATTCGGGCCAAATAAACCAAAGCGCTCCCCTTTTTGAATAGTTAAATTAAAGTCTTGAAGAAAGGGTTTATCCTGTCCCGGGTATTGAAAAAAAACATTGTCAATATTTATTGCAGGCTGGTTCATGAATTCCATTTTATTTTAGATAAAGCCCTAAAAGCATTTTGCTCAATGTCCGCAATCTCCAATAAATAATCACCCATTTTATTGTAATCTTCCTGCGAGCCAAGCCGACCTTTAAAAATACCTGAAGCCTGCACTGCTGCCTCTCTCCAGAGATCACCTGCTTGTGTAAATAAAGTAGAAATTTCCAATAATTTTTCATTGGGAATATAAGAAAATGCCTCCTGCAAAAATGCTGCATAAATATATCGGAAACCGCCGCCACCTGTTCCGATTTCTTCCTGCATGCGTACTAATTGCGCCAGGTATAAACCTGCTTTTTGTTCACCTAATTGTACGCGCCATTTTTTAATTCTCTTACCTATAAAACGGATGCCTTTCACGCCGGCAATGGGTGCAAATGGTTGCAACATGCTGCGCGCATTTTTTTTAATGCCCTGTATAATTGCTTTTTTAATTTGCTCATTTGAAATGTTCGTTTCGTTCTGCGGAAAATAAATTTGTCCTCTGGGCGCTAATGCACCTTTTGCAAAACGTACGCGTTCCAACTGGTAACTGCTCAGCGTTGTAGGATGTTCCATCACGGGATCACTAATTAAATATTGGTCATCCATTTTTCCATACACAATTAAATTATGCGCATTGAAATGGAACCGATATTCTTTGGGAAAATAAGACAAATAATAAACGCCGACCTGGCAACCTGCCGGATGGCCAGATTCAAGCCGCTCATCTAAAAATTGTTTTGCTTTTTCTTTTGAATGAAATTTTCTGCGCGTTACATGTATGCCCAATGCTTTACTAACTCTTTTAAAAATCAACCCGGGCATTACGCGAAAAGCAATCACCGGGCCATTATTAATTTTCAGTAATGGAATATATACAAAAAATAATCCTGCGCCAATGCCGAATGCAAGCGGTTCAGTAATTTGCGTAATGCCAATATTATTCAGTAAGCTGCGTGTAACGCCATTTTCGCAATGTGCAGACTGCAGGTGTTGAAAATTATTCGTCATGCACGTTCATGTTTTTAAGATCTTCCACGCGCACATTAAAAACTGCAGCGTAGCGTGCTAATTTTTTTTCACTTAATTTTTCAAATACTGATGGTTTCAAATGCCTTTTAATTTGCCAGCTATAAAAACCAGAATAACCGGAAAGAATTTTTATATCCATTAAGCCGCGTTCCATAAAAAAAAGTAAAGGACTGGCTTCTCTATTTTCAACTTTTTTTCGTGCTGCATCCTTGCGGTTTTGAATGCTTTCCCAGGCAGTATCCAGGGCTTTATTTTTTACAGACCAACCTTCACTTAATGCTGTTACATATTTTCCCGAGGCATCTGTAGCATAACAAATCTCTTTGGTAATTTTTCCAAGTGACCCTTTATCCTGCGGCACATCTTCTTTTTTCATGCTGGAAAATTTTTATAAAACAAAAAGCTAACAAACCGTCAGCATGGCGTACATGTAAGAAAACCGGGCGCTTTCAGGAACGAGTAACAAAATTTTCTCGCCTTTTTTCAGGCGGCCGCTATGAAATAATTCATCAACCATTAAATAAACAGAAGCCGCGCCTACATTGCCCACGGTATATAAATTGATAAACCATTTTTCATACGGAATGCCACCACCATATATTTCAACCATGTCATAAATTTTTGGCTTAAAAAATTCACTGGAAATATGTGGCAAAAAATAATCTATATCTGTATTGGTTAAACCTTTTTTAGCAAAAATTTCCATGATTTTTTGCCCGCCTAATTGTACAATGTTATCACTCAATAAAGTAATATCCTGTTTGATACTGAAAATAGATTTATTCATGATCTCTTCAGGAGTATAATCCATAAAACCTTTCAAAGAACCATCCGCCATTTTTTCACCACCCATATACATACAAGTGTCCATCACATTTGCATAAGAAACACCTTCGATCCAATCGAGCCGGAGACTCAAACCATTTTCATTGGGTTGGTCAGACATTAAAAAAGCAGACGCACCATCCGATAACATCCAGCGAAGAAAATCTTTTTGAAAAGCAATAAATGGGTTATCACTTAGCGCAGTTAATTTATGAGCTTCTTCTTCAAAAACATCTGACACAATTAAACCAGAAAAACGTTCAGAACCCGTTGCCACAGCAAGTTTTGACTCCCCTGCCCGAATGGATAAATACGCATATTTCAATGCATGCATTCCGGCGCAACAAACACCTGATGGAGACACCACTTCAATGGATTCAGACTCAGGCAGACAACCATGCGTCATTACACCATGGCTCGGCATGGCTTGATCGGGAGACGAAGTACCGCAGGAAAGCAATTCAATGTCTTTTATTTTTTCCGGTTCATTTTCAAATAAGGCCTTTACTGCACTAGCCGTCATTTGTGCATTGGTATGCGTAGATTTCCTGTTTTTATCCAATGCATAATACCGGTTAATAATGCCATTATTC
>JBBSQL010000041.1:0-24817 GCA_038257845.1 Chitinophagales bacterium
ACGCCGGCAACTTGTATGTAATCCGTTTCAGGACTTATATCTTTAATGCTTTGAACAGATGTTTTATCTATATGACGTAATGGAAAATGATTGAGCATATCCCGGAAAAGATAAATGCCCAATTCTTTTTGCAGTAACGCGGCACGAATGGGCCCAACACCTTTCAAATATTCTATCGGTGTTTCTAATATGGATTTAAATGTGTTGATGGTGTTGGGTAAATGTTCTTTGCAAATATCGGTTTCCTAAAATAAATATAGATGAATACAAAATCAGTCTTCGATTTTTTTGAAATATTTTATTAATCAACGCCATCCTGTTTTTATCTTCGCAAACATGGAAAGAGAAATTACTGTAAGTGGCATCAGGCCAACCGGGCAATTACACCTGGGAAATTATTTTGGCGCAATCAGGAATTATATAAAAATGCAGGACAGTTTTGATTGTTATTTTTTCATTGCAGACTGGCATAGTCTTACTACACACCCGGATACAGTGAAACTGAATGCACAGGTAAAACAAGCTGTGGCAGAAAATATTGCCGCAGGCCTCGACCCTGCAAAAGCAACCATTTATCTTCAGAGCGCAATTCCTGAAATCTCGGAATTATATTTATACCTCGCAACGCTAACCTATAAAGGTGAACTGGAAAAAACCACCACATTTAAAGATAAAGCGCGGAGCCAGCCGGATAATATCAATGCAGGATTATTGACCTATCCTGTTTTAATGGCTGCGGATATTTTAATTCACCGTGCCCGCAAAGTGCCTGTAGGCAAGGACCAGGAACAACATCTCGAAATGACACGCAACCTGGCGGAACGTTTTAATTTCAGGTATGGTGAATTTTTCCCCATGCCGGAAGCTTATAATTTTGGAGAAAATCTTATAAAAATTATGAGCCTTGATGGTGTTGGAAAAATGAGTAAGAGTGAAAATCAACTGGCTACTATTTATCTATCAGATGAAGATGAATTAATTCGTAAAAAAATAATGAAAGCTAAAACGGATAGTGGGCCGGTAGCTAACTTTTCAGAAAAACCTGATTATATAGAAAATCTTTTTTCTTTAATGAAATTAGTTTCATCAATGGATGTTTATGAAAAATTTGAAGTTGATTTCCAGCATTCTCATATCCGTTATGGCGATATGAAAAAACAACTGGCCGAAGATATGATTGCTTTTATTGCACCAATCCGGGAAAAGGCCAATGAGATCATGCAGGACGAAAAATATTTAGCAAAAATTTTAAGTGAAGGTGCTGAAAAATCCAGGGTCAGTGCGGATTGCACGATTCGGATGGTTCGGAGTAAAATCGGGCTTGAATACTTTTCTTAGGCTGGGTTTTAATTTATGCCATGAATGATTTTTTAAATTCCCGGAAAAATTATACTACTTTTCCACTCATTCATACTATCTTGTTGAATTCCTGGAAAAGCTATTTTACTTAAAAAAAATAAATCATTTTTGCTGCATGGCTGACTTTAAAAAACCAAAACACATTGCAATCGCGGGTAATATTGGCGCGGGGAAAACTACGCTGGCGGAACTTTTAAGCAAACATTACAAATGGATCCCTCAATTTGAGGATACGGAAAACAATCCCTATCTCCTCGATTTTTACGAGGACATGCCGCGCTGGAGTTTTAACCTGCAAATTTATTTTTTAAATAATCGCCTCAACCGTTTACTGGAGATTCAACGAGGTACAGAAACGGTGATCCAGGACAGAACGATCTATGAAGATGCGCATATTTTTGCACCCAACCTGCACGAAATGGGGTTGATGAGTAAAAGAGATTTTGATAATTATTTTCATTTTTTCAAAACCCTTGAATCCATGGTACAACCTCCCGACCTGCTTATTTATTTGAAAGCCTCTGTCCCTGCATTGGTTGGGCAAATTCAAAAACGTGGCAGGGAATATGAAGAAAATATCCGTCTTGATTATTTGAAAAAACTAAATATTCTTTATACAAAATGGATTGACAGCTATAAAGGTGGAGACCTCCTGATCATTGATGTGGAAAAAAATAATTTCGCGGAAAACGCTGAAGATTTCGGAGAAGTAATCCGTAAAATTGACAGTATGTTATACGGCTTATTTTAAAGGGAAATTGCCACACGTTCCTGCATATAACTTTTGTCCGAAACTTCTTTCAGCATAAATTCCGCAAGATCACCGGAAGTGATTTGATGACTGCCATGCTCCACCATATATTTTGCGCGGGTTTTGTAGGTGTTTGTAAATTCAGCATCATGAATATCAGGAGCGCAAACATAAGTCCAGTCAAGCCCGGATTCTTTTAATGACAAGTACGCTTCCAAATGTTCTTTGCCTACGGCTAAATATTGTTTTGGATAATTGTCTGAATCCATAATATAATCCCCCTTTCCATTATCCAAAACGCCTGAGCCACCTAAGGCAATAATTCTTTTTACACCTGCTTTGTACATTTGTTCAATGATGTTTTTCATACCCAGGCTCCTGGTTTTATCAGTCCCATCAACGCTGCCGCCCAAGACGGAAATCACAGCATCAGCGCCTTTCACCGCATTATACACATCCGTTTCATTAAAAACATAGCCATGAATTGCCTCCAGATGATCATTCCGTAAATCGGCATCAATCAAATTTTGAATATTTCTGCCAAATGCACGTACATCAAAACCGTTTGCCAATGCATAACGAACTAATTTTTTTCCGACCATTCCGGTTGCGCCAAAAATTGTAAGGATCATATCAATAAATTTTAATTTTTAATGCAATTCATTCAAAACCGTTTCAATCTCTCCCAATCGAATACCACTGTGGCTTTCATCATATACACATTTCCCGTCTTTAATAATTAAGAGTTGCGGGGATTCATGAATCACCCTGAAATCTTTCTCAATCAAATTGGAAATTTGACGATTACGGATAATATTTATGAAATAAAAATCTGCATCAAGCACAGCGATCTCTTTTTTGTCAATACGGCTCAAAGCCATACTGCTTATAGAACAGCGTGTACTATGCTTAAAAATGACCTGCGGTTTGTCCAGGGATTTTTCTTTTAAAACATCAATATCTCCGGGTGTTTGTAACTCAACTAAGTAACTCATATTATCTTCTGAAAAAATTTGGATCATGCGATGGGCAAGTGGTAGATTTTTTATATTCCGTACAGGAGGAAAATATAAGTGAAACTGTACAAGCCAGCATGAGTACCAGGATGATCTTTTTCATTGTAGCAAATTTAATGAATTATTTTTACGCTTTTTAAATGTACGTAAAATAATTGAAACTCATTCATTCATCGTTTTTTTAGATGAATAATTAGATTTTGATTAAAATTCATTAAATAGTTTTTAAAAAAATCAAATCTGCTTGTAATATTCTTTGAATACCTGCATCTTTGTTCAATACGCTACGAAAAAAATATTACCATGAAGCTGCAATTACAAAAACCTATCGCTTTTATAGACCTTGAAACAACTGGTATCAACATCAGTACGGACAGGATAGTAGAGATTGCCATTATAAAAGTTTTACCGGATGGAAGCAGCACGGTTAAAAGAAAAATAATTAATCCGCAAGTGCCTATTCCGGCAGTGTGTTCCGAGCTGCATGGTATTACTGATGAGATGGTAAAAAATGAGCCAACTTTTAAACAGGTGGCCAATGAAATCAAACAATTCATTGATAACAGTGATTTAGGTGGCTATAACAGTAACCGTTTTGATATCCCATTACTTATTGAAGAATTTATGCGCGCCGGCCTCGATTTTTCAATTGATGGCCGCAAACTCGTGGATGTGCAAAAAATATTTCACTTAATGGAGCAACGCACATTAACCGCTGCATATAAATTTTATTGTGGCAAAAACCTGGAAGATGCACACAGCGCACATGCTGACGTACAAGCAACCTGGGAAGTATTGCAGGCGCAGTTGGAGCGTTATGAAAACCTTGGAGACTCACTCGATTCCATTTTGAAAGTTTGCGGTGAGGATGATATGGTGGACCTTGCGAGGCGTTTTATAAAAGTAGATGGCGTGGAAACTTTTAATTTTGGAAAACATAAAGGAAAACCGGTGGCATTGGTTTTAAAACAGGAACCTCAATATTATGACTGGATGATGAAAGGAGATTTTGCTTTAAATACCAAGCAAAAACTCACTGAAATGCTTAACCGAACTCTTTTAAAAAAGGTGTAATTTAAATACCTGGTTTATTTTTTTAGGAACGGTATTGCAATTATCAGCCTGAAATAGTATTTTCGGTTTCATCATAAATCCAAAAACAAGCTTGGAGAAATTAGTGATCATACCAACCTTTAACGAAAAAGAAAATATCAAAGATATTTTACAGGCAATTTTTGCGCAGCAAAAAGGCTATCATGTTTTAGTAGTTGATGACAATTCACCTGATGGCACAGCTACCATAGTAAAATCTTTATTTGATACTTATCCGCAGCAATTATTTATGCTGGAAAGGCCCGGTAAGCAAGGCCTTGGTACAGCGTATATTCACGGTTTTCAGTGGGCTTTGGAAAAAGGGTATCAATTTATTTTTGAAATGGATGCAGATTTTTCCCATGATCCTGTTGATCTCGAAAGATTGTATGAAGCCTGCAAGTTCAATGGTGCGGATGTTGCTGTTGGCAGTCGTTATGTGCCGGGCGGAAAAATAGAAAACTGGCCTTCAGACAGGCATATTTACTCAAAGGGTGGTGCGCTTTATACCAGGATACTTACCGGCATGCCCGTGCAAGATCCCACAGCAGGATTTATTTGTTATACCACAAAAGTGCTGGAAACAATCAATTTAAATGCGATTCAATTTAAAGGTTATGCCTTCCAGATTGAAATGAAATTTGCTGCCTGGAAATTGGGTTTTAAAATCAAAGAAATTCCCATCATTTTCCGCGACCGCAAAAAAGGCAACAGCAAAATGAGTAAGAATATTTTGAAAGAAGGTGTGCTCGGTGTTTTAAAAATTGAATGGAATAGTTGGTTTTCATCCTATAAAAAAAATACTTCCCGCGTATTGAGCAATGATGAATCAAAACAACCCGTGGAAGACCGGCTATAAATTTTTCTTCTGCATGAATTTTCATTGATCTCCTATTTATATTTAGTTTCTTTGCGCGAATATGAAACCAGCGCTTATCCGCTTACACACAGCCGTTTTTCTCTGGGGTTTTACGGGCGTATTAGGAAGATTGATTTCATTGAATGAAGGCTGGTTGGTTTGGTGGCGCTTATGTATAACAGCTATTTCACTCTGGTTACTTTTTTTATTTACCGGAAAAATTCAAAAAATAAAAGCCAGGGATTTTATAAAAATAGGCGCAATTGGTTCACTGCTTGCACTACACTGGCTATGTTTTTATGGAAGCATCAAGTATTCCAATGTATCTATTGCGCTTACTTGCCTGGCAACTTCCGGATTATTCAGTGCAATACTTGAGCCCGCCATTTTGCGCCAGCGTATCAAACCT
Organism: Chitinophagales bacterium; assembly: GCA_038257845.1. GTDB lineage: Bacteria > Bacteroidota > Bacteroidia > Chitinophagales > Chitinophagaceae > JAFDXJ01. The sequence continues at coordinate 5,487 of JBBSQL010000041.1, forward strand.
TTTGAATTAATTCTTGGCCTGTTGGCACTCCTGGGAATAGGCATCATTTATTTTACGAATCTCCATTTTTCTGTAGGAATTTACATTGGATTGTTTTCTTCTATATTCACCGTAATCGTATCCGTTCTGAATAAAAGAATTGTAGGTAATTATAAACCGGAAACTTTTACTTTATACCAGTTGACAGGAGGTTTCATCGGGTTGACGATCTTCATGCCTGTTTATCATTATTTATTTCCTACTGATATTATTTTCCCGGTAAAACTCGATTGGTTATGGCTGTTGATTTTAAGCTGGGGCTGCACGATTCTGACTTTTCTTTTATATGTGAGTGCCCTAAAAAAAGTGAGTGCATTTACGATGAACCTTTCGCTCACACTGGAGCCTGTGTATGGGATTTTGCTGGCATTTATAATCTTTCATGAAAACGAATTTTTAAGCCCTTATTTTTATGCAGGCTTCCTGCTAATTCTTGTCGCCGTTTTTTTACAGATGAAAAAATTAGTAAAAGAAAATAGGACTTTAAAAATAACTGAATAAATGTTACCTGATCTGGTTCATTTTTATCAGCATCAGAAAAATAAGCCCGACAAAAATGCGGTACCAGCCAAAATATTTGAGGCCATATTTTTGAATAAATGAAATGAAGAATCTTATGGCCAGCATAGCTACTAAAAATGCAATCACATTTCCAATTACAAGCATCATAATATTATTGCTGTCCTGCAAAATTTGTGGTTGATCGGTATATGTTTTCAATAATTTATACCCGGTAGCTGCAGCCATCGTGGGCACAGCCAGGAAAAATGAAAATTCAGCCGCAAGTTTGCGGGAAAACTTTTGTTGTAAACCTCCAACGATCGAGGCTGCACTGCGACTCACACCAGGTATCATTGCCAAACACTGGAAAACACCAATGATAAAAGCATTCATATAACTTACTTCTCCCACATGATCTTTTTGGTGTGGGTAAAAAAATATTTTATCTATGAAAAGTAGAAATATTCCCCCGGCAACCAGGCTCAAAGCAACTATCGTTGGACTTCCTAGCAAAATATCAATTTTATCGGCAAATAGAAAACCCAGCACAAGCGCCGGAATTACGGCAATGAACAGTTTCATATAAAACTGCCATTTCTTAAAATCAAAAAACTTTTTCCGGTAAAGTACAACTACGGAAACAATTGCGCCAAGTTGAATGGCGATCTCATATAATTTCGTAAAATCTTCTTTTTCTATACCCATTACCGAACTCGCCAGGATCATGTGGCCGGTAGAGGAAACAGGGAGAAATTCTGTGATGCCTTCAATGATGGACAAAACAATTGACTGGGTGATAGTCATACAACTAAATTAAGTTTTTAGGAAAGAAAAAATTATGATTCTGCTGGAACTGATTTTTTGAAGATCGCGTAAATCTCCACCAATAAGCCGCCAACAATCAGGATTGGCGCTATGGTGATTCTTACTGTACTATACACGGCATTCGTATCAAACACATGCGGGTCCTGGCTTTTGCCACCAGCCATCAATACCATACCCAATAAAATGATCGCTGCGCCAATGGCCATCCAGGTATAATTTACCCTGGAAAATAATGGTTGCATTGCTGTTTCCTGGTTTAGCGCGGGTTGTGCTTTGGCGGGTATATTTTTTTTCGCTGCCATGAAAATTTATTTTATATAAAATTTGGAGCGTGAAAGTACATAAACTTATTAATAGAGGTCATCTAATCTCATCTTTAAATATTTAATAACACTTCTATGCGTGCTATACAGGGAAATTGTAACACCCATTAATATCATTCCGCCGAAAAGAATCAGCGTTTGTTCTGTATCCCGGATTGCTTTGAGTTGTACAAACTGGCTTTCCGCCCATTGTATCAGGCTGAATAGAATGGCAATGGCGATCAATGCACTGATAAAACCATTTAATACCGCCCTTAAATCCATTGGCCTGGCAATGAATTGCCTGGTTGCGCCTACCATTTGCATCGTTTTGATAAGGAAACGATTGCTAAACATAGCAAGCCTGATCGTATTATCTATACTTACTATTACGATCACGCAAAGCAAAATAATTACAACTAAAAATATTAATCCCAGTTTTGAAGCCCGGTCTGCAAGATTACTTACCAAAACTTGCGGGTATTGCAAATCTGTGATTTGGTTGCCATACAAAGCCATGATATTATTGGATATTTTCTGCAGGCTGTCCGGCGTTACATATTGTGCGCGGGCATAGAAATCAATACTTTCCGGCAAAGGATTATAATCCAGGATCTTGGACCAGTCTTCATTGTTTTCACTGTTCCATATTGTTTTTGCCGATTCTTTATTGACATATTGAACGTTCTTCGCATAAGGCTGTGCCGTAATGTAGGACTGGATCTGCGCGATAGTATCTTTATTTTGCGTACGCAAATATGCACTGATTCGAATGTCTTCCTTCAATGAATTACCCAATTGATTGAAATTGAGAAACAGCCAGCCCATCACGCCGATAATGACCAGCACTATGGCTACGCCGATAACACTGTATATATAAGTAGGTTTACTGCGACGTAGGGAAGATTTACCAATTTCCGCCATAGAGAAAAATTATTAAGGGTTTAGTGCAGGCGCAAATTTAATGGTTAACCTGCTAACTTTTTTATAAATTCAATGAAAACTGCATCTCATCATTCAGCACATTCGATTTTTGTATAAAAATGTTTATGCAAAATTCATGTAGGTTTGCAGGCTTTTTTAAACGAAGTTTTTTTATAATTTGGTATGAAGCATGGAAAAATTTATGATATGTTTTTTCCAGTTTCTATTTTATATATGTTTACTTTAAAAATTATGTTGAATATTTATTTCTTTTTGTATGGAATATAATTTTAATGAAATAGAAAAAAAATGGCAGGAAGCATGGAAAGAAAAAGGAATTTATCATGTGCAAAATGATGTTTCGAAACCTGCTTACTATGTGTTGGATATGTTTCCGTATCCAAGTGGTGCCGGCTTGCATGTAGGACACCCGCTGGGTTATATTGCCAGTGATATTTTTGCGCGGTATAAACGCCTGGAAGGCTTTAATGTACTGCATCCGATGGGATACGATGCATTTGGTTTGCCCGCCGAACAATATGCAATAGAACATGGAGTGCCACCTGCTGAAAGTACTTCTAAAAACATACAAAATTTCCGCAATCAATTGGATCACCTCGGTTTTTCTTATGACTGGAACCGGGAAATCAAAACATCAGATCCGCATTATTATAAGTGGACTCAATGGATATTCCTGCAATTGTTTAATTGTTTTTATAACAGGCATGAAAATAAAGCTGATCGTGTTGAAAAATTGATTGCAGTTTTTGAAAAAGAAGGCAATAAAAATTTTGCGTGCCCTGGTAATGATGCAACTATTTTTACCGCGGAGATGTGGAATAGCTTCGGAGAAAAAATGAAAATGGATATCCTCATGAATTACCGCCTGGCTTTTTGCGGCTATGGTGAAGTAAACTGGTGTGAAGGTTTGGGAACGGTACTTGCAAATGATGAAGTGATCAATGGCGTAAGTGAAAGAGGTGGATTTCCTGTAGAAAAAAAGACCTTAAGACAATGGTACCTGCGCATAACAGAATATGCGGACAGGTTGCTGGAAGGCTTGCAACACGTGGATTTCAGCGATTCAATGAAAGACATGCAAAGTAACTGGATCGGGAAATCTATAGGTGCAGAAATTTCATTTGAAGTAATAGAAAATGAAAAACAAACAAAAAGTATTGTTGTTTATACCACGCGGCCTGATACAATTTTTGGAGTTGATTTTTTAGTACTTGCACCCGAACATATTTTGGTAAATCAAATTACCACAAAAGAACAGCAACAGGAAGTAGAAAAATATATTGGCTATATGAAAAGCCGCAGTGAGCGCGAACGCCAGGCGGAGAAAAAAATTACCGGATGTTTTACCGGCGCGTATGCCAAACATCCATTCAGCGGAAAATCAATACCTGTATGGATTTCAGAATATGTACTTGCAGGCTATGGCACTGGTGCGATCATGGCAGTGCCCTGTGGTGATGAACGCGATTTTAAATTTGCACGTCATTTCAATATTCCTATTACAAATATTATAGGCAAAGATTTTAATGGAGAAACATCCAATGACACAAAAGATGCGATACTTGAGAATAGTGATTTCCTGGATGGTTTACGCATGCGGAATGCTACGCAAATTGTTGTACAAAAACTGGGAGAGAAAAATATTGGAAAAGCAAAAGTGCAGTACAAAATGCGCGATGCTGCATTTAGCCGGCAACGTTATTGGGGCGAACCCTTTCCTATCATTTGGAAAGATGGCATTGCTTATCCAATGACTGAAAATGAATTGCCATTATTATTACCTCCCATCAAAGATTTGAGTCCCGGTCCAAATGGAGAAGGGCCATTGGCCAATAACAGGGAGTGGATTGAAAATGTACCCGGTGGCGGCGTGCGCGAATCTTCTACAATGCCCGGCTACGCTGGTTCTTCCTGGTATTTCCTGCGATACATGGATCCTCATAATGATCAGGCATTTTGTGATAAAAAAGCCAGTGATTACTGGGGACAGGTAGATCTGTATATTGGCGGTACAGAACATGCAGTTGGGCATTTATTGTATAGCCGTATGTGGACAAAATTTTTATTTGACCTCGGTTATATCAGTTTTGATGAACCCTTTAAAAAATTGCTAAACCAGGGCATGATCCAGGGAAGCAGCAGGTTTGTGTATAAACTCAATCTTGATATTGAAAATGCAAGCCAGTTAAATGCACCGGTCATTTTTATTTCAAAAAAATATGCGGATGATTTTTTACAAAAAAATATAGCAAGTGAAGAACTGGAAAATAAAATCAGCGAAATTTTAAAATCGTATTTTGGAAATGATGATGATCAAATAAAAATTATTTCAAAAAATATCATTCCCATTCATGCGGATGTAAATATGGTAGATGGATTTGAATTAGATATTAATGCTTTTAAGAAATGGAGAAATAATGAATATGCGAATGCTTATTTCATTTTGGAAGATGGTAAATATATCTGTGGTGCTGAAGTTGAAAAAATGTCTAAATCAAAATTCAATACCATCAATCCCGATGATCTTGTTTTGAAATATGGCGCAGATACTTTTCGAATGTATGAAATGTTCCTGGGCCCGGTAGAACAAAGCAAACCCTGGGATACCAAAGGAATTGAAGGCGTTCACCGTTTTTTGAAAAAATTGTGGCGATTATTTTTTGATGAAACAAAAGGGAATATTATAACGATCGAAAAAGCCACACCTGCAGAAATAAAACTACTTCATTCCACTATTAAAAAAGTGCGGGATGATACAGAACGGTTTTCATTTAATACAGCAGTGAGTGCTTTTATGATTGCCGTGAATGAACTGGCTACATTAAAATGCCATAAAGCAGAGATCCTGGAACCATTGCTTATTTTGCTGGCACCTTATGCGCCGCATATTTCAGAAGAGTTGTACCAGCATGTAAGAACCATTCAGCAAAAAAATAATTACGAAAGTATAGTTGATGCATCTATTCCTGTGCCTGACGAAAAATATTTAGTAGAAACATCCAAAGAATATCCTGTAAGTGTGAATGGAAAATTGCGTACAACTATTTCTATTTCGCTTGATGCTGTACAGCAGGAAGTAGAAACAATTATTTTGGAAAATGATATAATAAAAAAATGGCTTGACGGGAAAACCCCAAAGAAAATAATTTACGTAAAAAATAAAATGATCAACATCGTTATCTGATCATTGAAGAAAAAATAATTCGTTGAAAAATAGTTCAAGGCTTGTTAGTATTTTAAAAAATCACCAGGAAGAATTTCTGCCTGTTATCTCTTTTTCTCCTGCAACAGAAAAGATCGTGCAACTTGACTTAAGTGAAAAGAATAAAATATTAACGCCTGAAATTTATAAGCATCTTCCTCTTTTTTCAAAATATATTTCTGGTGAATTAAATCGTCATAGCGCTGATTATGGTATTGGAGGTTATGCCGAACTGCGCAATATTTATAGTCTCAGCCATCTATTTGATGCAGATAAAACAAGTGAAGAACGTCGTCTTCATCTTGGTGTGGATATTTGGGGAAAGGCCGGAATGTCAGTGTTTTCGCCCCTCGGCGGAATGGTTCACCGCTTTGGCTACAATCCTGCAAAAGGAGATTATGGCGGTACAATTATTTTAATTCATCAACTGGAGGGCGTTTCTTTTTATTCTTTATATGGCCATCTTTCCCTGGATAGCCTGGGAAATATTAGTGAAGGGAAATATTTTGCCGCAGGCTCATTATTAGCCAAAACCGGTCATGAATCGGAAAATGGCAATTGGCCGCCACACCTGCATTTCCAGCTCATTCATCATTTTTATAACTCAGAAGCGGATTATCCCGGTGTTTGTGCAGAAGGGGAAAAAGTTACCTGGTTAAGTAATTCGCCTGATCCGGACCTGGTAGTGAAATTGAAGCAATATGCAATAATAGCCTGATGTTTTTTTTTAATTTGTAAATTCTCTTTAATTTAGCAGCGAAAATAATTATATGAGCAGTCAACAATTTGATACCAACAGTTTGCGTAAATTTTTTATGCCATTTTTTGCAAGTGTTATTATTCTTTTTTTAATCTTGCTACTGATGACTACATGGAAAGGACCATATACAGTTCCAGTCTCCCTAAATACTCACCAGACTGAGGGGCATGAATAAATTTTGTTCAGGATATATAGTCAAGTGAAAATCAATTATTTGATTAAGACTTATAGTTTATAAAAAAAATCCGCTTCATTTTTTATGCGGATTTTTTTTTGGTAAAATAAAACGAAATTATTCTTCGTAAGATTCCATTGGTTCGCAAGTGCAAATTAGATTTCGGTCGCCAAACGTGTTATTAATTCTTGCAACTGCCGGCCAGAATTTATTTTGCGAAACATAAAATATCGGGAAAGCCGCTGACTGCCTTGAATACGGATGATACCATTCGTCGGCACAAACAATCGCTTGTGTATGCGGCGCATTTTTTAAAACATTATCCTTGCGGTCAACTTTATTTTCTTCGATGTCTTTGATCTCTTCATAAATGCCAATCATCGCGTCACAAAAACGATCCAGTTCTGCTTTGTCCTCGCTCTCAGTAGGTTCGATCATGATCGTGCCGGGAACTGGGAAACTCATAGTCGGTGCATGAAAACCGTAATCAATTAATCTCTTCGCTACATCTTCTGCTTCTATGCCCGCACTTTGTTTGAAAGGCCGGAGATCCACAATAAATTCATGCGCACAAGTACCATTTTTTCCAGTAAATAAAATCTTATAATATTTCTCCAGCCTGGCTTTCATATAATTTGCATTCAGGATCGCGTATTCTGTTGCCATCCGAATACCTTTCTCGCCCAGCATGCGGATATAACCATAAGAAATTAATAAAATGCTGGCACTGCCATAAGGCGCGGCACTAATGGCTGAAGCAGCTTGATCATTTTTTTCTTCAAGAAAAACATGGCCGGGTAAAAATGGTTTTAGCGCTTCGGTACAACAAATCGGCCCCATGCCAGGGCCGCCGCCACCATGCGGTATTGAAAAAGTTTTATGTAAATTCAGGTGACAAACATCCGCACCAATATTGGCGGGAGAAGTAAGGCCAACCTGTGCATTCATATTCGCGCCATCCATATATACGAGGCCACCGTTTGAATGAATAATTTTACAAATATCTTTTATACTTTCTTCAAACACGCCATGCGTAGATGGATAAGTAACCATTAAACCAGCGAGATTATCTTTATGTTTTTCCGCTTTTGCTTTAAGATCATCTACATCAATATATCCGCCGGCATCACTTTTTATAACAACTACTTTCATGCCTGCTAAAATTGCTGAAGCGGGATTTGTTCCATGTGCTGAAATGGGTATGAGTACTACATCGCGGTGTGTATGGCCTTTGCTTTTATGAAAACCCATAATGGTATTCAAGCCCGCAAACTCGCCCTGTGCGCCACTATTCGGCTGAAGGCTACATGCGGCAAAGCCGGTGATCTGGCATAAATAATCACTCAATTGCTCCACGAGTAAAGTATATCCTTCGCATTGTGATAAAGGTGCAAATGGATGCATGTTTGCCCAATGACTCCAGCTAACCGGGATCATTTCACTGGCTGCATTTAATTTCATTGTACAACTGCCCAAAGAGATCATACTTGTATTCAAAGAAAGATCTTTATTCTCCAGTTGTTTTAAATAACGCATCATCTGTGTTTCACTGTGATGAATATTAAAAACGGGATGTGTGAGATAAGGTGTATTTCGTAGCAATTCAAATTGTATTACCAGGTTTTTTTCTTCTAATACATCTTTGGAAACACCGGGCGTATTTTTTTTCGTTGCCAGTTCAAATACATTAGAAATAGTATTAACATCCTCCAGGCTGGTCGTCTCATCGAGACTAATTCCAACGGAACCATCGGGGAAATAACGGAAATTCAAATGATGTTTTTCGGCCATACTTTTTACTAAAGTGCCATTTACACCGCTGATGTGGAGTGTATCAAAAAAGAATTGATTGGATAAATTTATTCCTGCAGTTTCAAGGCATTTTGATAAAGCAGCCGTCATCAAATGAATGCGTGTTGCCATATTTTTTAAACCTTCCGGCCCGTGGAAAACGGCATACATCGCGGCCATATTTGCAAGCAACGCTTGCGCTGTACAAATATTTGAAGTAGCTTTTTCACGTTTGATATGTTGCTCTCTTGTTTGCAATGCCATACGCAAGGCACGATTTTCCTGGGCATCAATACTTACGCCGATGATGCGTCCCGGGATGCCTCTTTTAAATTCACCCTGCGTTGCAAAAAATGCTGCATGCGGCCCGCCATATCCAAGCGGTACGCCAAATCTTTGCGCAGAACCCACGGCCACGTCGGCTTTTAGTTCACCGGGCGATTTTAATAATGTAAGCGCCAGCAAATCAGTGGCCATTACTACATATATATTTTTCGCATGCATCTGTTCAATAAAATCTGTATAATCTTCTACAGAACCTTTATTATTTGGATATTGTACCAGGGCACCAAAAAATGTGTCATCAATAGTTGCGCTTTTAAAATCACCATGTACAAGTTCAATTCCTATTGGCAATGCACGCGTATGCAATACATCTATTGTTTGGGGAAAAATGGCTTCATCCACGAAAAAACGTGGCCGGGTGATTGTATCCGTTTTATTTACATGATGAAACAACATAGCCATGGCTTCAGCCGCAGCAGTCGCTTCATCCAGTAAAGACGCATTGGCAATGGGTAAACCTGTGAGGTCACTCACCATGGTTTGAAAATTTAATAAACTTTCCAGCCTGCCTTGAGAAATCTCCGCCTGGTAAGGCGTGTATTGCGTGTACCAGCCGGGGTTTTCAAACACATTTCTCAGGATCACACTGGGTGTGATCGTGCCATAATAACCCTGGCCAATAAATGATTTATATAAAATATTTTTCAGGCTCATGTCTTTAACCAGTGCCATGTAATCATTTTCGCTAATCGCATCCGGAACGGCGAGCCGCGCATTCAAACGGATAGATTCCGGGATGGTTTTATTGATTAAAACTTCAAGGCTTTCCTCACCAATCGTTTCTAACATTTCTTTTTCGTCGCCGATAGTTCCAATATGCCGGGGAATAAATTCTTCAGCTTGCTGATCAATTAAATTCATAAAAAATAGTATTGCTTTTCTAAAATGCTGCAAAGGTAAACCCTTCTTTGGAATAAATATTCTATAGGTTAATGACTTGACTTTTTTTTAAAGCAAATGAATAGAATTCACTTTCCCGCAGGAATTTTAATTATTAATGACACGCGGAATTCTTTGCTCCAGCATCATTAAATCTGCAAGGACAATTGCAGTCACTGCTTCCAGAATTACAGGAACCCTTAAAGCAGTGCAGAGGTCATGCCTGCCTTTAACAGATAATGTATCCATCTTTTGAGTTTCGTTGTTCCAGGTTTCCTGCGGTTGGGGCGTAGAAGAAGTTGGTTTTATGGCAACCCTGAAAACAAGCTCATTTCCATTGGTAATTCCGCCATTGATGCCGCCGGCATGATTCGTTTTGGTTTTGCCGGATGCGTTTTCAATGGCGTCATTGTGGGCACTGCCAAACATTTTAGCCGCGGAAAAACCAGCACCAAATTCAATACCTTTTACCGCGGGTATAGCAAATGCCAAATGCGCAATCAAAGATTCTGCGCTGTCAAAAAATGGTTCACCCAAACCGGCAGGCAAACCATTTGTTTTGCATTCAACAATGCCGCCGATGCTGTCTTTTGCTTCGATGGCTTTTGACAATCCTGTTTCAATATTTTCTTCCCCGCCGGCTTCAGTTATTGATGCAGTAATAGAAATATTTTTCAATAATTTTTTTGCAATTACACCGGCTGCTACAAGCGCAACGGTGAGCCTGCCGCTGAAATGCCCGCCACCACGGTAATCCTGGAAGCCTCCATATTTTTGATACGCCACAAAATCTGCATGGCCCGGTCGCGGAATAGCTTTTTGCTTTTCATAATCAGAAGAACGAATATTATTATTTTCGAAAAGAATTAATAATGGTGCACCAGTTGTTTTGTCATTAAATATACCGGCCTTGAATATGGGAATATCATCTTCTTTGCGGGGTGTTGTTCCTTTTTGTAAACCACCTTTTCTTCTTTCTAATTCATCTGAAAAATCTTCGGTTTGCAAGGCAAGTCCTGCAGGCACGCCATCTACACAAATACCCACAACTTCTCCATGACTTTCACCAAATATTGTTACGCGGAAAATTCGTCCAAATTCATTCATGGTTAAAAATAAGTTTTAAAAGGAGTTTGAAAAAATCAATTTATATAATTGAAATTGCTGCGCCTAAACTTTGTAATGTTTTAAAAAAACCTGGGAAAGATTTTTCAACTACTTCTGCATGACGAATCATTGTCTCGCCATTTGCAACCAACGCTACAACAGCACACATCATGGCAATGCGGTGATCACTATGTGTTTCAATGATTGCCGGCCGAATTTTACTTCCTCCTTTGATGATCATGTCATCATTTTCTACATGAATATCAATTCCCATTTTTTTTAATTCCTCCTGGATAGCTTCAGCCCTGTTTGATTCTTTATGAAGCAGCCGGTGAACGCCTTTGATTGTTGAAATACCTTCACAACAGGCGGCCAGCGCGGCTAAAGGCGGAAATAGATCCGGGCAACCGGTGGCATCAAATTGAAAAGCCTTTAAAGATGATTTTGATATTTCTAAAGAATCATTTTTATATAAAATATTTGCACCACAGGATTGAAGCACATTTATAATTGCTTTGTCAGGTTGTTGGGATTGCATGTCCAGGCCATTGATATTAAAATTGCCGGCAATAGCACCGGCAACTAATAAAAATGCACTCCCACTCCAGTCGCCTTCTATGTTATACATTCTTTCCCGGGTAATATCTTTTTCCAATTCACCACTGAAATAAAAAGAAGAAAAATTTGAATAAGCAGGTACAGGCATACCAAATTTTTTCATCACATCCAGCGTCAGCCCGACATAACCGGCGCTTTTTAAATTTTTCACTGAAATAGTTATACCTGCTGCATTTGCGGCGGAATAAGCCATTAATAAGCCAGTCAAATATTGTGAGCCGTCAGCGTAGTCAATGTCAATATCTTTTGGGATTAATGGCCCTTGCAATGTGATTGGCAATTTCCCATCTTCAGATTTAATTTTTACATTCAAGAAAGGAAAAATAATATCAAAAAGATTCATTGGTCTTTTTTGTAAACTTTCTTCCCCGGTAATTTTAATTTCATTGGTGCATAATGCTGCTATGGGTGCAAACATGCGTGTGGAAAGACCGCTCTCCCCACAAAAAATTTGAATTTTTTTATCCGGTGGAAAAAAATCATGCGGGAAACCTTCACTCATGATTTGCATAGAATTGGAAGAAAGATCAGTGAGCACAGCGCCTAAATTTTGTATGATGTTTTTTGCCACGCGGCTATCTTCAGACATACAGGTATTTTGCAGGATAGTTTTTCCCTGACAACTCAATGCGGCCGCAAGTGCACGCTGCATGCAGCTTTTAGAAGGTGGTGCTGAAACGCTGCCCGAAAGTAATGATGGTTTAATGATGCACTGCATTGGATAATTTTTGCAATTCGATTAATAGTTGAGACATGTGAATAGGATGAATCACGGCTTTACCAATTTTTTCCAACAAGATATAATCAATAGAATCGCCGTGTGTTTTTTTGTCGCTTTGCATCATTTCAAAAACATTTTTTGCATTCATTTTTTTGCGCACAGGCAGACCGTATTTTTTTAAAAGTTCAATGATCTTTTCAGTTTCTCCAAAGTTTAAAATATTTCTGCTGAGCCTGGCTGCGGCCACCATACCAATTGATATAGCCTCGCCATGCGGGAGTTTCTTGCCATTTTCAATTGCATGCCCGAGCGTATGGCCAAAGTTTAGCAATTTGCGTGTATTTTTTTCGTGCGGATCTTCCAGCACAATTTTCATTTTTAAGTTGACATTTTTTGTAATCAGGGCTTCAAGTTTAACAGGATCTTTTTGAAAAATTTCTAAATTATTTTTTTCAAGATCATTAAATAATTGTGGATCGCGGATACAGGCATGTTTGATAATTTCTGCGAAACCATTTATCCATTCTTTTTTTGGTAAACTGTTTAAAAATATTTTATCATATAAAATAAAAGAAGGTTGACTAATAAGGCCAATCATGTTTTTATACAACCCTGAATTGATGCCGTTCTTTCCGCCCAAAGCCGCGTCCACCATGGCAAGCAGGGTAGTGGGTAGAAAACCAAAACCGATACCGCGCATATAAATACCGGCAACAAAACCGGTCATATCTGTAACAACACCGCCGCCAATACCCACTAAAATTGTTTGCCGATTTGCACCCATCCTAATGAGTTGTGTGATGATGGAGTTGATGACTTTTTGATTTTTATTTTCATCGCCACCTTCACATAAAATAATTTTCCAACCCAGGAATGTCTTTGCATGTTTTTTACAAACCGTTTTATCAATTAATAAAATGGCGTTGTCTTTATCAACAATTTTTTCAAGGTGTGAAAATGCATCATTGAAATAAAAGGTGCATTCGCTTTCCTGAAATTGAAAAATTTTTTTTCGCATTTGTTCTTTGAGAAAATTTATTCCGGAATTGAAAGTTAGCCATTAAATCTTAAAAGATATATATTCAATAATAAGAAAGCCATATAATTGAAAAGCAATCAATCAATATTATTAATCGTTCATTATTTTATTCTGGTGATAAATACTTTCCATGTGTACAGAGTCAAAATATTTTATCAAAAATTCTTTACTTAATTTTAGCTGGTCGCCTTTTTCTAAGGCTCGCTCCAGGATATCATTCCAGCGCTTTGTCTGGAGGATGGTGATATTATTTTCTTTTTTATATTGGCCGATCTTATCAGCGATTTTCATGCGTGCAGCGAGAATTTGCATCAGTTCATCATCGAGTTGATCAATTTGTTCGCGTAGTTTTTGAAGGGCAGCATGAAATTCACCGTTTGTACCGTTTTCCCGCCGCCATATTATTTGCTTCAAAATTTCTTCAAGCCTTTGCGGTGTCACTTGTTGTTTTGCATCGCTCCAGGCTGCATCCGGGGTGATATGACTTTCGATCATCAAACCATCAAAACCCAGGTCCACGGCGGTTTGTGAAATATCCGGAAGTATATCCCTTCTTCCGCAAATATGGGAAGGATCATTGATCATCATGGTATCCGGGTTACGCCTTTTCATTTCTATCGCGAGATGCCACATGGGTGCATTGCGGTAAAGGGTATTTCCATAAGAAGAAAACCCGCGATGGATCAGGCCGGTTTTTTTTATCCCTGTTTTTAAAATTCTTTCTAAAGCGCCAATCCATAATTCAAGATCAGGATGAACGGGATTTTTGATTAGTACAGGGATGTTTACACCTTTTAATGCATCTGCTATTTCCTGCACGCTAAAAGGATTTACTGTAGTGCGTGCACCGATCCAGAGAATATCAATTTGGTGAGATAAGGCTTCTTCCACCTGGTGAGAGGTGGCAACTTCTATTGCAACGGGTAAACCGGTAATTTCACGGGCTTTTTGTAACCAGGGTAAACCAACAGAACCAATGCCTTCAAAACTGCCAGGCCTTGTTCTTGGTTTCCAGATACCTGCTCTTAAAACATCAACAAGCCCGGTTTGTTTTAATTGTATTGCCGTTTGTAATACTTGTTCTTCCGTTTCGGCACTGCATGGACCAGAAATGATCAGAGGCCTCTTTTTCAAAGCGTCCGAAGTAATTTTTTCCATATTGGAAATCATTTCCTCCATCATTTTCACAATTTTTTTTACCTGGAATTGGCGTCATTCATCCTGATCCGGCGACCCTTGAAATTTTTACCATCAATTGCACGAATCATTTGAGGAGCTGCCTTTTTATCTACTTCTATCCAGCTATTCATTTCCTTCATATCAATTTTTCCCAAAACATCTTTGCGCAGATCGCTCAGGTCTAATATATATTGTAAAAAGCTGGCTTTATAAAAACCATCTTTTGTTCCCAGATTTACGAAAAGGCGGGCGTAACCGTTTTCATCATCATTAAAGGACCTGCCTTTATCACGGCCTTTTCCATAGCTTTCATTTTTCCTGCCGGGCATAAAATCACTATTCCGCTGGCCACGTTTATCATCGCGAATATTCAGATCACTGGCATTTTCATAATATTTCAGGAAGCGGTCAAATTCGGCCGCGGCCACTTTTTGTAAAACTGCTTCCTTGGAAACGTCTGCAAATTTTTCTTCCAGTAAAGGTAAATAATTTGCATAAGCGCCTTTACTGATATCGGTTTCAAGCAATTTATCCATAAAATAAATAAATTGTTTGCGGCACACATCTTTTCCATCAGGCACTTCATTGCGATGAAATGGAGCCTGCACCATTCTTTCCATTTGTTTCAATCTTCCCAGTTCACGACTATGCACGATACTCATGCAAATTCCCTGTTGACCGGCACGGCCGGTACGTCCGCTGCGATGCGTGTAAACTTCCGTATCATCAGGCAATTCATAATTGATGACATGCGTGATGCCCTGCACATCAATTCCCCTTGCAGCCACATCGGTTGCTATTAATAATTGAAGTGTTTTATCCCGGAACTGTCCCATCACTTTATCTCTTTGAGGCTGGTTCAGGTCGCCATGTAATGCATCAATGTCGTAGCCTTCACGGGTAAGTTTCTCTGCAATATTTTGCGCATCAATTTTTGTCCTGGTAAATATTAAACCATAAATACCCGGGTTAAAATCAATCAATCTTTTTAAGGCTTCATAGCGGTATTGCGCGGGAACCACGTAATACTGGTGATCAATATTTTTATTTCCTGTATTGGCTTTTCCAATCATAACTTCTACAGGTTCCTTCATGTATTTGCGGCTTACGCGGCGAATTTCTGAGGGCATCGTGGCACTAAAAAGCCAGGTGCTTTCACGGTTGGGTGTATTTTTTAAAATAAATTCTATATCATCCTGGAAACCCATGTTTAGCATTTCATCGGCTTCATCCAATACCACGTATTCAATTTCTTCCAGTTGTATCGCTTTTCTTTCGATCAGGTCTATCAATCGTCCGGGCGTGGCCACAACAATTTGTGCCCCTTTTTTCAAGTCACGGATCTGCAAACCAATAGATGCTCCACCGTACACGGCAACGATACCAATGCCTGGTGTGTGTTTTTTGAATAATGAAATTTCCTTGACGATTTGGATACACAATTCACGTGTAGGACAAACGATCAATGCCTGCGGGCTTTTTTTCGAAGCATCAATTAATTGAAGCAGGGGAAGGCCGAATGCGGCAGTTTTACCGGTGCCTGTTTGTGCAAGGCCAATAAAATCTTTCGTGCCATTGAGTAAAACGGGTATGGCTTTTTGCTGGATAAGGGTAGGAGTTTCAAAGCCTAATTCGCTGGTTGCCTGTATAAGGTTTTCATGAAGGCCCAGCGATTCAAAAGTTGTCATGTAAAAAAAATTTTTGCAAAGGTAGTTTTAAAAAAGAGGGGATAAAGGTAAATTTAAAGAAAAAAGCCATCCCGTAGAAACGGAACGGCTTATAACGATTGCTTGCCATATAAAAATTTTCACACTTTATTCCGCAAGCTGAATAATCATTTACTCAGATCCTGGTAAATTACATTTTCGCTTTAACTGAATCTTTAGCTGCTTTAGCTGTAGAATCAATCATTTTATTAGCACTGTCCTGAATAACATTGATTGAATCTTTAGCTGCATTAGCCATAGAATCAACGTTTGTCAAAGTAGAATCAGTAGTTGCATCAGTTGAAGTTCCTGTGCCACATGCTGCGAAAGCGCCAATAGCGAGTACAAATAATAACTTTTTCATGTTCCTTTTTTTTGATTTAATGAATGTATATGGTAGTTAATACAAGCGTTTAAGAAAAGTAACCCGTGAATGAATAATTTTTTTTATAAAAAGGTATTCCTGTATTTTGGGTTACTTTTATTTTCTTTTGGTATTAAAAATAGCAGATAGATGCCTGAACTCAGTGAACAAGCCCTATTAAAAAAACTGGCCGAAAATGATTCTAAAGCAACAGAGATCATTTATAAGAATAATTTTAATATGGTTCGGCATTTCATCCTGAATAATAGTGGTGATCATGAGGATGCCAAAGATATTTTCCAGGAGGCAATGATCGTTTTATATGAAAATGCTAAAACGGATTCATTCATATTGAATTGCCAGATAAAAACGTATCTGTATTCTGTTTGCAGGCGTTTATGGTTGAAAAAATTGCAACAGGCGGGAAGGATTACGGTACTTTTGGAAGGTATAGAAGAAACAACGGCTGTGGAAGATGACCTTGATAATCATCAAAAATGGTCGAATGAATTTGCACTGATGGAGAAGGCAATGGATAGTCTCGGGGAACCTTGTAAAAGTTTACTCGAAGCGTATTACATGGAAAAGAAGGGTATGGAAGAAATTGCCAGGAAGTTTGGATACACAAATGCTGATAATGCAAAGAACCAAAAGTATAAATGCATGATGCGGCTGAAAAAAATATTTTTTGCACATTATAATATAGGAGAGTGATGGAAGATTTACAACTACTTGAAACGATTGAAAAATACCTGGCAGGGAAAATGACGCAAAGCGAAATTACCTGGTTTGAAGAATTGCGCAATACCACACCCGAAATAGACCAGATGGTGGTAGAGCATAAATTATTTAGCCAGCAAATAGATGATTATTCAAAACATGTCAACTTTAAACAAAGGCTTCATTCTATTCATAACCGCCTGGCTGAAAAGGGTGAGATCGAAGATGCCAACCTTTCAGGCAGGAAAGCAAAAGTGATTTTTCTCTGGAATAAATATAAAAGAGTCACTGCGATCGCTGCTTCCATTGCAAGTATTACTGCACTGGTGATTTATGGCCTGGTAAGTTTCTTTGCACCGGTTGCAAAAATGAATGACCTGCAACAACTCAGTAAAAAGATAGACCAGGTACAGCGTAACCAGCAAATGCAGGGTGCGCGTATTCTTGAATTCGATTCTAAAATCCCGAATGGTTATACGGTTACTGCCGGAGGCACTGCTTTTTTAATAGATGGTAAAGGGTATTTAATTACGAATGCACACGTCATTAAAGGTTCCGGCGCTGTAGTGGTTGATAATAAAGGCAATGAATTCAAGGCAAAGATCATTACAGTGGATATTGAAAAAGACCTGGCGCTTTTGAAGATCAATGATGATGATTATAAAAAAATCAATTCACTGCCATACAGCATTTCCAAATCTAATATTGATCTGGGCACAGAAATTTTCACATTGGGTTATCCAAAAGATGAGATCGTTTATAATATGGGTTATCTCAGTGCACGCAATGGTTTCAATGGAGATACAACAAATTTTCAAATATCTCTGAATGCCAACCCGGGGAATTCCGGTGGCCCCGTTTTTAATAGTAAAGGTGAAATAGTAGGTATCATCAGTACGCGGCAGGCGCAGGCAGAAGGTGTTGTTTTTGCTGTGAAAGCAAAAAATATTTTTGATATGCTTAAAGAATTAAAAGAAACGGATACCAGTTTCCTGGGGATAAAAATGCCGGTGAATACTACATTGAAAAATGAGAACAGGGTTAACCAGATCAGGAAAGTGGAAGATTATGTTTTTCTTGTAAAATCGTATAATAGCAATTAGGATTATAAGATTATAAGATTTTTGGATTTTTTATTTTGTAAGTTTTACACCAGGCATTATTGATATTTTATAACAAGCGTACACAAGGCGTTCCTCTGGAACGCTTTAATTTTGTTACTCCATTATTGCTACCCATAAATTGTTCCGCTGGAACATAGGGAATGTTTTATTTAAGTAATTGATATCCTTTTTTTGAAATACTATAATGTAAAAGTAAAGTTCCGAAGGAACTTCTTGTGGGTAGAAAGTTTGAGATCATCGTTGATGCGTTCCGACGGAACGCTTTATGTACATTGCTTTTGACAGAATTTGTTTATACTATTTTATCTAACAAGAAAAGAGAAACCGGGTAAACAACTAAAAACACCAAACATCAAACGCCAAACATTTCTTACCGAAACAATTTCTCAGCTTCTAAAACACTTTCCGCCGTTCCCACATCTTTAAATTGTCCACCAGAATGATCATAAGATATGATCGTATTTGTTTTACACAAATCGAGATAGGAATCAATGATTGAAAATTTTCCTCCCTGTGTGAGCAATTCAAAAATGCGGTGATCCAATACATGTATGCCGCTAAATGCCCGGGGAATAAGCGTTTCCGCAGCTTTCGAAATTTTTGTTTCACCTGTTTTAAAATTTTTCCAGCCACATAAATAATTATCTTCATTAAAAAATAATGCCCTTGACGAATTTCTGGAAGTGGTCGCTAAAGTCGCAAGCGGTTTATTTTTTACATGTGCCAATATCATTTTATGTAAATCAAGATCAGTGAGGACATCCACATTCATCAATACAAAATGATTTTCGGTCTTGAAATATTTTTTTGCTCTTTTTAAACCTCCGCCAGTTTCTAAGACGGCATCCGTTTCATCACTGATTTCTATTTTACTTCCCCAACCATTTTGATTTTTTACTTCATCTATAATTTGCTTTGCAAAATGATGCACATTTACCACTACTTCATCAATCCCAAATTGCTGCAGGTATTCAATATTGCGTTGCAGT
>JBBSQL010000042.1:0-24435 GCA_038257845.1 Chitinophagales bacterium
ACGATTCCGCCAATGCGGCAATATTTTCATGAAATGATTGATGCTACGCAAAAATTAATTCTTGCTTCAGACGGAACTGCTGATGAAAATTTTAACCCAACTCAAACGGAATCCTTAAATATCCAACTCACGAATACACTTATTGCAGGTGTGGACAGTATCCAATCCTATATTGAAAAAAATGACGCGCTTGATAATAATAATAAAATAAAATTTTTGCGTGGGCTGAATGAAGCATTGAGTTTATACCTGCGTGAATTTCGTAACCGCGAAATAAAAGCAGTTGTCCTGAATAAATTGGTGCCTGCATTTAAAGAAAATATTGACCCGCAAATGCGTGGAGAATCCATTGAAATAAATATTGCTTCCTATTCTTATGATGTGGGAAATATTTTATTAAAAAGCGTAGCCTATTCTGATAATGTAGGTATTGCTCAATGCAAAGATATTGTGCTATTGAAATATTGTAACCTGCACCCTGACAGGGCTATGAACATGCTGATTGAAGAACCCGATGCACGATTTGCGGATAGTCTTATCGTTGCAATTGCACGCAGAAGCCCGGAAAATATTTACACATTCGCAGCGGCTTCCAACACGCTGGCAAAAAGAATTCAAAGCAATCCTGATTCATTGGTACAGATCATTGTAAAAATGTCGCAGTCAAAATCAGGCAGGCAATTTTTTCCCTTCCTGGATAATATTTATAGAAATAAAATTTCTATGGATGACATTGAAAAGGCCATGAAAGATGATGTGGCGTATTATAAATTATTGGTGCAGACTGAAATAGATTATGCAGACCGCACACGCAGGAATGATACGCCAATGGCGATGAAAACACTTGCGTATAAATTGCAGGATAAAGCTATTGATCCATTTATCAATACCATCAATGGTTTGCACGAACAACCCAATGATGTGCGCTTCCGCATACTTGCTCCATTGGGTGCGGAAGACTTATATTATATGGCCGTTACCGGTGAAGAAATTATGTACACATCCAGTTATGTAAGTGGCGTATATCCACGCATCTGGCAAAAAATGAAAAATCCGAAGAGTGATACATTGATGCTTAATGTAAAATTTGACCGCTTTAAAAAATGGATAAAGATGGCGGCGAATTATAATGAGCTCGATGATTTTCTCAAGAGAATGGATAAGGGAAATGCGGAGCTTATCATGAAAGCATTTGTAAATAATTTAGATCGGAAAACCGGTGCAGATAGTTTGGAAGATGCTGTGGACGTCGCCAATTCCTTTGCCAGTATTTCGGATAAAACCTTGCAGTCACTTATCTTAAAACAAGTGCAGTCAAATCTTGCTCAGGCTACTCAAAATAATAACCGCCGGGCAATAGATATTTACAGCATATTGAATACTTTATTTTTATCCCTGGATCCGGCAAATAAAATTGATGTTGAAAAAACATTGGGAATTCCCCCGGTTTATTTTATGCCGAATAAAGAATTAAGAGACACTTCAGGAAGGATCATTGTACAGCAATTTTTTTATGGAGATAAAGACGGGCAAACTGTTTTTAATAATTTCATCAGCAGCATGCAAAATGGTAATTGGACAATTAAATCCAATGCGCAATGGGTTGCTATTTCATCGGCGAAAGGAACACCAATTACAATTTATGCAAACAGGCCATTGGATGAAACGAAAGGCCTCGATGCGGAAGCGCAACAGGCGTTGGATAATTATTTATATGACAATGATCTTGCCCCTGTGATCGTTATTCACCGCGGCCATAGTTATTGGTTGCCGGCCACACTGGAACAAATGTCCTCGAGTTCTAAAATAGTTTTATTGGGAAGTTGCGGTGCGTATCAAAACCTGAATAAAATTTTAGCGATCAGTCCATCTGCGCAAATTGTTGCTTCCAAACAAGTGGGTAGCGGCACGGTCAATTCTCCGATGATTTCCATGATGCTGGAAAATCTGCGACAGGGCAAGGATGTGAACTGGCCTCAGTTCTGGGATACGCTGGGCAAGCGGCTTGGCGGCAATGCACTCTTTGAAGATTATGTGCCACCTCAAAAAAATCTCGGCGCATTATTCATCATGGCGTATAAAAAATTGCAGGAAAAAAATGATGAACTGGCGAGTAATTAATTTATTAAATAAAAAACTTTTAATGGGCTTCCAGCCAGTTATTGCCAGCGCCAACTTCCGCAACAATAGGTAAATCATTTGGCAAAGGATGTGCGGTGCGCATATTTTCCAGTACCAGTTTTTTGAGAACTTCCACTTCATTTTTTGGCACATCAAACACGAGTTCATCATGCACCTGCAGGATCATTTTACTTTTTAAATTTTCTTTTTTTATGGCATCATGAATTTTAATCATGGCCATTTTAATCATGTCTGCCGCCGTACCTTGTATGGGAGAATTAATAGCGTTGCGTTCCGCAAAACCACGCACTGTAAAGTTGGAAGAATTGATATCACGCAGCCAGCGCTTGCGCCCCATCAGCGTTTGCACATAACCATGTTCGCGTGCAAAGTTGATCGTATCATCCATGAATTTTGTAATGCCGCTAAATTCTTTTTTATAATTATCAATGATCTCTTTTGCTTCACTCCTGGAAATACCTAAATTATCCGCGAGGCCGAATGCACTTTGCCCATAGATAATTCCAAAGTTTACACTCTTGGCTTTATAGCGCATTTCTTTGGTCACTTCTTCTTCGGGAATATTAAAGACTTTTGCCGCCGTTGCAGTATGAATATCTTTTCCCAATCGAAATGCTTCGCACATATTTTCATCACCACTGATCGCAGCTACAATGCGCAATTCTATTTGCGAATAATCAGCGCTTACCAACACATGATTTTCATCGCGTGGTACAAATGCTTTTCGTATTTCTTTTCCCCGGTCTGTGCGAATAGGAATGTTTTGCAAATTGGGATTATTACTACTGAGCCTTCCGGTAACAGCCACAGCTTGTGCAAAAGAAGTATGCACGCGGCCTGTTTTTGCATTGATCATTAAAGGCAAGGCATCCACATAAGTGGAACGAAGTTTTGTAAGTTCACGAAAAGTTAGAATGTCAGCAACGACGGGACTTTTATGCGCTAATTTTAATAAAACATCTTCACCTGTCGCGTACTGGCCCGTCTTCGTTTTCTTGGCTTTTTCATCCAGCTTTAATAAATCAAATAATACTTCCCCGAGTTGTTTGGGAGAAGCTAAATTAAATTTTACACCACATTGTTCAAACACACTGGCTTCACTTCGTTTAGCATCTCCTTCCAGTTCAACTGAATATTTTTGAAGAAAATTTTCATCAATTTTAATGCCTTCAAATTCCATATCCAGCAACACTTTTACTAACGGGTTTTCTACTTCAAAAAAAACTTTTTCCACGTCTCTTTCTTTGAGCATGGAGTGAAAAACATTTTTTAATTGCAAGGTGATGTCCGCGTCTTCAGCCGCATATTCTTTTATTTTTTCTATTTCCACATCGCGCATATTGCCCTGCGCTTTTCCTTTTCCAATTAATTCTGTAATGGACACCGGTTCGTATTGCAAAAATTGTGTACTCAGCAAATCCATACTGCGCCTGCCTTCCGGCTCTATCACATAATGCGCAAGCATCGTATCATATAATTTTCCTTTGATCTCTACATCATACCATTTCAATACGAGCAAATCGTATTTCAGATTTTGCCCGATCCATAAAATAGTTATATCATGAAATAAAGGTTCAAATTTTTGTAAAATATTTTTTGTCTTTTCCCGGTCTGCCGGCAATGGAATATAATACGCTTTCCCTTTTTCCCAGGAAAAACTCATGCCAACGAGTTCCGCATTGTTCGCGTCAATATTCGTCGTTTCTGTGTCGAATGAAATTTCTTTTTGTGCAGCTAATTCTTTGATGAGTGCGTTTATTTTATCATCATCATCTATCAAAAAATATTCATGATCGGTGTTAGAAATATTTTTTATTTCCGGGGAAATACTTTCTGCTAAATTATTTTCTACTTTCTCTGTGTGATTAAATGTTTTTGTTTTTTCTGTGTGAACAGGATTACCAAAAAGATCTGCCTGCACGGATAAAGGCGTGGTTTGAAAAACGCTGAATTGCTCGCCCAGTATGCGTTTGCCCAATGTTTTAAATTCCAGTTCTGTAAACACGTCTATTAATTCAGGCGTGTTCCATTCTTTCAGCCGGTAATTTTCTTCATGAAATTCTACGGGCACATTGGTAATAATTGTTGCCAGTTTTTTACTCATGATGGCATTCTCTTTTCCATTGCGTACTTTTTCACCAAGTGCGCCTTTTATATTTTCTGCGTTCGCCAAAATATTTTCCAGGTTTTTATATTCCTTCAATAATTTGGCGCCCGTTTTTTCACCAATACCTGCAATGCCCGGGATATTATCCACGCTGTCGCCCATCAATGCGAGCATATCAATGACCTGGTGTACATTTTCAATATCCCATTTTTCGCAGATCTTTTTCGCGTCAAAAATTTCCACATCACCGCCCTGGTAACCGGGCTTATACATGTAAATTCCTTCGCGCGTTAAAAGCTGTCCATAATCTTTATCCGGCGTAACCATATACACTTCATAACCCGCATCCGCGGCCTGGTAAGCCAATGTGCCGATCACATCATCCGCTTCATAGCCATCGAGCTCCACAACGGGAATATTAAATCCTTTTATAATTTTTTTTATGTGATCAATGGATGCCAGCAAATCTTCCGGTGTCTCCTGGCGGTTGGCTTTATATTCTGCAAAATCAGTATGTCTTTCTGTTGGGGCAAATGTGTCAAAACATACAGCGAGATGCGTGGGTTTTTCTTTATTGATCAGGTCGAACAATGTATTGGTAAAACCAAATTGTGCATTGGAATTAATGCCTTTGGAAGTGATGCGGGGATTGCGTATCAGCGCGTAATAAGCGCGGTAGATCAACGCAAATGCATCCAGTAAAAATAATTTTTTGCTCATTTTGCTAAGTTAACTATGGGATATGATAACAGCGAATTTCGGAAAAATTAATCAGCGATTAATCGTAAAAAATTTATAATGAGGAATTCAGCAACAGATTCATTAACTTTACTTTTGAAAAATTAGATTATGGTATCTAAAATATCAGAAGGGGTCGAAATTAGCGTGGAGGTTTTTTACCAGGAAGGCCTGAGCAATGCGCTGGACAATGAATTCACTTTTGCTTACCGTATTTCTATTGAAAACCTGAATACTTATTCCATTCGTTTACTGCGCCGCCACTGGTATATTTTTGACAGCAATGGAGAAAATAGTGAAGTGGAAGGAGAAGGTGTGATTGGTGAGCAGCCCGTAATAGAACCTGGAAATAAATATCAATACATGAGCGGCTGTAATCTTAAAACGGATATGGGAAAAATGTACGGCCAATACCTCATGGAAAATTTAGATAACCTGGCAACATTTTATGCCAACATTCCACCGTTTGAAATGATCGTGCCTTTTAAAAATAACTAACTCAATTTTTTAACGCGGTTTATATTTTGCTTCGTCATAGATTTTTTTCGCGGGCGTTTCCATTAAGTCCTGCAAAGAAGTTTTTGCATTTTCATCCATCCATTTTTCTACAATTTTCCAACCTACAAACTGGCCAATAAATCCGGGTGAAGCCTCGCCCAATGCCTGCGTTTTCGGCGCATCATTCATATAATCCCGAATGATAGAAGGATCGGTTACAAAGAGTAAATCATTTTGCACAAAGTAAGCCCAGATAAGGTTTTCATTCTTTTCACAACCATCCAGTTCATTAGCAGTGTAACCGGTTTTCAATGTATCCGCAGTTTGAGGAAGTAAACGGTCCAGCACATATAATCTTTTACCAGCTTCAATCATTTGTTGCACCAAGGGCAACCTGATGCTGCTGTCCACAAACATATCGCTGATAATATTTTTCATACAATTCACCGGAATATATCCCGGTTCAAAACGCCGGGAAATGTAGGCGGGATAAATGTCTTCAATATATTCTGTGTGATAAGCAGGGAAATCTTTTCCAAGATATAATTGCAATCCTATAGCGAGACCGGAAGAAGTCAGCACACTTCCATAAGATTCCACCGGGCCGGTAAACGTGATAATATTTTTTGGTAAAACATAATCCGGGAAATAATAATGCACGTATTTCAAACCGGTTTCCACAACGGCAAATTGTTTTTCAAAATCTTTGTAATGCGCGTCCACGCTGTCTTGTATGTTTTTATACGCGAGTAAAAAAAGGGGAACCGATTTTTCAACACTGTCTTTTTGCGGCGCAAGTCCGAGAATATTGTATAAAAAATCAGTTAGGAATTCCGGGTATTTTTTTTGTAAAACTTGAATGGAGTTTTCCAGCTTTGAAGTATCAATTGCAAAAAAGTCTTTATCGAAACGTTCAGTATTGATAGTTAGTTTTATTCCTGAAACATCCGGCGCTGAAGTATTTTTACAGGAAACAGCCAGGCAAATAATGCAAATACCAAAAAGCATTTTTTTCATACAGCGAAATAAAATAAAAGCAGTGGAATGATTTGTTAAGAAATGAAGTTCCCATTTTTATTTTTAAAAGAACAGATTGAAAATTTTTTATTGACTTCCAAATTCTATTTTTGTACATTATGAAAATAGCTGTTGCACAACAAAATTATCATATCGGCAATTGCAAAAGCAATGCGCGAAAAATTATTGATGCCATTGTAGAAGCAAAAAATAATGGCGCGTCACTGATCGTTTTTTCTGAATTGTCAATATGCGGTTATCCGCCGCTGGACTTTTTAGAGTTTGATGATTTTATCAATACCTGTTATGAAGCATTAGATGAAATAAAATTACATGCAGATACTATTGGCGTGCTCGTTGGCGGACCGGCGCGTAATGAAACGGCCAAAGGAAAAGAACTGTTCAATGCCGCATTTTTTTTATATGAAAAAGAAATAAAAGCCATCGTTCATAAAACGCTTTTGCCAAATTATGACATCTTTGATGAGTACCGTTATTTTGAACCGGCCTTTGAATGGAAGGTCATTGAATTCATGGGAAAGCGGCTCGCAGTAACCATTTGCGAGGATATCTGGGATATGGGAAATACGCCTTTGTACCGCGTAAATCCGATGGAACAATTGATACAGCAATCGCCGGATATTATGATAAACCTTAGCGCATCACCATTTGATTATACACATCGGGAAGATCGAAAAGCCATTATTAAATCCAATGTATTGAAATATCGTTTACCTATTATTTATTGTAATACGGTGGGCAGTCAAACTGAAATTGTTTTTGATGGCGGCTCTATTGTTGCAGATAATAAATCCAATATCCGCCTGGAGATGAAAGCATTTTTGGAGGATATGCAATATGTAGAATTGCAGGATGATGGAAGTTTTGATTTACCCATCATTGAAAAAGCGGATTTGCTACCGCGTATTCCTTTAGATCCTGAATCGCTGGAACCCGCATTGAATATAGATCTTGTGTATGAAGCGCTCTTATTAGGCATCCGTGATTATTTCAGTAAAATGGGTTTTTCCAAAGCTATTCTTGGTTCTTCAGGCGGCATTGACAGCGCTGTCGCATTGGTTCTTGCATGCGATGCATTGGGCGCGGAAAATGTACAGTCTGTGCTGATGCCCTCTGCTTTTTCGAGTGTGCATTCTGTGGATGATGCAAAACAATTGAGTGAAAATTTGGGCAATCCGTACCAAATAATTCCGATAGAAAATATTTACCAGTGTTTTTTAAATTCACTGCAACCGGTTTTTGAAGGGCTACCTTTTAGTGTGGCAGAAGAAAATATTCAAAGCCGTACGCGTGGGAATTTATTAATGGCGATCGCGAATAAATTTGGTTATATTTTATTAAACACATCCAATAAAAGTGAACTCGCAACGGGCTATGGAACTTTGTATGGCGACATGGCCGGCGGCATCAGCATATTGGGTGATTGTTATAAACTGCAGGTATATGCACTGGCGCATTTTATCAATAAAAATAAAATCATTATTCCGGAAAATATTTTACTCAAACCACCGAGTGCGGAATTAAGGCCGGAACAAAAAGACAGTGATAGTTTACCGGATTATTCGGTGCTTGATGCAGTGCTCTATCAATATATTGAAAGAAGAATGGGGCCGCAGGAAATCAAAGAAATGGGTTTTGATGCAGCGCTGGTGGACCGCATTTTAAAAATGGTGAATATGAATGAGTATAAGCGGAAACAGTTTTGCCCGGTCATTCGCATTTCTTCGAAAGCCTTTGGCAGCGGGCGCAGGATGCCGGTGGTGGGGAAATATTTGAGTTGAAGAAAGAAGGAAGGTAACTTCCTAAAGGGAAATACTAATTCCATGTGTATATGTATTTACGATTGCCACCAACATTTAAATTTACACTAAAATACTCCTCTTTTATTTTACAACAATTTTTTTAAACCATCCTGCTTTTAGTATTTATAAAAAAAACTATTCGAAAATTATAATCCAAATAAGCCGTTTGTCAGGAGACAAGACGGCGGCGACCTTCGTTTGATATTTCTTAAATCCTGTGCTATGAAAAATATTTAAGTTATAAATTAAACAAGGGTCTTAAAATCCTTTGATAATGTTTAAACTAAATTATTATTTAGCCATGCCTTTAAAATGCTATCAATTATATTTTCTGTAGAACTCTTCTTCAGCATTCAAATATTTTAATACATATAATTTTGATAGACACACATTCATACCCCCCCCAAAAGTGTAATAACATCATGTCCTTTTTTGTTAGAAATTTACACCAAATTTAAAGCATGAAAAATTTATTGGCTTCCGTCCTCTTATTTTCTTTGTTATCAGCCTGCAAAGGCAACCCGGAAACAAATGCTGCCGGGGATACAACCAACCATTCGCAAAGCAATGAAAAGATGAGCAGTAATGCTTCGTCAGCCGGTAGTGGCAATTGCGCATCACTGTTATTATTTAAAGAAGGTGCCGTTATCAACGGCCACACTTTAGATGCGGATGGAAAAGAAACGCAAACAAGTGTTACTACTGTTACCAAAGTAAACAATGTAAATGGTAGCGAAGTATCAGAAGTGGAAATGAAAACGCATAGTACAATGCTCGGTGATAAAACTTTTACCGGTAAATATATGTGCGATGGCAAAATGCTTTCCTACGATTTATCCGGCATGCTGGCCGGTCTGCAAAAAGCCGGGGCAAAATTTGAAACGCCGATCGTGCAATTTCCTATTTCTGTTACTGATGGAGAAACTTTGCCGGATGCCAATTATTCATTTACAATGGTGATGGGCAGTAAAACTTTAACCGTACACTGCACCATCAAAAATCGAAAAGTAGTAGCTAAAGAATCTGTAACAACGCCGGCCGGCACTTTTGAAGCTTATAAAATTACTTCTGAAACTGAAACCCAGACTGATTTTGGAGGCATGGATGAAAAAACGAAAGCCATGATGGATGCTGTAAAAAGTAAAACGCCAAAAATTAGTTATGTAATGTGGTATGTGCCAAATACCACTGTTGTAAAGATGCAAATTATTACTGGTGATAAAGTTTCCAGCACCACTGAAATTACTGCCATTAAATAATCCCAAAAAGAATTATATCATGCATAAAAAAATCAAAACTTACAGGCTGTTGTTTTTTGTTATAAGTTTTTTTGTAACCACAAAAACAATTGCTCAACCCTTTACGCTGGATTCAATAAATGTAACAGAATTAAATTTATTTGACTATAAACCAGCCAATGTCAAGGTTAATGGAAAACTGAATGTAACAACAGTAACCCAGGTAAAAGATACCATGTATTTTTTTGTAAAAGGCATAAGCGCCTATTCGCCAACGTATGTAAGTGTTACGGCCAATGACAAAACAAAACCCATAGATGTACGATTGCATAAATGGAACTGGCACGATGTACTCCGCAGTGGCACTACCGATGCGAATGGTCATTGGGAAGATAAATTCCGGACCGAAACCGATTTTGGAATAATGATTATTTGCAAAGACAAGCCCGCCGAATATGTAATCACTGTATGGTCGGGTGAAGAAGCAAAACCCGATTTGCCTACTCCGTTTTCTAAAGAAAACGTAGGTGCCGGCGGATCAACCGTCACCGACTTTTTAAAGAAAAACTGGATGTACATATTAATAGGTTTGTTGATACTTATTATTGGCATTTTATTTTTAAAACGCAAAAAATAAAAAATATGAAAAGTATAAAAATGATCTTTTGTATGAGTGTGTTGATATTTTTTTCACCACTTATTTCGCGCGCACAAAGTGATGCAACGGGAGGTATGGTAGAAGCGATTAACCAAATGGGCGAAGCAGAGATTGAAGGAATTCAAAACCATACAAACGACCTCACCAATGCGGGTGAAGCACTTTCCGGCGCATTGGGCAGCCTGGATACGTATTTAACAATAGCTCAAAGCGCCAACGATCTGTATACTGCTACACAGGCATTAGATGCCAATGAATGCCAGCCCGATTTCACGACCAGTTCAAATGCCATGATGCCGACTCATTGTCCGCAGGGCAGCGATTGTTTTACCTGTTATCAATCCGCCGAAAACGAACTGACATTTGTACGGCGCACCCTGGCTAGGCTTTGGTGCATTTACAGCAATACAAAAAACTTTAATGAACGTGCAATCGCATTTGGAGATAATACATCCGGTGTACATGCTATCAATGGACTTGCGTGGCAATATGCGAAAGCGGATATTGTATCTGCATATGATAGCTTTAAGCAAACCTATGATGCAAAATATATGGGCCTGATGGGCACACTTGATAAGGCGTTACACGATATTAGTAATTGTGAAGCACAATATGGCGAGCCAGATTGGTATCAGCGATTCGGGTTTATTTATTTTGAATTTATGAAAGATAAATACAAGCGCAATGATTAAAACATATTGAATAAATAAAAAGAAAAATTTATTTTATGCCGATATTATTTTTGGGAAGAACATTATGGACTGATGATTAATGAGATTTAAAAGTTGAAGTTTTACTTAAATTTTTGCACTGTTCATCATGAGCTTTCTTGTTCCAATGTCTGCAACAAGTTTTAATTAGTTTGGCAGAAAGCGCTCAACATTGATGTCATCTGCACGATGCAGGATTTCTGGTGTATTATTTTGCATGCTGAGATTTTGAAATTCAACCTGGAGTCTCTTTTTAATTTCTTTTTCTGTTATATGTAGCATGTATGCAGCTTCTTTTAGTGAACTGCATTGAGTAGTGAATAGATGTATTAATTCAGTTTCAATAGGTGGATGAAAAGTCTTTTTCGTTATACTAATATTTTTTAAATATTCTGTTGTATAAGAATGTGTGTAGCGCAAAATAATGGGGAGAAGCGCATATTTTATTTTTGAGAGAACTTGTTTTTGTTTTAATTCAATAAACGCCTTCTTTAAAATTTCTTCAGCAAGTAATTTATCTTCGGTAAGATTACAAATTAAACCATACATCACCGAAGCATATTTATCATACAAATGTCTCCAGGTTAATGGATCGTTTTCCTGAAGCATATCGATAATTTGGCTTCCTGATAATACTTCGCTCTGTAAAGTCATTTTATTTTACGTATGTTCTAACCAGGAACAAAAATCATACAGTTAATTAAGCGCCTTAAAAATGAAAAATTTTTAACTTTTATGGAAAAAATATACACAAAACCGGGGTTGTGGGGAAATTATTCCTCAAAGAGTTAATGTAAAATTTAATGTTTGTATGTATGGAAATTCGTTGGGAGATAAGTGAGCACGACTTTCGTTTTATATTTCTGAAAAAAAGCTCGAAGCGAAAAATATGTTTTTGAAATATGAAAGTAATATAAAACGGATCATGTTATCAGCAGTTGTTCTTGTTTTCTTTTTTAAAGTCCATCCGCTCTTGCTGATAACCAATTACTATATTTTCGTCTGTAATCATTTCTGGTTTCTGTGTCTTTGAAAATAAAGTCAATGCCTCCATCATAAGGTGCAATTAAAAGTTTACCGGACACTGAAACAAAAAATGCGCTTAAATTATCTTCAGCTATATCTCTGAGTAAATTGTCAAACTTTTTTGCTTGCCAAATTTGTTCACTAAACATTGGAGTATATAATTGCCCGGATTCATATTCATCAGGCCTTTTTATATATAAGTCAATTGGCTCTAATGAAGCAAAAGAAATTTGCCTGATTGAAGCTACTTTTTCAAGAGGATGCAACTCTAAATAACTTCTCGAAGTGTAATCTCCAATGACCAATAAAAAGCTTGAATTATCTGTTAGCAAATCAGATATAATTTTATTTTGCCGGTCAAGTAATATAGACCATTCTTTGTCATCTTCTGCATAACGTTTCGATCCTGGAAAGCTGTGAATTCTAAGCCACCTGTCAACATATCTATGTTTAAAATAATGTTGAATTGGAAATGTGTTGGGATAAGTAGATGCCCAAAATTTGTTGAATTGTTCTGGTGTCATTATGTTTAAAGCAAATTAATATTCATTTGGTTTTTTACACAGTTTATATAGTGACAGTATTAGGATTTTGGAGAAAATCCAATTGGATTTTTGCTTAAATTATTATTGAATAACGCATTTAATTCCCTAAATTTTTCATCATAGCTTGATTTCGATAAAGCTTTTGTATCTAATAACCAGTTTAGGTTATTAAGTTGAAAAGTATAATCCAAATTTCGATTTGGATTTCCATACTTAGAAACCAGGTAGAGATTTCTATCATGAAAAAGCTGCTCTATAAATTCATTGGTATCTATGATATCTTTTTTATTCGCGAAGAATGCAATTACATTGTTATCACTTGTGTATAAATATATTTTTCGATTTCGGCTTTGAAAATAGAATATAAAGAGAGCAGTTGAAATGCATGCCCATATAAAAATTGTTGAAGGCAATATTGTTTCATCAGAGAATCTTGCGCCAAATGCAATGATGGCGACCAAAGCGGCAATAGATGCTGTAACTACTAATAATTTATTATGATCAACTTCTGTAACCTTGTTGGTTTTGATTTGTTCGAATGAAAAATGAAGTTCCGCTTCACTATTTTTACTTTTTCGATGAAATAATAATCCTGTATCGTCAATTGTGAATTCTATTGTTTTAAATGTCGTCTTTTGAATTAATTTCTTTGTCATACAAGAATGCGATTTGGTTTACGCTAATAATTTAAGGCTTTGTGCAGCCGGGATTTTAGAATTCTTTCTGCCCGGATTCTCTATGGCCATAGAGACCAAATTTATAATAAAAAGTTCAACTCTATGGTTATAGAGTTGAAAAACGAAATTATCTATCAACCCAATGATTGTTCAGCCTGGTCTTTAAAAGTTGAAATTTTATTTGGTTTTTTGGGCAGTTCAAATATGTTCCTGATAAATTTTATTGCACAGAATCAATGTAGTTTAATCTTCACCTGAGCCTTCGTCTTGCTCACCTCCCATAACACATCTGTAAAATAGTTGTGGCTATCAAAAAAGCAAACA
The DNA here is from genome assembly GCA_038257845.1 of Chitinophagales bacterium. Lineage (GTDB taxonomy): Bacteria > Bacteroidota > Bacteroidia > Chitinophagales > Chitinophagaceae > JAFDXJ01. Next base: position 13,504 of record JBBSQL010000042.1, read on the forward strand.
ACAGGTGTAAATCCTGATTCTATGGCGGTTCTTTTAATTGCTTCAATCGAATATTTCTGGGATATTTCCATAAAGATGGTTTCATCTTTTTCAAAATGGATTAAATGATTCTCACCAATATATACATCCTGCGTGACCAATGAGACCAGGTAGCTTTTAGAGGCACCCGTATCCGGATCATAAGATGCGTAGTGATCAAATTTTTTTATATCGAAATCTGCGTTTAACTCTTTATTAATGCGACTTAGCAGGTTCAGGTTAAACTGGTGGGTAATGCCTTGTGCATCGTCATAAGCGTCGCGGATTTTCCTGGGATGCTTTATAAGATCAAACCCTATTACTACAAGATCCCCTTCTGAAAGTTCGTTGTACAAACTGCGACAAAATTGCGGCATCTCATTGAATTTAAAATTGCCAATGTTGGCGCCTAAAAACAATACCAGTTTCCTATTGTTTGAAATTTTATTTGCTTCGGACAGCATGCTGAAATATTCACCATTGAGGCCGTGTATGTTTAGCCCGGGCAAAACAGGTGGCAAAGTCTTTTTGAGGAATTCAATAATATTCTCAGAAATATCTATCGGGAAATAAGTGGCAATTGCTTTTCTTTTCAATAACTCTTTCAGCAGGTATGAGGACTTGGTAGCATCACCCGCACCAAATTCTATCACATCCAATTGTTTGTTTCCATTCAAAACAGCATCGGCTATTTCAGCAGTTTGTGTAGAAAGTATTTCCATTTCACAATCGGTAAGATAATACTCATCACTTGCCATTATTTTTTGAAATAGTTCATCGCCCTTTTTATCATAAAAGTATTTCGAGTCTAAATATTTGGGCAAAGATTGTAAACCTTTCAGCACATCCTGTAAAAAATTATTCATACTTTTTTATTGTGCTAATCGAATGCCGGTGTATTGCCACCGTAAATCTGGTTGAAAAAAATTGCGGTAAGTAATTCTGCTATGGTTTGGCGCAGTCGCATCTGATGCGCCTCGCAAGACCATTTGATTCACCATAAATTTACCATTGTATTCACCGATGGCGCCGGGCGCTTTTGAAACTCCGGGATAGGGAAGATAAGCGCTATTGGTCCATTCCCACCTTCTTCCCCAATCAAATTGCTTCGCAGCAATCTCCCATTCAAACTCGGTCGGCAAACGCATTCCCTTCCATGATGCATACGCTGCGGCTTCATAAAAACTTACATGACATACCGGCTCGTTCATCTCAACCGGTACCAGGCCGGCAAGTGTATAATTATACCATTTGCCTTCTATAAAATGCCAATATAAAGGCGATTCAATCTGTTTTGTTTTTACCCAGTTCCACCCATCAGAATGCCAGTAATTAAAATCTTTATACCCGCCTGCATTCATGAATTCAAGGAACTCCCCGTTGGTTACCGGGCCAGTTGCTATTTTAAAATCAACGAGATAAACTGGATGTCTTTTTAATTCATTATCAAAACAAAATCCATCTCCTTCAAAACCGATTTCATAAACACCTTTGTCAATGTTAATGAAATCATTCTCTGGTGAAGGTTTAATTTTTGTCTTTTGATCTGTTGAATTTTTGTAGGCCGGAAATAATGGATTGTTTCCTAAAATGTATTTGATGTCTGTCACTAAAAGTTCCTGGTGTTGCTGCTCATGGTTGAATCCAATAATCAGAATTTCTTCTATATCTTTTGGTATATTTTTTTGCAAAAAATTGATCATGGCTTCATCCACATGTTTTCTATACGCATAAATATCTTCAACGGAAGGCCTGCTCAGGTTTCCACGATCTGTGCGGATCACCCTTGTGCCTGCTGTTTCATAATAACTATTAAAGACATAATTATATTGGGAATTAAATTCCACATAGTTTTTCGCAAATGCCTTTAGAATAAATGTTTCAAAAAACCAGGTAACATGGCCAATATGCCATTTGGGCGGGCTTACATCTATGATGGGCTGCACTACATAATCTTCCGTTTTTAGTGGCTTGCAAATATCTTCTGAATATTTACGAATTTCTTTATATTTTTTTAATAGATCCATTTTACTTTTTGTTTAAATAATTATTCAGGTCTGAAATAGTACGGATATTCAATCTTTGAGCTTGTTCTCTGCGCATCATCAATGCATACGCGTTATTAAAGCCGATAGGCTTCAGCCATTTTAAATTATACCTTTTATAAAACTGTTGTTGCACATAATCATATATTTTTTCTTTATTCCCTTTAAAATCTTTAACAATCGTTTCAGGAGTTTGTAAAATCACCAAAAGCCCTGTGCCGGTATATTCCGGATACATATCAATCTGGTTATTGGTCAAGGCATCAAAACAAATCTTAGTGCCACCCAATCCTGTTTTAGTATCCACTTGAAGATTGGTATTTCCTTCAATTAACATTGCATACATCGCAGCAAGTATATATTGTTCACCAAAAATTTTAGATCCGATGCGTATTGTCTCTCCATCTCCGTTTAGCGGTTTTTTGTACAAACGTTGTTCCATTAAAAAATCCATTGCTACTTTCTCCGGGGATTGCTTTAAATAATCAACTCTATAATTTAATTCTGTCATTATAGAATCGTTGATGTGTCCTGAAAGCTGGTTAAGCACATCCTCCAGTTCAGGATGCTTTTTTAAAACATTTTCTCTTATAACAGGTGCTGCATAATAAGGAGGAAAAATTCCCTTGTCATCATCTAAAGTTACCAGCTCATACGCTTTTAAACGCCCGTCGGTACTATAGCCACTTATTACATCCAATCTTTTTTCGTAGGCAGCTTTATACATCACTGCGTCACTAATCACTACAGTTCTTATGTTCAGATGATAAACATCAGTTAATCCGATGTAGCCATCTTCCCGCCCCATAAATTCCGGAGTAAAACCCGCTAGCATTTTACTTCGGTACCAATCGGGCAACAGATAAAAAGATGAAAGAAGAATAAGACCAACAGGAAGAAGCCAAAACCCTGCCCTCAGTTTTTTCAGTTTCATTTTTTGAACCCGTGACAAAATAAAATCAAAAGAAATCGCCAATAGGGCCGCTGGAATTGCACCCGCTAAAATCATATTGGTATTGTTTAGTGCTATACCACCGAAAATAAATTCACCCAATCCGCCGGCTCCTATATAAGACGCAAGAGTAGCTACGCCTACATTGATAACAGTAGCTGTGCGGATTCCTGCAAGAATAACAGGCATGGATAATGGTAATTCCACTTTTCCCAGTATTTGGCGACTGCTCATCCCCATGCCTCTTGCAGATTCAATGACTGCAGCATCTACGCCGGTAATGCCTGTATAGGTATTGCGCACAATTGGTAGCAGGGCATACAATAACAAAGCGACAATTGCAGGCACCGGGCCGATACCAAGCAATGGAATCATAAAACCGAGTAATGCGATGCTCGGAATAGTTTGCAGTATTCCTGTTATACCTAGAACAGGTGCAGCCCAGCTTTTCTTTTTTGCAATAATAATTCCCAAAGGGATCCCGATAATTACGGCTATAAGTAAAGAAATAAAAGTAAGCCCAATATGCTGTAGCAATTGATCAAGTATTTTACCTGAATGCTGGCGAATGAAATCAAAAAGAGAAGGCATTGATTCATTCATGGTTGTTTTGTTTTAATGCGTCTAGTGCGATAAATAATGAATTGTACCCGGCATATCTAACTTCATTTGATGATGGCCTTTTGACAATAAGCAATGTATTTTTCCGCAGGTTGAGCAGTTCTATTGCTTCCCACAAACTCCCGGCTTCATCTATTTCACTTACATTATTGTTATCGGAATTTTTATCGGGGAGATATTTCCAAACGTCTTTTAAAAGAACTGTTTCTAATTCGAGTTGCATTCTATGTGCAGAAAAAAAATCAACTACAAATGGCTTCACAGGATTGAACAAAAGTTCTATGGGTTTGCCTGCCTGCACGATCTTCCCTTTATCCATGAGCAAAATCTTATCGCCCATTTCAAACGCTTCTCTTATATCATGTGTCACCAACACAATCGTTTTGTTCTTTAGTACTTTAAGCTGAGAAAATTCTCTCGTGATATTTCTGCGTGTGATGGCATCAAGCGCTCCGAACGGTTCATCCATCAACAACAAAGGAGGATCAGCGGCCAGCGCTCTTGCAAGGCCCACACGCTGTTGCTCGCCACCACTCAGTTGAGCCGGGTAAAGCGATAAATATTCCTGGGGGAGATGAAGCTGCTCTAATAATTCTGAAGACCTTTTATTTATTTTCGATGCGGGCCATTTTAAAAGATTTGGTACAATAGCAATATTCTGGGACACGGTGTAATGCGGAAAGAGGCCATTGTGCTGTAATACATACCCGATACTTCTTCGTAATGTTTGTGGTGAAATGGAATGAATGTTTTTTCCACCGACAAATATGGAACCTGATGATACTTCTACAAGGCGATTGATCATCCTGAGTGTCGTTGTTTTACCGCAGCCACTGGTACCCAGAAGTACCATATTTTCACCTTCCTTCACATCAAATGAAATATCATCTACTGCCCTGGTGTTACCGAAATTCTTCACCGTATTGTAAAGAGAAATCATGATCAGTTTTTTTGACAGAGTGGCATGCCGGATAAGCGAAATATCCTGGAATTTAATTCGGAAAAGAATTTAGTTTTATTCTTTATAACAAAGTTACTTAATAACTTTTTGACAAACTCCCGGATTCATTTTACATTTCAGAAAATAGCTTACTTTTTTTTCACAAAGGTCTTTGGCAAGTCTGTTGAGAAGGTTATTAATTGTTGAAATACTGATTTAATTGTACAGGGGGTTATTAATATTTATTTTTAGAATGGTCATAATTTTACATCGCTTCTCAAGAATTTTAAATAAACGAATATTTCTTTGTTGTTACCTTCGTACAAACAAAACCAAAATCTTTTTTTGAATTTTAAACCTTATAAAAAGCTCCTGATCAGATACCTTGCCATCATTAATGACTGGCGCAAAAGAAGAATTTCTAAAACAAATTTCCTGATCATGGCAGCGGCCGTAGTAGGCGTCCTGGGTGGTATTGCTTCTTCCTTATTAAAACAACTTACACACCTTATTGCCAATTTTCTTCAAAACGATTTTCATTGGGAATACAAATATTATCTCTATCTTTTTTTTCCGCTTATCGGTATTTTCTTAACCATTATTTATATCCGCACTTTTATTCGCCGCAGTAAATTTCAACATGGTATTCCGGCTATTCTTTACAATATTTCCCGCAATTCCAGCAAACTGGATTTTCATAACATTTACAGCCAGGTAATTTCCAGCGCCCTAACCGTTGGACTTGGTGGCTCTGCAGGTTTGGAAGCTCCGGCAGTTGCCAGTGGCTCGGCCATCGGCTCAAACATCGGCCGGCTTTTCGGACTCAATTACAGGGAAACCACGCTACTCCTTGCTTGTGGCGCCGCGGCAGGAATTGCCGGCGCATTTAATAGTCCTATTGCAGGAATGATCTTCGCGATTGAAGTTATACTTCCTGAATTTTCTATCCCGGCTGTCATTCCATTATTACTGGCTTCGGCGCTGGCTTCTGTAATTTCCAAACTCATTTATAATGAACCGCTTTTTGCACTCGTTACAAAAGACTGGATGGTAGATGCATTCTGGTATTATATCGCGCTTGGAATTCTGATTGGTTTGTATTCTGTTTTTTACAGCAAACTAAACAGCAAAATTTTTAAGACTTTTGATAAAATAAAAAACCGCTACAATAAAGTCTGGATCGGTGGTATCACATTAGGTATTATGATCGCGCTGCTTCCGGCACTCTACGGCGAAGGTTATATCACTATTCAAAAATTGCTGAATGGCGACTATCAAACGCTTTTAGCAAACAGTCTTTTTAGTCAATATCAAAACATTGCCTGGGCGTTGGTTTTATTTGGCGCATTATCCCTGGTAGGTAAAACTTTTGCCAGCGTTATTACTATGGCCAGTGGCGGTAACGGCGGAATGTTTGGTCCCACAGTAGTAGTCGGTGGTTTATTTGGTTTCGTTTTCGCATTCGGTCTTAATCTAACAGGCATGGTGCATTTAAACGTTACCAATTTTATCATCGCCGGAATGGCCGCTTCTGTAAGTGGTGTAATGCATGCGCCACTCACCGGCATTTTTCTGGCAGCAGAAATCACCGGCGGTTATGTATTGATGGTGCCGCTCATGATCGTATCGGCGATCTCTTATTTTATTAATAAAGGAATTTTAAAATATTCAATTTATACAAAAGGCCTTGCGGAACAGGGCAATTTATTATCGCATGAAAACAAAGACAATAGTGTATTAAGAAGCATCAAACTAAAATACCTCTTAGAAAAAGATTTTGTAATACTGCGACCTGACGACACGCCGAAAAGCAGGAGTAATGACATCATACATTCACACAGAAACATATTCCCGGTAGTGGATAAAGATGGCGTATTGACGGGACTTATTTACAGTGATACGATTCTTGAACTTCTTATAAGTACAAACGAAGAAGACCGCAACCGGCTCATAAAAGATGTAGCGCAACCTGCACAAAAAGCAATCAAACTAAATGCACCTATGAGCGACGTTATGCAGGTAATGGATAGCCAGGATTTGCGTATCCTTCCCGTGATTAATAACAATGGTACTTATCTCGGTTTTGTAACTAAAAACAGCATCTTAAATAAATATCGTGCTATGCTGATACGGCAGGCAGATTATATGCAATAGGATTTATTGGGTGTTTTTTATTTTTCTTTTAAAGTACAGCCAGTTGAAAAACTGATGTTGTATCAGAGATTTTTTAATAGTTATTTTATAAAACGTCAATAAATATTTTTCCATACCATTTCCTTCATAATAACTTTTTTCATTACAGGCTGTTTGAAAAATTATTGTCCTTAATGAAATTATGAATGTCTGTCTTAGTATAAAAAATTGTAGCTGCTGTTGAATTTTCTATAGGTAGTGGAATATCTAATTCTTTTTGGCATAACGGCCTGTGGGCTATAATTGGGAATTGGCTATAATAAATTTCATTGTCAAGAACATAAATTGAAGGCAAGGTTTTCTTTGAAATTAATTTATCTATATCAATAAATAAATTTTCGGATGTGAAAGCGTAAGTGGCAACTGTAAGAGAACGTGGATGAATAAATATATCTGACATAGTATTAGAAACATCCAGGCCCTTTAAACCTTTGAGAATTCTTGCAAAGCCATATTCATTTTGTCCGATATTGAATGCGATAATATCGCCGGATTTTGCATGCTGTATTTTTCTTCTCTCAGCCAATTGTTTTTCTAGCCATTTGAAATAGTTAGGTAAGGCATTTTGAATGAACTTATTTATCCAATTCTTAGCTTCTTCAATATCTTTTATTTGCCCATCTTCAAAATAGCTTTTTATAAAAAATATATTCCGCTTGTTGTCATAAACAGTAATACCACCACCTTTAAAAGAAATTGAGAATTGAGTACCGCAACCTTTAATTTTTAGAAGTTTCGGAATGGTTAATTTTTGATTTCTGCCTTTTACTGTTCTTCCCGAAATAAAACTTCTTTGAACCGTGTGAATGTTTGTATCATATTCAAGATAGCCATAACTGTAATCTAAGATTTTTACTATTTCGTTTTGGTTAAAATAAATAAATATGTTTTCATTAAATATTTCTCTATCCCAACTTTTACTAACCGGTACAAGCCCGAAATATTTTCTTTGAGTATTTGATAGTTCGTATTTTATCATATAAGCTTCAAGCAGCGTTTTATGGTTTTCTGCAGACGCCGGAATTTCAGGATTCCATTTACGCGGAATCATTGTCAAAATTATAATAAAAACTTCTATCAATTTCCATGCAAGAAAAGGAGACAGCTTTCCGCACTTTTAGTACCTTGGAAACAACTTTACTTACGTCCAGATACTGTCTCCCATTTCATCACCTGTTCATTCTTAAAACCAGGATGTTTACATTAGCTGTACATTGACTAATTTTATCCGGCTACAAACAAAATCCATTTTTATGAAGAATCCTTTTTCAACCAATGTTAACTTCTTAAAAAAATTAGTCAATCTATTTGATGAGGAATCAGTTTTAAAACAAACAACAATCCTCACAGCATTGCAAGCTTTGAAATTACAGGGTGGCAAACCATTGCTGCATTATTATGACCTGCTGATTTTTATCTGTGCTTATCCTGCAAACCGACAAACAAAAACACTTGCAGAAAAAGAGTTGAAACGCATTACTGCATTTGCCCGGAAAAATAAAAATAAAAAAGATATACTTATTGAAAATGAAGGACTACCCTTTGCAAATATCATCACTCGTTTTTCTCCGGATTTTTTAGCCTGGCTCTTACAACACAAAGATGTAAAAGTAGAATTTGATTCATTTTATAATCCCACGCTTTCGCTCAATAATATTTTAAATATTACTTTACCAGCGGTTTTAAAAGCTCAAACAACTGCAGGTTTAAAAAATGAAGAGCTGCTTGAAGTGCTGCACATAAAACCGGATCAGTATGCGCCTTACCTGCTCGGGCAATTGAAGGATTTGGATGACCGGCCATTATTAAAAGAGTTTTTTATGGAAGGCATGAACCTGTATGTAAAACTCGTTCCAAAAAATAGTCAATTTTCGCGGGCTTACAATCGCATGCCTGTGAAGCAACCATATTACCATCATGAACTTTTAAAGAAATTTGATCACGAACAATTATTCAATGAACCACTGCCACCGGTAAATCTTTTGCAGGATAGTGAAAAGGAACATCTCCATAAAGTGATTAAAAACGCCATGGCATTAATGGTGCGGGAAATTGATCCATCTACATTTTTGCAGCTTGAAACCTTGCGTCTTTATAATTTAGAAAGAGGATTATCTCTTGCAGTTTATTCCATGATTCCCGAAAGGCAATTGCCCTTAGAAACTTATTTTGGTTTTACTTTTTTAAAGAATGGCATTCCCGTTTCTTATGGTGGTATCTGGACATTTGGCGCTATGGCAAAAATTGGTTTACATATTTTTCATCCATTCCGTGGCGGTGAATCGGGTTACCTGCTTTGCCAGTTGATGCGGGTTTTTATACAAGATTTTGGAATTACATATTTTGAAATAGAACCTTCGCAGTATGGCCTGGATAATCCTGATGGAATCAAAAGTGGCGCGTTTTGGTTTTATTATAAATTTGGCTTTAAACCGGTTGATCATGACTTAAAAGTATTGGCAGAAAATGAATTTCATAAAATAAAAACAAGAAAAAATTATCGCAGTTCTGAGCAAACCTTGTTGCGTTTTACAGAAAGTGATATTGGTATTTCTTTGGATAAAAAAATGCCGGTGAATGTGATAGAGATCACCACAAAAATTTTCGCTGTCATTCACAAATCCTGGCAAAATAATTACAGTATGGCAAAGGAAGCGGCGATCAATAATTTTTGTAAAAAAGTACAAATTGATATTAGTTCTTTAAGTGATGTTGAAAAAAATATTTTAGAAGATATCGCTTTATGGGCTTTTGCAATGGACATTCGGAATGCCCGTCAATTACAATTAATGAAAAAAATGGTTTTTATAAAAAACAAAGATGATTATACATATCAGCAATTACTGCTTGATTTTTTTGCCAGGTCGATTTTGTAAGTAGTCAGCTATTTTAGATTATCAATGTCATCAATATCTCTGGGACGACCAGTCTCTTTTTTATTTTTCAATAAATCATTATAACCAATAAAATTGACTTTAATATCTTCAATTTTTACTTCTTTTCGATTTATAAAACATTCTTCGAAAGTAACCCCATCAATTTCTGTCAATAGGTCAATCCGGAATGGAGGATGGCCCAGTTGGATTACATTTCCTGGCTTTGTGAGATCTTCTATGGTGAGTTTGAAAGAAGAAAATCCAAATTCGTTTATAGATTTTAATATTTGTGCTGCATTTTGTAAAGTAGGATTCAGCCAAATATCAAGATCGCCGGTATAACGAGGATGGCCGTGGATACCGACAGCATAACCTCCAACTATTAAATATTCAGCCTTGTTTTTGATTAATAATTCTATAAACTCTCTGAAGTCTTGACTGAGCATCTTTTTTATAATTTATGTATTGTTGCCGCAATGTTTCAATAGCTTGAAGTCTCTCAATTTCACTTTTTGAATTCCAAAATTCGAACTCGTTGCTTTTGTCTTTTAAACTTACTATTTTAAGTTCTTTTTCCATAGTTCAAATATAACCAAATTTTGAATCATTATTGCCTGTTATATTTCCTTGACAAGTCAGAACATTTTAGTAAGAATAATACGGCTTATTTACCTTATTTTTATGAATAAATTAGTGTTAACTAACAAATGAAAATTATGAAAAAAATTATCTCCATTTTTATAATATTATTATTTCCAGCTCTTTCATTTTCCCAGGTTTCCAAATACCAGGGGAAATATCACGCTATGTCTTTATCAATCTTTGGCGCAGAAAAAATGAAGTCGGATTTTGAAGTGAATGCAGAGGGAATAATAATTGGAAATATTAACATTGGCGAAAAAGATGAAATTGTTTTGCAGGATTTAAAGGGAATAACAAATCATAAGGGTAAATTTGAGGCTCAGCTTACGCAAGCTGATGGAACAATTTTCAGCATCAACGGCATCTTGCCAATTGATAAACAAAAAGGAACTATTTCATTTGTTCAAAAAAAAATTATTAAAGGCAACGGCGCAAAAAATGTTTCGGAATCGGGCGCAACCGGATTTATTATACGCCTGTCGGAGGCGGAGTCTGCGGAAGAAATCAACTTTGAAGATAAAGGTAAAACCCAACTGCTTTTTGGAAATACAACCATTCTTTTTTCAAAGGAATGGTCGCCCGTTATAACCATTTTTGATACGACCAGTTATCAAACCAATACTTTCAAAACGATTGAAATAAAAG